>JBKQSP010000059.1:0-153089 GCA_052143575.1 Acidimicrobiales bacterium
GAGCGCCCGCGGCTCTGTTTCCTCAACACGGCAACAGGCGACAACGGTGACAACATCGCCGCCTGCTACGCCGCCGCCGCCGGCGAAGCTGTCGAGCCCTACCACGTGCAGCTGTTCCCGATGCCGAACGTCGACGACATCGCCGAGCACCTGTGCTCGATGGACGTCATCTGGGTCGGGGGTGGCTCCGTCGCCAACCTGCTTGCTCTCTGGCGCCTTCACGGCGTCGACGCCGCCATGCGAGCGGCCTGGGAGGCGGGCGTTGTCTTGGCCGGATCGAGCGCCGGCTCCATCTGCTGGCATGTCGGAGGCACGACAGACTCCTTCGGGCCTGAGCTGCGGCCGGTCACGAACGGGCTCGCCTTCGTGCCGTATGCCAATGGCGTGCACTACGACAGCGAGGAGCAGCGGCGCCCTCTCCTGCAGCGCCTCGTGGCAGACGGCGCCGTGCCCCTCACCTTCGCAACCGACGACGGTGTCGGCTTGCACTACGTCGGGACGAGTCTCCTCGAGGCCGTGGCCGAGCTGCCCGGCAAGTCAGCCTGGCGCATCGAGCGCAACGATGACGGCGGCATGACCGAGACGCGCCTGCCGACTCGGTTGCTCGACGGCGAGGCCTGACCGCCGAAGAACCGCCGCCCTAGCCGGCGAGCACCCGCGCCTCGTGCTGCAGCAGCCACTTCTTCAGATCGAGCCCGCCGCCGTAGCCCGTGAGGCTCCCGTTCGCCCCGATGACGCGGTGGCAGGGCAGCACGAGCGGGATCGGATTCCGACCGTTGGCGAGCCCCACGGCGCGGCAGGCCTTTGGGTTGCCCACTCTGGCGGCCAGCTCGCCATAGCTCTCCGTCTCGCCGTAGGCGATGTCGGCAAGGGCGAACCAGACGCGTCGCTGGAACTCCGTGCCGGACGGCTGCAAGGGCAACGAGAACGCCCGGAGCTCCCCCTCGAAGTAAGCGCTGACCTCGTTGACGGCTTCCTCGACGGCCGGTGGCATCGCTCGACGATCTGGGTCCATGGCAGCCGTGTCGAACGAGCCGGGGAGGCCGAGGAAATGCAGCCACTCCGTGTCGCCGACGAGCAACATGGCCCCGAAGGGCGTCTCTGTCACCCACCACTCGTCCTTGTCGCCCAACGCTGGGTTCTTCATCGATGTCACGTCACGTTCTCCTTCTCTCGGGGCGAGGGTGCCTCGCCGTCTCGGTTCGTGCCGGCCGCCGTGCCACCGCCCAGCCCGGCCCAGAGGTACTGCAAGGCGTACGCCCGATAGGGCCGCCATCGCTCTGCGAGGGCGATGGCCTCACGCTCACCAGCCGGAAGCCCGAGACGCTCGAGAGCACGGCGCACACCGAGGTCGCTTGCCATGAAGGCGTCAGGGTCGCCAAGGGCACGCATGCGCACGTATGCCACGGTCCAGGGTCCGATGCCGGGCAGCGCCAGCAGGCGAGCCGCCACGGCATCGCGGTCGGCCGTGCGGTCGAGCAGCAGGCGACCGCTCGCCAGCTCGCCAGCCAACGTCAGAAGGGCGCGCCCCCGCGCTGCGGGCATGGGCAGCTCGGCCACGGTAAGCGAAGCGATCGCCTGCGGGCTCGGGAACTCCCGCGTCACGGAGCCGACGGCTTGCGCAAGCGGGCGGCCGTGGGCGAGGGCGAGTCGCCCCGCCAGCGTGCGGGCACCCGACACGCTCACTTGCTGGCCGAGCACGGCTCGCACGGCGAGCTCGTTGCCGTCGACGTGGCCCGGGACACGCAACCCCGGGCAGGCCGCAACGACCGCCCCGATCACGGCGTCGCCACCGAGCACGTCTGACACGGCCGCCGGGTCGGCGTCGAGGTCGAAGACGTGCTTGATGCGCTGGACGGCGAGCGTGAGATCGCGCAGGTCGTCGAGCTGCAGCGAGCACCGCAGGGCGCCGTCACCACCGTCGTGCACCGTTGCCACGCTGGCGCCGTGCGAAAGGGTGAGCGCCCGGCGGTAGTAACTGGCGTCGCCTTCCTCGACTCCGGGGACGGCACGATCGGCGAGGAACCTGAACAATGTCTGCACGGGGAATGGCTGGCGGTAGGCAAGCCGCAGAGTCACTGACCGAGGCCCGCTGCCGCTGCCGTGTCGGCGCTCACCGGCGCTCCCACGGCGCCGAGCGCGCTCTCGCAAGGCTCGAGGGGGTTCTCCGAAGATCTCACGCAACGTGTCGTTGAATTGCCGGACGCTCCCGAACCCGGCGGCGAAGACGATCTCACCGATACGAAGATCCGTCGTCTCGAGCAGGACGCGAGCTGTATCCGCTCGCTGCGCTCGAGCCAGCTCGAGCGGCCCCGCGCCGACCTCGGCGACAAGGAGCCGTTGCAGCTGTCGCGAGCTGTAACCGAGCCGGCGGGCAAGCCCGCCAACGCCCTCCCGGTCGATGACGCCCTCGTGGATCGAGCGCATCGCCCGCCCGACGACGTCCCCGCGGCGATTCCACTCGGGCGAGCCCGGCGCCGCATCGGGGCGGCACCGCTTGCAGGCCCGGAAGCCGGCGCGCTGAGCCGCCGCCGACGTCGGGAAGAAGCGCACGTGGTCCTTCCTCGGTTTCACGGACGGGCAGCTCGCCCGGCAGTAGATCCCCGTCGAGGTCACGCCGGCGAAGAACCAGCCGTCGAAACGGGCATCTCGGGCGACGAGCGCCCGGTAGCAGAGCTCGTGGTCCCCGTAGGCGCCCGAACCGCCGGCGACAGCCGGGCTCGAAACCGTCGGCCCGGCAAGGCTGAGGCTGGAGAGGCGCGCGGTCACCCCTGCAGTATCCCAGAGGGGTGTGTCACTGGTCTGGCGGGAATCGGACACGCTTGTGGGCAGGCGGGCACTCCCCACCTGGGTCTGGCACCGTCACCCTGGCGAGTCCTCACGCGGGATAACGTCGCTGGCAAGACAACGACGTCGATGCAGCCGGGGAGCCGTCACGATGACCATCGCCCACAGGCGCGACGAGGCGGCCGCCATGAACGAGCGCCCCGATTCCCAGGCGGAGACCGACCCGCTCGCCCTCGACGGCGTCGACGCCGTCGAGTTCTGGGTCGGCAATGCCCGCCAGGCTGCCCATTTCTATCGTACGGGCTGGGGTTTCCAGGTGCTCGCCTACGCCGGCCCCGAGACCGGGCTCCGGGACCAGTGCTCCTACGTCTTGCAGCAAGGCAAGCTGCGGTTCGTGATCACGTCGTCACTGCGCGAGGGCAGCGAGATAGCCCGACATGTGGCGCGTCATGGGGACGGCGTGCGCGACATCTCGCTGCGCGTCGCTGACGCCGAAGCCGCCTTCGTCGCCGCCGTGCGGCGGGGCGCCGTGCCCGTGAAGAACCCCTGGGAGGACAAGGACGAGAACGGCAGCGTTCGCCGCGCCACGATCGCCGCCTTCGGCGAGACGGTGCACAGCTTCGTGGACCGGAGGAGCTACACGGGAATCCACGCACCGGGCTACGAGCCGAGAGCCGCCCTGGCGGATCCGTTACCGCCTGCAGGGCTGCTCGACTTCGATCACTCCGTTGCGAACGTCGAACTGAACCGCATGAACTTCTGGGTCGGGTTCTACGAGAACGTGCTCGGCTTCTCGCTGATCCAGGGCTTCACCGATGACGACATCTCCACCGAGTACTCCGCCCTCATGAGCAAAGTCGTCTCCGACGGTGTCGGCCGCATCAAGTTCCCCATCAACGAGCCCGCCCCCGGCAAGAAGCGCAGCCAGGTCGAAGAATACCTGGATTTCTTCAACGGCCCGGGCGTGCAGCACATCGCCATCAACACGGCGGACATCCTCGCCTCCGTCGAAGCGCTCCAGGCTCGCGGCATCGAATTCATGAGAGTGCCTGATACGTACTACGACGACCTGTGCACTCGCTTTGCCGACCTCGATCTCGACGTAGGCCAGTTGCGGCAGTACGGCATCCTCGCCGATCGTGACGACGAGGGCTATCTGCTGCAAATCTTCTCCCGTATGAACCAGGACAGGCCGACGGTGTTCTTCGAGCTCATCGAGCGTCACGGGTCGACGGGTTTCGGCCACGGCAACTTCAAAGCGCTCTTCGTGGCGCTCGAGCGTGAGCAGGACCTGCGCGGGAACTTGTGAGATGCCGTACTACCGCAGTGTCGGCGCCGTGCCGCGCAAACGCCACATCCAGTTCCGCGACGAGAGCGGTCGCCTCTACACCGAGGAGTTGATGAGCAGCCAAGGCTTCTCCGAGGAAAGCGCCCTCCTGTACCACCGCCACTCCCCCATGGCCATCACCGCCGCCGAGTTGTTGGAGTCTGCGCCCGACGCCTTGCACGACAACGCGCCCGTGCTGCCTCGCCATCTCAGGCTGCACGACTGCCCGCAAGGAGGAGACGCCATCGGTGGGCGGCAGCTGTTGCTCGGCAACGCTGACATCGGCATCAGTTACGTCGCGGCCACCGAGACGAGCCCCTTGTACCGGGATGCCGTCGGCGACGAGCTCGTGTACGTCGAATCCGGGCGCATCACCCTCGAGTCGGTCTTCGGACGCCTCGAGGCATCCGAAGGTGACTACGTCGTCATCCCCACGCACACGACGCATCGCTGGGTCGTGGACGAGACGGCAACGGTTGCGGTGCGGATGCTGTGTGTGGGCACACGCAGCCATCTGCGCGTGCCGCCGCGCTATCTCTCCACCCGCGGCCAACTGCTGGAGGGTGCTCCCTACTCCGAGCGAGATCTACGCGGGCCTGCTGAGCCGCTCCTCGCCGAGGGCACTGACGTACCGGTGCTCGTGCGAACCGGCGCCGGCCTCACGCGCTACGTGTACGCGCACCACCCGTTCGACGTCATCGGCTGGGACGGCTGCCTCTATCCCTTCGTGTTCTCCATCAACGACTTCGAGCCGATCGTCGGCAGCGTCCACCAGCCACCACCGGTCCACCAGACTTTCGCGGGCGAAGGTTTCGTCGTGTGCTCGTTCGTGCCGCGGCTGTTCGACTTCGGCCCCGAAGCCGTGCCCGTTCCCTATGCGCATGCCAACGTCGACAGCGACGAAGTCCTCTTCTACGTCGGCGGCGACTTCATGAGCCGGGCCGGCTCCGGCATCGGCAAGGGATCCATCTCGCTGCATCCGTCTGGCTTCGTGCACGGCCCCCAGCCGGGGAGCGTCGAGCGAGCCCTCGGAAAGCCGTCGACGGACGAGCTCGCCGTCATGATCGACACGTTCCGCCCGCTGCGACTGACGGCAGCGGCGTCGGCGATCGAGGATGCCGCCTATGCCTGGACGTGGTCGCGACCCTCACGGTGACGGCGCAGCCGGCTGAGTGGATGGAGTTAGCTCTCGCTATCTGCGATCCTTGGCGACGTGGAGGACGCTCGCCCAGCCGAGAGCCGTAGTACCGCACACCGCCGGGCGCAAAGACCCGGCTTCCGTCTCGGGATCGGCGCCGGCGCCGCCCTGGCGAAGCTCATCGTGGCCATCTTCTTCTCGGTGCTGCTCGTTCTCTCGATCGTCAACCGCTGGAACGTGTTCTTCTTGATCGCCATCGGGATCATCTGGGCGATCGTGTTCGCCGGCCTCATCGTCGTTCCTATCATCGCCAGCTTCATCGCCGACTCGCTCAGCCAGCACGGAGGCCGCCAGGCGTTCTCGCCCCCCGACCAGGGTTACGACTTCGATTCATGGGTGCAAGAAGCGATGCCTCCGACCTACCCCCCGCTGCCCGAGCCCGGCATGCCGTGGCGCGGGCCGATGGCGCGGCCGCTCGCAGTCGGGATGGCTTCCGGCTTCGACTGGGAGGGTCTCGTCCAGGGCGTCGCAACTCGGCTCGAAACCGCCCTCGGCGAAGGGTACGCGGCCGAAGCCGAAGGCGCCGCCCTCGTGCTGCGGTACGGACCGATGGTGAGGAAGGTGAACCTTCGCTCCATCTTTCAGCCGCCGCCGATGGAGGTGAGCGAGCGAGCCTTGCGCGGCTGCCTGAAGATGATGGACGAAGCTCAGATGTTCTCGATGAGGGTGCGACAGGCGCCCTGGCCGAACCGCGAGGGTGCCGTGATCGGCGCCCCCGGCAATCTCCCCCGCCCCCGCGTGCGCCTCGACGAAGGAGAGATCCGCATGGTCTGGGCTGACAGCTCGGGAACCGTGCTCAGGCTGCGGCCCCTGCCGTTCCACGGGGCGGTCGGATCGGGACGGGACGTCACCTGGTGAAGCTCGGCGGCTGCCCGCCGGCGAGCCCGCCCCCTACACGAGCTCGGCGACACCGTCGAGGAGCCGCTGCACGTCCGACTGGTCGTTGTAGTGAACAATGCCGGCTCGGACTGCCCCACCTGAATCCCTGATCCCCATCGCCGTGGTCAGCTCGAAGGCGTAATTGTCGCCGCTCCACACGTTGACCCCCCGGGAGGCGAGGTGCTCGGCGACGGCACGGGGCGCTTGGCCGGCGACGTTGAAATAGGCGGTTGCCGCCCGCTGCTTGGCTCTCCCATAGGTCGTCACAACACCCAAGTCGTCGAGGCCCGCCAGCAGGAGGGCGAACAGCTCGAGCTCGTGGCGCTCCGAGGCAGCCATCGATGCACGGAGACGTTGCCGGCGAGAGCCCGCCGCGGCCGAGTCGAGGCCGGCGAGATGATCGACGGCTGCAACGACGCCTGCGAGGTCGGCGAACGCGCTCGTCCCCCACTCGAATCGCTCGGGCACCTCGTCGCCTGATGGCGCCAGCTTGTCCGGATGGACGTCCTCGAGGAGCGCCGGGTCCGCCACGAGAGCCCCGACGTGCGGTCCAGCCCATTTATAGGCGCTCGTGACGTAGAAGTCGGCCCCGAGGCTGGCGACATCGACCGGCCCATGAGGGGTGGCGTGCACACCGTCGACGTAGGCGAGGGCGCCGGCGGCGTGCGCCTTCGACGTGATGGCGGCAACGTCCGGCCTCGTGCCGATGGCATTGCTGGCGGCGGTGACGGCTACGAGCTTGGTGCGGGCGCCGATGAGCTCGTCGTACTGCCCGGCCGGCAGCTCGCCCGTGGCAACGTCGACCTCCGCCCATTTGACGCCGGCGCCAGCTCGCTGAGCGGCCTGCACCCATGGTCGGACGTTGGCGTCATGATCCAGCCTCGAAACGACGATCTCGTCGCCGGGGCTCCACTGTTTGGAAAGCGCTTGCGACATCCGGTAGGTGAGCGTCGTCATGTTGGGGCCGAGGACGACGCCGCTCGCCTCCCCGCCAACGAGGTCGGCGACGGCCCGCCGAGCCTCGGCGACGATCTCCTCCGACCTGGCGCTGGCAGGAAACGTGCCGCCGAGATTGCCCAAGCCTTTGCGATATGCCTCGGCGATGGCCTGGATCACCGAGGTTGGCACCTGTGTGCCTGCCGCTCCGTCGAGGTAGGCGCAACCATCGGCGAGAGCAGGGAACATCGATCGGATGGCGGCGACGTCGTAGCCCATTCAGCCCAACTCCTCGAGGGTCGTTCCACGGCGATTCAGCTCAGCGCCGCCCACGGCAGGCTATTGCGCGATCGCACGCACAAGTGCCCGGCGCGGGAGTGGCATCCTGGTGTGGCCCGGCGGAAGTGAGGTCATCTGCAGTGAGCGACACAGGACAAGGTCCCGGATGGTGGGAGGCGTCCGATGGCAAGTGGTATCCGCCGGAGTCGCACCCGGAGGTACGCCACTGGCTGCAGTCGGAGCCAACGCAGTCGGAGCCAACGCAGGCAGAGCCGGCTGAGGCCGACGCGTCGGAGAGCCCGCCCCCCACCCCCGGGCCAGCGCAGGCCTGGGGCCAGGCAACGACGTTCGAACCGTCACACGGGTGGGGGCCGGCGCCGATCTCAGGACCGGCACAGGGTTGGACGCCGTCAAAGGCTGACCGCGTCTCGGCGCCAGTCCGGTACGAAGCGCCCTCGCAGCCTGCGCAGTACGACCCTTGGACGCAAACCGGGGCGACCCCGCCCCCCGTTCAGGGACCTCTACGGAGCGCTCACAAGCCGCTCTGGCAGCGCCCTCTCCCCGTGGCCATCGTCATCGTCATCGTCGCCGCCGCCATCAGCGTGCCTCTGGCGCTCCGGAGCCGTTCCACCCCGTCTTTCTCCGCCTCACCAGCTGCGACGATCCTCTCGAAAGTGATCGCCAACGCCAGCACGGCCTCCTCCTTCGACGCATCGTTCGAAACACAGAACGGATCCCAGAGTGTCATCGAGACACTCGATGTCGGCCGGACGGGTGGCAGCATCGACGTTCGCACCGGGAATCCGACCTATCAGCTCGAGCTCGTCGGGTCCACCCTTTACCTGAGAGGGAGCGCAGCCGTGCTCGTCGGTTACGGCGTCTCGGCGGCGCAAGCGGCCCGTTACTCCCAAGAATGGGTCTCCATGCCGGCGACGGCATCGCCTGCCACGGCGGTCGTCAGGTCTCTCGTGACGCTGCAGGGCGAGACCGGGCTACTCGCCCTCGCCAACGTGACGAAGATGGCGACGCGACCCGAGTTCGTCGAGCTGCGGGGCGAGCTACCGAAAAGCCCCCTCCTTGCCACGTCGGCAGCGGGAACCGAGGCGACGCTCAACGTCTCGACGACAGCGCCGTACTGGCCGTTGCAGCTTTACTTCTCGGAGTCTGGGATCCTCGTCACGCTGACCTACAGCCATTGGGGCACGGCCGCGCCGATATCAGCCCCGCGGCCCGCCGAGCCGATCGGGGCCCTCCTTGCCTCGGTTGCGTCCGGCACGCGCGCCGAGCAGGCGATTCTGCAATCCATCTCACTGCGTCCCTCCGACCTCGCAAAGGGCTACGGGGTGCAGCTCATCCCGAGCGGCGATCAACTGAAGGGGCAGGTCACCCTGGACCTCTGCAACCAGACGTTCGCAAGCGAGCACCTCCGAATCGCCCGGAGGCAAGTCGAAGACGTCGGGCCGACCCCTCAAGCCTCCTTCCTCAGCACCGAGGCCGTCATCTACACCTCTCCGGCCGCCACGGCCACCGTCTTCTCCGAGCTGCGATCGGCCGCCGCCCATTGCGCCGCCGGATACGTCATTGGGCCGCTGGGTCCCCCGGCCAACATGACCACGTTGCTCAGGAGGCCCGACGCGTCCTGGCCGTCGGTCCCCGGCGTGCAGCGGCTCGCCTACGACCAGAAGATCGCCACCGTAGGCAAGCCGAGCTTCGAGGTGATCACGGTCTTCCTGCGAAGAGGGCGCGTCCTGCTCGGGGTGTATTTCGAATTCTCCGGCAAGAAGACGAAGACCTTGCCGACGAAGATCGACGGGCTGTGGTCCCTCGAGCTGATCACACACGTCTTCGAGGAGCGCGTCGCCGCATTGCCCCCCTCGGCGGTCCGCTGACCTCAGGCAGCCAACCGCTCGGAAGCCAGCTCGCCGGGTTCAGCCACGCCGGCCGGCTCGCAGCATCGGGCGAGCACCGTCGCCGCTGCCGGCGTAGGGGGCGGCTCGGTCGAGCGTCACGGCCGTAGCCAAATCATGACGCCACCGCCGTCGAACTGCGGCGGACCGAAGGCGTCGGACACAAGCTCCACGATCGGCGCCGAGTGCAGCGCCGAGAGGTCGACCATCACGACCGCCACCTTGTTACGCATTACGAACGACCGCAGGGTCGGCGCCCCGAGTTGCAAGAGGGCACGAATCGAGATGCGGGGAGCCCTCAAGCCGCTGAATTGGTACGCAAACAGCTCCTGCACCGTATCGGGGTACAGGACGGTGACGTCGTGATTCACAGCGTCACCCGGCCCTGGTGTCATGACATAACCGCCGAGAAGCTTGAACCTCATGTCAGATGCGGCCTGCCACAACATGCCCTCAGCGGCCAAATCACTCGGATACGGGTAGACGAGGGCCACACTGCCGATCGGGATCTCCCGCACGCTGGCCGATTCGAAGAAATGAGGTAGATCCGTCCTCAGCAGCGGGTAGGGCCAGCTCGGGCACAAGGAGACGACTGCCGCCCCAAGCAACACGCAGGACGCCACGGCAGCCCTGCGACGGAGCCTCTCGCCACCTCGATGCTTCCCCTCCGCCGCCGACCGCCATGTCGCCACGGTGGCATCGAGTCCCAATGCGACAATCACGGCGACGAACATCATCACATACAGGCACAGCCGAACCGCCAGGGCCCCATCGACGATCGGCAGGCTGTCGAGAACGTTGAACGGCAGCCAGACCGACGTAACATGCCCATTGACGACGAGCTGCACGCCGAGCGAACACGCGTACACCACAACGGTCATTATTCCCAGCCACACAAAGCGAAGATCTCTCCGGAACCTCACGACCCACCAGCTCGCCAAGAGGATCAGTGGAATGCCCAGGTAGCCACCGTTCTCCGTTACGTCGTTGTAAACGTAGCTCGTCCCGATAGCTTTCAGATGTTGCGGCCCAACCGCTTGATTGTCTGTCGGAACGATCGCGGAGAGGAGATCGCTATGAAAGCCATTGTTGTAACCCCATGGCCGACCAATAAAATGTTGCGGGCCGGCGAAAGTGAACCAGAGGGGATAAGCACCCACAGCGACGAAGAGAACGACGAACACCGCAAGGCCGCGTGCGGCGGTTCGCAATCGCGCGACAGCGAGGCGCGGGTAGCGGGCCGCAAGCAGAAGGAGGCCGATGATCAGCATGGTCGCCGACGTAGCCAGGATTTCCGGCGCGATGAGCAGTTGACCGGCGCAGCAGAGCCCGAGGAGAAGGCCCCAACGAATCGGTTTCTCGCATTCTTTAATGACAAGTTCGTAGGCGCACAGAAAGATGAGGGGCGGCAGTGGAACGAACTCGAGATTCAGATGGCTGCCTCCTTGCGCCACCATGTAGGGCGAGAACCCATAGAGAAGGCCGCCGAAGAAGGCGCCAAGGTCGGAGGCACGCAAGCGTCTCAGGACAACGTACATAGCGAAGGCCGAGAGGGGAAAGGCCAGCCACATGAGAAGATTCATGCTGGAGATTGCGTTCACCGCCAGCGTGAGCGGACTGGTGACGAACCCCAGGAGTGGCATGGACGCATTGTTGATGACGTTGACACCGTCGGGGTAATTGACCCACGAGGAGAAGAAAGGGTTATAGCCGTGGGTTAGAGCGAAGGGCACCCACTGTATGAACCAGACGTTTTGAGTTATGTCGTAGCCGCCTGTCGCCGCAAGGCGATACGGATCGCCGGGCCAGACAGGCCAGTAAGCGAGCAAGGCAAGGGCTCCGTAGACGACCAAGACCAGCACTGACACGTTCCCGTGGCGTCGTAGTCCTTTGCGTGGCGCGTCCCGTGCCTTCTGAGAGCGGTGTCGGGGCCCTTGTGTGGCGCGGGGTGGCGCCGGAGGCTCTAGGGGCTCCATACGCCCTTGGCTCTCCGTGCAACGACACGAGCAGCACATTCGTAAACAAGGGCCCGTGCGACCTTGAATTGCACGGAAATACAGTACCCCGGTCACTGCCGCATAGGCGGGCGCATCCGCACGGAAAAACCGGCCGCCCACGCCTCGTCGCTCCGCATTGTCGACGGCAGGCGGATTCCGACGAATCCATTCCTGGGCAAGGCGTCCTCCGGCTGCCGCCAGGCGGCCCAACACGAACAACAGCGCACCGGCAAGCCCAAGGACGAGGTCGCCAAGAGTGGGCCGTGAGGGACTTGAACCCCCGACCACCTGCGCGTCATGCAGGTGCGCTACCAGACTGCGCCAACGGCCCGTTGCCCATCCAAGGTAGCACCCGCCCCCCGACCCCCGACGCCGCCGGTCCTTCCTCGGCCCCGGCCTCCGGCGAGTGGGGCGAAATCGGATGCGAGCGCCGCCCGTATAGATTGCTGCCCGTGCATTCGGTGGCCGGGCCCGGGCTTCCGGTCCGCCGAGGACGATTCGGCGGGCCGAGAATCGGCGCGAGCCAGGCCTGAAATGAGCGACGAGGACCTCGAACGCTCATATCCGCGGGCGGTGGTGCCGCCGGTCGGGACGCCTAGGAACCCCGAGTTCGTGCCGTGGGGGATCGCCGCGAGCCCGCCTCCCGACCTCTACGCCGAGACCCAGAGCGGCGGCGGCGGCTTTGCCGGAGATGCCTCAGGCGATCCCTACGCCGCCTGGAGCGGCACGCTGCCGGGCGGCGAGGAGGGTCTGCCGGCTGATCTCGAACCGCCGCCGTTGTCATGGCTGCAGCGCCGCAAGCAGGCCCTCGCACAGGCAGCAAAGCGGTCGCCCGGCATCGACGTCGCCAACAAGACCCTGAGCGCCGTAGCCATCATCGGCGTCACGGTCTTCGTTATCTGGCAATTGAGGCCTGACCTGCTCTTCAGCCCATCAATGGACGTCGGCGGCGACAACGGAGGTCACGTCGCCGCCCCCTACTTCCTCATCCACAACCTGCTCAACCACGGTCGTATCACGGGCTGGGACCCGCAATGGTTCGACGGATTCCCCCTCTACGTCTTCTACTTCCCCCTCCCAGCGCTGTTCGTCGCTGCTCTCAACCTCGTGTTTCCCTATGCCGTCGCTTTCAAGCTCGTCACCGTTCTCGGCACCGTGACGCTCCCGGTCTGCGTTTGGGCCTTCGGCTGCCTCGCCGGTTTCCGGCGCCCGGTGCCCGCCGTCATGGCGGCCGCCTCGATCCCCTATCTCTTCAACACGTCCTACACGATCGACGGCGGCAACATCACCTCCACGATGGCTGGGGAGTTCTCCTTCAGCTTGGCGATGAGCTTCGGGGTGCTCTTTCTCGGCGTCTTCATGTACGCGCTGCGCACGGGGCGGCTCCGATGGCTGGCCGCCATGCTCTTTGCCGCCACCGTGCTCTGCCACATCGTGCCCGCCTTCGCCTTCGCCGGCGTGGCCGTGCTGCTGGCTCTTTCCATGGGACGGCTGAGCGCCCTCAAGGTGCTCATCCCCGTGGGAGTCGTCGGTGGCCTCCTGGCCGCCTTCTGGCTGCTCCCCTTTGCCGCCGACATCCACTACAGCGCCTCGATGGGCTACAACCGCATCGTCGGCGTCTGGTCGAATCTCCTGCCGGCAGGCGACGACTGGCTCCGCGACACGCTCATCGCCGTTGTCGCCATCGGGGTGGCCATCGCCTTCGCCCGCCGCGACCGCTTTGCCTGCGTGATTGCCCTCTCCCTCATCGCGTCAGGCCTTGCCTTCGCCTTCTTGCCTTCAGGGGCCATCTACAACGGCCGCTGGCTGCCGTTCTGGTTCCTGTTCGGGGCGCTCATGGCCGCCTACGGCGTGGCCGAGGTCTTCCGTGGCCTCACCCTGCTGGTGGCCAGCCCCTGGGTCATCTCGGTCGGCACCGTCGTGGGCACCGTCGCCTGCCTCGCCGGGGGCGCACAGGCGGGCGGCCTCATCGGCGCCTTTCCCGACATCAGCCCCGTCGGGAACCAGATCCAGGTCCAGGGCTGGATCAACTGGAACTACACGGGGTTCCAGGGCAAGAGCGGCTGGCCAGAGTGGCAGGGCATGATCGCCATGATGGACCGCGCCGGTGCTCAGTACGGCTGCGGGCGGCTGCAGTACGAGTACATCTCCGAGACGACGGACCCATTCGGCTCTACTGAGGCGATGATGGCCATCCCCCTGTTCACGAACGGTTGCATGGAAGCCACAGACGGCATCTACTTCGAGTCGTCCACCTCGACGCCGTTCCACTTCCTCGACGTGAGCGAGGTCTCCCAGAACGGTGAGTCACCCGATCCCGTCTCTGGCCTCAGCTACCCCGGCTTCAACCTGCCTGACGGCATCCGCCACTTGCAGTTCATGGGCGTGAAGTACTTCTTCGCGATGTCACCACCCGTCGAAGCGGCCGCCGCGGCCGACCCGTCCCTCGTCAAGATCGGCCAGACCTCTGGCTTCCCGGGCGACGTCAACGGTCAGTCCGACCCGCATCCGGTCTGGCAGCTCTACCTGATCAAGAACGCCCCCCTCGTCTCGTCCCTCACCTACTCCCCCGAGGTGGAGCCGTCGAGCGCCAGCAGCTGGCTGGCCACCGGCCTCGCCTGGTACGAGGAGGAGCAGTACTGGCCGGTCGAGCTCACGCAGTCCGGTCCGGCGTCCTGGCCACGAGCGGCGCCGGGACGTCTCGTGCCTCCAGCTCACGCCGTACCCGCCAAGAGCACGCGCGTGAGCGATGTGGCGGTCACCGACTCCTCCATCTCCTTCGACGTCTCCCGACTCGACACACCGGTCGTCGTGAAGATCCCGTACTTCCCCAACTGGCAGGCGACGGGTGCGATTGGCCCCTACGAGGCCACGCCCAACGTGATGGTCGTCGTCCCGACCTCGCATCACGTCACACTCGCCTACGGCACGACGACGGTCGACTGGATCGGCAAGGCTGCCTCCCTCGCCGGCCTGGCCGGACTCGGCGCCTTGGTCTTCCGGCCCACCGTCGACGTCGGCCCCGACCCCACCGACGTCCCGTTCGCCCCGCCGCCGAATCCGATCCCGCTCCCGAGCACGCCGCCATCAGGACCGCGGCCACCGGCGGTCTGGGGAGAGACGATCCTGTGGGACGACCCGGACGCCCCCACACGGGGCGGTGGCTCGCCGTGACGAAGGACGCAGAGCGGGACGAGCACGTCCGCCGGTCCGTCGTGCTTCCGGCTCACAACGAGGCGGACCTGCTCGAACGGGCGGTCGGCGACCTCGTGAAGGCGATGCGGGAACGCCGCGAGCCCTTCGAGCTCGTCATCGTCGAGAACGGATCGACCGATGGCACGGGCGCCATCGCCGCCGCTCTCGAAGCCGACAACCCGGAGGTGCGGCTCGTGACACTGCCGACAGCGGACTACGGAGCCGCCGTTGCGAAGGGCTTCGAGGCAGCTCGCGGCGACGTGGTCGTGAACTTCGACGTTGACTACGTCGACCTCGGGTTTCTCGAGAAGGGAGTCGCCATCGTCGACGCCGGCGTTGCCGGCATCGTCCTTGCCTCCAAGCGTGCCCCGGGTGCCACGGACCGCCGCCCCCTCGCCCGCAGGGTCCTCACGGCCGGCTTCACCTTCGCCATGCGGGCGCTGCTGCGCATGGCCGTCACCGATGCCCACGGGATGAAAGTCCTCTCCCGCGAACAATGCGCGACGCCGGCGGCAGCCTGCAAGATGACAGGGGCTCTCTGGGACGTTGAGCTCGTGCTGCGAGCCGCTCGGGCCGGCGTGAGGGTCGCCGAGCTCCCCGCCGACGTCCGCGAGGTTCGGCCGCCTCGCACCTCGGTGTGGCACCGAAGCCTCGAGTCAGCCACCGGCCTCTTGCAGCTGCGCCTGTTGCTCTGGCGGGAGCACGTGAGCGCACGCTGAGTGCCCGGCCCGTCCCGTCGCGGGCCGCGAGGTGACCCCAACGCGGCCGGCATCATCGGTAACCTCGACCGGCGTGCCCGCTGACTTACCACCGATTCCTGGGCGCTCCCGAGCGACCTACACGGTCGGGCGCAAGGAGCGGAAGCTCTTCCGGCGGCGCAACCGCTCCTCGTTCACCTCGCCAGCACCGTCTGCCCGCAACACCTTCAAGGCGCACGGCCGCGGCAGGGGTGGGCGTCGCTGGCCTCGCCGCCTCCTCGTCGGTCTCGGGGTGCTCGTCCCGATCATCCTCGTGGCCGGCGCCGGCGGTTACCTCTATGTCAACGCCCGCCTGGACGGCATTCCTCGTGTCGCCGTGGCGGCGCTCACCGCTCAGCAGTCGGGCCAGCCGACCGACATCCTGCTCATCGGCTCGGACACACGGTCGTTGTCCTGCGCCAAGAATGCGGCGGGGGTGCAGGCATTCGGCTCCCCCACGAGCCAGACCGGGCAGCGCAGCGACGTCATCATCGTCGTGCGTCTCATACCGTCGACCGACCAGGTGGAGATGCTCTCGATCCCGCGTGACACCTGGGTCCCCATCGCCGGCACCGGCACTTCCAACAAGATCAACGCCGCCTTCAACAACGGCCCCAACCAGCTCGTAGAGACCATCCAAGACAACTTTCACATCCCCATCAACCACGTGATGATGGCGAACTTCTGTGGCTTCCAGGGCATGGTGAACGCCCTCGGCGGGATATCCCTCGACTTCCGCTACCCGGTGCGGGATCAGCTCTCCGGGCTGAGCATCAGCAAGACCGGCTGCCAGCTGATCGACGGCGCCCAGGCTCTCGCCCTCGTTCGCAGCCGCCATCTCTACTACTACAAGGGCCACAGCTGGAGCTATGACGGCGCCAGCGACTGGAGCCGCATCCGGCGCCAGCAGGCGTTCTTCCACGCCCTGCTGAACAAGGTGCACGGAGTCTTCCCGAACGTCTTCAAGCTCAACTCCTTCCTCGGGGCGACCGTCTCGGACCTCATCATCGACTCGTCGTTCAGCAGCGGGCAGCTCATCTCGCTCGGGCTCAAGTACCACTCACTCAGCGAGTCCCACCTCGTCACGACGGTGCTGCCGACGTACTCGCAGGTCATCGACGGCCAGGACGCCCTCCTCGCCGCCGAGCCGTACGCGAACCAGGTCATCGGCCACTTCCTCGCCGCCGGGACGCCGAAGAACGGCTCATCGTCGAGCAGCTCGTCACCGAGCAGTTCGCACGCCACGACGACGGGCGCCACAGTGCCCGCCTCCGACGTCGTCACCGACACGCCGCAGTCGCTGCCGGAGCCCTGGAACCCGGTGCCGTGCTGAGCTTGGGGGAGATGGCGACAGCCCGCCTGACGGTGGATCAGCCGATTCCGCCACTAACCTGAGCCGCCGTGACAGATGATTCACCGGGTTTGCCGGCCGACTGGACGCCGGATCCCAGCACCACCCCGCAGCGACGCCACGCCAAGGGCGGTGGCGGGTCCAGGGGCCGAGGCACTCAATCGAGATCTCGCTCCGCCGGCTCAACCGCAGGTCCGACCGGTCGTAAACGACGCCGCTGGCTGCGGCGCAGCATCGTCGGCTTGTCAGTCATCGTCGTGCTCGCCATGCTGCTCGGGGCGGGCGGCTGGTTCTACATCAACTACCGCCTCGGCGAGATCCCGAAGACGAAGGTGGGAGGCCTCAGCAAACCGCCGAAGCCCGGTCAACCTTTCAACGTCCTGCTCGTGGGGTCCGACACCCGCGCCTTCTGCACGACCAAGGTCTGCCAGTCGCACCTCGGCAACCAGGGCAACGCCGGTGGGCAGCGCAGCGACGTCATCATCATCCTCCGCCTCGTGCCGGCCGACCACACCTTGGAGATGCTCTCCATCCCGAGGGACACCTGGGTCACTCTCGCTAACTCCGGCGGGCAGGCCAACCGCATCAACGCCGCCTTCAACAACGGCCCCACCCAGCTCGTGGAGACGATCGAGCAGGACTTCCACATCCCCATCAACCACTACGCCTATGCCAACTTCCTCGGCTTCACCAACGCCGTGGCTGCCCTCGGCGGCGTGTGGATGGACTTCCCCAACAAGCTGTTGGACCACGTCACCGGTCTCAACATCACCAAGACCGGTTGCCAGTTCGTGAACCCGGTCGAGGCGCTGCAACTCGTGCGCAGCCGTGACACCTACTACTACGCCGACGGGCAATGGAACTACGACGGGCTCGGCGACCTCAGCCGCATCCGGCGCCAGCAGGAGTTCTTCCACGCCGTCATCGACAAGGCCCGTACGGAGGACAACCCGCTCGCCCTCAACGCCTTCCTGTCGAACATCGTGAAGAACATCGTGGTCGACTCGACCTTCTCGACGGGCGACCTGCGCAATCTGGCCCTCGAGTTTCGGAACGTCGCCTCCTCGGATCTGTTCACCGAGGTGATTCCGACCATGGGAGCCGTCACGGCGGCGGATCAGGATGTCCTCCTGCCAGCCTGGAAGCTGGACGACGCCATGATCGCCAAGTTCCTCAGGTTCGGCCTCACGAAGTCGTCGAAGTCCACGCCAACGTCGTCGACCTCCCCCGCCTCGTCGACGACGTCCACGACGACGACGACGCTGCCCGTAACCGGGACGACGACCGTACCGATCGTCGACACGAGCAAGAACTACCCGGAGCCCTGGAACCCGGTCCCCTGTAATCCGTAGGCGTCTGCCACGGGGCTCGCCCTCTCCCTCCTTCGGCCGCAGGCGCCTGCACGGGCCGGAGGGCGACCCATTGGCCAGGCGGAGCCGTGAGCTCGGGAGGCCTCAGCGGGTGACGCCCGCCTCCTCTGCGGCTGACTGCGACGTGCGGACGAGCGCCGCCAAGGCGTCGGCGGCCCTGCCCGAGTCGAGCACGCCGGCGGCGAGCTCGATCCCGCTGCCGATGTCGTCGGCCAAGCCCGCCACGACGAGGGCGGCAGCGGCGTTGAGGAGCACGAACTCGCGTCGGGCTCCCGTCTCGCCGGAAAGAACGGCCGTCGCCAGCGTGGCATTCAGCGCGGCGGAACCCCCCAGCAGATCTTGCAGCTCCACGCGGCCGAGCCCGTAGGCACGTGGATCGACCTCGAAGCGGCGGCGCCGGAACCCGCCGGCGCCCTCGGGATCACGCACGCTCTCGAAGACGGTCGAGGTCGTGACGGTGCTCAGCTCGTCGAGCCCGTCATGGCCGTAAAGGACCATGGCGTGCACCGTTCCGGTCGCCTCCAGCACGGCAAGCATGCGCTCGGCCATCGCCGGGTCGCCGACGCCGATCAGCTGTCGCTTTGCCGAAGCCGGGTTGGCCAAGGGGCCAAGGAAGTTGAACACGGTGGCTACACCGAGCTCGCGGCGCACAGGCGCCACGTACCGCATGGCTGGATGGAAACGCGGGGCGAAGCAGAAGCCGATGCCGGCGTCGTCCACGCAGCGTTTCACCCCGTCGGGGCCGAGGTCGATGATGACGCCCAATGCCTCGAGAACGTCGGCGGATCCGGCCAGCGATGAGGCCGCCCGCCCGCCGTGCTTACAGACCCTGCCGCCGGCACCGGCCACGACGAGGGCGGCGATCGTCGAGACGTTGATCGTGCCGGCACGGTCTCCGCCGGTCCCGCAGGTGTCCACGAGCTCACCCTCGATCGAGAGGGGCTCGGCCCGCGATCGCATGGCACGGACGAAGCCGGAGATCTCCTCGACAGTCTCCCCCTTCGTCCGCAGACCAGCGGCAAAAGCGGCCACAAGAGCGGCGCTCGCCTCGCCGGCGAGAATGGAGTCGAGCGCCGTAGCCGCCTCGGCTGCGCTGAGATCCTCCCGCCGGAACAAGCGACCGAGGACGCCGGCCCACCCGCCGATGTCATCGACGGTCTCGGGCGGCTCCGCCGCACTGCCGGCCAACTCAATCCCACCAAAGGTGATGATCGAGCACCCCGCGGGCGATGAGGCCGAGCTGCACCTGCGAGGTGCCCTCGACGATCGTCAGCTGCCGGGCGTCTCGGTACCACAGCTCCGTGGGGTGGTCTTTCATGTAGCCGGCGGCGCCGAGCAACTGGACGGCGAGGCCGGAGGCCTTCACGGCCACCTCGGTGGCGTAGTACTTGGCCATCGACAGGTACGGAACCCACTCGCGGGTGAACTTGCCTTGGTCGGCGAGCCAGGCGGCCCGGTAGGTGAGCAGGCGGGCCGCCTCGATCTCGACGGCCATCTTGGCGATCTCCCACTGGATTCCCTGGAAGTCCGCGATCGTGTGACCGAAGCCCGGACGCTCCTTCACGTACTCGGTGGCGTACATGAGGGCGCCCTCGGCCAAGCCGATGCCGCGAGCGGCCACGATGGGACGCATCGAGTTCAACCCGAGCATCGCCAAGCGAAAGCCCCCGACCTCGCCGATGACGTTGCCCGCTGGCACGTGCACGTCCGAGAGGACGAGCTCGCCGGTGTCGACGCCGCGCACCCCCATCTTGCGGTCGACCGAGCCGACGGAGACTCCCGGCGTCGAGCGATCGACGATGAAGGCCGTGATGGAGTCGTGGCGGCGGCTCGACGGATCCCCCGTCTTGGCGAAGACGGTGTACCAGTCCGCCTGCACGACACCGGACATCCAGCACTTGACGCCGTTGAGGATCCATCCGCCTTCGCTCGCTGGATCCGGCGTCGCCTGCGTGCGCATGCCGGCGACGTCGCTCCCTGCGCCCGACTCCGACAACCCGAAGCCCGACCGCGCCGTGCCCTCGGCGATGCCGGGAAGGTAGCGCTGCTTCTGTTCCTCGGAACCGGCGATCATCACCGGCCCGGTCGGCAGGCGCGTGAGCAACAGCATGAGGGCGGCCGTGTTCGAGAATTTGGCGACTTCCTCGATGGCGATCGTCAGCCCGAGGATGCCGCCGCCCGAGCCGCCGTACTCCTCGGGTATGCACAGCCCGAGGAGACCGGCGTCACGAAAGACGGCGAAGAGGTCGTCGGGATACTGACCCGTCTCGTCGATCTCGCGCGCCCGCGGGCGCACCTTGTCGTTGGCGAGGCGGCGCACCATGTCCTGCAGCGCGAGCAACTCATCGGAAAGCTCGAAGTTCACGGCGAGAAGGTTAGTCGGGACACTCTGTCAGCCCGCTGCCGAATCAACCGGCGACGCGCCCGCGACGGCACCGCCGGCGCCCGCGCAGATCGGGTTCGCTGAAGAGAGCTGGCTAGGCAGTCCGGCGCCGCTGGCGCAGGACACGGCGACGCTCACGCTCTGTGAGGCCGCCCCAGACACCCTCGCGCTCGCGTCCCGCCAACGCGTGCTCCAAGCAGGTCTGTCGAACCGGGCAGGCGTCGCAGACGGCCTTGGCTTCCCAGGAGTCGTCATCCGACACCGGGTAGAAGATGTCGGGGTCAAGTCCCCGGCAGGCCGCTCGCTGGCGCCACGTGGCGTTCATTGCTGGTTCACTTTCGCTTGGGTGCGTGCCGCGGCGAACAACCCGACACCGTGAATGGACATCCTGGCTCTCCCGCGCGCTTCTACACGAGCAGGTCTCCGCCGGCCAGGAACATCGATTATCCCCGATGCCCCAGCTGCTGTCAATGGTCGGAGGGAAAAACCGCTATCATTCGGGCCCGCGAAAACTCGTGGCGGTGCCTCGGCACAAGCCCCTCGGGCGGGACGATTGCAGCGCCCATCGGCCGCGATGTGTCAGTCCGTCTGCCAATCAGCCGCCAGAGAGGCCCCCGTCTCGGAAGACAGCTCGGCGTCGTAGGAATAGGCCGGGTGCGTGATGGCGATCCGGACAGGCCCGTGACGGAACGCCTCCTGCTCGGCTTCGTCGAGCACGAAGCGCACATAGTGCACCGAAGCCGTCACCTCGTCCCGTGTCAACTGGGCGGCGTGCTCGGGATCGACGGCCGCTGTGATCGTCCTGGAGGGATCGCCGATCCTCAGCTCGAGGGCGCCTTCGATCCCCACCAGCTTGGGAAGCCACGTCCGGAGCTCGGCCTCGCTCTGCAGCTCGACGAACAGCGTGAGCGAGAGCTCGCCGGCGGCCGGGATGAGCGGGTTGTAGATGTCGAGCTCGCCCTGCACTTGCTCGTCGGAGACCATCTTCTCGGCGCGGGCCATCTCCTGGATTTGGAAAAGCATGGTCGTGCGGTTCTCGAACACCACGGTGACGAGGGGGCCGATCGGGACACGTCGAAGCTTCTTCAGGGCGCTGACCTGGCGGCGAAACTCCTCACGGCGGCGTTCGTAGGCGCGAAGGTCCGCGATGTCCTCGAGCGTGAGCTTGCCTGGCGGCGACGAGCCGCTTGGTGCCGGCTCGTTCCGGTCGTTCGTCACTCCGAGAGCGACTCGAGGCCCTTCGTGAAGCGCCCGGCGTGGCTCTTCTCTGCCCGGGCCAGCGTCTCGAGCCACTCGGCGACGTCCTCGAAGCCCTCGTCACGCGCCGTGCGAGCAAAGCCCGGGTACATCTCGGTGTACTCGTAGGTCTCGCCGGCAATGGCCGAGCGAAGGTTGTCCGCCGTGCTGCCGACTGGCTCCCCGGTCACCGGATCGCCGACGGCCTTGAGGAAGTCGAAGTGCCCGAAGGCGTGGCCCGTCTCGCCCTCGGCCACGGAACGGAAGAGGGCAGCCACGTCGGGCTGTCCTTCGATGTCAGCCGCCTGGGCGAAGTAAAGGTAACGACGGTTGGCCTGGCTCTCGCCGGCGAACGCCACTTTCAGGTTTGCTTCTGTCTGGCTGTTCGCGAGTTCAGGCACGATGCCCTCCTGGGTGTATCGATCAATAGTGAATCCAACGTTGGTTTGATTCTAATCAAGTCGACCGAGCGTGCATCCGAGCCGGGAGCGACTCCGTAGCGCTCGGATACCGGCCGCGACCTCCGTATGGCAGGCTTGCGATCGATCATGACCCGGCCTCTCACGACCTTCGACCGCGGCGTCGCCCTCGAGCGCATGCGCTCCGAGGAGTTCGACGTCCTCGTCATCGGGGGCGGCATCACCGGGGCGGGGGTCGCCCTCGACGCCGCCGCTCGAGGCCTGCGGACGGCCCTCGTGGAGCGGACGGACTTCGCCTCGGGCACGTCGTCAAAGTCATCCAAGCTCGTGCACGGAGGATTGCGCTACCTGCAACAGAAGGAATTCGGCCTCGTCCACGAGAACCTCGTGGAGCGCCATCGCCTGCTGCGCAACGCTCCCCATCTCGTCGAGCCCCTCACCTTCCTCATCCCGTTGTTCGGCAAAGGGGGTGTCGTCGACAAGAGCA
The DNA here is from genome assembly GCA_052143575.1 of Acidimicrobiales bacterium. Classification (GTDB taxonomy): domain Bacteria; phylum Actinomycetota; class Acidimicrobiia; order Acidimicrobiales; family Bog-793; genus JAKACA01. Next base: position 22,489 of record JBKQSP010000059.1, read on the forward strand.
TCGTCAAGGGCTACTCGGTGGCGTTGTGGCTCTATGACGTCGGCGGCGGCTGGCGGATCGGCAAACGCCACACGAAGGTCACCGCCGAGGAGATCTACGCCCACCTGCCGACGTTGAAGCAGGGCCGCGTCGTGGCCGGCTTCCTCTACTACGACGCCCGCGCCGACGATGCCCGCCTCACGCTCGCCCTCGTACGCACAGCGGTCCTCGAGCACGGGGCGGTCGCCGCCAACTATGCGGCCGTGACGGAGCTGTTGAAGGACACATCGGGTCGCATCAACGGCGCCCGCGTCGCCCCCGCCGGCCGGGACGGCCCTGACGAGCCGTTCGACCTGCGTGCGCGAGTCGTCGTGAACGCCACGGGCGTCTGGGCCGACGACGTGCGCTCCCTCGACGGCGAGACGAACGAGCGTGAGCTGCGCCCGGCCAAGGGCATCCACCTGACCGTGCCGAGGTCGAAGCTGCCGTGCGACGTGGCTGCCATCGTGCCGGTTGCGGCGGACCGGCGCGCCATCTTCGTCATACCGTGGGGCGACTACACCTATCTCGGCACGACGGACACGGACTACACGGGCTCACTTGACGATCCCGAGGTATCGGAGGCCGACGTCGACTACTTGCTGGGGGCCGCCAACGCCGTCGTCACCGAGCCCCTCACGCGGGCAGACGTGACCGCAACGTGGGCAGGACTGCGGCCGCTTCTCGCCACGAGGGCCCACCACCGGGCGCCCAGCGAGCGAACCGCCGACCTCTCGCGGCGCCACCGGGTCATCGTGTCGCACGACGGCCTCGTCACCATCACCGGCGGCAAGCTGACGACCTACCGGAAGATGGCCGAGGACACGGTGGCTGCTGTCGGCAAGGTGCTCGGCGGCAAGCTGGCGTCCTCGGGCACGCGGCGATTGAGGCTGCGGGGCGCTGACGGTGCGGCCGGGCTCGCACGACCCGGGGCGGCTGCGTCCCTCGGCGTCGACGACGGCGTCTTGGCGACTCTCGTGCCTCGCTATGGCGGCGAGGCGCCGGCAGTGGCGAGCCTCGTCACCCAGCACGGTGAGCTCGGTCGGCCGCTCGTTCCGGGCCTGCCCTATCTGGCCGCGGAAGCCGTCTACGCCGTCCGCTACGAGATGGCACAGCGGCTCGACGACGTCCTCGCCCGCCGCACGCGTGCCCTCTTGCTCGACGCTGCCGCCTGCCGCCGGGCTGGAGCCGACGTGGCCCGGCTCATGGCGGACGAGCTCGGATGGGATGACGACCGCCTCGCCGTCGAGATCGCTCTGCTCGACGACCTCGTGAAGCGTGAGCTGGCGGCCGTCACTGGGCCGTCCGCGGCGCCCGACGGGCTCGCCGCTGATCATCCGGATCCCGCCGCGCCGCCGCCCCCCTCGGGTCACAGCGACGACTCGGCCCTCGAGGTCGGGGCATGAAGGCGGGCAGGGCGACACCGCCCCTCGAGCTCGCCGGCGGCGCCGCCGGAGCCCACGAGCATTTCGGCGGACGACGCGCCGAGGTGAGCCTGGAGTGGCTGCAGCGCCTGCGCAGCGTGTGCGCCGTGGTGGACACCTCGCCTGCGGGCACCGCCGAGGCGGGCCGGGACTGGTGGCCGCTCACGCTCCGCTGGGCGCTGCAGGGAGAGACGCCCGCTCGTCCCGCCGCCGTCGCACGGCCGGTGAGCACGGCCGAGGTGGCCGCCGTCGTCAAGCTGTGCGCAGAGTCGGGCATCCCCCTCACCGCAGCCGGCGGGCGCAGCGGTGTGTGCGGCGGCTCCATCCCCGTCTTTGGCGGGGTCGCCCTCGATACGTGCGGGCTCGTCGGGATCCTGAGCGTCGACAACGACTCACTCCTCGTCGACGTCGCGGCGGGAACCTTCGGTCCCGACCTCGAGACGGAGCTGCAAGGCAACCACGGCCTCACGATCGGCCACTGGCCGCAGTCCATCGACCTCGCCACCGTGGGGGGCTGGATCGCCTGCCGGGGTGCGGGCCAGTACTCCACCCGCTACGGCAAGATCGAGGACATCGTCGCCGGTCTCGAGGTCGTGCTCGCCAGTGGCGAGGTCGTCCGCACCGGCGCCATGGCCGGCGCCGGCCCGCGTTCCGCCATGGGATCCGATCTCACCCAGCTGTTCGTCGGGAGCGAGGGCACGTTCGGCATCATCACCGCCGCCCGCCTGCGCGCCCATCCCGCACCCCCGGCTGAGCGCCGCGTTGCGTACGGGTTCCCGAGCTTCGCCGCCGGGCTGGACGCCTTGCGCCGCACCCTGCGGCGGGGGGCGACGCCCGCCGTCGTGCGCCTCTACGACGAAGGGGAGTCCCGTCGCAGCTTCGAGGCGGCGACGAACCTTCTCATCGCCCTCGACGAGGGCGATGAGAAGGTCATCGGAGCCGCCATGTCAGTCCTCACCGAGGAGTGCGACGCCGCCGGCGCCGAGCGCCTCGACGATGGACTCGTGCAACGTTGGCTCGGGCACCGAAACGACGTCTCCGCCCTCGCCGCCGTCACCGAGGCGGGCATCGTGGTCGACACCATCGAGATCTCGGCACCGTGGACGGCCCTGCCCGCCATCTACGCCGACGCCGTCGCGGCGCTGAAGGCGATCGAAGGTTGCCTGGCCGCCACGGCTCATGAGTCTCACGCCTATCCGGACGGGGCGTGCCTCTACTTCACCTTCGCCGGGCGGCAGCCGTCCGCTGAGGCAGCCTCGCCCCCGCCGGAGACCGTCTCCGACCTCATCGGGACGCAGGCGTCGCTCGACGACCGATGGGCGGAGGCCTTCTATCGGGCCGCCTGGGCGGCCGTGCTGACGGCCACGCGGTCACACGGTGGCTCGATCTCCCATCATCACGGCATCGGGCTCGTCCGTGCTGGCTACCTTGCCGATGCCCTCGGCAGCGGCTACGGCGTGCTCGAGTCCCTGAAGCGGGCACTCGATCCGAACGGTGTCCTCAACCCGGGCAAGCTCGGATTCGAGTCCGCATTCGGTGCGGCCCCATGGCCGCCAGCTTCGGTCGGTTCGGCCGGTAGTCCTCAGCCCGTCGGGGGGGTGTCACCGTCGTGAGCGTTCTCGTCGTCGACGTCGGGACGTCCGGCGTGCGCGCCGCCGTCGTGCGAAGTGACGCCAGCGTCACCCACGTGCATCACCGCGAGGTGTTGCCGACCTCGCCGGCGCAGGGCTTCGTCGAATTCGACGCCGGCGTCATGGCCGGCGCCGTCCTCGAAGTCGCCCGAGCCGCCCTGGCGGCCGGCGGGCCTGTCGATGCTGTCGGAATCGCCAACCAGCGTGCCTCGACCATCGTCTGGGACCGGGCCACCGGCGAGGCGGTGGCGCCGGGCATCGGCTGGCAGGATCTCCGAACCGTCGGCATGTGCCTGATGCTGCGGGCGAACGACATCCGGCTCGCCCCGAACCAGTCAGCCACGAAGCTCGCCATGCTCCTCGATCTCGCCGATCCCGACCGCACCCGCGACCTTTGCTTCGGCACCGTCGACACCTGGGTCGCCTGGGTGCTCTCGGGTGGTCGCCTGCACGTCACCGACCACACGAACGCAGGCGTCACCGGCCTTGTGACGAACGACGGCGCCGGCTGGGACCTCGAGCTGTGTGAGGCGTTGCGGATTCCGGAAGGCGTCCTGCCCAAGCTCGTCTCCTCGACCGGGGTCATCGGCGAAGCCGCCGCCCTCGAGGGCGCCCCCCTGATCGCCGGCATCGCCGGGGATCAACAGGCGTCTCTTGTCGGCCAGGGCTGCCTCGGCCCCGGCAGCGCCAAGGCCACCTTCGGCACGGGCGGCATGCTCGACTGCTGCGTCGGCCCCCGGCGCCCGGACTTTGCGCAGCGGGGCGCTGCCGGCACGTTCCCCATCGTCGCCTGGAGTGGCGGCGGCGAGCTCACCTGGGGGCTCGAAGCCGTCATGCTGTCGGCGGGCTCCTGCGTGGAATGGCTGCGCGACGATCTCGGAATCGTCGATACCGCTGCCGACACCGATGCAATGGCGGCGAGTGTCCCTGACGCCGGCGGCGTCTACTTCGTGCCGGCGCTGCTCGGCCTCGGCACGCCCGTATGGGACTTCGGCGCACGCGGCACACTCGTGGGAATCACCCGCGGCACGACGCGCAACGAGATCGTCCGCGCCGTGCTCGAGGGGATCGCCCAGCGGGGCGCCGATCTCCTCGAAGCCGTCGTGGCCGACTCGGGCCTCGACGTCGAGGTCCTGAAAGTCGACGGCGGCATGAGCGCCAACTCGACGTTCATACAGGCGCTCGCCGACGCCACGCGGCGGCGCATCGAGGTGGCCCCCGTGACGGAGGCGACCACGCTCGGGGCGGCGTTTCTTGCCGGGACCGCCACCGGCGTCTGGTCCTCGCTCGCCGAGGCCAGTGCCCTCGTGCACCCCCGCGTCGTCGTCGAGCCGGCTCGGCGCCTCGACCGAGCTCGCTGGCTGGAAGCCCGCAGCCGCGCCGAGCGGACCGTGCCGGAGCTGTCGGCCCTCGACTTCTGAGGCGCCCGGGCCGGGCGCCGTCCGGCCCGCCTCAAGCGAGGCGGTCGAGGCGCACGGCGAAGCACCCCGCCCGGGCGAAGTGCACGTGGGCGTAGCTGACCTGCGGATCGGCGAAGAAACGGGCGGCGACCGTCTCGAGGGCGCAGCCGTCCACGACGTCGCAGTCGACCATGAAATGGGCGGCGTCGTAGGCACGCACGGCAAGAAGGCGGCGCCTCAGCTGCTCGGGGACGGCGGTGGCGCCGGCAAGCTCACAGTCCCTGCTGTGCACGAAGATCGGGCCAGGACCCGTGTACGGACTGCGGCCGAGAAATGGGTCGTACGACACGAGCGTCATCGTCTCGCCGACCCGCCCGTCACGAAGGCAGCGGCGGCACGGGTAGGAGTCGGCGGCGTCGACCTCCACCGCGACACCGCGCGCCGCCAGGAGGGGCGCAGGCATGGGGTGGAGTTGGAACGCGAGGAGCGCCCGGGCGGTCGAAAGGGTCATGTCACCATCGTGACGGAACACCGGGGCGGTGTCTGGCGGGATTCGGTCTCCTAAACGGGACTCGCATCACCGGCGGGCAATGACGAGGCAGCCTCGTTTCGTGAGCCAGAGCGGTGGCGAGACCCTCTCGGCGGCGCTCGCCGGTAGCAGGTGCGAGCGGCAGTAGCGCACGACAGCGTCGCCGTCGACGAGGTAGGCGAGGGGAGCGTCCCACGACTCGACCGTGACCTCTCCGAACACCGAGGACACGATCTCTCCTGCTTCCTCGGCGTCGAAGCTCGTCGGCGGGTAGCCGTCGGTCAATTCCGGGTCGTTGCGCCGGCTCGCAGTGCTGGCGAGCAGGAGGCCGCCCGGTCGGAGCGCTCGGCGCGCCTCCTCGAGAGCCGTGCCGGGGTGAGAGAGGTGGTAGAGCATCCAGAGCATGGCGACGGAACCGGCGCTGCCGTCGGCCACGGGCAGTCGGGTCGCCTCGGCCCTGAGCTTTCGTGCTCGGGCGTCGGCGCGCGCCAGCTGGGTCGGGGAGTTGTCGACGAGGACCGCCGGCCAGGCGCGCGGCAGCAGCGTCGCCAGACGGCCTTGTCCGCCACCGACGTCGATCGTGGGAGCGGCTCCTTCCGCCGTGACGAGGGCCGCCACGCGCTCGTGAACGTTGCCGAAGGGCCTCGTCGAGGAGTCGTCGCTCGCCCAACGGGCCGGGTCGGAGTCGTAATCCGGTGTGAGCGCGCTCATCCCATGCGACGATACGCACCCTTTGTGCCGCCGAGCAGCAGGCAGGACTCGATGCAGCACAGCGGAGCCGGTACAAGGGGGCGTCGAGTGACCAGTACGCTGATGGGGGCACCTCAGAGGGAGATGGTGGCGGGTGAGCGACTCAAAGCCAGCGACATCGTGACGGCGGAGGACGCAGTGTCAGTCTTCGAGACGCAACCGATGCCGGCACCCTCGGGTGCCGCCTCGCGGGACACTGACCGGCAGCCGCGCCGCTCGGGGGCGACCGGGGCCGGAATCACCCCGGATGACGCCGTCCGCGTTGCCGCCGAGCTGTTCGAGAACATCTCCACCGTTGTGAGAGGGACGCCGTACGCCTGCACCATCGCGACGACGGCCGTGTTCGCCGGCGGTCACCTGCTCATCGACGACGTCCCCGGCGTCGGCAAGACGATGCTCGCCAAGGCCGTGGCCGTCTCGATCGGTGCCCGCCTCGCCCGCATCCAGGGGCATCCCGACCTGCTGCCGTCCGACATCACCGGGGTGAGTGTCTACAACCAGGCGACCGAGGACTGGGAGTTCCGCCCGGGTCCGGTGTTCGCTCACGTCGTGCTCTTCGACGAGCTGAACCGCACGCCACCCCGCAGCCAGGCCGCCCTCCTCGAAGCCATGGAGGAACGCCAGGTCAGCGTCGACGGCGAGTCGTGGCCCCTCCCCCACCCCCATCTTGTCCTCGCCACGCAGAACCCGATCGACCAGGCGGGCACGTATCCCCTCGTCGAGAGCCAGATGGACCGTTTCCTCCTCGCCACGCGCCTCGGCTACCCCGACGCTGCCACGGAGGCCTCGCTCGCCCTCAGCCACGGCGCCCAGCCGCGCCTCACCGACCTGCATCCCGTCTGCTCGCCCGAGCTGCTCTCCGCCATCCAGGACGTCGTGTCCGACCTGCCGGTATCCAACGAGGTTGCCCACTACGCCGTCGCCATCGTGCGGGCGAGCCGAGAGGTACCCGGGATCCGGCTCGGTGGCAGCCCGCGAGCCACGATCGCTTTGCTGGCAGCTGCCCGCGCCAACGCCGTCGTTCGTGGCCGTACCTACGTCCTGCCCGATGACGTGAAGGCGGTCGCCATCTCGGTCCTCGCCCACCGCCTTGTGACGGAGGCGAGCGGTGCGGGCGCCCTCGAGTCAGGCGCTGCCGCCGTTCGCCATCTGCTGGAAACCGTTCCCAGTCCCCGACCCTGAGCCCGTGACTGAGCGGCGGGTGTGAGCAAGCGACGAGGGCCGACACCGCCGCCCGTCCACAGAGGCCGCCGGCGTCTCCGCCGGCTGCCGCGCCCCGATCGTTTCTTCGGGCCGGTCTTCTCGGCGCTCTTCCTGCTGTTCGCCTTTGCCGCCGTCGCCCACGCCAGCGGCTCGGGTTGGGTACAGGCAATCGGAGCCGTGACGGCGGGCCTTGCCGTCGTCGGCATGATCGGACCGGCAGTCCTGACGCCTCGCCTCACCGTCACGTGCGTGCAGGCACCTCGCGATGCCACCCGGGGCGAGCCGCTCGTCATCGACGTCGTCGCCAGCCACGCCCTCCGCTGCACGCCGTCGCGGCCCGGCGGGCCGCCCGTCGTGCTCTCGCCGTCGGAGCCCGCTCGCCTCACGATCACTCCTCCGCACCGGGGAACGATGACGTCGGTGCGAGTCCGCTTGGCGACCGCAGCCCCCCTCGGGCTGCTCTGGTGGTCCGTCGATCGGTACGTCGTGCTGCCGACGACGATTGCCGTTGCCCCCGGCCTCAGCCACGGTACGGTCTACGGCAGCGAGGCGACGGGGGACGAGGAGGGCCACGGACGCCCGATCCTCGCCCTCACCGGGGACATCCGCGGCGTGCGCGCCTACCGCCACGGCGACAGCCGGCGGCGGGTTCACTGGCGAGCCACCGCCCACACCGCATCCCTCATGGTTCGAGAGACCGAAGAGGTCCCGGACACGCCGATCAGGATCGTGGCCGAGCTCTCCGAGGATCCGGCGCGCTCCGATGAGGAGGCCTCCGACCTGATGGGTGCCATCGACGGCCTCCTCGCAGCCGGCAAGCGCGTCCTGCTCGAGACCGTCGAGGGCGGTGAGCGCATCTCTGCCCTCGTCCCGGACCGCCGCAGCGCCGGCCGCCGCCTGGCGCGGGCGGGGCGCAACCCGTACGCCGACCTGCCGGCGGGAGGGCGGACCGGATGAGATCGCCGCAGGAGCGGGCGGGTTTCTTCGAGATGGTGCGCAAGGCGAACGCCCCGCACTCGCCGGAGAGCTCCATGTTCTTCCGGATGTCGACCCTCGTCGCCGTCCTGGTCGGGATCTTTGCCTGTGCCTCCGTCGGCGAGCTCTCCTCGGCCTCGGCACTTGCGGCCGCCATCGCCATCGCCGTGGGCATGACGTTCTCCGCCCTCACCCGCAACCGGCCCTGGCAGTGGGTGAAGATCCTCCTCGCCGGCGCCGTCATCGCCGTCTTCGTGCAGTTCGTCTACGAGGTCTTCGGAGCCGCCCACACCGGGGAGCTGAGCTCGATCGAGCTCCCGCTCGCCGGCCTGTTCACCTGGGTACAGGTCGTACATGCCTTCGACGTCCCCGCCAGGCGTGACCTGCTCTTCTCCGTGGCAGCGGCCGGGGCGCTCATCACGGTGGCGGCCGCCCAGGCGGTTTCCGCCGGTTTCCTCGCCTGGGTGGCCGTTTGGCTCGCCGCCACCGTCATCGCCCTCGCCTGCTCCTGGAGGTCGATGTCGGGCGGGCGTGGCCGGCTTCCGATCGGCGGCCTCCTCGGCGCCACGCTCCTCGTGCTCGTGTTGGCGGTTCTGCTCGATGCCGTCCTGCCGCCGCCGAAGGCGTCGCAGGAGATCACGTTGCCCAACTCCCTCACGTCCTACCTCGCCCTGCCCGACGCCGGGGGCTTGACCGAGGGCGGCGCCAACCCGACGGAACCGGCGCAGGCGGGCCGCCCCGGCGGTGTCGGCGGCTACGTCGGCATGGCCGGTCCCCTCGACACGGCGCTGCGGGGTTCGCTCGGGAACCAGATCGTCATGCGGGTGCGCGCCAACTCGCCTGGTTATTTCCTCGGTCTCACCTACACGTCGTGGAACGGTCAGAGCTGGACGAACCCGGGAAAGTGCGCCACGGTCGAGGAGAGCACGGGCTCGCCCTTCTCGATGCCCGAAGAGCCCGCAGGCGGCGGTGCACCGAGCTCGTTCCAGCAGTCGGACGTCGCCGGATCGCAGAACGTCCAGACGTTCTATGTCGAACAGCCGCTCCCAAACATCCTTTTCGGGACATCCGAGCCGTGGCAGATCTACTTCCCTTCCCACAGCCTCGTCTTCGGATGCGACAACTCCATCCGATCCACGATCGCCATGACGCCCGGGACCGTGTACACCGTCATCTCGCAGGACAACGAGGTGACGCCGGCCGAACTGCGGGACGTCCCGGCGTCGCCGCTCTCGGCGATGGCGCGGGCGTACTTCCGCCTCGACCTGCAGCTGCCGTCGCCGGACCGCTACGCCAGGGTGGAGGCGCTCACGCGCTCGATCATCGCCGAGGCTCATGCCCGCACCCTCCTCGGTGAGGTGCAGGCGCTCGAGCGCTGGATGGGATCTCACACGCAGTACTCGACCGACATCCCCCCTCTGTTGCCCGGCCAGGACGCCGTCGACGAATTCCTCTTCGGGAACCGCACCGGCTACTGCGAGCAGATATCGACAGCGCTCGCCGTCATGCTGCGATCTGTCGGCGTGCCCACCCGCGAGGCGACCGGTTACGTACCCGGCTCGTTCGACCCGCTCAGTGACCTGTACGAGATCCAGGCAAAGGATGCCCATGCCTGGGTGCAGGTGTACTTCCCCGGTCACGGCTGGCAGAGCTTCGACCCCACGACCTACGTGCCCTTGGCACCGGCCGACCCCGGCACCGTGCTCCTCTCCGACATCTGGCACCTGATCGCCGGGTTGCCCTGGCTTCCGATCGGGATCGTCGCCGGCGCCGTGGCGGCCGTTCTCGGTCGCCGTCTCGAGGTGCGCAGGCGCCGCGCCCTCCCGAAGACCTGGGCCGGGCGCCTGGCCCTTCGCCTCGAGCGGGCAGGCGCCCGCGGCGGCCTTCCACGGGCGCCGGCCGAGACCTTGGCGGAGTATGCCGAGCGGCTGCGGGCGGCCGACCCCTCGGCTGGCCTCAGCAGCTTGCCCGAGCTCGTCGAGCTGCTGTCACTTGCTGCCTACGCCGGCCGGCAGCCGTCCTCGGCAGAGCAGGCGGGGGCCGAACAAGCCGTGAAGGCCGTGCGGTCGGCGCTGGGACGCACGTGGCGTGTACGAAGGCGCCGCCGAGCCGTCGCCTTCAGCTGAACAACGCCTTCGCCTCCTCCATCGTGGCAGAGCGCTCGAGGAGGGGCCGCAGGGTCATCACGTGCCGCGGCCTCGCGAAGCCCACGACCGCCTCCAGGCGGCCGCCTCTCCCGTGCAGGGCGAGGAAGCGGCGCTCGGAAGGGTCACCCTCGACCACGACGACGTCGTCGTCTGGCCGCGGCATGCCGAGCACCTGAATCTTCACGTTGTACTGGTCCGACCACACGTAGGGCACGAGGTAGGAGGTGGGGCCGTCCTCGGCGGCGCTGAGGAGCCCGAGGCTCCTCAGCAGGCTCGACGCCGCCTGGTCGCCCTGCTCAGCGGCGTTCGTCCGGTGCTCGACGCGTACCGTGTCGCCGTTGCCGGGGTCGCCGGGAGCAGAAGCGGGGCGGCGCAACGGCCAGCGCGCGACATCGCCTGCCACGACGACACCCGGCGCGGCAACGAGCGACTCGTCGCACACGATGCCGTCGGCCCCGGCAAGAAGGCCCGCTCCCTCCAGCCAGGACAGCGAGGGGGCTGCACCGATGCCCACGAGGAGCGCATCGACCTCCAGCGCCTCTCCGCTCGACAGCCGGCACCGCAACGGCCCCAGCCCACCCGACGGGCCGACCCCCCCGACCTCGACGGACTCGATGACCGTGCGCAGGTGGAACCGGACGCCCTCCTCCCGATGCATGAGCTCGCAGGCGCCGCCGGAGACGGGGCCGAGGACTCGGCCGAGTGGCACCTCGAGCGGTTCGACGATCGTGACGTCCACCCCGAGGCGGCGAGCGGTGGCGGCCACCTCGAGCCCGATGAAACCCGCGCCGGCAAGCCCGAGACGAGCTCCGGGCCTCGCCAGCACCTCCCGCAAGGCGAGGGCGTCGTCGAGGGTGCGGAGCACGTAGGCACCCGGGAGGTCGCTGATGCCGGGCAACCGCCGCGCCGCTGAGCCGGTCGCCAGGACGAGCCCGTCGAACTCGACGACCTCACCCGAGGCGAGGCGGAGACGCCGTGCCTCGAGGTCGAGGGCGACGGCTCGGTGCGTTGGCCCAAGACGCAGATCGAGCCCGAGGGGGGCTATCTGCTCGGGCGAACGGAGCAGGACACGATCGAGCTCCCACTCGCCGGCGAGAAACTGCTTCGACAGCGGCGGCCGGTCGTACGGCAGATGAGGCTCGTCGCCGACGAGCGTGATGCCCCCTTCGTATCCCCGCTCCCGCAGGCCTTCGCAGGCACGCAGCCCTGCCAGGCCGGCTCCGACGACGGCGATGGACCCTGCGGGCATGAGCGGTTACCTCGTCTCGATCGTCCCCGGTGCCGGCGCCGTGCCGTCCGGCGCCTCGAACCTATCCGCCGCGTTGTCCGGGAGAAAACGCTCCGCCTCGGCGGCGAGGGCGAGCACCCCCTTGCTGAGCTCGCTGCCGGGTTCAACGGTGCGCTCATCACCCTGCTGTGCCACGGGGAGGCGCACCCACTGCTCCCTCCTCGTCAACAGATAGACGGCTGCGGCCCCGACGACGGCAGCAATGGCAACGAGGAGGTAGCGGTAGTCCACGTGACTGACGAGGGCGGCACCGACGGCGATGGAGAGCGTCTGCGGCACCGAGGTCAAGGTGTCAGCGGCTGCCGACACGCGGCCCTGCAGCTCGTTCGGTGTCCGCCGCTGCAGAAGGGTCATGAAGCCGACGATGATGAGGGGCAGGCTGGCGCCAAGGATGACGATGCCGGCGAAAACCGACGCCATGTTGGCGAAGATCTCGAACAGGGCGCCGCCCGCCAGCATGACGAGGCCGGCCCCCACGACGGGACCCTCGCCGAAGCGCCGCACCGCCCTCGCCGACATGACGCCACCGCCGACGGCTCCGACACCCTGCACGGCGATGACGACGCCGAGGAAGGGCGGCGCCCGGTGCAGCCCGAGACTGACGATGGCAAAGGCGATCGACTCGAAGAAGCCGATCACGAGGCACGCCAGCGCCGTGGCGACGACGATCTGGCGCAGCACGAGGGTGCGCCAGAGGTGGCGCACCCCGGCAGTGATCTCCTCCCAGCGGTGCTGCTCGACCGGCACGGGACGCTCTTCGGCCACTCGCACGAAGGCGAGGGCAAACGCGGCGATGAGGAACGTCGCCGAGTCCATGATGGCGACGGTGCCGCCTCCGAACGCCGCGAAGAGGGCGGCGCCGGTGAGCGGTCCGAACAACCGGAGGCCCTCGCGTACCGTTTGCAGGAAGCCGTTGGCGTCGCCGAGCAGGTCGGCGTCGAGCATCGTGACCAAGAGGCCGGATTGAGCGGAGCTGAGGAACGAGTAGACGGTGCCGTAGAGGAAGGCGATGAGCCAGATGAGCCACACCTGACTGCGCCCGTGCACGAACAGCAGGCCGAGCACGACGATGGCGCCGGCGAGGTTCGCCCAGATGAGCACGGGCCGACGGCGCAGGCGGTCGACGACGAGGCCGGCGAGGGGAGCCAAGAGCGTCGCCAGCCCGAAGAAAAAGAACGTCAGGCCAGCCAGGCCCGAGCTGCCGGTCAGCTCCTTCACCCAGATGCCCATGGCGAGCCAGAGGGCGACGTCTCCGAAGAGCGAGAACGTCTGGCCGCCGAGATACCAGCGGGCATTCGGGATCTGAAGCAGCCGCTTCACCGCTCGGGCCCGATGTACGGATAGCCGAAGGTGACGATCTCGACGGGTCGGGAGGCTTCCGGCCGCAGGGAGGCATCGGCGTTGCGGTCGTGATAGCGCTCGAGGATGACGAGGACCTCCTTCTGGATCTCGAGGAGCTCGGCTGAGGTCAGGTGCAGCAAGAACTCACCGGCACTTGCGGCCTCTTGCCATTCCACCGGGTAGTGGCTGCGCACACGCTGCCACTGCGTGAAGCGCTCGATCCAGCGCTGCACGAGAAGGCCCTCGAGAGCGGTCGAGGCGGCACCCATCTCCGGGTCGCCGCTGGCGGCAGAGAACCGAACGCCCCGCGTCGCCAACCTCCATGGCCGCCGCCGACCGGGGGCGTCGCCCGCCTCTTCCACGAAGCCGTACTTGGCGAGCTGGCGCAGGTGGAACGAGCACGTCGTCGGCGACTCGCCGATCAGTTCGCCCGCTTCGGTCGCCGTCAACGCCTGATGCAGGTTGAGGACTTCGAGCAGGGCGAGACGCACGGGGTGCGTCATGGCCCGCAGCTCCCGCGGGTCGGTGAGCTCTCGCGTGCCGCCCTCGACGGCGCCGTGTTCGCCTTCGCCGGCGCCGGCCGCCGGATCCGACTCAGCAGTCCCGGATTCCGGCTCGGCCTCGGGCCCGGCGGACCCGTCGGGCTCGGCCGAGGCGTCGACGGCCTCGCCTGACGGCACCGCCGTCGTGCCCGTCACCTTCGCGGCATCCCCGTGGAGATCAAGGGGGCCCGAGTCTCCGACGGCCAGGCACGCCGGAACTTGCCTTCGAGCACCCACCAGCGCCGCCGGGCGGGGCGGCAGTCGGCACCGTTGTCGCTTCGCTTCTCAGTCCTGTGGAGAGTCATCTCTCGCATTATAGCTCTCGATAGATATCTGTCAAGAGCATTCTCTCGACAATCTCGATGGCCGGTTACAGAGGCAACCGTGACCACTACAGTTCCAAGCACCATGGCCAACGGCAGCGTCGAAAGCTCGACGATCGAGAGCGCCGAGCGACGAGCCGGTGCGGGCCGGCTAGCCGGCGAGATGCCGGAGTGGCCGTCGGAGGTACCTGAGCTGGACGCCCTCTTCCTCGAGACCATCGGCACGCCCGAGGGCCGCCAGGACCCCTACGATCGCTATCGCCGCCTGCGCGAGGCGGCGCCGGTGTACCGATCTGGGGTCGGCTTCATCGTCTGCACCCGCTACGACGAGTGTCAGTTCGCCCTGCGCGACCCGCGACTCGGCAAGGAGGACGCCGACCGCGAGGAGCGGGTGCGCGAGCGGTTCGGGCATCTCGAGATCTTCCCGAGGATCCTCGAGCTCACGACGGAGCGGCGCTCCCTGCTGTTCCTCAACCCGCCGGACCACACTCGCCTGCGCGGTCTCGTCTCGAAGGCGTTCACGCCGAGGACGGTCGAGCGCCTCCGTCCCGACATCGTCCAGCTCGTGGACGAGCTGCTCGACAGCATCCCGACGGGCGAGGTCGTCGACGTCATGGAGGCGCTCGCCTACCGGTTGCCGGTCGCCGTCATCTCGAAGATGCTCGGGGTGCCGTCGAAGGACTGGCCTCGCTTCCGGGAAGTCATGGGCCGCGTGACGGTTCTCCTCGAGCCGGTGATCGCCGACGACGAGATCGGACCGGCGTTCGAGGCGCAGGCGGAGCTCGAGGAGTACTTCGCCGACCTCGTGACGCTGCGCCGCCAGAATCCTCTCGACGACCTCCTGAGCGGGCTCATCGCCGTCGAAGAAGGCACCGACAAGCTCACCGAGATGGAGCTCATCTCGACGGCGATCCTGTTGTTCGGTGCGGGTTTCGAGACGACAACCAACCTCATCGGCAATGGTCTGCTCGCCCTGCTACGCCACCCTGACGACCTCGCTCAGCTGCGGGTCGAGCTCCGTGCCGAGGCCTCCGGTGGCGGCGGAGGCGCCACCATGCGCGCCGCCGTCGAGGAGCTCCTCCGCTACGACAGCCCGGTGCAGTTCGACGGCCGCCACACCTTCGAGGACATCGAGCTCGCCGGCCTGCCCATCCCCGCCGGCAGCGAGATCATCACCGTTCTCGGTGCCGCCAACCGTGACCCGGCCCATTTCACCGACCCGGAGCGACTCGACCTGCATCGCGACGAAGGGCCACCGATGAGCTTCGCGAGCGGCATCCACTTCTGCCTGGGGGCGGCCCTGGCGCGGGCCGAGGGCCAGGTCGTCTTCGAGCGCCTGCTCGCCCGTTATGCGTCCATCGAACTGGCAGCCGACTCGCCGCCGTTCAAGAACCGCATCACCCTGCGCGGCCTCGCCGAGCTCGCGGTCGTGTTCTCGCCCTGAGCCGGCGGTTAGCGGCGGCCGTAGTCGTCCTCGAGCCGGACGATGTCGTCCTCGCCGAAGGACTCGCCGTGCTGCACTTCGATGAACACGAGGTTGACCGTGCCCGTGTTCTCGACGCGGTGGGCCGTGCCGACGGGGATGTCGACCGAGTCGCCCGCCGCGACGGCGACGATTGTCTCACCGACAGTCACCGCCCCCACCCCTGCGACGATGAACCAGTGCTCCGAGCGAAAGCGGTGAACTTGCAGGCTCAGCCGCTTGCCCGGCAACACCACGATGCGCTTGAGCTTGTGATCGACGGCCTCGTCGAGCACGACGTAGCTCCCCCATGGCCGCTCGTCAGTCTCACGATCGGCCCCGAAGAGGGCACTCAAGCCGACGCCTGCGCGGTCGACCGCCCGTACTCGTAGAAACCGCGACCGCTCTTTCGACCCATGAGCCCCGCCTCCACCATCCGCAGCAGCAAGGGTGGCGGAGCATAGAGCGGCTCTTTGAACTCGTCGTAGAGCGATTCGGCCACCGCCTGCATCGTGTCCAGGCCGATGAGATCGCTGAGCGCCAGCGGTCCCATCGGGTGGGCACAGCCTTCGATCATGCCGGCGTCGATGTCGTCCCGGGTGGCGAAGCCCGACTCGAGCATGCGCACGGCCGACAACAGATACGGGATGAGCAAGGCGTTCACGACGAAACCCGCCCGGTCCTGCGACCGGATCACCCGCTTGCCGAGCGGATCGGTGACGAATGCCGTCGCTCGGTCGACGACCGCGTCGCTCGTCATGAGCGACGTCACGAGCTCGACGAGGCGCAGCACCGGAACGGGGTTGAAGAAGTGGAGACCGAGCACCTGCTCGGGCCGCTCTGTCACCGTGGCGAGCTTCATGATCGGGATGGAGGACGTGTTGGAAGCCAAGATGGCGTGCTCGGAGGCGACGACCTTGTCCAGCGTCTTGAAGACGGCGACCTTTGCGGCAGCATCCTCGGTGATTGCCTCGACGACGAGCTCGCGGTCGGCCAGTTCGTCGAGGCTGGTTGCGAAGCGCACCCTGGCGAGGGCCGCCTCGACGTCTTGCTCGGTGAGCTTGCCGCGGCGGGCGCCTGTCTGGAGAGACTTCTCCAGTCGCTCCTGACCCCGCTCGGCGGCGGCGGCGTCCGCTTCCACGACGATCACGTCCAGCCCGGCACGGGCACACACTTCCGTGATGCCCGAGCCCATCAGGCCGGATCCGACCACTCCGATGTGCTCGATCCTGTCTGCCATGGCGTCACACCGTAGCGGCGCCGTGCCCGTCGCCCTCGCCACGACCGGCAGATTCCAAACGGGGCAGGATGGCGCTGACGCGATCACGGGCGCCGCGGATGCGGCGGTCGAGCTCCTCGACAATCTCGACGGCCCGGCACAAGCGAGCCTCCAGGACGTCGACGTCGATCACGCCGCGGTCGAGCTCGGCGATGATGCGATCGAGCTCGGCGGCCGCTTCGGCATAGCCGAGCACCCCCACGGACTGCGGAGGAGCGGGCACCTCCGCAGCGAGGGCGGCTCCGTTCGGCCCGGATGCGGTCGACGTCGGCTCGCCAGGAGTGCTCACGTCATCTCCTCGATTCTCGAGATCTGTTTCACGTTGGAGGTCACGTTGCCATCGGCGAGCATCGTGACGATCTTGTCATCCGTAGCCACCTCGCCGACGGAGCGGACGACGCGCCCGTCGGCCGTCTTCGTGAGCGACCAGCCGCGAGCCAGCTGACGCCTCGGGTCGAAGGCGGCCAGCATGCTTCGCAGGTTCCCGACCCGTTGCTCTTCGCTCTGCAGGGCGTGGCGCCCGATGCGCGCCAGCTCGTGTGACTGACACCCGACCGCTGCCCGGTTGCGCTCGAGGCACACTTTGGCGCCGTGGGCAGCATTGCTTCTCGCCAGCACGAGCGACGAGCTCGCCTTCTCGAGCTCGTGCCGGGCGGATCGCGCCAGGTGACTCCTGCGGTCGGCCACGCGGTCGGTCGCACGGTCGAGAGCGGCCCGAGCTCGCGAGGCGATCGCCTGCGCCGCGTCCTCGACAGACTCCACGTAGGACGTGACGGCGGCCACGACGGCCTCCGCACAACCGGTCGGCGTGATGAGCGCCCGCTGGCAGACCTCGTCGGCGACCGAGCGGTCCCCGGTGTGCCCGATGCCCGTCCACACCGGATGCGGGCAGGTGGCGATCGCCCGTGCGACGAGCTCGCTGTCGAAGGCGGCGAGATCGCTCCGCCCGCCGCCACCTCGTACGAGGACAATGAGATCAGGTCGGAAGTCTCGCAACCGGGAGATGGCGGAGGCGATCTGCTGCGGCGCCTCGGGCCCCTGCACGGAGGACGTCTCGAGGCGGACGTCGAAGGAGTACGGGGAACGCTCCAGCTGCCCGGTGAAGTCCCGGTATGCCTCGGAGCCGGCGCTCGTGACGAGCCCGATCCGCACCGGCACGAGCGGCACCCGCAGGCGGCGGTTGGCTTCGAGCAGCCCCTCGTTCTCGAGGACCAGCAGCAACTTGCGACGGGCGGCTGCGATCCCTCCGAGCAGGGCCGACACGTCGAGATCGGTCATCGAGAAGCGCAGCTTCGCCGCCCCGTCCCAGACGCCCACCCGGCCACGGATGCGAACGACGAGCCCGGGCGTCAACTCGAGACCGACCGATTGCAGCTCGGCGCCGATGAGGGGCCAACCCCGTGACCAGCAGGCGACATCCAGCACGGCCGTGCTGCCCCGCCCCTGCACGGCGTCATGATCGGCCAGCTCGAGGTAACGGTTCCCCTTGTTGACGGTGACCTTGCGGATCTCGCCGGTGACCCAGACCTCAGCCGGGAACCCGGCGCGCAGCGCTGTCTTGACGCGGTCGTAGAACTCGGCGACCGACAAGGCGACATCGGCGTTCGTCCCCGGCTCGGCCGCACCCACGGTGGGCGACAAGGCCTCATCGCCCGAGTCCCAGCGACCCTCGTCGCGCCAGGCACGAGAGGCCGCGCTGCTGGCTGGGACGACGGCCGGATCAGATACGGCGTCCGCCTCCCAGTACGGATCCCAGCTGGGCGCCTCCTCGCCGACGCCGCTCGAGTCCTCGCGCCGGCCCTTTGGTGGCGACACGCCGGCGCTCTCGGCTGCCTCCTCGGCATCTTCAGCAGCCGAGAAGTCGAACTGCAGGGCTTCCGAAGCCCTCGACGACGCCATGGCTCGAGGGTACTCCTGGGGTGTATCAGGAGCTGCGATCCGCCTCGTGGCAGCGCCCGGACGGGGCCTCAGCGACGCAGGGCCCGCGCCCTCACGGCTGCTTGCAGGAGCGGGAGCTGCAGGGGAAGGCGGCCCCAGGCGACGAGGCGGCTGTCGGCGGGGCCCGGGTTGCGACCGCTGCTGGAATCGAGCGCCATCTGAACGTTGGCGGGAAAGACGGCCACCAACAGGAGAGCACTCGCCGATCCGGCCCACGGTCGCCGCCGCAGGAGGCCGACGGCACACGCCAGCTCGGCGACACCGCTCACAAGGACAAGCGGCCGGTGGGAGCGATTCGGCAGCAGCCGCGGCATGATGGCAGAGAAGACCTGCGGCGCAGCGAGATGTGTGGCGCCGCTCACGAGAAACATCGCCGCCAGCAGCTTCGTCGAGACGGGGGCCATGGAGAGCGAGGCTACGGATTGCCGAGCCCCGAGGGGGCCGACCGTTCGGCTCGATACGTATTTGCTCGGCTGCGGGAGGTGGCAGGCGCCGAAGGGTCCCCGAGCGGCGGCATGACCACCTCGTCGGCCGCCCGCAAGGAGATCCGGACGGGCAAGACCTGCACCGACCTCGGAGGCTGCAGAGGTAGCTCTACAGCACTTCCATGCCGAATTGCGCCATGAGGGCCCGTTCCTCCTCAGGCGCCGGCGGCTCGGGGCGGTTCCACAACTCGTGCAACCCGGCGAAATAGGCATCCATGGCGGGAGCGTGCAACACGAGAAGGCGCGCTTCGTTGTCGGTGGAGTTGCCGAAGGTGTGGGCCGTGCCGCGGGGAACGAGGACGAAGCCTTCCGGCCCGACTGTCAGCTCCTCGCTTTCGACGACGATCGAGACGAGCCCCTCGAGCACGAAGTAGGCCTCTGAGCAGTTGGTGTGGCGATGGGGCGGCGGGCGGCGGCCACCGGAGGGCAGTGTGCGCTCCATGAGCGAGAGGTCGCCGTCGTCCAGTTCCGCCAGCGCTTTGAACAACATGACGCTTCCGCGGGCGTTGTATCGCCGCTCTCCCTCGCCACGGCCGACCACTCGCGTTGTCACGGAACCTCCTGGGGTCTCGCCCCCGAGCCGAGAGCTCGGATGCCCTCATCTTGCCGCCGAAGGAAACGACCCTGGGCGCACTTAGGCTGCGATGGTGAGCAGCTTCCTCGAGCTCGACGGATTGACGCGGCGTTTCGGGCCCCTCACCGCCCTCGACAACCTCTCCTTTTCCGTTCCCTCCGGACAGGTCGTAGGGTTCCTCGGCCCGAATGGGGCGGGCAAGACGACGACGATGCGGGCCGTCTTCGGTCTCACCGATCTGAATGCCGGCGTTGTCAAGTGGAACGGCGTCCCCGTCGGCCAAGCCGAGCGGCGGCAGTTCGGGTACATGCCGGAGGAGCGCGGGCTGTACCCAGCCATGCGTGTGAGTGAAGAGCTCGAGTATCTCGGGAGACTGCATGGCATGGGAGGGGCCGCCGCCCGTGCCGCCACGGCGACGTGGCTGCAGCGACTGGGGATCGCCGACCGGGCCGAGAGCAAGGTGGATGCTCTCTCGCACGGAAACCAGCAGCGCGTGCAGCTTGCCGCTGCCCTGCTGCACGGCCCGGACGTGCTCATCTTGGACGAACCGTTGGCGGGACTGGACCCGTCCGGGATCGACGCCATCGGAGAGGTGCTCGGCGAACAGGCTCGGTCGGGTTGCTGTGTGCTCTTCTCGAGCCATCAGCTCGACCAGGTGGAAGATCTCTGCGAGTCGGTCACGATCATCGACCACGGTCGCCTCGTCGTGACCGGAACGGTGGACGACCTCGCCAGCAGCGGCCCCCGCCGGCTGGTCGTGCGCGTGGAGGGCGACCGAGATGCTGCGTGGGCGCGCGGTCTCGCCGGCGTCAGCATCTCGGAGGTCGACGGAGGCGCCGCCCGACTCGTGCTCGAACCGGAGGTGGACAGCGAGACGGTGCTGCGTGCAGCGATGGCGGCCGGTCGGGTCAACGAGTTCGTCTTCGAGCGGCGCCGCCTGTCGGAAGTCTTCCGGGAGGCATTGGGATGACGGGGGGCCTCATTGCCGCCGTCGTGGCGGTCTTCTTGGCCCTTCGCTTTCGGAGTCGTCTGAGACGCAGAGCGACCGGTCAACCGACGCAGCACGTAGGTTTGGACTCCGTCACGAGCGACGTGGGGCTGGTGGCCCTCCGCGAGGTGAAGGAGCGATTCCGCGGCAGGATCTTTCGCGTCGGGACCCTGCTCATCCTGGCCGTCGTGGCGGCCGCCATCGTCATTCCCACGCTGGATCGCGGCAAGGCAGAACCGCTCCGGGTCGGCCTCGTCGGGTCCCTCTCGGCTCCGGCCCGGGCAGCCGTGGTGGCTGCCGCCCACGGTGTCGGCACAACGGTTCAGTTCGTACCCGAGGCAAGCGAGGCCGCCGCCCACACGCAGCTGCGCTCCGGGGACATCGGCCTCGCCATCGTCGAGGACCGACAGCTCATCGTGGACAAACCGATCGCAACGACGGACACCTCGACGTCGGCCCAGTTCGTGTTCGCCGCCGCCAACAATCTCGGCGTGCTCGCCGCCGTCGAGGCGGCCCATCTCACCCCTGCGCAATCGTCGCAGCTGGCGGCTGCCAAGGCCCTTCCCGTGAGCAGCCTGCAACCCGGCAAGGCGAAGGGGGCGGTGCAAGGCGTCTCGATCATCGGTCTCATTCTCATTTTCGTGATGCTCTCGCAGTACAACACCTGGATCCTGATCGGCGTCATGGAAGAGAAGTCCAGCCGCGTCATCGAGGTGCTGCTGTCGGCCGTACGCCCGATTCAGCTCCTCACGGGCAAGGTGCTCGGGATTGGACTCATGGCCTTCGGGCAGGCGACCCTCATCGTGGTGGTCGCCTTGGCGTTGGCCAAGAGCGTCGGCTCCGACCTCCTTCACGGGACGGCACCGGTCGTGCTCGTCAGCACCCTTGCGTGGCTGGTGCTGGGCTACGCGTTCTACTGCTGGGTCTACGCGGCGGCCGGCTCCATGGCGGAGCGCCAGGACCAGGTGCAGACTCTTGCCTTCCCCTTGAGCCTCCCGCTCATCTTCGGATACGTCGTGTCCCTCACCGCAGCCAGCTCGGGCAACCCGGCCGATTGGTTCAAGGTCCTCGCCTACCTGCCTCCGACGGCGCCGTTCGCCATGCCGGTCCTCGTCGGCCTGGACGCCGTCACGTGGTGGGAGTTTCTGGCGTCGGCCGTCATCAGCGTCCTGTGCACCGTCGCTGTTGCACGGCTGGCCACCGGCATCTACCGGAGGGCAATTCTCCGCACGGGCGGGCGCGTCAAGCTCCGCGACGTGCTCGGGCGGGCGGCCGGATAGGACCTGCCGGATAGGACCTTCAGTGCGAACGAAGGATTTGATTGGCGTGATGATGCCGGACGACGGCAGCCACAGCCAGGGCGGCGAAGACGATGACGGCACCGGGCAGCATGAGGGGTGCCAGCAGTACAACGCACAGGAGGACCAGCGCCGGCAACAGAATGAACACGGCCATCGGTTTGCCCTCCTATCGGGTTTGCTTCCTGCAGAGATCTTCGCCCTCGGCGCTGGCATCTGATAGGGCCATACTGCCCTTTCGCAGTGGCGGCGACCCTCGGCGAATTCAGAACGAAACAGCGGAGTCAGCCGCCACGACGGGCAACTGTGCGAGCCGGTTGAGAGGCGAACGCCAGGCGAACGCCAGGCGGCTACGACGTGAGCCCCTAGCTTCCGCCTCCCGGACCTGGTGGGGGCGCCCGAGTGGGTGCCGCTGACAACGGCCTCAGGCGCTCGCCCTCCTCAAGACCCGTCGCTCGTGCGTCGTCGTGCAGCCCCACACGCCCATGAGCTCGGGATTACGGACGGCGTAGTCGAGGCAGTCCTGCCGAACCGAGCAACCGGCACAGATGACCTTGGCTCGCCTCACGTTGTTCCGAAAGTTCTCCACGACGAACACGGCCGGATCGGTGCCCTTACAGGCCGCCAACGACCGCCAGGCGGATCGATCCGTGCGATCACCGCGACGTGCCACACCGCTCGCCGTGTCGTGCCCCTCGAGCTCCCACAACAGCGCCGTCGGGTCGAAGATGCCGTCCATGTCGACACGGTAGGGAAACTGCTCGGGCCCTTCCAGAGCCAAAGGTCCTGTCTGCTCGAGACTTCGCGCCCGAAGACATCCCGGACGGCATTGGCGCCGGCATCACTCGGAGGGCGAGCCGGCCGATGGACGGGGCTCTGTCGCAGCGAAACCTCCGACCGGCAGCTCGGGGCTGGTCGGGCTCCGGTTGGCTCGACGAGATCGGGGCACTGATGCGGACGAGGCTCCTCGCTTAGGATGAGGCCGACACCCTCGGCCTCCGTTGATGGCCTGAGCGTGCCAAGGAGCAGCGATGGACGACGAACTCGGTAACCCCCAATGGATCAGCGTCGCTCGCTCCTTCGTGACGAACCTCGGCCTGGGGAGAACCGACGAGGCGCTTCGGTCGCTCGCTCCCACCGTGTCCTATCGGGTTCTCGGCCACCACGCCCTCTCGGGTACGTTCTCCGGACGCGATCAGGTGGCGAAGCACCTCAAGGCGATCATCCTCCAGACAGACGGGCGTTTCGATCCTGTCAAGTTCGACGACTGGATGCTTGGGCTTTTCCATGTGTCGATCCTCGTCGACGTCCAGGCCGAGGTCGGAGGTGCCTCGCAACGACTGCGACATCTGATCTTGATGCGGTTCAATTCCGAGGACCTCATCGAGGAGGCCACCATCTTCTTCTCGGATCCGGACGTTGCCGAGCGTCTCTACGGCCACCTCTTGCGCGACGGTTCGAGCGGACCGGAGAACTGACTCAGGTCTCGAGGTGACCTTGGGCGACTAATCGGGATGGCTCCGGTGCCGGTGGAGCGGTGCACGCCCCTGAGGCTGTGCGATCTCCGGCGGCGCGCCGAGGGGCGGGAGCGCCGCCTCGACGGGATCCTCGTGGAGTTCGAGTCGCGCGCCGTGGGTGAAGACGTCGATCGGGTCGCCCTCGAGCAGTTCGTAGGTCGCCTTGTCCGGCTCGATCGTGACCGAGAGACGGCGGCCGCGATAGCGGAGCGTGAACCGGAGCTTCGTGAGCTCCTCGGGGAGGCGGGGACTGAATGCGGGATGCCCGTCTCGAAAGCGGAGTCCCCCGAAGCCCGCCACGAGTGCCGTCCAGGTCCCTGCGAGCGAGGCGAGGTGCAGCCCGTCGCGAGTGTTGTGCTCGCGGTCGTCGAGGTCGATGAGCGCCGCCTCCCCCAAGTAGTCGTAGGCGAGGCCGAGTGCACCGACCTCAGCGGCAAGAACGGCCTGGATGCTCGCCGAGAGTGATGAGTCCCGGACGGTGATGGCGTCGTAGTAGGCGAAGTTCCGCAGCTTCTCCTCGGGCGTGAAGGCGTCGTCGCAGAGGTACATCGCGAGCACGAGGTCGGGCTGCTTCACGACTTGCTTGCGGTAGAGGTCGAAGTAGGGGAAGTGCAAGAAGAGCGGGTACTGCTCGGTGCCCGTGTGAACGAAGTCCCACTGGTCGTGCTCGGTGAAGCCCTCGGCCTGGGGATGGACGCCGAGGCGTGAGTCGAAGGGAATGAAGATCTTCTCGCCGGCGTCGCGCCACGACGCCACCTCCTCGACCGAGACGTCGAACCGAGCGGCGACGTCGTCGTGAGCGACCGCGAGCCGAGCCGCCTCGAGCAGGTTCCTTGCCGCCATCAAGTTAGTGAACACATTGTTGTCGGAGACTGCCGAGTACTCATCCGGCCCCGTCACGCCGTCAATCCGGAAGCGCCCTTCGCGATCGTGGTGGCCGAGGCTGCGCCACAGGCGCGCCGTGGCGACGAGGAGATCAAAGGCCGTCGCCTTCTCGAACTCTTCGTCGCAGGTGGCGTCGAGATAGCGAACCACGGCGGCGGCGATGTCGGCGTTCACGTGGAAGGCCGCCGTGCCGGCCGGCCAGTAAGAACTGCACTCCTGTCCCGAGATCGTCCGCCACGGAAACGTTGCACCCTCGAAACCCAGCTGACGGGCTCGCTCCTCGGCCTGGTCGAGCGTGGAGCGTCGCCAATCCAGCGCGTCCTTCACGGAGGGCGGATGGGTGTAGGTGAGGACGGGGAGCACGAACGTCTCGGTGTCCCAGAATGCGTGGCCGTCGTAGCCGGGGCCGGTGAGGCCCTTCGCCGGGATGGCGCGGTGCTCCGATCGGAAGCTGGCCTGGAACACGTGGAAGAGGGCGAACCGGACCGCCTGTTGGACCTCCGGATCTCCTTCGAGCTCCACGTCGGCGCCGCTCCAGAACTCGTCGAGGCAGGCCCGCTGCTCGTTCAGCAGCTCGTCCCAACCGGTCGTGCGCGCAGCGAAGAGTGCCCCGAGGACCTGATCGTGAATTGCCGGACGGGAGCGAGTGGCGGACCACCCGTACGCCAGGTACTTCGTCAGCTGAAGACGTTCGCCGGCGGCGAGCTCGGAGGTGACCGTGATGCGGGCGACGTCGTCAATGCTCTCCGACCGCGACGTCGTTCCGCCCGGTCCGTCGACATCGTGGTCCATCGCCGCCGCGACTCGGAGCCCGCTCTGCTTTGTCCGGTGGATGAGGAGGGAGCGGCAGTGGTCGGCCTCGTGCTCCTCGGCGACGAGCGGGCTGTCGAGTGCCACGGCGACGCGCGGGTCGCCCTCGACCTCGGGGACGAACTCGTTGGCGACGAGCTCGGACTGCAGCACGACACGTACCGGCGTGTCGACCGCCTCGACCTCGTAGCGAATCGCCGCGACGCTCCGCTGGGAGAGCGAGACGAGGCGGACGGTCCGGACGCGCACCGTCGCCTCCGCCGGCGACCGCCACGTCACGGTCCGCGCCAGCGTTCCGGCACGGAAGTCGAGGCACCGCTCGTGGTCGAGCACCGTCCCGTAGCGGACGTCGAACGGCTCGTCGTCGACAAGGAGGCGGAAGATCTTCCCGTTCGTCACATTGATGACGGACTCGCTCGATTCCGGGTAGCCGTACCCGGACTCGCCGTAGGGGAGGGGACGTCGCTCGTAGACGGCATTGAGGTACGTCCCGGGCGTCCCGTTCGGCTCGCCCTCGTCGAGGTTGCCGCGGAGGCCGATGTGGCCGTTCGAGAGGGCGAAGAGCGACTCGCTCTGGGCCAGGATGTCGAGGTCGAGGGAGCTCTCGCGCAGACACCATGGCTCGACTTGGAAGCTCGGGTGGCTGATCACCTCGGCAGCAGCTCCGAGAGGTCGTCGACGACGACGGTCGCTCCGTTCTCGAGCAGCTCCTGGCGGTTGCCGTCGCGGTCGACGCCGACGACGAGGGCGAATCCTCCCGCCTTCCCGGCTTGGACGCCGGCGACGGCGTCTTCGAAGACTGCGCAGTCGTCCGCCGACATCTTGAGGTCCGAGGCGGCGGCAAGGTAGGTCTGGGGAGAGGGCTTGCCCGCAAGATGGCGCTCAGCGGCGACGATCCCGTCGACGATCACGTCGAACAGGTCGGTGATACCGGCTGAGGCGAGAACGGCTCTCGTGTTCGCGCTCGCTGACACGACCGCGGTCCGCAGATCGGCGGCGCGTGCGGCGCGCACGAGGTCGACCGATCCTGGGAAGACGCTCACGCCCCGCTCTCCTATGAGCCCGAGGAGCCGTTTGTTCTTCGATTCGGCGAGCGCGTGCACCGACCCCTCCCCGGGCGGGTCGTCCGGCGATCCTTCCGGGAGCGCGATATGGCGCGAGGCGAGGAATGCGCGCACCCCATCCTCCCGAAGCCTCCCGTCGACGTACTCCCGGTAGTCCGTGGCGAGGTCGAACGGGTCGTCTTCCTCGCCCTGCTGCGGTTCTCGGTGCGCCAGGAAGGAGTCGAAGGTTGCCTTCCACGCTTCGGCGTGGAGGCGCGCCGTCGATGTCAGCACCCCGTCCAAGTCGAAGAGGCAGGCGTGGACGGCCACGGGGAGCGCAGGAGGCGGTCCGGGCATCGCAACAGCATGCCCGCCCTCATCCACGAGTGCGAGGGGAGGCTGCACAACCATTTTCCGCTCTGCTCTGTAGGCTCGCCTGCATGGCAGAGACCCCCGAGAGGCGAAGCGTAGAGCAGGAACTTCGCGACCTCATCAGGTCGCTGGAAAAGTACGCGGCGGGGGGCGCCGAGCTGAGTGCGCAGGCTCTGACCGATCTCGGTAAGGCCATTCATGACGTTGGGGAGCACCTTGTAAACCTTCACCGGCGCATCGAGAGGCTGGAAGCGGACACGCCGGAGTGGACGACGAGAGGGTGGGCGCCGCCACCTGGGGGCTAAGCACGCACTTCCGTCCTCGCCACAGGCCCGGTACCCCCGGGCGCTCGAGCGCGTACTCGCGGGAGGGCGAGCGCACGATGCAGCCCCGGCAGATCGGTTGCGCCGGCTTGGGCTCGCCGAGCGTGCGCGGCCGGGAGCGGGCGGTGGCGCTCGGTCTCCTCGGCGGCGTCCAGAGGTCGTGTCCGTTCGCAGCATGAGATCGTCCCTTTGATGCAAGAAGAGGGCACACCTGGGCGCCGTATCGGTTGACACTCCGCGTCGCGGGGCAAAGAGGCCGCCATGTACGAACGGGTCGGGCCCACCACAACGAGCCGGGATGCTTCTCCTCGAGGGCTGATCGGCGTCGCCCTGCCGGTCCTCCCCTTGACGGCTGGTTCAGCGACCCCGTTCGCTCCCATGTCCTCGTCGTCACCGCCTCAGGAAGATCCATGGCCGCCGCCGCGATCATCGCTTTCGGATCGGGCAGCTCAAGGTGCATCGTGGGTGAACAACGAGAGGAGCGTTCCATGAGTCCGCGACTCGGATTGCTGGAAGGAACCGGTGTCCTGCTCTCGGGCTGCCTGTTGGTCGGGGCCGCCATGAGCGGGTGCGGCGGCAGCTCGTCTGCGAAACCCACCACCCCCGCCTCGTCATCCCCTGCAGAGACCAGCACCACCCAGACCAGCACCACCCAGACCACCACCAGGAAGTCAAGTGCCGCCGACCTCGCCGCCTACTTCACCGCCGCCGTCAATCTCGACCGACGGCTCAAAGCGGCTGCGCTCGCCGTCAACGGAGCCAGCGGCACGACCCAGATCACGTTCAGCAAGTCGACGCTCGACGCCATCGCCAGTGCCAACCCATCCGAGGCGACGCGAGAGATCCCCGCTGGACTCACCGCCCACGTGTTGCTGCTGGTGTTGACGGTCCAGAGTGATCTGGTCTCGCGTTACTACGCCTTCCGAGGCTTTGACCTGGCCGCAGCGACGAACGCTGGGAGCATCTCCAGGTCCGGCTCAGCGGCAGAGTACTTGCTGAGCTGCCTGGGAGATGGCAGCCACGCGGCCAACTCGTTCGTCGCCGACCTCGCCGCCGCCGAGGCGGCAGCAGCCCGTGCACCAGCGCTCGCCCGGGTTGGCCCTCGTTCCCGGGCCGCCGCCGACCTTGCCGTGTGGCTGCGGAGTGTGCTCGAGGACAACGCTGGGTGCATGAGCTGCGGCGGCGCCCGGCTCACCGCCCTACTGCCGATCACCTGGCATTACGTTTCCCCCCTGTATCCGGGGGGCAACGCTTGGGACGGCAGCCTGGGCGGCAGCCACGGTCTCCTCTTCGCAGCGCACTACACGGCGAGTGAGGGTTGGAGCGTGCAGCTCAACGCTTGTTGAGCGCCGCCCTCCCGCGGCGAGAGCCGTTCGGTGAGTTCCTGAGGACTTCAGCGGTGTTCGTCGCTCACTCCCGTTGTGGTCCAGTCAGGTGGCGACAAGAGCATCGCTGATCGGGCCGATGCCAGCGAGTCGCTGCGCGAGCTCGTCACTCAGGCCGTAGCGCGCCGCAAGAGTACCGGGAGTCGTATAGCTCACCTTCGTCTGCCCGCCGTCGTCCCAGATGAGCAGCTTTAGCGGGAGATCGAGCGCGACGAGCGGCACCGATTGCATCACCGGCGTGCCCGCCGCAGGGCTACCAAAGATCACGACCTTGGTCTCGCGCAGCTCAAGCCCGGCTCGTCGTGCCTCGCCACTGTGGTCGACGATCGCGAAGAGTTTCAGTCCGTGTGCTTCGACAAGTTCGCTGAGCTTGGCGACGGTATCACTCACCGAACCTTTGGCGGCCTTCGTCACAACGGTCTCGCCGGGGTCCATCGCAGGTAAGTGACTCATAGTGTCTCCTGTTCTACGCGGTGCGGAGAACCCCTGCGTCGGTTCACGATTGGAACGTTAGGCCAAGCACAGACGGCTCCATCTGGACGATCCAGGAGTCGACGGCGAGGAATCCCTCGTCGTGCCCTTTCGACGGGACTGTGCACTCGCCGTGGTCGCTCCAGATGGAATACGGCCGACGCGCCCCGAAGACGTCGTCCCAAACGTCCCTCGATGGACGCACGAGCCACACTGAAGGCGCCGGGTAGGCGTCTCACCTCCACCCCGGCCGCGTTGGTCGGCAGGCCCGACTCAGCCGACAGCCGTCAACCCGGCGAGGACGTCATCGACAGCGTTCCTTGTTTCGTCGTCGCTGTCCGGCCACAGATGCCCGTAGGTGTCGAGTGTCTCCATGGCTGACTGGTGCCCGAGGCCCTTCTGGACGGCCTTCACCGAGCACCCCCGGAAGATGAGGAGTGACGCGTAAAAGTGCCTCAGGTCATGGAACGTTGCCCACCCCGGCAGGCCAGCCTCTCTCGCAGCTCGGTGCCACATGTCGCCGGCCGTATTGCGCCGCAACGGCTTGCCCAGCGTGTTGGTGAAGGCCAATCCCGCCGGTCCTGTGCCGTAGCGAGCCAGGTGCTCGGCCAGGGCGGAGCCGACGACCGCGGGCATAGGGACGGTGCGAAAGCCGGCTCTGCTCTTGGGCGGACCGAACTCGGGCACTCCGGCTCGGGCCGAGACGAGCTGGCGGTCGACGCGCCGTGACCGCGAAGAAAGTCGACGCGGTCGACGGTGAGACCGAAGCACTCGCCCTGCCGCAGTCCCATCCCAGCGGCGAAGACGATCAGGGCCTTGTAGCGGTCGGGAACTGCGGCCGCGAGTGCCCCGACCTCGCTCACGCTGAGCGGCACCACCTCTCTGTCGGCGCGCTTCGGCAGGGCGATGCGGATGCGGGGAGAGGCGGCGATGAGCCGGTCGCCGACTGCCGCCTTGAAGATGGTCGACACCCATCTGTAAACGAGCTCGACAGACCCGGGCGCAAGCTTCCCGCTGAGCGCCTTCACCCAAGCTTGGACCTCACTCCGACGGATGGCGCCGAGCGGCCTGCGGCCAAGCGCGGGGTACGCGTGCAGGCGCAAATAGGTCTCGGCCTGAGCGGCCGTGCTGGGCCGGTGGACCTGGCCGGCTCGCCACGCCTCGGCGTATTCACGAAACAGCGTGCGCCCCCCGGCCGGGTCGATGTAGAGACCGTGGGCGAGATCGCCTCGGACGCCGTCGAGGAACTGCTGCGCGTCGCCCTTGCGGTCGAAGTGGCGGGTCTTCTGCGGGCCGCCGGGGTACTCGCGCCACCTCGTCCGGTATCGGCCGTTGGGCCTCTTGTCGATGCTTGCCATAGCGCCTCCGGAGCCCGATCAACGATCGGATTCGGTCCTCAAAAAGTCCTCAGGTCCTCAGAAAGTCCTCAGTTCCTGAGGACTACAGGGGTGTGTTTCGGTCACCAGCGGGTACCAACGGACAGGACGAAACCGCAGGCCAGAGGGCATTTTAGCGTGCATTCACAGGGCTGCGTGTGGCGAGTCGGCCTATAGGCGGGGTTCTGTCCAACGCTCCCTGGCGGGATCGCTGGGGTGACCATCCATCTATGCGGCCCACCTGGGGACATAGGGCGGGCAGCCCGTCCCGCATTTGGCCTTGCTCCGAGTGGGGTTTACCGAGCCGTCCGGGTCACCCCGGGCGCTGGTGCGCTCTTACCGCACCGTTTCACCCTTACCTGTGCACGGCGAACCGTGCCATCGGCGGTCTGTTCTCTGTGGCACTTTCCTTCGGGTCGCCCCGACTGGCCGTTAGCCAGCACCCTGCCCTGTGGAGCCCCGACCTTCCTCAGCCGGGTGCCGGTGAGAAGCGCACCGTCGCCCGGCCGCGGTCACCCGGCCGACTCGCCACGACACATCCTCCCACGCCGGCACAACCTGGTGGGACAGCCGCTCACAGCCCGTGCAGGTGCCCGGTCTCGCCGAAGCTCACCAGTGCGGGCGACGGACCGCTGAACGAGATACGGGTGACCGCTGCCACGCCGAGCGACAACTTCCAGGCGAGCTCCGGCCCGGCGCCGAGTGCCCAGGCGACGGCCGCCTTGATCGGCGACACATGACTGACGGCAATCACGTCGCCGGCAGCGGCGTCGGCAGCGAGCGAAGCCCACAATGGGTCCACGCGTGCATGCAGATCCACGAAGGACTCGCCTCCGGGCGGGCGCCACGTCGGGTCCGCCCGCCAGGCGGACCAGACACCTGGGGCGAGGTCCGCCGGCCGCTTCCCCTCGAGCTCCCCGTAGTCGAGCTCGATCAGCAGGTCCTCCACCTCCGGCTCGGGGGCGCCGGGGCCCAGGACGTCACGGATGATCTCTGCCGTCGTGCGCGCTCGTGCGAGCGGGCTCGTGAGGATGCGAGTCGGCCGGCGCTCCTCCCTGGTCCCGCCCGCAGAGCGGGGGGCGGAGGCAGCCAGCGCCTCGCCGATCCGGCCCGCCTGGCGTCGTCCCAACCCGGTCAAGGACGAGTCCGCCCGCCCGAGCAGGAGCCCGGCCGCATTCGCCTCACTCTGACCGTGGCGAACGAGGATCAGCACGATCCGACGATCAGCACGATCCGACGATCAGCACCGGGACGAGCGTCGTCGGAGCTGTCTTCACGGCACCAGGATCCGTCCGCATTGATCGCAGTAGAAGACCGTCCCCGGGGGTGCATGCACGACCTGGTCACGCTCCCGGGACGGCAAGCGCAGATGGCAACCGCTGCAGGTGCCGTCCACCAGCTTGGCGGCTCCGATCCCGCCCAGCTTTGCCCGCAAGCGCTCGTAGGAGGCGGCGAGGTCACCCGGCAACATCGCCGCCAAGGGGGCGCGCTCGGCCAGCACGTCCAACTGCTCGGTGGCGATGGCCGCTTCCGACGCCGCCAAGGCGGCCGAAGCCTCCCTCCGCTCGGCGTCGAGCTGACCGACCTCCGCAGTCACCGACGCCAGCTCCGCCTCGATCGGCTCGAGCTGTTCCATGATCTCGAGCTCCCGGTCCTCGTAGCCGCGACGCTGATGGTCGAGCGAGCGCGTCTCGTTCGCCATGGCGTCCTGATCCCGGTAGGAACCCGCTGATCCGGACCGCAAGCGAGCCTCGATGGCCTCGATGCGCGAGACGAGTGTCTGCACGTGCTCCTCGAGATCATCCTGCTGGCGGGCGAGGTTGGCGCGACTCGCCTCCATCGCCTCGAAACGCCGCTTCAGCTCGGCCGCCCGTCGGTCCACCTCGTCGAGTCGCGCCCGTTCCGGCAGCTCACGCAGGCGGTAGGCCAGACGGTCGAGAGCCAAGTCGTGAGCCTGCACGTCGAGAAGGAGCTGCAGGGGACCCGGCTCGTTGGCGGGAGCGGTCCCGGGCGGGGCATCGTCTTCCATCGGTCCCGAGGGTAGTAGCCGGCGCCCCACGACCCGCCAGGTGCCGGCCGGTGCGCTCGGCGCCGCATCGGCTCCGGGCCAAGCGCCCTCAGGAGTCCTCGAGGGAGCGGCGGGCCGCCAGCAAGGACTCGAGCAGCTCGGGTGTCCCGGCCGCCACCGGCGCTCGCCGGTCGCCATGCTCTCGCACCACGAGATCTCGACCGAGACCGTCGGCGATGCCCGCCCCGGCCTCCTCGCAGACGAGCATGCCGCCGAGATAGTCCCAGGCGCCGTGGGCGTTTCGCCCGCAGTCGACGTAGCCGTCGAGCGTGCCGTCCGCCACTGCGCACAGGTCGAGTGCCACCGCCCCGAGGGCGCGGTACTGCTTCCAGCCGAGATAGCGGCTGGGATAGCCCGACAGGCCGACGACGGCACGGCGGAGCTCGCGGCAAGGAGACGGCGAGATCGGAGCGCCATCCCGCCGGGCTCCTCCCCCACGCGTCGCCTCGTAGCGCCGCCCGGTCGCCTGGTTCACGACAAGGGCGGCCAAGGGTCCCGTCTCGTCGAGGACACAGATGCTCGTGGCGAACCATGGAAGTCCCCGTGAGGCATTCGTCGAGCCGTCGACGGGGTCGAGGACGGCGAGGAAAGGCGACGAGACGACCTCGGTCAGCCCGGATTCCTCGCTCATCACCGAGAAACCCGCCGCCTTCAAGACCTCGACGGCGACGCGGTCGGCCGCCAGATCGGACCGGTACTGACCAGGGCGGGTGCCTGCCAATCCCCAGTCCGAGAGGTCCTCGAGGGCGCTGGACACCGCACGGGAGGCCGCCGCCAGCACGCCCATCATCGAGGATGCGTCCACGAGCGGGCACGGTAGCTCGCGAACGGGGCATACACTCGCGACGACATGGCGGTCATTGACGTGGCCGGCTACGTGGCCGAGCTCAAAGATCATGCGGTCGATCACGGATTCCACGTGCACGACGAGCGGCACTTCGTGGAGACGTACTCGCTCCGGCAGTTCTGGGAGGTGGACCTGCATCCCGAGGAGGGATGTGGGGGCCCCATCGACCTCCACCTCGCCCTCGAGGTCGAACCCCGCGTTCTGCTCGACTTCGAAGACGCCGTCGTCGCCTTGCCGGAGGATGCCGACCCGCCGGACAAGTGGTTCTTCCCTCTCACGTTCAACTGGGGAGTCCCGCCGCTTCCGAACGCCCCCGACCTGCTGCGGCTCACGCTCGACCTCTCGGGGGTGGGCGGCTTGGAGCTCCCCCTCGAAATCTCGGCGACCGACTCGTTCGGATCGGTGACCGAGGCGGCCGTGCGCCGTCTCACGATCGTCGCCCGCCGCGAAGTCTCACTGGCGCGCGTGCTGGCCGGCGAGGAGTTGCTGTGCGACACCTTCGACCGGGCACTGGCGGTCACGCGGTTTCTTCTCGACGCTTCTCCGAGCTGGCTCGGCACCTGAAGCCGGCTGGGGCGGTGGTCGAGACGCCGGCCTGGCGGCGGCGTCTCAGTGGCCGCCGTGCACCCAGAGCTTGATGCCGCCGGCGATGCCGGCGACGTTGTCCACGATCGTGATCGACGGGTCGACGTGCCCCTGCAGGTGGCGGGCGTTGCCGCCCCCGACATAGAGGCTGTCGTAGTTGACGAGGCGCTCGAGGTTCCCGATCGCCTCCAGCACCCTCTTGCGCCACTTCGACACCCCGACGTGCTTGAAGGCGTCTTCACCCAGCTGCTCGTTGTAGGTCTCGCCTTTTCGGAAGGGATGGTGGGCGAGCTCGAGGTGGGGTGCGAGCTTGCCTTCGGCGAAGAGCGCCGTGCCGACGCCCGTGCCGAGCGTCACGACCATCTCGATCCCCCGCCCGCTGATGACGGCCCACCCTTGCAGGTCGGCGTCGTTGGCGACCCGAACGGGGATGCCCAGCCTCACCGCCAGCGCCTGGGCGAGGTCGAAGCCCGTCCACTTCCCGAGCAGTTCCTTCACCACCCTCGAACCCGGGCCGGATTTCGTGACGAAGTGCGGCGCCGTCAGGACATGACCCCTCCTCACGACACCGGGAAAGCCCACCGACACGCGGTCGGCCGATGGCAGCGGCTGCACGAGCTTGACGAGCTCGTCGACCATCTGGTCGGGAGAAACCGGGTAGGTCGTGGCGACCCGTACTCGATCGGCGAGGAGACGACCCTCGGCATCCAGCACGGACGCCTTCAGGCCCGTCCCGCCGATGTCGATGGCGAGCGTCGCCGGGTGCGCCGGCACGGCGGGGGCAGCCGCCGTCGGAGGCGTCACCGTCCGCGCGGGTGTACCGCTGGTCCGCTTGCGGGCCGGCGCCGCCTTGGCGGCTCGGTTGGCGCTCGCCGTGCCGGCACGATTCGGTGTCGACGTGCGGGCCGCCCCGCTCGCCGGAGGGGCGGCGGCGGCGGAGGTCGCCATCGCCGTTCTCGTCTCCCCCTTTCGGCTGGCAACTCGGCGGCCCGCCGTACCTGGGGTCTTCGGAGCCGGAGGCGAACCCGTCATCGAACGCTCCCATCTGCTGCGTGATCAGCCGGGGCGCCGATCGGCTCATAGCCGGATAACCACTCGATCACCGTGCGCACCCCGAAGCCGGTCGCACCCTTGCGCTGATCGAAGGATTCCTCGTCGGTGAAGGCCGGTCCGGCGATGTCGATGTGCGCCCAGGGCCGATCGCCGACGAACTCCTCGAGGATCAGCCCGGCGAGCAGCGCTCCGCCCCCACCGGGCCGGCCGATGTTCTTCATGTCGGCGACGGTGGACTCGTGCATCTTCTTGTACGACTGAGGGAGGGGAAGGTGCCACACGGGCTCTCCCGCCCGCTCGGCTGCCTGCTCGATGGCCGAGATGACACGGGAGTCGTTGCCCATGACGCCGGCGACCTCGGGCCCGAGGGCGACGACACAGGCACCCGTGAGGGTGGCGAGGTCGACGATGGCGTCGGGCGCCTCCTCGGCCGCCAGCGCCAAGCCGTCGGCCAGCACGAGGCGTCCTTCGGCGTCGGTGTTGAGGACCTCGATCGTCTTGCCGTTTCGTGTCGTGAGGACATCGCCTGGCTTGGTGGCCGTGCCGCTCGGCATGTTCTCGGTGCAGGGAGCGATGCCGAGGACGCGCACGTTCACGCCCGCCGCCCGGCAGGCCCCCAACGTGGCGATCACGACGGCGGCACCGCTCATGTCGTCCTTCATCGTCATCATCCCATCGCCCGTCTTGAGCGAGAGGCCGCCCGAGTCGAACGTGATGCCCTTGCCGACGACGGCGACCATCGGTGTGTCAGCCACCTCGGCGCCATCGGGCACGTACCAGAGTTTGATGAGCCGGGGCGGCTCGGCCGAACCGCGGGCGACGCCCGAGAGCCCGCCGAGGCCCTCCGCCTGAATCTCGCTCTCGTCGAGGACGCTGATGCGGAGACCGGCTCGCTCGGCCACCTCGCCGGCGACGACTGCCAAGCGCGAGGGTGTCATGTCGGACGCCGGCGTGTTCACGAGATCGCGAGCCAGCGCGACGGCGTCGGCCACGGCGACGCCCCGAACGAGAGCGGTGCTGGCGGCTGCAAGATCGCCGGCCGGCACCACGAGAACGACCGAGGCCAAGCTCGTCGGCCGTTCCGTGCTCCAGTACCGGGCGAAGCGGTAGGTGGCGCCGGCGATGCCTTCCACGGCCGCCTGCACGGCCGCCGCAGTGCCCAAGGGGCCGGCGACGAGAGGACTGAGGTCGAGACAGACCAACTGACAAGAGCCGACGGCGCGGGCGAAGGTGGCAGCCGAGCGCCGCAGCGCCTTGGCGGAGAAGGTCTCGGACGGCCCTGCCCCGACGAGCACCCGCAAGCGATCACCGTCCGGCTCGATGAGCGACTCAGCCGCCTTCCCCGCGAACGACCGCCGTTCACAGGAGGGGCGGTCGAGCTCGACTCCGTCGCCTGCAGGGACGAGGCCCTCAAACACGACGTGGCCCACTGCGCTCGCATCGGGAGGGACCGAGGAGCCGATCGAGACGTGAACGTTCATGCGGCCATCATTGCCCGCCGAGGAGGGTGCTGTCGTTCGCCGCCAGCCGCGGGGAATGCCGCGTGCGCTTGGGAGGGCCGTTGCGGGCGGTGAGGTGCTCGCCCTCCACGGCGCGAGCCAGCAGCCAGCAGAGATCCGAGAGTCGGTTCAGATAGGGGACGACGGCGGACGCCTTCGGCAGCTGTGCCGCCACGGCGAGCCGCTCGGCGCGCCGGACGACCGTGCGAGCCACGTCGAGGGCCGCCCCGGCAAGGTTCTCCCCTGGCACGACGAACTCCTTCGGCACGATCTGGAGCGCCTCGAGGGCGGTCACGCGGCTCGTGAGGACGTCCACCATCTCCTGGGTAACGAGCGAGGTGCCGGCGACGAGCTTGACCCGCTTGTTGTCCGCCGTGGCGACTTCTGCCATGAGAACCCACAAGTCGCGCTCGATGGACACGAGCATGCCGTCGAGGGCATCGCCAGTGAGGTTGCCGGGGCCGCTGGACCCCGCAGACAGGACGACCGCCCTGGCGTAGCCGAGCGCCGCCTGCGCTTCGTCCACGGCGCCGTTGCATTCGATGCGTGCTGAGTCCTTGCGCACCCGCCCCCCGTACAGGAGCCCTGTCGTGCCGGTGTCGCCGCGTTTTGTCGAGATGCTCACGAGGCGGCAATCTACGGTGTGAGACGGCCCGCTGCCTCCGAGTCGGCGGAAGGCGCCTGCTGCTTAGGATGGCGACCGATGACAACGGACCGACGACAGCAAAGGAGTGCTCCGGCGACACGGCGGGCGCTCTCGGTCTGGCGGGTGGTGACGGTCGGCCTCCTGGCGGCCCTCGCCCTGTCCGCCTGCAGTAGCGGGTCGTCCACGACGACGACGTCGTCGACGACGACGACGTCGGTGGTCCCCGTGACGCTCCCGCCCCTGGCGACCTCGACGGCCGACATCCGGCACGCCTACACGACGCTGTTCGACCTCGCCAACCCGGCGGTTCCCCCCAAGCTGGCGGTTGTGCAGGACGGCAGCAGCCTGCAAGCGGCCTTCACGAAGGCCATCCACTCGGCCCTGGCCAAGGAAGCGGCCGGCGCCAGCGTCTCCTCGATCACCATCGAGCAAGGCACCGACTGCACGAAAGCCTTCCTGCCGAGCCCGTGCGCCACCGTCGTCTATGACGTGCTCGGGCCGAACAAGGCACCGGTACTGACGGGCTCAAAGGGTGGTGCCGTCTACATCGCAGCGAAGTGGCTCGTCGCCAAGTCGACGATCTGCACGCTGCTCACGCTCGACAACGGCGGCGTCACCCCAACGGGCTGCTAGGCAGCGGACGACAGGTCCGCTAGGCGCGGGGCGCCGTCGCTGCGGGCCAGGGCCGCAGCTCCACGACCATGCGGGTGCCGCCGAGGGGAGTGAGCGGCGACTCGGCGCGGACGTGCCCTCCCATGGCGCGCACCAGCTCGGCGACGATCGAGAGGCCGAGGCCGAGGCCACGGCGGGCTGCCACGCCCCGGTCTGCCTGGTAGAAGCGGTCGAAAACCCGCTGCAGATCCTCCGGAGCGATCCCCGGACCGTCGTCGTCGACGAGCACGTAGACGTTGCCGGGCCGGGCGGGATCTCCCGGAGGCGCCGAGAGCCGGACGGTGACGGCACCGCTGGCGAAGGAGAGGCTGTTCTCGACGAGGTTGGCGAACACCTGCCCGAGCCGGTCCGGGTCGGCCGCCACGAGGACACCACTCGCCGGTGCCGAGACCTCGAGAGCCAGCCCGGCACGTTCCGCCTGCGGCCGAAACGCCTCCACCGCAGCGCCGGCGACGGCGGCGACGTCGGTCGGCCCCATGTGGAGGGAAAGCTGGTCGGCACCGAGACGGGCGAGGTCGAGGAGGTCGCCGACAAGGCGCTCCAGCCGCCTTGACTCGCTCACGATCACGCCGGCGGCGGCGGCCACGTCGTTCGTGACACCGTCTTCGAGCGCCTCCGCGTAACCACGGATCGAGGTGAGGGGCGTGCGCAGATCGTGCGAGACCGACAAGAGCAGCTGCCGCTCCCGCTCCCGGCCGCCCTGCAGGCGTGCCGCCATGGAATTGATCGACTCCCCGAGGGAAGCCAGCTCCGGGTACTCGTCTGCTCTCGCCGCCACCCTTGCCGTCAGCTCACCGCTGGCGATGCGACGCGTGACGGTGCTCGCCTCCACGAGCGGCCGAGTGATGCGCCGTGCCAGCCAGGCTGCGACGACGGCCGCCGCGAGGAGCGTGAGACCTGACACGAGCAGCACGTAGAGCCAGCTCGGGCCGAGTGTGCCGATCTGGCGCGTCAACAGCACGGCGACGTGAGCGCCCG
The DNA here is from genome assembly GCA_052143575.1 of Acidimicrobiales bacterium. GTDB lineage: Bacteria > Actinomycetota > Acidimicrobiia > Acidimicrobiales > Bog-793 > JAKACA01. The sequence goes on from JBKQSP010000059.1 coordinate 60,614, forward strand.
GCGGCAGCGCGGCGGCGATGGGAGGACTGAGCTGCGCCGGCACGGCGGCGAACACGGTGCCGCCTGCCCTCCCGGTGACATCCTCACCAGCCAGCAACTTGGCCGGCGTCAGCTCAGCAGCGGTCAAATTGGCAGGCAGACTCGTCTCCACGACGCCGGCAGCCGTGATGACGACGATGCGGCCCTGCTCGGGCCGCAGCACGTCGTCGACGACCTTCAGCACGCGCGGTGTCTGCAGCTTGCTTGAGGCGCTCGCGAACGTCGTCGCCTCGATCAGCAGCTGACGGGTGGCGTCGTTGCGGGCGGCGGCACGAGTCACGAGCAGCGTCCCGACGCCGGCCACGAGCAACGTCCCCGCCATGAGCAGGACGAGGATGGTCGTCAGGCGAGACCGCACGGCACCCCCTGGGCAGATGGGGCACCGTCACCCCAGCCGATAACCGACTCCCCTCACCGTGGAGAGCGGGAGCTCTCCACCGAGCTTGCGGCGCAGCTGTGCGACGTGCACGTCGACCGTACGGGCGTCGCCGATCCAGCCTGAGCCCCACACGCCGTCCAAGAGTTGCTGGCGGCTCAGCACGAAGCCTTTGCGCTCGCTCATCCAGTGCAGAAGGTCGAACTCCCGCGTCGTGAGGTCGACAAGACGGCCGTTCACCTGCACTTCACGTCGCGACGGGTCGACGGAGATACGCCCCACCGTCACGACGGCCTCGCTCGGGACGGGACGTTCCGAGCGACGCAGGACGGCTCGAACGCGGGCGACGAGCTCGCGGGGTGAGAACGGCTTTGTGAGATAGTCGTCCGCCCCCAGCTCGAGCCCGAGCACCCGGTCGATCTCGTCGTCACGCGCCGTGAGGAACATCACAGGCCAGCTCCCCTCCGAGCGCAGTGTGCGGCAGACCTCGAAACCATCGCGCTCACCGGGCAGTCCGACATCGAGGATGACCATTCGTGGCCGCTCTCGCCGCACGATCTCGAGGCCCGTTTCGCCATCGCGCGCCACCAGGACGCGAAAGCCATCGCGCCGTAGGTAGAGATCCACCAGTTCCGCGATGTTGGAGTCGTCCTCGATGACGACGACGGTGCCGAGATCCGAGGTCACCAGAGCAGCCTCGCGCCCGAAGCCCCGCCGGTGGAGGAACACGTCCTCCGCCGGCGGGGCTGGCTCCCGCCGCTTCCCGCCAATCGGTCCGTCGACGAGCGCAAGGGCCCGCTCAGCTGGCGCTGTTGGACGCCGTGGTCGGCGCCCGAGCGGCCACATAGAGGGCATAGCCACCGTGCTGGACGAGCACGACACCGTCACCGGTGGCGAGTTGCGACTCCGCCACGCCGAGGAACTTCGTCGAGGAGGTGATCGTGGCGCTCACGTTGACGTGGTCCGCTCGCACGATCGTGATGGTGGTCGAGGAGTCCGTCTTCAGCTTGCCCTTGTCGATGTCGATGGTCTCGAAGCCCTTCTTCGTGTGCACGATGAGCTGGGCGTGAATCGTGTGGCGGGCGAGCCAGACGACGTCAGCGCGCCGACCGGCGCCGGTGAGGTTCGCCGAAACGGCGCTCGCCGTCGTGGCGGTCGTGGGTGCGGCCGGCGTCGAGGGTGTCGACGCGTAGGCGATGCCGCCGGCCGCCAGCGCGACGACCGCTGCGCCGGCGGTCACCGGCAGCAACTTCGTCTTGAGCAGTTCCTTCATCCTCATGGTCCGCTCCTCCTCCCGGAGCCGATCCGGGTGTCGTTGGTAGGTCACTCCCATTTGACCCCGCCCAGGTCATGACACCGTGATCGAATTGTTAGGGCTGTGTTAGGCCGTCAGGACGCCACAGGGGCTTCGAGGCAGGCTTGCCGTCGTCCTCGGGGCCGTCGCCGACTCGGCTTCAGGGCACCACCGGAAGGAGCTCGGCGGCGAGATCCGCCGGCATCTCGCCAACGGCGACATCGTGGATCACCCGCCCTTTGCGGAGCACGATCACCTTGCTGGCGAGCTCGAGAGCACGAGGCACCTGCTGCTCCACCACCAACAGCGTCGTACCGGCCTCGTTGATCTCCCTGAGGGCGGCAAAGACGTCGTCGACGGCTCTCGGCGCCAGACCGAGCGAGAGCTCGTCGACGACGAGGAGCTTCGGGGGGACGGCGAGGACGCGGGCGAGGGCGAGGAGGCGCTGCTCGCCTCCCGAGAGCGTGCCGGCCAGCTGCCGCCGGCGACCTTTCAAGAGGGGGAACCGCTCGTAGGTGCGCTCGAGGGTGGCCCTCACCTGGCGGCGCGGGAGCTGCCGGCAGAACGTCAGACGGAGGTTGTCCTCGACGTCGAGCGTGGCGAACACCGGCCGGCCCTCCGGGGCGAAGGCGAGTCCGTGGCGCACGATGCGAGCGATCGAGAGCCCGGTGACGTTCTCGCCGGCGAGCAGGACCGTGCCCGCCGTCGTGGGCACGAGGCCGGCGACGACACGGGCGATCGTCGACTTTCCGGCACCGTTCGGCCCGAGCATGGCAACGACCGATCCGGTGGGGACGCAGAACGAGACGTCGAAGAGCGCCCGGAACCGCCCGTAGGCAGCACTCACGTGCCGCAGCTCGAGAGCGGGGGGCGGGACGTCGCCGGCGGCGAGCGGGGCGCCCGGCTCCTCGACCTCGCTCACGCCCCCTCCCCGAGGTAGGCGGCTCGCACGCCGGCATCGGCGAGCACATCGCGCAAGGTGCCGGAGGCGATGAGCCGCCCGAAGTCGATCACATAGGCGCGCTCGGCGACGGCATGCACGAGGTCGAGGTCGTGTTCAACGAGCAGGATGGCCATCTCGCGCCGTTGCCGGAGGTCATTCAGGACGCCGGCAAGACCGCCGCTCTCACGTGAGTCGAGGCCCGACGACGGCTCGTCGAGCAGGAGGAGCCTCGGCTCGGTCATGAGGGCTCGACCGAGCTCGACGAGCCGGCCCTGACCCAGGCTGAGCGACTCGATGGCAGCGTCGGCAAACGGCTCGAGCCCGAGCTCGGCGATCATCTTCTCCACCCGGTCGAGCTCGTCGGGCTGCGGAGCGCCCCGCCAGAGGAGGTCCTTCCAGAGGCGCCCGTCGTCGTGTCGCTCCCGCTCGGCCACGAGCAGGTGGTCGCGGGCCGTCATGCCGGCGAACAGCTCGATGCGCTGGAACGTGCGCCCGATCCCGAGGCGGGCCCGGCGGTGCACGGGAAGGTTGTCGATGCGCGTGCCATCGAACAGGATGCGGCCGCTGTCGGCGCGGCGCACGCCCGTGATGCAGTCGAACAACGTCGTCTTGCCGGCGCCGTTCGGCCCGATGAGCCCGACGGCTTCACCTGCCTGCACACTGAGCGAGATGTCATCAAGGGCGCGGATGCCACCAAAGCGCTTGCCGACGCCGATCACTTCGAGCAGCGCTGTCACAGAACGGCCTGTGGCTCTGGGCGACGGAGAACGTGGTCGAGCACGAAGCGCTTGGCGACTTCGACGACACCTTCCGGATGCAGCACATAGACGATGACGCCGGCCCCGAACACCAGCTCCAGCAGGCTCGAGTACTGAGCCGGGAGGTCGCTCGTGAGCACCGTGTTCACGAGCACGTAGGCGATCCCGGCTTCGATGGCTCCTTCGATGCTGGAGACCCCGACGGTCGCGATGACCACGACAAGGACGAGCGAGATGAGGGTGTTGAAGTCGCTCGATGACACGCTCTGATCGAGCGAGGCGTACAGGGCGCCGCCGACGCCGGCGATCCCGGCGCTCACGGCGAACACGATGACCTTGAGGCGCGCCGGGTTGACGCCGATCGATGCCGCCGCCAGCTCGCTGCCTCGCAGAGCCGCCAGCTGGCGCCCAGTCGTGCCGCGGGCGATAGCCGTCACGACGAGGATACAGACGGCAAGCACGACGAGGACGAGGAGGAAGAACGCCCGGTCGCTCGTGAAGTTGATCGAGCCCAGCTGCGGCCGCGGCACGGTGATACCGCTCTGGCCGTTGCCCGACCAGGAGTACTGGAACCCGATGTTGTCGGCCAGCAATCCGAACGCCAAGGTGGCGAGCGCCAGTGCGAGGCCGCCCAGTCGCAGGGCCGGCAGCGCCACGACGACACCGATGCAGGCGCTGGCGACTCCGGCGATGAGGATGCCCAGCAGGATCGACACCCCGAAGTGGTCGGCCAGCTGGCCGGCGGTGAAGGCACCGACGCCGGCGAAGGTCGCCTGGCAGAGCGAGATCTGCCCGCTCATGCCGGTGAGGAGCACGATCGACAGGAACACGATGGCGTACACGAGGACCTCGGTGATGGTGAACACCCAGCTGCCGGAGATCCATGTCATGGCCGATGCCACAAAGGCGACCACGAGCAGGGCGATCGTCCCTCGCGACGCTCGCCGGAAGAGGGCACCGCCCACGGTGGAGGACAACGGCGCCGGAGGGGGGTCGCACGCAGCGAGCGGGTCATCGGTGCGGGCCCAGCGCCGGCGGAGGCCGGGCAGGAACACGAGGAGGCCGAGCAGCACGACGAAGGGGAAGCCCGGTCGCAGGCCGGAGGACAGGATCTGGCCAGAGGGCAGGTAGCCGCTCAGGAGTTCCTCGGCGACGCCGAGCAGGATTCCCCCGAAGAAGGTCCAGGGGAGGCTCCTCAGGCTGCCGGCCGCGGCGGCCGCCACGGCCGCCACGAGGAGGGTCGTGAAGTTCGTGGACTGCAGCCCTTCCAGGGCCGGAGCGAGGAGGACGCCGGCCAGACCGGCGAGGAAGCTCGAGAGCATCCAGCTGGCCATGCCGGTGGCCTCGGCATTGACACCTGCGAGGGACACCATGCGGGGGCTCTCCGCCATGGCGCGCATCCGCAGGCCGATCTGTGTGAAGTGGAACATGAGGGAAAGCAGCAAGGCGACGGCCGCCGTGACGATGACGGTGGAGAGCTCCGTCCCGTTGATGGCGTCGCCGGCGACGTGGAAGTAGATCGCCGACGGCGAGAGCCAGAGCGATGGCGGGTTGATGAGCTGGTCTGCCCCGAAGGCCACCTGCAGCACGGCGGGGATGGCGATGAGCATGCCGAGAGCGGCCACGAGCTTGACGAGGGGGGGTTTCGTGCGAACGTGCCGGTAGAGCCCGAGTTGCAGGAGGGCACCGAGCACGGGTGCGCCGAAGACGACCGAGAGCAGGAAGGCGGCCCACGTCGGCCAGCCGTTCTGGACGGCCACGAAGAAGACGACGGCCGAGGCGTACGCCTGCGCCCCGAAGGCGAGGTTGAAGACGTCGGACGTCTGATACGTGAGAACGAGGCCCATGCCAAGAAGGGCAAAGACACATCCGTATGGCAAGCCCGGGATGGCGTAGGAGAGGAGGTGACTCACGTCGCCGGGTCAGCCCCCAGGGATGGCGGCCGGTGGCGGGATGACGACGACCTTGTTCGAGGAGGGTTGCGGGTACTGAAAGCACGTGAAGACCGTGCGGGACGAGCCGAACACCGTCACGTAGCTCGTGCCCTGCGCCCGCACGAATACGTTGCAGTCGAGGGGCCCGATGTTGTTGTGGGCGACCGCCCAGTCGATCGGAGCGACGAGGCCACCGGTGAAGTCCGTGAAGGAGTTGACGGCGGCGACGAGTCGGGCCCTCGTGACGTCGCTCCCGATCTTCCTCAGCCCGTCGGAGAACATCTCGGCGCTCACCCAGCCGGCAAGGGACGGTTCGCTCGGCTCGTCGGCCGGAAAGAACTTCCGCAGCTCCCTCAGGTAGAGCGCCATCGCGGGGTACTTGGCCGGCTGCGACTGCCCCGACTCGAACGGTACTTCGCCGAGCAGGAAGTACACGCCGTCCATGAGCGTCGCACTCGTCCGGATGGCACTCTCGTCGTAGCCGTCGAGCCAGTACTGGGTGACCGATCCCATGCCGACCGACTGCAGGGCGCGGGCGAGCACGAGGTTGCCGCTCAGGTCGAGGCAACTGGCGACGAAGTCGACGCCTTTGGCATGCATGCGGTTGACGTCGGCGCTCAGGTCGATGGCAGGCGGCGAGATCGAGAGATCCTCGAAGTCCACCGGGATGTGGAACTTCGCCATCGTGTTCGCCACCCCCTGGCAGCCGTCCGCCGACTGCGAGAGGTTGTAGGCGACGATGCCGACTCGCTTCGAGTGCAGCTGCTCGGCAAGGTAGGCGGGCTCCGGACCGGGATGCAGGAAGTCGATGTAGGAGCCTTCGGAGCCGAACAGGGTCGGGCCGTCCGACCACTGCGGGTTCACGTTGTAGCCGAAGGTCGGGACGCTGTTGGCGGCGAGGAAGGCAGCGCCGTTGAAGCTTGGCGTGCCAACGCCGACGACGGCGAACACGTGGTCCGACTGAACGAGTGTGCGGGCCTGCTGCACGTCGATGGACGGATCCGACTCGTCGTCGAGTTGATAGGCGTAGTCGATCTTCCTGCCGTTGATCCCACCTTCGGCGTTGACCATGTCGAAGTAAGCGCTCACACCGTCGAAGACAGGGGCGAAGGCGCCCGGGAGGGGTCCGGTCACCGAGGCGATGCCGCCCACCACGATCGTGTGCGCTGTGACACCGTTCGAATTGCCACCGGAATTGACTGTCGTCTTGGCGTTGCCGCAGGCAGCCAGACCGAGCGCGAGAGCGACGACTGCCGCCAGGGTGAGTCGGGATCGCATGTACCTCATTCTTGCGGCAGCGCCGGCGGAAGCGGCGCATGCCCCCTCGGTCGCATAACCTGAAGCCGTGCCGGTGATCGCTGTCAGCCTTCTCGCTGCCTTCGCCTTCGCCGTCGCCGTTGTCCTCCAGCAGCACGCCGCCGTCGCCCAGCCGGCCGAGCACCACCTCCGCCTCAGCCTGCTGGTTCGGCTCGTCCAGCGCCCGCTCTGGCTCGCCGGCATCGGCTCCAGCATCGTCGGGACCTGCCTGCAACTCGTGGCCCTCATGCATGGCTCGCTCGTCACGGTGCAGCCGTTGCTCGTCTGCGGGCTGCTGTTCGCACTTCCCATCAACGCCATCTGGATGCACAAACGGCGTCCCGGGGCCCGCGAGCTGCTGGCGGCCCTCACGGTCTGTATCGGCCTCGTCGTCCTCCTCGTGGCGACCGACCCCCAGCGCGGCAGCGGCACGGGCTCGGGAGAAGGCTGGGCGATCACGCTCGGCTCACTTGCTGTCGCCATCGCAGTGCTCGTGAGCTGCTCGCTTGCCTCTCACAAGCCGACGTGGAAGGCCGGGCTGCTCGCTTGCGCCGGCGGCCTCATCAACGGTCTTTCGGCCGCTTTTGCCAAGGGGATCTCGCGAGGCATCCAGGCCAGCTCCCACCGTGGCATCGGCGCTGTCATCACCCACACCTTGAGCAATTGGGAGCTCTTCGCCTTCGCCGGCAGCTTGCTGTGCGGCGTCTTCCTCGTGCAGAGCGCCTTCCAGAGCGGTCCGATCCGCTGGTCGCTCCCGGCGCTCGCCGCAGCCAACCCGATCCTGAGCGTCGTACTCGGAGCGACCCTGCTGCACGAGCAAATCCGCTCGGGTGCCCTGCCGATCGTGGGGGCCGCCACCGGCTTGGCCCTCGTCGTCGCCGGCATCATCGCCCTCTCGTCCTCGAACCTCATCGTCGCAGGTACAGACGACGTCGGAATGGAGAGATCCCGTGGGGCGAAGCCGGCCCGTAGCGCGATCGGGCGTCAGGCCGCCGAGACGACACCGGCGACGACGGCCGTGCCGGCCCCGCCGAGCGCCGGCGGTCGCTGGTAAGACGGGTTTCTCCCGCTGCCAGGTCTGCCAGAGCCGGCTGCAGGCTCACCTCCCTCCCCTGTGGCGCCGGAGAGCATCTGAGGCGGGAGGCGAGGCGCGCCGTAGCATGGAGCCGTGAAGGTTTCGACGAGAGGCGACTACGCCAGCCGAGCCCTGCTCTCGCTCGCCCTGCGCGCCGAGGAGGCGCCGCCGACGTCGGTCCGCGACATCGCGGAGCGAACGGGCCTGCCGCAGCCGTACCTCGAGCAGATCCTCCTCGCCTTGAAAGGGGCCGGCCTCGTGCGGTCGAAACGGGGCGTTGGCGGCGGTTACGTGCTCGCCCGGCCGCCGGACCAGATCACGCTCGGCCAGATCGTGAGCGCCGTGGACGGGCCGATCATGGCCGGCGACTTCGGCCAGCCGCACGAGAACGGCGCCTGTGACCACGAGGGGCAGTGCGTCCTGCTGACCGTCTGGTCCGAGGTCGGCGCCCACATGCGACACCACCTCGACTCCTTCACCCTCGCCGACATGGTGACACGGGCTCGCGGCGGGCTTGCCCCGGTGGGGCCGCTCGACTGACGGGCGGCGCCGGCGTGGGAGGGCGCAACGAGCGGACTTACTGGTTCCACACCCCGAGCACGGCCCACTCGTGCTCCCAGTCCAGCAGGCCGATCCGAGCGGGCCCGAGGGCAAAGCGCCGTGCCTCGGAGGCGACGAGACCGAGCCAGCGTGCCGTCAGGACCCGCAGCACGTGCCCGTGGGCGAAGACGAGCACGTCACCGTCGCAGAGCTTGGTGTCGCCCCGCAGTCGCTCGATCAGCGGATCGACCCGCCTGGCCACGTCCTCGATGGTCTCGCCCCCCGGGCAGCCGTCGTTGAACAGGTCCCAGTCCGGCCGATCGAGGCGGACCTGGGCCGTCGTGAGGCCCTCGTAGTCGCCGTAGTCCATCTCCACGAGCAGCTCAGAGGTCTCCGCACGGTCGCCGAAGCCCGCCAGCCGGCAGGTGTCAAGGGCCCGGCGCAGCGGGCTCGACAGGACGAGAACCGGTTCGAGATGGGCAAGGCGCCGGCCGACGGCGACGGCGTCCGCTTCGCCGTCCGGAAGGAGCGGCAGGTCCGTCAGCCCTGTATGGCGCCCCAGACGGCTCCACTCGGTCGCGGCGTGGCGGACGAGGAAGATGCGGCCGGGAATGTGCCGGACGCCGGACTGCGGATGTCTTGACACACCCGTCTGCGAGAATGGGTCGTGCTGAGATGGCTCCGCCGTCACCGGGCGCGTAGGTTAACCGCCGGGCGCGGAATGAGCGGGCCCTTCGGCGTGTTGTGTCATGAGAAGAGTGGAAACGATGAGAGGAGAGTCGAAAATTCCTGCCAATTCCACCACCGAGTTCACCCCAGGAGAGACAACGTCGCCTGACAGAGGGGTGGGTGGGAGTGGCTCGAACGCGCCCGATTTGATGCGCCTCTTCCTCGATGACCTGGGCAAATACCCCCTTCTCAGCGCGGACGCCCAGGTCGAGCTCGCCAAGCGGATCGAGCAGGGTGACGAAGAGGCCCGCCAGCAGATGATCGGCTCGAACCTTCGCCTCGTCGTGCACTGGGCTCGTCGCTACCAGGGCCGCGGCGTCGATTTGGTCGATCTCGTCCAGGAGGGCACGTTCGGTCTCATGCGAGCCGTCGAGAAATTCGACTGGCGCAAGGGCTTCCGTTTCTCCACCTATGCCACCTGGTGGATCCGCCAAGCGCTGCAGCGTGCCGTGCAGTCGAAGGGACGGGCGATCCGCCTCCCCGAGGACGCCCTCGCAGCCGAGCTCGAAGGCGACCCTGACCAGGCGCGCCTGCCTCGCGTCGTCGCCAGCCTCGATCAGCCACTGACGAGCGAGGCGACGGCCACCCTCGGTGACGTCGTCGCAGCTGATGACGTTCCCTTCGAGGAGGACTTGGTCCATTCGATCAGCCTGAGCCGCCTCGACGCCGCCATCGACCGTCTGCCCGAACTGGAGCAGTCGGTCGTGAGGCTTCGTTTCGGCCTGGACGGGGCACCGCCGGCGTCCCTCGAGTCGACCGCTCGTTCGCTTGGGATCGGCGTTCGCCGGGTACGGCGTATCGAGGCCTCGGCTCTCGCCTTCCTGGCGGAGCAGCCCGAGGTCGAGGGCGTCAACGACGCCGCCTGAGCTGCCGATCAGCTGAATCGCCCGATCGAGGCGACATAGTCCTCGGGCGGAGGCGCCTCGAACTCGAGCGGCTCGCCGCTTCCCGGCGCCGCGAAACCCAGCCGGAGGGCGTGCAACATCAGCCGGGTGACCCCGGACGACCGGCGCGCACCGCCGTACCGGCCGTCGCCGAGCACCGGGTGGCCGATCGCCGCCAGGTGCACCCGGATCTGGTGCGTGCGGCCCGTCTCGAGCCGGAGCTCCAATTCCGTTGCCTGCACGGGACGCGAGAAGCGCCGCACCACCGAGTAGGAGGTGCGCGCCTCGCGCCCCGAGCTGGCGACCGCCATCCTCGTCGGATCCCGTGAGGAGCGGCCGATCGGGGCATCGACGATGCCCTGCGCAGCCCCCAAGGTCCCAAGTGCGAGGGCGAGGTAGGTGCGCTTCGCCGTGCGGGCAGCCAGCTGCTCGGTGAGAGAGCGGTACGCCCGCGGCGAGCGGGCGACGACGAGCAGGCCGGAGGTCTCCTTGTCGAGGCGGTGGACGATCCCGGGCCGCTCGGCCGATCCGCAGCCCGCCAGCGGCAGCTGTGCCAGCTCCGGATAGCGCTCGAGCAAGCCGGCAACGAGGGTCGTGGCGTGCACGCCGGCTCCCGGGTGGGTGACGAGACCGATCGGCTTGTCGACGACGATGACGTCGTCGTCGGCGTACACGACGTCGAAGGCGACCTCGCCGGCTCCTGCAGGCAGCGCTTCCAGCGCCACGGCGACGAGCTCGTCGACGGCCACCGAGATGTGCTCGCCGGCTTTGAGGTGACGGCTGCGGTGCACTACGGGCTCGCCGGCAATCGTCACACCGCCGGCGGAAATGGCGCGCCCGATGTCGGCCCTCGGGCGTCCTGTCAGCAGTGCCAGAGCGCGGTCGAGCCGCTCGCCCGCCAGGGCAGCCGGCACAACGAACGACTCGGTCCTCACGATGCCTCCGTGGATCCCGGCGACGGTCCAACGCCCGGAGTCGCCGCGTCGGAGAGACCGCTCGTCCGTGGGGCGGAGCGCCCATGCCAGGCAAAGCTGAAGGCGAGCAGCACGCAACCCACGACGATGCACGAATCGGCAACGTTGAACGTCGGCCAGAACCGCGTGTAGATGAAGTCGACGACAGCTCCGTGATGGCCCCGGAAGATCCGATCCGCCAGGTTGCCGATGGCGCCGCCGAGAACGAGCCCGCAGGCGGTGGCAGCCGGCATCGTGGGTACCCCACGCGCCATCCAGGCAATGGCCAGCACGAGCGCCACGGCCACGATGATGATGGGGCCCGTGAGGCTCGTGCCAAGGGAGAACGCCACGCCGGTGTTGTACGCCAGCCGGAACGAGAACGGCCCGATGACGTGGACGTCGTGAGTCGCCAGGTCGGCGACAGCCAGCGACTTCGTGATCTGATCGGCCGCCACGACGAGTATGGCGATGGAGAGCACGGCCGCCATCCGGCGCCGGCGCGTGCCAGGAGCCGGGGGCTCGCCGGTCAACGGCGCGACAGTCCCCCGCTCTTGCAGTCGATGCACAAGCGGGCGTACGGAAGTGCCTCCAGCCGGGCCTTCGGGACGAGCCGGCCGCAGTTCTCACAAATCCCGTAGGTCCTCGTCGCCATCTTGGCGAGGGCATGATCGATCTCGTCCACGGCGACGAGAGCCTGTGCAGACAGGGCCAAGTCCCGTTCGCGGTCGACCGTGACCGTGCCGCCCTCGCCGGACTCGTCGTCGAACTGGATGTCGCCCGGCTCCATCTCCTCCACGAGCGACTCGGCCTCGGCACGCAAGCTCTTGGCTTGCTCGAGGTACGTGGCGCGCTCCAGGTCGAGGGCGTGACGCTGGTGGGTGATGAAACGCTCCTCGGTGTAGCCCTCCGTACGCCTGGCGGGCAGCTCGCGCCGTCGCGAGGAGAGGAGCCCAGATCGCGGGGAGCCGGCGTGGTTCTGAGCGGTCGGTGTCGCCGCCTTGGCGTGCGTGGCGTGGCCGTCCCTGGCGCTGTGGCCGTCCTTCGCAGCGTGGGCATCCTTGGCGACGTGCCCAGCCTTGGTGGCGTGGGCCTCCTTGGCCACCTGCCCAGCCTTGGTGGCGCGGGCCTCCTTGGCGACGTGCCCATCCTTCGTGGCGTGGGCATCCTTTGTTGCGTGCCCGTCCTTCGTGACGTGGCTGTCCTTCGCTGTACGGCTGTCCTTCGTGGCCTGGGCGTCCTTGGTGGCGTGCGCCGTGTGAGAAGCGCTCGCGGCAACGTGGGCCGCTTTGGGGGCATTCCGGGTAGCGGTGCCAGCGGTGCTCCCAGGGCTCTTTGCCGCCGGCTTGACCGGCGCGGCCGCCGGCTTGGCTGCTGCGCCGCCCTTGGCAGCTGACGGCGCTTTGGCCGCGCTCGGGGCGGCGACGGCGGCCGCCCCGGCCTTCGAGGCACTCGCCTTGCTCGCCGTCGAGACAGCCGGCGCCCCGTCGGTCGCCTTGTGGGAACGCGGCGCCTTGGCTCCCGATGCCGCAGGTGGTGCGGCCGCCGTGGCCTTGGCGGTGGCCTTGGCTGCCTTCACCGGCGAAACGGTGGCGGCCTTGGCGGGGGCCTTCGTCGTGGCCGGCGCCTTCGCCGACGCCGCCGCTTTCGAGCTGTTTCCGTGAGAGGCACCGGACTTCACCGCCTGAGCAGGGCGAGGGCCGTTCTGCACCTCGACCTTGTCAGACCGCTTTGCGGGGGTCTTGGAGGCAGGCGCAGCAGCCTTCTTGGCCGACGGTTTCGCCGGTGTCGTCGGGCTCGTAGTAGTGGCCATGAGTTTCGGGGTTCTCCTCTCCCGAGGAAGGGTGCCTGACGATACTGCCGGCGGTCGGCGCGAGCCAAGGACCTTCGTGGATATCGCAGAGCGGTTCGCGAGGATAACCACGACGTGCGACGCGTCATTCCCTTCCGTGGTGGGCGAGGTGACCGGCGTGCCGCAGGGGGCTTCGCCCTGCGGGCGGGAGAACCTCGAAGCGGGGCGGCGACGCCACACCCGAGGCGGCCGTAGCGTCCGGGTGGCACCTCGAATCGGACGGGCGGGCGGTGCGAATACGCTGTGGTCATGCCTGACCCGGCCGGCGGCCGATTCGAGAGCACGCACGCGCATCGGTATCCGGAGGTTCCGGCCCAGCCGCGCTATGCGGAGCTGGAGGAGGAGACGATCTCCTACTGGCGAGTCGACAAGACCTTTGAAGCATCCGTCGAGCTGCACGCGCCCGAAACGGAGTTCGTCTTCTATGACGGGCCGCCGTTCGCGAATGGCCTCCCCCACTACGGGCACCTGTTGACAGGATTCGTCAAGGACGCCGTCCCCCGCTACCAGACGATGCGTGGCCGCCGTGTCGAGCGGCGCTTCGGCTGGGACTGCCACGGACTGCCAGCCGAGATGGAGGCCGAGCGAGAGCTCGGTGTCTCCGGCCACAGGGCCGTGACCGCCTACGGCGTCGACCGGTTCAACGCCGCCTGCCGGGGCATCGTGCAGCGAACGACCGACGCCTGGGAGCGCTACGTCACGCGCCAGGCCCGTTGGGTCGACTTCGAGAACGACTACCGCACGATGGACCTCAGCTTCATGGAGAGCGTCCTCTGGGCCTTCAAGCAGCTGCACGAGCGGAGCCTCGCCTACGAGGGCTACCGCGTGCTGCCGTACTGCTGGGAGTGCGAGACGCCGCTCTCCAATTTCGAGACGCGCCAGGACGACTCCTATCGGGATCGCACCGATCCGGCCGTCACGGTTCTGTTCGATCTCGAGCCGTCGCCGGCGGCGGGTGGCCGGCGCGGCGACGACGTCCTCGCCGGTCCCTTGCGGCTCGTCGTGTGGACGACAACGCCCTGGACGCTGCCCTCCAACCTCGCCGTCGCCGTCGGCCCTGACCTCGACTACGTCGTGGTGGAACGAACCACCGCCGACGGCGGCAGGGAGCACCTCGTCATCGGCGCTGCGTGCTTCGACGCCTACGCGGACGAGCTCGACGGCGCACGCGTCGTCGCCACGATGAAGGGAAGCGACCTCGTCGAGCGGAGGTACCGGCCGCTCTTTGCTTACTTCGCCGGCGAGCAAGGCGCCTTCCGGGTGCTCGCCGCCGACTTCGTCGTCACCGACGAGGGCACGGGGATCGTGCAGATGGCCCCCGGCTTCGGTGAGGACGACCAGCGCGCCTGCGAGGCGGCGGGCATCGCCGTCGTCTGCCCGGTCGACGAGCACGGGCGCTTCACCGACGAGATCGCCCAGTACGCCGGCCTGCAGGTCTTCGATGCCAACGCTCCCATCATCGAGCACCTCGCAGGCCTGGGCGCCTTGCTGCGGGCGGAGGAGTACACCCACAGCTACCCCCACTGCTGGCGAACGGACACACCCCTCATCTACCGGGCGGTGAGCTCCTGGTTCGTCAGTGTGACGGCCATCAAGGAGGACATGGTCGCCCTCAACCGAGAGATCGCATGGACGCCGGCGCACGTCGGCGACGGCGCCTTCGGGAAGTGGCTGGAGGGGGCGCGCGATTGGAGCATCAGCCGTAACCGCTTCTGGGGGACGCCGATCCCGGTCTGGAAGAGCGACGACCCCGAGTGGCCGCGCATCGACGTCTACGGCAGCCTGGACGAGCTGGAGCGAGATTTCGGCGTGAGGCCGACCGATCTGCACCGCCCCGCCGTCGACGAGCTGACCCGCCCCAACCCGGACGACCCGAGCGGCCGTTCCACCATGCGCCGAATCCCCGACGTGCTCGACTGCTGGTTCGAGTCCGGTTCCATGCCCTTTGCGCAGCTGCACTACCCCTTCGAGAATCGGGAGCGGTTCGAGGCACACTTCCCAGCCGACTTCATCGTCGAGTACGTCGGCCAGACGAGGGGCTGGTTCTACACGCTCCACGTCTTGGCGACGGCCTTGTTCGGCAAGCCGCCGTTCCGCTCGTGCATCGCCCACGGGGTGCTCCTCGGCGACGACGGCCGCAAGCTGTCGAAGCGGCTCCGCAACTTCCCCGATCCGGAAGAGGTCTTCGCCTCGTACGGGGCCGACGCCATGCGATGGTCCTTGCTGTCCTCACCGGTGCTACGGGGCCAGGACGGCATCGTCGAGGCGAAGGCCTTCGCCGAGTCGGTTCGCCTCGTGCTCAACCCGATCTGGAACACGTGGTACTTCCTCAGCCTGTACTCGAACGCCGACGGCATGCGCGGCCGCTTCCGCACGGACCAGACCGGAGTCCTCGACCGCTACGCCCTCGCCAAGGTCCGCCAGCTCGTCGAGCGGGTGACGGCGTCGATGGAGAACAATGAGCTCGCCGGGGCGACGGCTGCCATCTCGTCGTTCCTCGACGCCCTCACGAACTGGTACGTGCGGCGCAGCCGAGACCGCTTCTGGCGAGCGGCGGGCGGTTCCGGGGACGACGGCGACGCGCTCGCCGACAAGCAGGACGCCTACGACACCCTCCACACCGTGCTGAGCATCACGTGCCGCGTGGCGGCCCCCTTCCTTCCCCTCCTCAGCGAGGAGGTCTACCGGGGCCTCACCGGTGAGCGGAGCGTGCACCTGGCACCGTGGCCGGAGGCGACCGATCTCCCCGAGGACGACGAGCTCGTGGCCGCCATGGACCTCGTGCGGGAGGTGTCCTCCGCCGGGCACTCGATCCGCAAAGCGGCGTCCCTGCGCGCCCGCCTCCCGCTGCGGTCGCTCACGGTGGCCGGCTGGGCAGACGAGAGCCTCGCCGGGCTGGCCGACCTCATCGCCAGCGAGGTGAACGTGAAAGACGTCCGGTTCACCGCCGACGTGAGCGAGCTCGCCGACGAAGCGCTCGCCATCGTGCCCTCCGTGCTCGGCCCGCGGCTCGGCGCCGCCACGCAAGTGGTGATTGCGGCGGCACGCCGGGGCGACTGGGCGACGACCCCCGACGGAGGAGTCGAAGTTGCCGGCATCGGCCTGCAGCCGGGCGAGTACGCCCTTCAGCTGCGCCCCCGCCACGAGAAGGCGTCGCGCCTGCTGGGCGGTGGGCGCGGCCTCGTCGTGCTCGACCTCGAGACGGACTCCGAGCTGGAGGCCGAGGGCATCGCTCGCGACCTCGTGCGCCTCATCCAGCAGGCGCGCCGTGACGCCGGCCTTCATGTCTCGGACCGCATCACCCTGCGGCTCGGTCTCTCACCCGAGATGGCGAGCGCCGTGAGGGGCTGGCTCGACTACGTGAGCAGCCAGGTCCTCGCTGATTCCATCCGCCTCGAGACGGCGGCAGGCGACGTGGCCGGCGGCGACCGTCCCGTCAGCGTCCGGCTGGAACGCGCCCGACCCGCCTGAGCGGTTCAGGCTGGCCAGTCCGTCCCGCGGTTGCGGCTCTTCATGGCGGCCCGCCCTTTCGGTGGCTCCTCCATGGAGGGCAGGGCGGTCAGGTTCGGCCGCTCCACGTAGCCCCGGTCGGGAAAGAGGGGCTCTGGGCGGCCGTGGATGACCGAGTCCCAGTCGTACTGCTCCGGCTCGGACTGGCGGGCATAGCTGGGGGCGGCTGCGGCGGCGTCCTCGGCGATGGCCGCCTCGAGGTCGTCGACCTCTGCCGGCTTTGCATCGGTGGCGCCTTTGTCAGGCCGGTCGTCATCTTGCCCGTCGCCGTCCGACTGGACGTCCTCGAGCTTGACAGCGGGTGTCTCGCTCGTCCTCGACGGTGCGTCCACCGCCGCGATGACACTGGAGAGGTCGACGTCCTCGTCGCCGGTCGCTGTTGACCGGTCCGCCGCGGCGGGCTTGTCGGACTCGCCGGCCTCCGGCTTGTCCTCCCCGCTCGCCGGCTCGGAGCCACCCCGGCCGCTGGCGGGCACGGCAGACAAGAGCTCTGAGGAGGGCGAGAGGCTCCGCTCGACGTACTTGAGAGCCGCTCCGAGCGTCTCGGTGAGGCGCTCGCGCTCGGCACCGAGCAGGCTGACGAGCGTGTCGACCTCCTGCTTCAGGTCGTCGCGCATGGCGCCGAGGCGGGCAACCTCTTCCCGCAGGCGCCGCTCGGCTTCAGAGGTGAGGCGGGAGGCCGAGTCGCGGGCGTCGCCCACGAGCGTCTCGGCTTCGCTGCGGGCGTTGTCGAGCAGCTGGGCGGCCTCCTCCTGGGCCTCCCGGATGGCCAGATCAGCCGTTCGCTGCGCCAGCACCAAGGTCCGGCGGATGCTTTCGTCGTCGTCGAGGCCGCTGCGGTCACGAGACCCGCGCTCGGCTGTCTCGGCCCGCTCCGTTGCACTCTTCGCCTCCTCGTGGAGGCGGTCGACAGCGTCCGCCACTTGCTCCAGGAACTCGTCGACCTCGTCAGTGTTGTAGCCGCGCAGGCTGCTGTTGAACTCGACTTCCCTGAGCACTCGGGCGGAGATCTCCATGGCTGCTGATCGTATCGGTACCGCTGGCCACGAGTGTGGATGCTGTCAGCGGCCGGTCGACAGAGGAACGGGCGTCGCCGAAGGAGGCTGGCCGGCCCGAGGAGTCCCGGCCGCCAGAGGACGACTCCGCCTCAGAGGAAGCTGAGCAGGATGAAGATCACGACGAAAACGATGACGGGCGACATGTCGAGGACGCCGCCACCGCCGAGGCTCACGGGCGGCACGAGACGACGCACGGGAGCAAGGATCGGGTCCGTCACCGCACCGACGGCGCGCTGCACACCCGCCATGGGCGTGCCGATGGAGATCGGGAAGTACGACAGGATCACGCGGACGAACAGGCACACGAGAAAGGAGAGCAGGATCAACCGCACCACGACGAGAGCGAGGCCCATGTGCCAGTCCTAGCAGCCGTGGCAAGCTGGTGTGTCGCGGTGGCTCAGGGCCGGAACACTCCCGCCTCGGCCAGGCGTCGGCGCTCCTCTGGTGGGATGTCGACGTTCGACGGCGTCAGCAGGAAGACCTGATCGGCCACCTTTTCCATCGAACCGGAGAGGGCGTAGGTGAGGCCCGAGCAGAAATCGATCATGCGCCGGGCGAGGTCACGCTCGCTCGACTGCAGGTTGACGATGACCGGGTGGTTCGCCTTCACGAGGTCGCCGATCTCCTGAGCGTCAGAGAAACGGGCGGGAGCCACCACCTGCGGCTTCGTCTGGCGCTGGGTCACGATCGGGCGTACGACGCCGCGCCCGAACGACGAGGCCGGATCCCGGTAGTCCTCGCGCACGAGGGGACGCACGGTCGCCACGGTGCCAGCCGTGGGTGGGTCAGCGTTTGGCTCCGGATAGGTCGTGCGGGTACTGCCCGGCCCGGGCTCGCCGAGATCATCGTCGTCGTAGTACCCATCGTTGTCGATGTCCTTGAGCCCGAGGTACTGCAGCGCCTTTTGCATGAACGATGCCATCTAAGCCCTCCTCTGGGCAGTCCATTGTTGCAGCCCACGGCGGAGCTTGCGGGGATTCACCGTGCGGGTCGCTCGCCGAACAGCGCCGTCCCGATCCGGACCATGGTGGATCCGGCGGCGACAGCCTGCTCGAGGTCGTGCGACATCCCCATCGAGAGCTCACCGAGCCCGAGGGTTTCGGCAAGCCCGGCGACTGTAGCAAAGGCGTGCGAGGCCGTCGCTTCCGAGCCCGCCTCGCTGGACAGCGGAGCAACGGTCATGAGCCCGCGCACGACGCAGCCGGCGGCACGGGCCGCCTCGACGACGGTGGCGGCCTCGCCCGGGGCACATCCCCCGCGGGTGGGCTCGCCGGAGACGTCGATCTCGACAAAGACCTCCCGTGCGCCCGGGTGGCGACCGATGGCGACGGCCTCCTGCGGGCGGGAGACCGACTGCCAGCAGGAGACGACCGGTGCGAGACGCCCCACCTTGTTTCGCTGCACAGCCCCGAGATAGTGCCAACGGGGCGTCCCAGCCTCTGGCGACCCAGCCTCTGGCGACCCAGCCTCCGGCGACCCAGCCTCCGGCGACCCAGCAAGGGATGCAGCCTTGGCGAGGAGCTCGGCCGAGTAGTTCTCGCCGATGTCAGTCAGCCCGACGGCGAGGGCGGCCCGCACGGCGTCGAGGCCGTGGCCCTTCGTGACGGCCACGACGGTGATGCGTGCCGGATCCCCACCCGCCGCGGAGATCCTTGCCCGGATGACCTCCAGCCGCTCGGCGACCGCCCGGTGATCGAGGCCGGTTGGCTGGGCTCCCGAAGGCAGGGTCGCCTCGGGGGCTACTTCAGGAACGACGGGACGTCGAAGTCGTCGTCGAGGTCGAGGTCGTCGTCACCGTCGGCAAAGACGTCGCGCTCTGCGGAGAGGTCGTCGCGGGAGGGGAACACCTCGGGCAGATCGCCGCGGCTCTCGCTTCGCAGCGGCGGGTCGGAACGGGCGGCGGCGCCATGCGCCGGTTGCCCGCCGCGGGCAGCCGGTTGCGCCCCTGTGTAACCGGCCGCCACCGTCGTGCGCGGCGTCCCGCGGGTCCCGCGGCGCCCCTCGTCCGGCTCGTCGTAGCGGTCGAAACCAGCGGCGATCACCGTCACTCGCACCTGGTCCCCGAGCGTCTCGTCGACGACGTTGCCGAAGATGATGTTCGCATCGGGATGCGCCACGTCGTGGATGATGGCGGCGGCTTCGTTCACCTCGAAGAGCGTGAGATCGCTTCCACCGGCGATGTTGAGGAGAATGCCACGAGCCCCCTCGATGGAGGCCTCGAGGAGCGGGCTCGTGATGGCATGACGGGCGGCGTTGACAGCACGCCCTTCGCCGGAGCCGGTCCCGATCCCCATGATGGCCGACCCGGCGTTCGCCATGACCATCTTGACGTCCGCGAAGTCGGTGTTGATGAGACCCGGGACGTTGATGAGATCGGTGATGCCCTGCACGCCCTGCAGCAGCACCTCGTCGGCCATCTTGAAGGCGTCCACGATCGAGGTGCGCTCGTCGGAGATGGCGAGGAGACGCTCGTTCGGGATGACGATGAGTGTGTCGACCTTCTCCTTCAGGCGCTGGATTCCCTGCTCGGCCTGGTTGGAGCGACGGCGTCCCTCGAAGGCGAAAGGCCTCGTGACGACGCCGATGGTGAGTGCGCCGGCGTTCTTGGCGACCTCGGCGATGATGGGTGCAGCCCCCGTCCCGGTGCCGCCTCCCTTGCCAGCGGTGATGAACACCATGTCAGCGCCCTTCAGGACCTCCTCGATCTCCTCGAGGTGCTCCTCGGCCGCCTGTCGCCCGACCTCGGGGTCGCTGCCGGCACCGAGGCCGCGCGTGAGGGTTCGACCGATGTCGAGCTTGATGTCGGCTTCGCTCATCAACAGCGCCTGGGCATCGGTGTTGACGGCAATGAACTCAGCGCCCTGCAACCCGGCGTCGATCATGCGGTTGACGGCGTTGACACCACCGCCGCCGATCCCGACGACCTTGATGACGGCTATGAAGCTCTGCCCGGGGCTGCTCATGAGCGCTCCGTTCTTTCCTGTGGTCCGGCGGGATAACGCAAACTGCGCGGGCTGGTCCGGGCGAGTTGCCTCACCCGTCCGTCCCCCAGCGCAGTCCGCACAACATGCTGTGTGGACACCTCGGGGCTGCTACGACGTGCACGACGCAACTCCGGTCCCCCTCCGGCGCTTTGGCCACACAGCTACGGCTCAGCCGCCGACGATACCAGGAACGATAGGGCTAGAGCCCTCCGGAAGCAAGACGGGCGCCGTCGGCACGCGCAGGTCGATGGCCGTGATCCCCTCGAGGTCGGCGCGGGCGAGCACCGTCGCGAGAGACACGAATTTCTGCGCGAGTGAGGAGGCGTCGCCCACGATGGCCTCCCGGCGGTGGCCGAGAGCCAGCACAGCGCCGACGGAACCGACGGCGATTTCCCCGATGACGGGCACCATCGACTCCGGCATGGCGGCCGCCACTTCCAGCTGCAGGCGGTCCCGCGTCGGCAGGGAGCTGCCAGGCCGGCCGGGAGATCCGCTCGCCGCAGCGAGCACCACGAGGGGCAATGACGCCGGACGCGACGGGACGATCTCGAGGACACGGCCGCTGACGTCGCAGACGGCGTAGCCGGCGCCGCCGCCGAGGGCGACGGCGGCGACCGGGATGCGCTCGGTGACCTGGATGGCGACCGTCGACGGCCAGGCGATGTGGACGTCAGCCGTCAGCACCCAGGGGAGGTTCTCGACGCGGGATTCGATCGAGCCGGCGTTGAGGTCGACGAGGGGAGGGTCGCCCTGCAGCCCGGCGGCGGCGATCACCGTCGAGCTCGGGATGTTGGGCGCACCGATGACGCGCACGTGCCGCGCCCCGAGAAGCGACGAGTGGACGAGGGCGAGACCGCCGGCGCCGAGCGCCACCACCGTCAGAGCCACCAGGATGCGGCGCCGGCGGCGGCGGCCTCGCTCGCGGGCGATGACGACACGACGGGCATGAATCCTCGGGTCGGTCACGATCCGCCAACCTGCCCGCAGCCGCCGGGACGGAAGCCCCCTCGCCACTCGCTCAGGTCGCAGGACACGTCTACGAGCATGACGTATCCGACTGTGCAGGTGAGGGATCCCATCCCACCATCTTCAGCTCGACCTCGAGATCGACCCCGAGGCGTTCGGAGACGGCGCCCCGCACCGCCTCGACGAGCTGCCTGACGTCGTCGGCCGAGCCGGAAGGATCGGCTTGGATGAAGTTGGCGTGCTTCCCCGAGACCGAGGCGCTGCCGATGCGCATCTCCTTCAGGCCGGCGGCGTCGATGAGTCGGCCGGCGCTGTCGCCAGGCGGGTTCGTGAACACCGAGCCGGCGTTCTGGCCACCGGGCTGGTTCTCTCGGCGCCATCGCACGATCTCGGCGATGCGTACGGCCGACTCCTCGGCGTCGCCTTTCTCGAGCTCGAATCGGGCGGCGACCACGAGCTGGGACGACCGGATCGACGAGTGGCGGTAGCCAAGGTGGAGCTCAGAGGCGTCGAGCCAGCCACCCTCGCCCGTCGCCAAATCGACGAGCCGGCAGCTCACGAGCCGATCACGCGTCTCGGCGCCATGGCCGCCGGCGTTCATGCGGACGGCGCCGCCGACTGATCCGGGGATGCCGACCGCCCACTCCATGCCCGTGAGGCCGGCCATGCCCGTTCGCCTCGCCAGCACCGGGTATGGCGTCGCCGCACCGGCCACGACGTCGCACCCCTCGATCGAGATGGAGGCGAAGGCGTCGCCGAGGTGCACGCACAGGCCGTCCCAGCCGCCGTCGGCGACGAGGAGGTTGGAGCCCTTGCCGATCACGAGGACGGGGAGCGACGAGCCGGCCACGGCCCTCAGGAGGCGTTGCAGGTCGCCCTCGCTCGTCGGCTCGCAGAACAGGCGGGCCGCCCCGCCCACGCGGTAGGTCGTGAGCGGCCCGATGGGCACTTCCCGGCGGGCGAGATCCCCGAGATCGGCGGCCAGCCGCTCGAGCTCGCTCGAGGGCACGGTTCTCACCACGACTCGTCCGAGAGCAGCTCGTCGGGCAGGGCTGTGAGGTCGCCCGCTTCCAAGGTGATGCAGCAGTCGCCGGCACGAAGCGTCCGGCGCAGGGCGGCGAGGAGCTCCTCGTGGGTCGCTGTGTAGGCGACGTTCCCATCCGGATGAGCCGCCAGCACGGCATCGACGATGAGGCGACCCGTCACCCCAGGCCGAGGCTCCTCCCCGGCGGAGTAGACGTCGGTCACAAACAGCACGTCGCAGTCGACGAAGGCCGAGGCGAAGTCGGCAGCCAGGGCGGCGATGCGCGAGTAACGATGCGGCTGGAAGACGCACACGACGCGCCCGTACCCGCCGCCGCGTGCCGCCCCGAGCCCGGCTCTCACCTCGGACGGCAGATGGGCGTAGTCGTCGACGAACGTCACGCCGTTGCGCTCGCCGCGGAACTCGAAACGCCTCGCCACCCCGCCGAATCTCGCCAGGGCACGGCGGGCGTCGTCCGGCGAGACGCCGATCGTGACGGCGACCGTGATGGCCGCCGTGGCGTTGCGGGCGTTGTAGGCGCCCGGCACGGCAACGTCGAACTCGCCGAGGTCGGCGGCCGGGGGGCCGGCCGCGGCCGGCTCGGTCGGCACGCTCTCGGCGAGGGAGAACGAGATGCTGCTGCGGCCGCCGTGCAGGCCCCCGATGCGGTAGCGGGCGCCGGCGCTGCGGCCGAAGGTGACGGCGCCCGCCGGGGCCAGCTCGAGGGCCGTGGCGTCGTCCGCCGACACCACGGTCACCGCAGCCTGCGCCATGAACGAGGAGAACGCCTCGCGGAGGGCCTCGAAGGACCCGTAGGTCTCGAGATGGTCGGGCTCGATGCTCGTCACGACGGCCACCTCGGGTGAGAGGCGGAGAAACGTGCGATCACTCTCGTCTGCCTCCACCACGAGCCATTCGCCGCTGTCCCACACGGCATTCGTCCCGATGTCGTTCAGGTCGCCGCCGATGATGAAGCTCGGCTTCAGGCCTGCCTCCAGGAGGATGAGCGACAGCATCGAGGCCGTCGTCGTCTTGCCGTGGGTACCTGCTACGGCGATCGTGCGGCGCAGGGCGGCGATGCCGGCGAGCACGTCGGCCCGCGAGAGGACCGGGATGCCGCGGCGGTGGGCTTCGACGACCTCGACATTGGCGGGGTCGATGGCACTCGACACCGTGAGCAGGGCGGCCCCCTCCACGTTCGCCGGATCGTGCCCGACCGTGACGGCGAGGCCGAGGCCTTGCAGCCGCTGGAACATGGCAGATGCCTTCAGGTCACTGCCCGTGACCTCGTGACCCATGGCCGCCAGCACGGCTGCCACGGCGCTCATGCCGGCACCTCCCACCCCGACGACGTGGATGCGCAGCGGGCGAGTCAGGTCGATCGGGCCGGCCGGCGCCGCAGCGGTCATGCCGCTCTCCTCGCCACGCTCTCGGCCAAGGCGGCGATCTGGTCCGCGGCGTCCCGGTGACCGAGCCGCGAGGCGGCTTCGCCCATGGACTGGCGCAGCCGCTCCTCGGACAGGAGCGGACCGACGACCTCGGCCAGGCGCCCACCCGTGCAGTCCTCGTCGGCGACGAGGACGGCAGCACCGCCGTCTGCAAGCGCTTGGGCGTTCTTCGTCTGGTGATCGGAGGGTGAGCCGGGGAGGGGAACGAGAACGCTCGGGACGCCGAGAGCAGCCAGCTCGGCCACGGTGGAGGCTCCGGCCCGCCCCACGACGAGATCGCAGGCCGCCAGCAGCAGCGGCATCCGGTGCTCGAAGCCCGAGAGCCGGTAGTCGAGGCCTCGGCCGTCGGCGGACAGGCCGGCGCTCGTGGCGGCGGCCTGCACGTCGGCGAGGTTGCGGTCGCCGGCGACATGCCACAGGGCGAGGTCCGAGCGTTCCCGCCAGGTCTGGCACCAGGACACGACGGCCTCGTTGAGCCGCCTGGCGCCGAGCGAGCCCCCGGTTGCGAGCACGACGAGGCGGCTGGCGTCGAGACCGAGCTCGGCACAGGCGGCTTTGCGTCCCTCCGGGCTGCGGTCGACGGCGAGCACGCTCGCTCGCACGGGCGGGCCGGTCACGCGTGCGTTCGGGAGGCCGCTGCCGGCGAAGGCGACGGCGTTGGCGGTGGCGAAGCGACCGATGAGGCGGTTGGCGGCCCCCGGGACGGCGTCGTAGCTGACGACGACGACCGGGATCCGCTCGAGGAGAGCAGCAAAGGCGGGCGGGAATCCTGCGTATCCGCCCACCGTGACGACGACCGCCGGCCGGCGCCGCCGGATCTCGCCGAGCGCCCGCCAACAGGCGGTGGCGATGCCGCGGACGGCCTCGAGGTTCTCAGCCGTGAGGCGGCGCTGAATGCCTCGCCCCGGCAGCAACGTCACCTCGAAGCCCGCCTCCGGCACGAGCGTCGCCTCCATCCCACGCTCGCTCCCGACGAAGTGCACGCTCGAACGATCGTGTCCCCGCGCCACGAGCGCCTCGGCGACGGCGAGGGCCGGCTGCACGTGGCCGCCCGTGCCACCGCCGGCAAGGACGGCGAAGCAGCTCATGGCGCGAGGGGGCGCTGCCGGCGGGCGATCCCGAGCAGCAGCCCGGCGCCCACCATCTCAGCCACGAGGGCGGACCCGCCGTAGGAGATGAACGGCAGCGGGATGCCGGTGATGGGGAGGGCGTCGATCACCCCGCCGACGTTGATGACGGCTTGACAGACGATCCAGCACGTGATGCCGACGGCGACGTAGCGGCTGAAGGGGTCCTGCTCCCGTGCGGCAATCCGGAAGCCCGCCCAGGCAAAGAGGGCGAAGAGCCCGATGACCGTGACCGAACCGATGAGGCCGAGGTTGCCTCCGATGACGGCGAACACAAAGTCGGTGTGGGCATTCGGCAAGAAACCCCAGGTCGTGGCGGACCCGCCCACCCCGTTGCCGGCGAGGCCGCCCATGCCGAGCGTCGAAAGCGACTGCACGATCTGGTAGCCCGTCCCGCTGGCGTGGGCGAAGGGGTTGAGGAACGAGAGGAAGCGGTCTCGCCGGTAGGCGGCGTGCAGGGCGTAGTAGCCACCGGGCAGGGCGAGGAAGGCCGCCGTCCCGCCGAGCATGCGGGCCGGGATGCCGGCAGAGAACATCATCACGAACGTGATGCAGGTGATCACGATCGTCGTGCCGAGATCCGGCTGAGCCAGGATGAGGCCGGCGGCGAGACCTAAGACGATGAGGAGCGGGCGGATGACGGCGGCCCAGTGGTCGGGTCGGTGAGCGCGCCGGGCGAGGAGGTCGGCGGCGAAGACCACGATCGAGATCTTCATGAGCTCGGACGGCTGCAGCTGGATGGAGCCGACGCCGATCCAACGGCTGGAGCCCCCGGCGTAATGGCCGACGCCCGGTGCGAAGACGACGACGAGCAGACCCATGACGCCAAAGGGGAGGAGGAACCGGAGGCGGCGCAGGCGGGTCATGGGCATCCACCAGTAAGCGAGCGCCCCCGCCACCACGGCTGCCAGCAGGAAGATGCACTGTTTCTCGAACAGCGACCAGGCAGGAGCGCCGCCCAGCACCGAGAGGACGGAGGAGGCCGACAGCACCATGGGGAGACCGATCAAGCTGAGGCCGACGACCGACAGGAAGAGCATTCGGTACTCGAGCGAGGTGTGGGGCGTCGTGGCGCTCTTCGGCTTCTTCGCCTTCGTCGCCGCCGTCGCCGTCGCTTGGCTCGTCTTGCCCGGCGCCCGAGCGACGCGCTCGGCGGCGCCTCGCCCGCTTGCGGCCGGAACTGCCTGCAGTCCCGCTCGAGCCGCTGGCTTCATCTGAGTCCGTGCCGCACCGGCGCCCCTTGACGAAACGCCGCGGGCGCCGTCCCGCCGGCGAGGCGACGGCGGCCGCGCGGTCGTCACGGCACCCACGTCAGCGGCTCACCGAGATGAAGTCGGCGTAGAACAAGCCGAGGGCGACACCGGTGCACAGGCCGGAGAAGATCCAAAAGCGGATCGTCACGGTGGTTTCCGGCCACCCGACCAGCTCGAAGTGATGGTGCAGAGGGGCCATTCGCAACACGCGCCGGCCAAAGACCCGGAAGCTCACGACCTGAGCGACAACCGAGAGTGTGACGATCACGAACAAGCCCCCGATGATGGGGAGCAGCAGCTGGAGGTTCATCGAGAGGGCGATGCAGGCGAGGCCTGTCCCGAGGGCGAGGGATCCCGTATCACCCATGATGATGCGGGCTGGGGCAGCGTTCCACCAGAGGAAGCCGACGCAGGCGCCTGCCGAGGCCATGGCGACGATGGCGAGGTCGCGAGCATTGGCGACGGTGAGGTGGTAGATCGAAACGTGCCGGATCTGCCAGTAGCCGATGATGGCGAAGCACGAGAAGGCGAAGGTCGAGGAGCCGGCCGCCAGGCCGTCGAGGCCGTCTGTCAGGTTGACGGCGTTGGACGCCCCGACGATGATGAGGACGGCCCAGATGGCCCAGCCGACCTTGCCAAGCTGCCAGCCCGGCAGGTTGTAGCGCGTGAAGGAGAGCTGGGTGTTGATGTGCACCCAGTAGATCGCCCCGAAGGCGAAGCCAATGGCGACCGCCAGCTGCAGAGCGAACTTGGCGCGCTTGTTGAGCCCGAGGCTCCGCTGCCGGCTGACCTTCAGCCAGTCGTCGGTCGCCCCGATGAGACCGGTGGCGATGATGGCGAGCACGACGAGCCAGCCCGAGGCCGTGAACGTGGCGCTCGTGCCCACGTGGCCGAGAACGAAGCCGACGAGGATGGCCGCCAGCATGGCGATGCCGCCCATCGTCGGCGTCCCCTGCTTGGCGGCGTGTTGCGCCGGCCCGTCGTCGCGGA
This sequence comes from Acidimicrobiales bacterium, assembly GCA_052143575.1. Lineage (GTDB taxonomy): Bacteria > Actinomycetota > Acidimicrobiia > Acidimicrobiales > Bog-793 > JAKACA01. Next base: position 87,647 of record JBKQSP010000059.1, read on the forward strand.
CGTGCTGGCCGATGCTCCAGCGGATCAACCAGCGCAAGAGGAGCGGCGTGCCGAACCCGGCGACGAGGATGGCCACTCCCCCGGCCGTGAAGAGCGAGATCATCGCTCCGCCGCCAATCGGGCGGCTTCGAGGCGCACGACCTCGCGGTCGTCGAAGTGGTGCAGCTCGTCACCGATCTGTTGCGTCTTCTCGTGGCCTTTGCCGGCGACGACGACGACGTCGCCGGGTCGAGCGAGCCCGAGCCCGAGTGCGATGGCGGCCCGCCGGTCCGGCTCGATGACCAGCTCGGCGCCGCCGTCGGCGCCCGCCTGCACCTCTCCGATGATCTCGAGGGCGTTCTCGTGGCGCGGGTTGTCGGAGGTGAGGACCACGAGGTCGGCCGAGGTGGTGGCCGCCTGACCCATGAGCGGTCGCTTTTCTCTGTCCCGGTCGCCGCCTGCGCCGAACACGACGATGAGGCGGCCGTCGCCGGCGAGGCGGCGGATGGCGGCAAGCGCTTCGTAGAGGGCCGACGGCGTGTGGGCGAAGTCCACGACGACGGTGATGCCGAGGGCGTTCTCGACCCGCTCGAAGCGGCCGGGGACGCCGCCCGCCGACGAGAGCCCGGCGGCGACGCCGGCGGCGCTCGCTCCGAGGGCCCGGGCGGCGGCGGCGGCGGCGAGGGCGTTGCGGACGTTCGGCTCGCCGGTGAGGTGAAGGTGCACGCGCTGCCCGTCGAGCACGAAACGGGCGGCGTCGAGATCCATCTCGAGACCGCCGGCGTCGGCAAGCTGGTAGCCGGTGAGCGGGATGCCCGCTCGCTGCAAGAGCCGCTCCCCGTAGGGGTCGTCGGCGTTGACGACGCCCGCCGTGGCGTGCTCGGGCGTGAAGAGCTGCGCCTTCGCCTCGAAGTACCGCTCCATCGTCAGGTGGTAGTCGAGGTGGTCCTGGCTCAAGTTCGTGAAGACGGCGACGTCGTGGCGGTATCCGTCGACGCGGTGTTGCACGAGGGCATGAGAGGTCACTTCGAGTGCGACGGCTTGACGGTCCGCCGCCACGGCGGCAGCGAGCTGTCGCTGCAAGTCTGGGGCTTCGGGGGTGGTGCGCGCACCACTGAGCGTACCGATGACGGCGGTGGGCCAGCCTTCGGCCTCCAGCACGCTGGCGAGCAGGTAGGTCGTGGTCGTCTTTCCGTTCGTGCCGGTCACGCCCACGGTGAGGAGCTTGGCGGCCGGGTCGTGATGAACGGTGCAGGCCGCCTCGGCCATGGCCGTACGGGAGCGACCGGTCCCCATCACGAGCTGGGGGGCTCGTCGGGCGTGCCCCTCCAGCGGCCGTTCGCACACGAAGGCGACGGCGCCCGCCTGCAGCGCCTCGTCGGCGTAGGCGTGCCCGTCGTACAGCTCGCCTGGCACGCAGCAGAAGAGATCGCCGCCTCCGTTGCCGGGCCGGACGCTTCGGTGGTCGAACAGGACGTCGCGCACGAGGACACCGCCGGCGTCTCCCATGACCGCTTCGGGGCGCACTCGGTCGATCACGTCGCTCAAGGGCACGGCGTCGAGGTCGGCGGGTCTGTCCGTGCCACTCACGGATGCCTCGCGGTCACGGGCCGACCGTGCTCACGGCTGGCAGACGCCGGAGGGAGGGGTCGCCGGCGGCGAGACGTCGAAGTGGCGAAGGGCATAGCGCATGATGGTCGAGAACACGGGCGCCGAGGCAGAGCCGCCGTAGTAGTCGTCCGGGTGCTTGATGACGACGATCGCCGTGAGCTGGGGCGCCTGCGCCGGCACGAAGCCGACGAACGTGGCCATCCACGCCCCCGCCGTGTAGCCGTCGTGGCCGTTGGGAATCTGCGCCGTCCCCGTCTTGCCGGCCACCGTGTAGCCGGGGATCTGCGCCGCCGTGGCGGTTCCCTCGGAGGTCACGCACTCGAGCATGGGAACGAGCTCGGCGGCGGTGGCAGCAGTCATCACGCGCCGCGGCGCCGCCGGTGCGATCACGGTCTCTGCGCCCTTGGAGGACACCGTCGCCTGCAGGAGGCGGGGCGGGATGTAGACGCCCCCGTTGGCGACGGCGTTGTAGGCCTCGGCGACCTGTAGGGGGGTGACGGCCTCCCCCGTGCCGATCGGGACGCTCCCCATCGAGAAGTCCGAGCTTTTCGGCCTAGGCAGGCTGCCCCGGTCCTCGCCGGGCCAGTCGAGCGCTGTGAGATGCCCGAAGCCGAGGTTCAGGAGCTGGTCGTAGAGCCGCCTCGGGCCGAGTTTGGCGGCGATCTCGATCGTGCCGACGTTCGAGGACTGGGCGAGGATCTGGGCGACGGGAAGCACTTCGGTCGGGTGATAGTCGGCATCCTCGAAGGGCCACCCACCGACGTTGATCGAGTACGGAACCGTGAACGTCGAGGTCGGCGAGATGATTCCGTCCTGCAGCGCCGCCGAGACCGTTGCCAGCTTCATGACGGATCCGGCCTGGTACTCCGACGTCACGGCGAGGTTCTGGCCGGCCGTGGAGACGACACCGCTCTTCGAGCGCACGAGGTTGACCATGGCGAGAATCCCGCCCGTCCTCGTGTCGAGCACGACGACCGTCCCACTGGCGGCGCGTGTGGCCTTCAACTGTGCGCCTAGCGCACGCGTGACCTCGAATTGAAGCGGCTGGTCGAGCGTGAGAACGAGCCCTTCGCCCTGATGAGCCGGTTGGATGTCCTGCGCACCGACGGGAAGCGCTTCCCCCGCCGGACCGACGGCGAGCTCCTCACTGCCCGCCGTGCCCGCCAGGAGGCTCTGCTGCTCGTACTCGAGACCGGACAGCCCCGTCCCCGAGAAGCCCACGACGCCGAGCAACGGCGAGAAGAGGGCCCCGTCCGGGTCGACGCGGGCCGGGTCCGGCACGAACGAGACGTTCGGCAAGTTGAGCGCTTGAATGGCCGACTCGGTTGTCGTCCCGACCTGACGAGCAAGGGTCACATAGCCCGACTTCTTCGCAAGGAGTGCGTGCAACGTGGCGGAAGGCAGCTTGAGCAGATGGGCGAGGGCCGCGAGATCGGCGTTGGGATTGCTCACGAGGAAGTCGTCGCTCACGACGTCGACGCGGGGAACCGAGACAGCGATGAGGTTGCCGTCGCGGTCGTAGATCGAGCCACGCAGCGCCTGCAGCGTCACCTTCTGGTAGAGCTCGGAGTTGCCATAGGCGGCGTACTTGGCGGCACCGAGCCCTTGCACGTCCACGACCCGGGCGACGAGGAACGACACGACGAGCAAGGCGGCGAAGACGAGCCCGTGGATGCGTCGCCGATGCGCCGCCCCCGTCGAGCGCCTCGCTGTTGCCGCCGCACGCCGCGCCGAGACGCCTCGCCCGACCGATGCCGGCCGCCTCGCCGCGGCCGCACGGGCCGAAGATGCCGGGCGGGCCGAAGATGCCGAGCGATCCGGCGATGCGGGTCCATTCGCCGATGCAGGGCGGTCTCCCGCGGCAGGGCGCCTCGCCCGCTCGGGGCGAGGGTCCGGGTCGGATCCGGCGGCCGACCGAGAGCGAGCTGCCGGCGCGAGGCGACCGATGGGCGCCTGGCGCCCTGAAGACGCCGAGTCGGCCGCCAGTGGACGGCCAAGCTGGTCGCGCCGCAGAGGAGCGCTCCTCACCGGGTTCTCTCTCGCGCCGCGCCGCCTCACGGTGCTGGGGCGTTCCGCCCGCCGGCCCCGAAACGGCGTTGCGGCTCGCTCAGCCTCCGTTCGACCTCGGCCCGAAGGGATCGCTCTCCCCCGCCGATCGGAGGCGCCAGGCTCGTCGCCTGCCTCGGGCCGCGGGCGGCGCGATGCAGACCGGGCTGCGTCCGCGCGATCCGGACGGTCACTCCGTGACGAGGCCGGGGGACGGCGCTCGCTCACGGCGCGTGCGATGCGGTCGTCGAGTTGTGCGGTGACCCAGCCGATCGAGGCGTGCCCCGATGAGGCGCCGCCGCCACCGTCTCCGGGTCGTGGGCCTGCGCGACGGACTCTCCCGGGTTCACGGGTGTCAAGTAGGTGACGGCCTTCGGGGTGACCATGTGGAGACCGGTCGTCGCGATGGCGAGGATGCGCGAGGGAGCTACGAGCTCGGCCTTCTGCAGCTGGTAATCCTGTTGGACTTGCAAAGCCCGGGCGACCTGGGATTGCAGGACGTCCGAGCGGACCTGGTCGGAAGCGACGAGGGCGTGCCCGAGGGCCGCGAGAACGAGGGGCCCGGCGACACAGATGGCGGCGAGCGTCATGAGGACGCGTGCCTGCCGCCGGTGGGCGCGAGCGACGAGGTGTCGGCGATCGAGGACATCCAGCTCGGGAGCGGCGGACTCCGGTCGTTCCGCACCGTGGCGTCGGGGGTTGCCGGCGCTCGGTGCCACTGATGCGGTTCGTGAGGCCACTACCCCTCCTCGCCGGTGATGAGACCGGTTGTCTTCGGCGTTCTCTTTCCGAACGGTGCCGCCAGCCGCTCGACCGCCCGCAGACGGGCACTCGACGACCGCGGGTTCTCGGCAACCTCCGCAGGTGCAGGTAGGCGAGCACCCCGAGTGAGCAACCGGACGGCGGGGATCGCCCCGCAGACGCAGCCGATCTCCGGCGGGCACGTGCACCAGCCGGCGGCAGCAGCCGCGAAGTGGTCTTTCACGAGCCGGTCCTCGCCCGAGTGGTAGGAGAGCACGACGCAGCGGCCGTCCGGCGCCAAGGCCTCCATGGCATCGTCGATGGCCGGCCCGAGCAACTCCAGCTCCTCGTTCACGGCGATGCGAAGTGCTTGGAAGACTCGCTTGGCCGGATGACCGCCGCGGTGGCGGGCAGCTGCCGGGATGGCGTAGCGCACGACTTCCGCGAGTTGCTGCGTCGTCGTGAGCGGGCGGGCATTGACGACGGCGCGGGCGATTCGACGGGCGAACCGCGCCTCGCCGTTGCCGGCGAACAAACGGGCCAGGTCAGCCTCGGCGGTGTTGTTGACGACCTCGGCAGCCGTGACGCCCTCCGACGGATCCATCCGCATGTCGAGCGGAGCGTCGAAGCGGTAGGAGAAACCCCGTCCCGCCTCGTCGAACTGCCTCGAGCTGACGCCGAGGTCGAACAGGCCTCCGGAGACGGGCTCTCCGGAGGCGATTTCCGCCAGCACCTCGGCCAGGCGGTCGAAGCGGGCGTGCACGACGACAGCACGCGCACCGAACGGCGAGAGCATGGCACGGGCGGCGGCCACCGCCTCCGGGTCGCGGTCGAGGCCCACGAGTCGGTGAGTGCTGGAGGCGGCGAGAACGGCGGCTGCGTGCCCGCCGCCCCCGACGGTGGCGTCGAGGATGACGCCTCCGGGTGTGGCCGTCAGCAGTTCCACGACCTCGCCAACCATGACGGGCAAGTGGGCGAAGTCCCCACTTGAGCCCTGCGACATCTCCCGGGTCATCCGCAGCCCCCTAGCCGCTTCGCGGTACGAGGGTCGTACCTCCGAGCGGGGATGGCGGTTCTTGGCGGAGAGGGTTGAACCATCCCGCGCGCCGGCCAAGGGGCTGCGGATGACCCGGGAACTTCCGATGGGGCATTTCTCGTGTGTGGTCGCACGGCTCACGTCCCCGTGCTCCCGAAGGACAGCTCGCGGGACTCCCACACCTGCTTCGACCACAGCTCCACCCGGTCAAAGACACCGAAGAAGAGGACTTCGGTCCCGATCCGAGCGTGTTCACGCAGGCCAGGGGGCACGATCATGCGTCCCTGGTGGTCGAGGACGAAATCGCTGCACATCGAGAACCAGCGCCGGACCTCGTGCCCGACGGCGGCGCTCTCTTTGGCGCGGAGATGCTGACGCCTCGACTCGTCTGCGTACTCGGTCGTCGTCCACAGCGCGATGCAACCGTCCTCGTGAGGCGCGAGGACACCTTGGGGCACGAACAGCGGGCGAAACCGCTGCGGCACGATGACCCGCGACTTGGGGTCGAGTGAGCGCTCGTCGCGACCTTTCAGCGACTCCAAGTGTCCCTACGCAACCTCTCAGCGTTCCGGGCCAGCTCCCCTAGCCCCCACTCGGCCCCACCATACCTCTCTTTGTCCCCACCAACAACCACCAATAGCCACCACCGATCAGTGAGCGGCCGTCCGGGGCTCCTCGCTCCCCACCGCGATCGGCCCGGGCAGAGGCGACAGGTCGCCGAGGCGCCAGATGACGCCGGCTCGTGGCTCGGGGCGCCGCGTGCACGCCGCTGCCTGGAGCCGACCGGGCTACGGCCCTCCGGTCGCTTCAGCTCAGGGGGCGGCGGGCAGGCGGATCTGCCGACAGCCGCCTTCAGGACAGCCGGCTGAGGACGGCCTCGAGGAGTGCCGTCCTCACGCTCCGCCCGCCGGGCACGACCGTCGCCGCCGTCGCCAGGAAGGTCCCCGCCTCCAGTTGGTCGTCACCGGTCAGCCCGAGGAGAAGCGGTAGCTCGAACGGATCGAAGTCGAGCATGGCCATCGAATGGAACCAGGCTCCACTGCGGTCACGCCGTTGTGAGATCCCGACGACCTTGCGGCCCTCGATCATGACCTCGCCCGCCCCGCGGCCGGCGAAGCAGAGGATCGCTGACCATGTCGTGGCCGTGGTCTCGGCGCTCGAGATGACGACGGGCGGGGACGCCGCCTCCACGGTGGCGGCGAGGGCGGAGCGCCACGCCTGCCCGAGAAACATGAACGACGCCAGCACATCGTCGGAGAAGCGGGCGTCCGACCGCGGCAGGAACACGTCGATCCACACCTGGGCACCCGGTCGAACGACGACCGCCCCCCCGCCGCTGCGCCGCCGCAGGACGTCGAGGCCGGCTGCGGCGCACGTCACGACATCGACATTCGAATCGCTCTGGGTGCTTCCGAGCACCACGGCGCCCGAGGTCGGCTCGCACACGACCACCGTCGGCACCGAGAGGGCCGGCACCACGAGGAGATCCCTCGGCGACCCGGTGCGTTCGTCGACGACGAACGGTGGGCTGATCGGGTCGGTCAGACGGCGACTGCTTGGTCGAGGACGGGAGCGACGTAGGGCGCCCACTCGATCTGAACCTCGCCGCTGGCCGCCAGCAGCCAGAGACGCGAGCGGGGAGCCCGAGGCTGTCGCGAGAGGGAGAAGCCCGCCTCGTCCAACAAGCGATCCTCCTTGCGCGTGTTGCAGCGCCGGCAACACGCCACGACGTTCTCCCACGAATGAGTGCCGCCGCGGCTGCGAGGTACGACGTGGTCGATGTTCTCTGCTTGGGCACCGCAGTACTGGCAACGGTGTCCGTCTCGCACGAAGACAGAGCGACGTGTGACGGCGACCCGCGTCTGGTGCGGCACGCGCACGTAGTGGATGAGCTTCACGACCGACGGTTCGGCGAACGACCGGCGAACCGTGCGCATCTCGCCACCGCTCCCTTCGAGCAGGACGGCCTTCTCGGACAGCACGAGCACGAGTGCCCGACGGGCGGTGACGACTGACAGCGGCTCGAACGACGCATTCAAGACGAGCGCGCGGCCGCTCATCTCAGGCTGGGCGCCCTCTGAGCCGTAGACGTCGTTCCCCACGTCGCATCCGGCGACGTTAGCTCACCGTTGTAGGCGGTCGGCGCACCGCTCGACGCCGATGCTGAGCTCGGGCGAGCGATTGCCTCGTCTCGAGGCACCACTCGAGCCAGCTCACCACGTCCTCCGCCGGCGGCCGGGCGAGGTGATCGCCGTAGGCGGTCTCCATGCGGAATTGGAGCCAGGCCGTGGCGGGGCGTGGGACGGGCGGCCACGAGCGCCACCACCGGCGAACCGAGAGCGAACGCGCCGATACGAGGCCGATCCACCACAGATCCGGTCGCCTGAGGAGCGCAGCGGCGGCCCTGAGCCACCACCACCGGGAAGCCGGCGTGGCCTTCACGCCGTGGGCACAGCCGGAACGCGGGAACCCCAACCGAGGGCGGCCGCTCCGACGAGGGGAGCTCCGTCGTCCAGTCCGGCCGGCTCGATGCGACATCCCTGCGAGAAGCTGAGGCGAGCGACTTGATCGAGCTCGTGTTGAGCCGCGAGGAAGAAACGCGTGCCGAACCCGAGGGCGACGCTGCCGGCGACGACGGCGAGACGCAGGTCAAGAAGGTTGGCCACGGAACCGACGGCTTGTCCCACGAGGCGTCCGGTCCGCTCGATCACCTCCCTGGATGCCATCTCTGCCGGCGCCCCGGTCGCTTGGGCGATGGCCGGGCCGGAAGCCTCCGCCTCGAGGCAACCCTTCGCACCACAGGCACAGCGGCGCCCGCCGGGTTCGACGATGAGATGGCCGATGTGGCCGGCGTTACCCGTCGTGCCGCCGAGGAGCCGCCCGTCGAGCACGATGCCACCTCCGACGCCGGTGGACACGACCATGGCGAGATAGTTCCGCTCGCCCTTTGCGGCTCCGATCCAACCCTCTCCGAGCGCGAGCGCCTTGGCATCGTTGTCGATGTGGAGGTCGACACCGCCAGGGGCGAGCACAGTGGCGAGGAGATCCCGGAGCCGGTCTCGCAGGGGGAAGCCGCGCCACGCCGGGATGTTGAGCGGTGACACCGTCTCGCCCCCGAGGGTCATGGGGCCTCCGCAGCCGACGCCGCACGCGACGATCTCGCCGCGAGCCGCTGCGGCTCCGACGGCGATCTCCACGAGATCGGCCAGCACGCGAAAGAGAGCGTCCGCATCCGTGGCGGCGGGAGTGCGGACGCGGTCATCCCACACGATCGCGCCATGTCGGTCGACAAGACCGACGGCCAACTTGGTGCCGCCGATATCGAGGGCGAGGCAGAACTCGCCGTCACGCGCTGGTTCGGCCAGGGATCGGGCTCAGTCGTGGTGGCCGAAGCGCGACCGCATCCGGCGGCGCATCTCGGACCAGTCGTTCCCCGGCCCGTGGCTGCGGGCACGCCGTGAGGATCCCGGGGGAGCTGTCGCCGCCTGCCGCAGATGCTGGGCAAAGAGCAAGACCGACACGAGCATCACGAAGAAGCCGAGGGCTCCGAGTTCGACGCTGAATCGGAACGTGGCGAGAAGCAGGATGAACCCGGCTACGGCTCCGACAATGCTCCAGCGAGCGCTCTTGGCGGCGTCCAATCGGTGCGAGCCGTGGTCGACACGCGCGACGAACTCACGATCGTGCTCGCGCAGCGTCTGCTCCATCTCCTGGAGGATCCGCTGTTCATCTTCGGAAAGTGGCACTGTTCACCCCCTTCCCGACTGCTCGGGACACCCTCTCACTCCGTTACTTCCAGCCATCCCTGGTAGTTCCTGACGTTAGCCCGCCGCCGGCAGGTGTACCGACCGCAACGGGAAGATCTTTGCATAGCCAGGGGGCGCGGACAATGGCGGCTCAAGGAGTTTCGCCGTCTTCGTCAACCGGCGTGTCCGACGGACCCCATTGGGCGTCGCCGAGGCGCTTCACCCGAAGGCCCTTCGGCCCGGCGATGGCGGCCGGGCCGACCGCACCGGCGCCATAACGCCTTCGGATGGCTCCGACCGCCGTGTCGACCTCGCCGCGGGCAACGGCCTGCGCAGCGCCGGCGCCTCCTCGTCGGCGCCAGCTGCCCGCTCCCGGGAGGGGCGCCTCGCCATCGTCTGTCGGCGGCCGTGGCCCCGGGCCGGCGGCCGGAGCCGGTCGGCCGTCGGTGTCGTCGGGCGTCTGCAGGCTCAGCAACTCGAGCTGGCGCCCGCCGGCGGAGTCCCTCGGCTCCAAGGAGGACACGCTGACGCCGATGAGACGCACGCCAGGCGACACGTCGACGCCGTCCAGCAGGACGCCGCTCACCTGGGCGATCTCAGACGCCGACAGGAACGGGCCGGGCAGGGAATGCGACCGCGTGATCGTGGAGAAGTCCCCGAAGCGGATCTTGAGTGTCACGGTTCTACCCACCATGTCGGCAGCGCGCAGGCGGGAACCGACGGAGTCCGACAAGCGAACGAGCTCGCGGCGCAACGGCGCCGCGTCGAAGTAGTCGGTGGCGAAGGTCTCTTCGTGGCCGATGGACTTCACGGCACGATCGGCCTCAACGGGGCGTAAATCGCGGGCGGACGCCAGGGCGTGCAGTTGCGCGCCGGCAGCTTGCCCGAGGAGCCGGCAGAGCGCCGCCTCGTCCAGGCGCGCCAGTTCACCGATCGTGTGGATCCCGAAGCGGCTCAAGCGTTCGGCCGTCCTCGGGCCGACACCCCAGAGATCGGACACCGGGCGCGGGTGCAAGAAGGCGATCTCCTCGCTCGGGGCCACCGCCACGACGCCCGGGCCTTGCTCTGGTCCGTCGGGCGTCGCCCGGGGCTTGGCGGCGCGCGAGGCGAGCTTGGCGATCAGCTTCGAACGGCCGACACCTACCGAGCACTCGAGGTGCAGCTCTTCCCGGACGCGGCGGCGGATGGCGTGACCGATCTCGAGGCTCGTGCCGAAGAGGCGGTGGCAGCCGGAGACGTCGAGAAACGCCTCGTCGAGTGAGATCGGCTCCACCAACGGGGTGAACTCGTGGAACACGGAGTGAAGGCGGCCGCTCACCTCCCCGTAGCGTTCATGCCGGCCGGCCAGCACGACGGCCGCTGGGCATCGCCGTCTCGCCTCTGTCATCGGCATGGCTGAGTGGACTCCGGTGGCCCTCGCCTCATACGAGCAGGCGGCGACCACTCCACGCAGACCGATGCCGCCCACGATGACGGGCTTGCCGGCAAGAGAGGGATCGTCGAGCATCTCGACGGCCGCAAAGAAGCAGTCCATATCGACGTGCAGCACGTCGAGTGCCTCGCTCCCCGAATCGCTCGACCGCTCGCGCCCGCCGGGGCTCATGCCAGACGTACCCTCCGGAAGGCCTCGGCATATGCCACGCCAGCCTGCCGCCCGGCGTGCTCGGCACCGTCCCGTAGTGCCGAGGCGAACCAGTCGTTGGCGTCCACCAGCTGGCTGGCGTGACAGGCGACGGCACGCAGCTTGTCGTCGATCGTCGCCTCGATGTCGACCCAGACGTTGGCCTCGAGAGATCCGGACAGCAGAGCCATCGGAATCGAGTGTGCCGGGCCTGCTTCCGGGAAGTAGAGGGCGGAGCCCGCTGCGGGTGCAGCGGCATCGAGCGTGGCCCATCCGACGATCCGGTGATCGCGATGGTTGTAGTGATGGGCGCCGAAGAACACGGCCGTCGGGTCCGGGCACACGACCGCCTCCGGTCGATGCGTGCGCATGAGCTGCACGAGTTGCGAGCGCAGCGCGAGGTCGTTCTCGAACTCACCGTCCGGCCGTCCCAGCAGGTGGAGGCCGGCCACCTTCAAGATGGCCGCCGCCCGATGGGCCTCCCCCGTACGCCCGGCGATGATGCCCTCCCGGTCGGCGTTCGGATCGCTCGAGCCCTTGTCACCGGCGGCACAGATCACGACATGAATCTCGCTGCCTGCCCGCGCCCACTTCGCCAGCGAGCCGCCACAAGAGATGTCGGGGTCATCAGGGTGTGCGTAAACAGCAAGAACGCGCTCGGGCACTTCCTCCAGCAACTCAACCATGAGCCGGTGGTCCCTCGCCGCGGCCGTCGCGGTCCTCGCGGAGGAGGCCGAGCTCCCTCGTGAAGTCTCCGACGTCCTCGAAGCCCTTGTATACGCTGGCAAAGCGGACCGAGGCGACATCGTCGAGCAAGCGAAGGCGCTCCAGCACCGCCAGCCCGACGCCTTCGCTCGTGATCTCGGGACCGCTCGATCGCACGAAGTCCTCGACGTCCGAAGCCAACGTCTCGATGGCTTCGATGTCGACGGGGCGGTTCTTGCACGCCGCCCGCACGCCGGCGACCACCTTCTGTCGCTCGAAGGGCTCCCGCTGGCCAGAGCGCTTGAGAACGAAGACGACCGCCCCGCCCGCCCGCTCATAGGTCGTGAAGCGGCGAGAGCACGACACACACTCTCGGCGGCGCCGAATCGCCAACCCTTGCTCGACCTCTCGCGAGTCGACGACACGATCGTCGGCCGCGCCGCACCACGGGCAACGCACACCCTGACGGTAGCGTCGACCGTGCGTGGTGCGCCGCTACGGCAGGACCAGGCGCCGCCCGGGCACGAGCGAACCGCCGGGCACCTGGACTTCCAGCTGGGCCACGAGGGCACGCGGGTCGCCTCCTGGCTCGAGGCGGGACGCGATGGACCACAGGGTGTCGCCCGGCCGCACGACGTACAGGTAGCCGCCGGGCGCCTTGACCGAGCCCGGCAGCACGTCGAGTCGCAGCGCATGGCTGGCCGACATCGCCCCGGCGCCCGCCCAGACCCCGGCGAGAGCCGCGAGGGTGACGACGCCGGGGAGCAGGCGTCGCAACCCTCGCGGCTTGATGGCGGTGGCGTGCCGTAGCGGCCTCGCCACGCCGGCTTCGCCGGTCCGGCCCGCCACATCGGGTGCCTCGGCTCCCATACGCCGAGGGCGCTGAGGCTCGGCCAGTTCCCGGTCCTCGAGCGGCACGGCGAACAGAGCCGAGGACCCGTCCGTCACATAGCGACCGGCGACGACTCTCGAACGCCGCGAAGCGGGCGTCGCCGTCACCACGGCATGCCGAGCCTTACTCCCGGCGGGGCGGCTCCCGGCTCGAAGGCCCTGCAGCCCTCCACGCTCGGATGCCCGCTCCATTGCCGGGTACCCGGAATCAGCCAGGTACCGGACGGTGCGCAGCTCGCGCTCGAGCCAGGCCTCGCCGTAGCTGCGGGCCCGCGCGGCGTCCTTGCCGTTCGTGCGAGCAGCGGCGCCTCGAGGACCGACTCCCGTCAGCTCTTCGAGCGTGGCGTGGCGGCCGGGGCGGGGAAACGAAAGGATCTCTTCGGCAAGGACGTTCCACGAGGCCTTGCGCTCTGACGCACGGGCATCGGGGCGGCGGGGCGCCGGTCGTGCGGCACGTCGCGCCGCGACAGCGGCATCGACTGCACCGTCGTCGGCTTCGGACCCTGCCTCGGACCAAGCGGGTGCTTCGACGCTCATTGCAGCCCTCCTTTGCTCGACGCGGGACTCGACGGGACCTGTGGCGATGGTGCGTACGCTTGTTCGCCACGCCTATCGAACCACGAACGACTGTTCGTTGTCAACTGAAATCCGAACGCACGTTCCACGAACGAATGTTTGCAATTGACCTCCGGCGTCGCTACCGTGGGTGCAACGACGGCCGACAGCAGGAGGTCCGGATGTCCGAGGTGAGCTTGACCGGCAAGCGCCGAAAGATTCTCGAATTCATTGCGGAATCCATCCGGGAGCGCGGTTACCCACCGTCCGTCCGTGAGATCGGCGATGCCGTCGGGCTGACGTCGCCCTCGACGGTTCACGCCCACCTCAAGGTGCTTCAGCGAGACGGCTACTTGCGCAAGGATGCCGAACGCCCGCGGACGATCGTCGTGAGCTTCGAGCCTCAGTCCGGCGCCGCCCTCGCCGTCCGTCCGGCAGCGCACGTGCCGCTCGTCGGCAGCGTCGCCGCCGGCACCGGCGTTCTCGCCGAGGAGTCCGTCGAGGATGTACTGCCCCTGCCGGAGGACTTCACTGGCCCTGGTGACCTCTTCATGCTGAAGGTCCGAGGTGAATCCATGATCGACGCCGGCATCCTCGACGGCGACTACGTCGTCGTACGGCGCCAGACGCATGCCGAGCCGGGAGAGATCGTCGTGGCCGGAATCAACGGCCAGGAAGCCACCGTGAAGACCTTCAAGCGACGTCGCAACAAGATCGTGCTCGTCCCGGCGAACCCGTCCTTGAGCGAGATGGAGCTCCGCCCCGACGAGGTCGAGATCTACGGGAAGGTCGTCACGGTCCTGAGACGGCTCTGAACACAGGGCGCCGGCCCCGCCGCGGGAGCGGGCGCCGCGGCTGATCCTTCCCTGTGTTGCACAGCGGCGCCGAGCCATGATGACACCGTAGAGATGGGGTGTGTCATTGACAGATGTCCAGCTCAACGCCACCGCACTGGCTCGCTGTGCTCCCTCGACGTTCCGTCGACGGCCCGCCGGTCACTCTCATGACGAGCCGGTCCCTCTCATGACGAGATCGCGTAACACCGCGTAGGCCCGATCGAGATCACCCAGGTCGACCTGCTCGGCGGCGGAATGCGCCAGCGTCGGCTCGCCCGGCCCGAAGTTGGCAGCCGGCACACCGCGGGCGGTGAAGAAGCTCACATCGGTCCAGCCGAGCTTGGCCCTTGGTTGCGCCGACGACGACTCCACGAGGCGAGCGAGCAGCGGATGCCCAAGGCTCGGCGCAGCCGCCAGCGACGAAGCCACCAGAGTCACCTCGTCGCCGCCCGAACGGTCCACGTGCGGCTCGAGGAGGGACAGCACGACGGCGAAAGCGGAATCCACGGAGACATCGGGCGCGAATCGGTGATTGAGCACGACGCGGGCCGAATCGGGCACGACGTTGCTGGCGACGCCGCCCTCGACGGCGACGGCCTGCAGTGCCTCCCGGTATTCGCAGCCGTCGATGACCGGCCGCCTGCCCTCGTAGGACGCCACGGCTGCGAGGACGGCGCCGAGGCGGTGGATGGCGTTCACGCCCATCCACGGTCGCGCCGTGTGCGCCCTCACGCCCCGGAGATCGACGTCGACACGCAGCACGCCTTGGCAACCCGCCTCCACGATCGACGCCGTCGGCTCGCCCAGGATGGCGGCATCGGCCCGCAACCACTCCGGTGCCGACGAGGCGATCTCCCCGAGTCCGGAATGCCGTTGATCGACCTCCTCGCACACGTAGGCGATGAAGCTGAGATCGACGGCCGGCCTGCGGGCGTTGCGCATCACCTCGAGCATGACGGCGAGCCCGCCTTTCATGTCCGCCGACCCGAGACCGTGGCAGACCTCGCCGGTCACGACGGCGCGCTCGTTGCCGTTAGGTGGAACGGTGTCGAGGTGCCCGGCGAGCACGAGGCGCATCGGGCGGCCGAGCGACGTGCGGGCAAGGACGTTGTTGCCGAGGCGCCGCACCTCGAGGTGATCGCAGTCGGACACGAGCGCCTCCACCCGGTCGGCGATGGCGCCTTCTTCATGGCTCACCGACGGGATGTCGACGAGCTCAGCCGTGAGCGCCAACAGGTCGGGTGTCGCCTCGGCAACGACCTCCGAGGTCATGCCGAGACGCCGTGGCTGCGGAGGATCTCGTTCAGCTGCGCCTTGTCGTGGCGCTCTCCCTCCGAGAGTCGCCGCAGGACGAGCACGCACGGCAGGAAGAACTCGCCACCGGGCAGCTCCCGGCGACGCATGGCGCCGACGGCGACGGACCACGGCGGCACGACACCGCGGCTGAGCTCCTCCCCTGTCTCGCCGTCCACAACGGGTATCGACGGGTTGAGGATCGTTGCCTCGCCGAGCACCGAGCCGCGGCCGACGCGGGCTCCTTGGGTCAGCATCGACCGGCTGCCGACGAGGACGTCGTCCTCCACGATGACCGGCACGGCGTTCGGCGGCTCCAGGACGCCGCCGATGCCGACTCCTCCCGACAGGTGCACCCGCTCGCCGATCTGGGCGCACGACCCCACGGTCGCCCAGGTGTCCACCATCGTGCCGGCGCCGACGCGGGCGCCGATGTTCACGTAGCTCGGCATCAGGATCACACCGCGATCGAGGAACGACCCCCACCGCGCCGAGGCGCCCGGCACGACGCGGACTCCGGAGGCTGCAAAGTCGTGTTTGAGCGGCACCTTGTCGGAGTACTCGAATGGGCCGAGCTCGATCGTCGAAACCTCGGCGAGGAGAAACCACAGCAGGATCGCCTCTTTCAGCCATTCGTTCACGACGACGGTGGCGCCATCGCCCCCATTGCCCTCGGCAGGCACCTCCGCCACCCTGGCCGTGCCGCTGTCGAGGAGCCCGATCGCCTCCGCTACTCGCTCGCGGGCAGCCCGATCGGCGGGTGTCAGCTCGGCACGCCTGGCCCACAGTTCCTCGATATCGGCGCGAAGTCTGTCCACGGCGCCGAACCTAGTAGCCGCAGCCCCCTCGACTAGTCTCCGGCGATGCCGGATCGGGACTCGCGGGCGGGCTCAGGTGCCGGGAGCGCCCTCCCGTCTCCGCTGCAGGACTACACCTGCTCACCTTTCAGCGCCCTTGGCAAAACCCGAGACGTCTACCGGACCGGGAGCGGGCCGGCCGTTGTCGTCATCAGCGAGATACCCGGCATCACGCCGAAGGTCGCCGAGTTCGGGCGGCGCGTGGCGGGCATCGGCTGCACGGCCGTGCTGCCGCAGCTGTTCGGCACGCCTGGGATCGAGCCCACGATGCCCAATGCGATGCGGGTGATTGCCCGTGTCTGTGTCAGCCGCGAGTTCTCCATTCTGGCGAGACGCCGTACGAGTCCGATCACGGCCTGGCTACGGGTGCTGGCAAAAGCAGCTCACGACGAGTGCGGAGGACCGGGTGTCGGCGTCGTCGGCATGTGCCTGACGGGAGGTTTCGCCTTGGCCATGATGGTGGACGACGTCGTACTGGCACCGGTGCTCTCGCAGCCGTCGTTGCCATTCGCAGTCAGTGCCAACCGCAAGAGCGATGTCGGTCTCAGCGACGCCGACCTCGCTCGCGCCCGCCAGCGCTGCGACGACGAGGATCTCTGTGTGCTCGGCCTCCGCTTCACGGGCGACAGGGCGGCTCCGCCGGAGCGCTTCCAGCGGCTGCGCCACGAGCTCGGTGACCACTTCGTTGCCGTGGAGATCGACTCCTCGAAGGGCAACCCGGGGGGCTATCGCAGCGCCGCCCACTCGGTCCTCACCGAGGATCTGAAGGACGAGGCGGGCAGCGCCACGCGAGCAGCGCTCCATCAGGTGCTCGAGCTCTTCAGCTCGAAGCTCCTGCTGCAGTAGCCCGCCGCAAGCGCTCGGCGGCCAGCTCGAGGCGTTCCATCGGCTGCACCATGGCAAGGCGCAGGTGGCTCGTGCCGTAGGGGCCGTAGGCGTCGCCCGGGCTCCCGAGGACACCGGCGGCGGCTGCGAGATGACGGCCGAGGGCAAAGGCCGGGCTGACCTCCCCCGCCCTTCCGACGAAGCGGTCCGGCACCGGCACCCAGAGGTAGAAGCCGCCGCCCGGCAGCTCGACGGGGAGGGCCACCTCGTTCAGCCAGCCGGCGAATCGTTGCAGGCGCTCGAGGTAGATCGCCCGCTGGCGCTCCACGTGGTCGTCGTCGGCGAAGGCGACGGCCGCCGCCCGCTGCACCGGACCCGCCACCATGAAGCCGGCGTGGCGGCGCACGGCGGCGAGGTAGGCCACGATCTCGGGATCGCCGGCGAAGACGCCGACGCGTAGGCCGGCGAGATTGGAGCGTTTCGAGAGGGAGTGGACGGCCACGAGGCCGGCCTCGCCATGCTCGAGAATCGTGTGGCGGGGCGACGCCCACGTGAACTCGACGTAGCACTCGTCGGAGAAGACCGGGATGCGGCGTTCGCGCCCCCACCGTGCCACCTCGCCGAGATCCTCCAACTGGCCACCGGGGTTGCCGGGGCTGTTCACCCAGAGGCAGAGGGCCCGCTCTGCGTCCTCATCGGCCACGGCGGAGAGATCCATGCCGCCGCTCGCTCGCAACGGCACAGGCACCGCCCGGCAGCCGGCCAGGGTTGCTCCCATCTCATAGGTGGGGTAGGCGAGAGACGGGTAGAGCACCGTGTCGCGGGAGGGGTCGCGGAGCCGGAGCCAGTGCGGTACGCCGGCGACGAGCTCCTTTGTCCCGACGCAGGCGGCGACGGCCGACGTCGGCACGCTCACGCCGAGACGCCGCTCCATCCAGGCCGACGCGGCTTCCCGCAGCTCCAATGATCCGAGCGAGGTCGGGTAGCCGCGCTCGGTACCGGAATGGCCGAGCGCCTCCACCACCTCGGCTGGGGGCGGGTCGCAGGGCGTCCCGACGGAGAGGTCCACCGGCCCGCCCTCGTGGGACGCCGCCAGCTGCGAGAACTCGGTCAACTTGTCGAAGGGGTAGATGGGCGGCACGAAGCCTTCGGCGGCTCGCGCCTGACCACTTGCAACAGTCATCGTTTCACGAACTCCCCAAAGCGCCGGATTCCCTCGTCGTCGAGTCGCGCCCGCACGGTCACCGCCTCCCCCTCGTAGGTCTCGTCGAGCACCTCGCCCTGGCGATGCAACGCCGCCACGACATCTCCCCTGCCGACCGGCACGCTGAGCTCGACGGTCCGGTCGAAAGCCCGCAGACGTTCGGCGACGGCGCGGAGCAGCTCGGGCACACCCCGGCCCGTGAGAGCGGAGAAGGATACGGCGCCTTCATAGCTGCCGGCCAAGCGGGCCGCCTCCCGGGGCGCCCGGTCGGCCTTGTTGATGGCCAGCAATTCGGGCACCTCGCTCGCCCCAATCTCGGCGAGGACGCTGTGAACGGCCTCGATCTGGCCGACCGGGTCGCTCGCCGAACCGTCGACGACGTGCACGAGCAGATCCGCCGTGCTCACGACCTCGAGGGTGGCGTGGAAGGCATCCACGAGCAGGTGCGGGAGCTTCCGCACGAAACCCACCGTGTCGGAGAACAGCACGCTCTCGCCGCCGGGCAGCTCGAGGCGCCGCGTGCGCGGGTCGAGTGTCGAGAAGAGGCGGTTCTCGACGAGCACGCCTGCGGCTGTCAGGCAGTTGAGGAGGGTGGACTTCCCGGCGTTCGTGTAACCGACGAGCGAGACCTCGCGGTAGGCGCTGCGGGCCCGTGACCTCCGCTGGGTGCGGCGCGTCGCCTCGAGATCCCTCAGCTCGGCTTCCAGCTTGCGCATCCGCCGCGTGATGCGTCGCCGGTCCTCCTCGAGCTGGGTCTCGCCGGGGCCCCGCGTGCCGATGCGGCCGGCCTGCTGCGACAACGTGATGCCGCGGCCGCGAAGGCGGGGCAGCCGGTACTGCGAGAGGGCGAGCTCGACCTGCGCCTTGCCCTCCTCGGTTCGGGCGTTCTGGGCGAAGATGTCGAGGATGACGGCCGTCCGGTCGATGGCCGTGCGCCCGAGGACCTTCTCGAGGTTGCGTTGCTGAGCCGGTGTGAGCTCGTCGTCGAACACGACCGTGTCGGCGTCGACGGCTTCGGAGAGGCGGCGCAACTCCTGCGCCTTGCCCTGTCCGATGTAGGTTGCCGGGTCCGGTGTCTCCCGCCGCTGGATCACGCGGCCCACCTCGTCGGCCCCGGCGGTGTCAACGAGGAGCGCCAGCTCGTCCAGGCTGGCATCGACCTCCTCGGCCGTGCGGGGCCAGGACACGACGCCGACGAGGATGATCTTCTCCCGAAAGCTCCGATCGATGAGGCTCATGAGCCGCCTCGCCAGCGCCTCAAGCGCGCACGTCGATCTCGCTCGGCACGAGCTCGAGGCGGCACACCCGACTGGCCGGACCGCTCAAGCACACCGAGGGCGACAGGGCATCGACACCCGACAAGTCGACGACGAGCGTCCCGCCCGGGTTGTGCACCTCCACTCGGCTGCCGACGAGCCCGGCGGCGTGCGCCGCCGCCGCCGCCGCACAGCTCCCCGAACCGCAGGCGTCCGTCAGTCCGGCTCCGCGTTCCCACACGAGCAGATCGAGCCCGCCTCCCCCGTCTCCTGCGACGACCTCGACGTTCTGTCCGCCAGGCTCGGCGTGCTCGAGGCGGCGGCCGAGCTCGGCGATGTCCACGCCCTCGAGGGAGGCGCCCATGATGACGAGGTGCGGGTTGCCGGCATCGACCCGGCGCGCCTGCCACTGCCCCGCGAGCCACGGCGCCGGCCGCGCCGGCCCCACCGTCAACTGCCCCATCTCGGTCCGCACGTTGGCCGTGGCGCTGTCGAGGCGATCGAGCACCGTCACGAGCCTCGGCCCGGCGTCGGTGGCGACGAGCACGTCAGGACCCGGCAGGGCTCTCGCATCGAGGAGCGCCAAGGCCAGGCAACGTAAGCCGTTGCCGCTCGTTTCTGCCCGGCTCCCGTCGGCGTTGCGCAACTCCATCGTCACATCCGGGCGGCGCCCGGCAGCCGGCCGGACAGGGCGGACGACCATGATGCCGTCGGCACCGATGCCGCGGTGGCGGTCGCAAACGGCGGAGACGAAGTCCTTGTCGAGCTCGTCGTTGCCCGGCAGCCCGGCGGGATCGAGGGCGACGAGAAAGTCGTTGCCGAGAGCTTGATATTTGAACAGAGACACGACCGTCACGGTGAACCAGTCTCCCATGAGGGCGCCGGCGCCGGGCCACGCCACCACTCGAGCAGGGTGTCGGGCAGGCGGGCGTCGGCGGCCGAAAACCAGGTGACGCGCGGGTCGCGGCGGAACCAGGCTTCTTGCCGGCGGGCGAAGGACTTGAGGCGCCGCAGGATGGCGACTCTCGCCTCGGCGAGCGGCCGGCCCTCCCCGACGACCGCCAGCAGCTCGCGGTACCCAATCGCCTGGCGGGCCGTGCGGGAGAGCCCGCCAGGACGCGCCGCCAGGGCGGCGACCTCCTCCACGAAACCCTCCTTCAGCTCGCGCTCCAGGCGCTCCTCGAGTCGCCGGTCGATCTCGCTGCGGTCGAGCATCAGACCCGCCATCCGCACCGCAACCGGCGCGTAGTGCTCGAGGCCCGGGCCGAAAGACGAATACGGTCGGCCGGCGCCGATGCACACCTCGAGCGCCCGCAGGATGCGCCGCCTGTTGGCGGGCTCGATCCGCGAGGCAGCGAGCGGGTCGATGACCTTCAGCCGCTCGTAAAGGGCTGCCAGCGGTAGTGCGCCCGGACCGTCGAGCTCCGTCTCCAGTGACGTCACGACCGTCGGGAACCTCCCCGGCAGCTCGAGCTCGTCGATGACCGAACGGTGGTACAAGCCCGTGCCCCCGACGAGCACGGCGAGATGCCCCCGCTGGCGGATCCCCGCCAGCGCCCGACGGGCGGCCGCCTGGAACTCGGCGACCGAGAAGTCGTCAGCCGGATCGGCGATGTCGACGAGGTGCCAAGGCGCCGGCGACCCCCGTGGCGTCTCGGTGCCGACGTCGAGCCCGCGGTACACGGCCATGGCATCGACCGACACGAGCTCGAGTCCGGGCACGCGACGCCAGAGCTCATGGGCGAGTGCCGTCTTGCCCGTCGCCGTCGGCCCGACGAGAGCGAGGTCGCTTGTCGGTCTGCCGGGTCTCAGAGTTCGGTGATCCCTTCGAAGTCGTCGCCGGCGTCGGACCCCTCCGGCCAATCGGACCCTTCTGGCCGCCCGGAACCGTCTGGCCCCCCGGAACCGTCTGGCCCCCCGGAACCACGAGGCGCCCAGGGCTCGGCGATGCCGGCGTCGGGAGCCGGCTGCTTGGTCTCGCCGTGACGCGGCCGTGACCGGCCGACGAGCTTGCGCTTCAGGCGGGTCAGCTGGAGGGCGGCCTTCTCGAGGGCCGCGTCGAGGGCAGTGGCCGGACGGCCGCCGGTACCGACCGCCCGCACGACGTGTCCATGCCCCTCGAGCACGATCTCGCACGTCACCGGATCGCCGAGACGCCCCACCGGCGAGTTGGAGAACGTCACCTCGGCGCGCTCCATACCGAGATAGCGACTGAGTCGCTCGGTCTTCCTGCCGGCCGATTCCCGCAGCTCATCGGGCACCTCGAGGCGCCTCGAGATCACGACGACGTCCATCGGACCTTCGCTCACGCCGACTCCCTTCACGATCGCGCCCGCAGAGCCGGAGCACTGTGGGCGCGGGCGCTCAGTGCTGGCATCGTCTGACGACGATGCGTGAATGCGATGGACTCGCACGGCTGACCTGGTCTTTGGCCCCACACTCGCCTGCGGAGGGGTTCACGCGCCAGGAGTGGGCGACCCGTCGGAGCACCGCGCACGGTGCCGGTTACGGATCCTGCCACGCCATCTACAGCACGCTTCGCCCCTTCTCCACCGGGCACCGACAGCCGGTGCGCCGACGGGCAGGGCTTACCTCTAAGCCGCACCATGCTCAGCGACCACAAGTCGCCTTACGTGGGTCGTTTCGCCTGCGACTGGCATCGACTCGCAACCACAGACCCGTGCGTGTCCATCTGCCAGGAAGTCTAGGGTGACCGCGCTCGCAGCGCTGCCGAGACCTTGGCCCGTCACGTCATCCACGATGCCAGGTAGCTGCGCTGGGAGCTCGTGAGCTCGTCGATGGCAAGGCCCATCGTCGCCAGCTTGAGGCGTGCCACCTCGCGATCGATCTCGCCGGGAACGTCGTAGACGTCGGGCACCAGTTCGTCCCGGTGACCCACGAGCCATTCGCAGGCGAGCGCCTGCACGGCGAAGGAGATGTCCATCACCTGGGCGGGGTTGCCGTCGGCTGCACCGAGGTTGACGAGGCGCCCCTCTGCCAGCAGCAGCAGGCGCCGGCCGTTGCCGACGACGAACTCGTCCACCATCGGGCGCAACGTCCGGCGGCGGCCCTCGGCGAGATCAGCAAGGGAGGCCACGTCGATCTCGACGTCGAAGTGGCCGGCGTTGGCGAGGATGGCTCCGTCCGGCATGCGCAGGAGGTGCTCGGCGCGGATCACGTCGCGGTTGCCGGTGGCCGTCACGAACACCTGGCCGATCTCGGCCGCCGCTTCCATCGGCATGACCTGATACCCGTCGAGCGCCGCCTCGAGCGCCCGCAGGGGATCCACTTCGGTGACGATGACGGAGGCGCCCATCCCACGCAAGCGCTCGGCGATGCCGTGGCCGCAGTTGCCGTAGCCGGCCACCACGACGCGGGAGCCGGCCATGAGGATGTTCGTCGCCCGCACGATGCCGTCGACGGTGGACTGTCCCGTGCCGTATCGGTTGTCGGCCAGGGTCCGGGCGGCCGCACCACTCACCGCCACGATGGGGTAGGCGAGCGCCCCGCTGCTGGCGAGGGATCGCAGGCGAATGGCGCCCGTCGTCGTGTCCTCCGTGCCGCCGATCATGGCGGCCGCCCGATCAGGGCGCTCGACGTGAAGGCGGGCCACGAGGTCGCACCCGTCGTCGACGGTGAGATCGGGCGCACGCTCGAGGACGGCATCGACGTGAGCGGCGTAGTCGAGAGCGCTCTCTCCTCGTCGGGCGAAGGTCGCCACAGCGAAGTCGGCGACGAGAGACGCCGCCACCTCGTCGTTGGTCGAGAGTGGGTTCGAGGCGCACAGGCTCAGCTCGGCGCCGCCCGCCCCGAGTGCCCGCAGGAGGTTGGCCGTCTCGGCGGTGACGTGCAGGCAGGCGCCGATGCTGACACCCGCCAGCGGTCGCTGCGCTTCGAAACGGGCACGCACCGTCTCGAGCACGGGCATCCGCTGGGCGGCCCATTCGATCCGCTCCCGCCCAAGCCGGCCGAGACCCACGTCGGCGACGTCGTGGCCTGCCGCTCGGCGGCGTGGCGAAGAGCCGGAGTCCGTCGCCACGCTCACGCCCCCGAGGCGAGGCGCAACTTCAGCTCGGACAAGGTGGGTACCGGCCCGGGGTCGATGCCTTCCCGAGCCGCGAGGTGCAGCGACACGAAGTCCCCGATCATGACGAGATCGAAGAAACGCGCCAGCTCCCCCTCGCCGCTCGCCTCCACGTCGACGACGCGGGCGAGTGCCTCGGCGGTCAACTCGGCGAACAATTCGAAGCGCCGGGACATGACAGCGTCCTCCAGGCCCGTGCGAAGGCTCACGAGCGTGAGGACCTGCCGAGTGACATCGCCCTGCTGACCGAACCCACACACCTCGTTGTGACACACCTCCGGCTGGACGCCGAAGGCGGCCGGCGACTTCGAGTTCTCGTTCACCTGTGTCTTCCAGCGGCGAGCGGCGACGGCGCCGAGGCCGGATGCCCCATGGAACAAGGGGATCGTGCGACCGATCTGCCGGGCGATCTCGCGAGCGAGCCCTTCTCCTGAGGAGAGCGACGTGCGCCTCACCTCCAGCTGCTCACCGGCACGACGCAGCTCCGAGGAGGCCCCCGTCAGCAGGCCGAGCCCCTCGCAAGCGATCAGCAGCGGGGCGACCGTCGCCCCGATCGCCGACCGCGGCTGTGTCACGGGGGGACGGCGGCCGGCTAGGTCGACGACGGTCCCCCCGGAGCCGGCAACGAGCCGGCCGAGGGATCCACCGCAGGTGACGGCGACGACGGGGGCGCCTGCACCGACGGCTGCGGAGGCGACGGCGAGGGTTTCTTCGGTCTCGCCCGAGAACGACACGGCGAAGACCAGCGAGCCTGGCCCGAGGAAGCGCGGCGGGGACGCAGAGTTGACGAGGACGACCGGCAGGGACGATCTGGGCGCCGCGTACGCTTGCAGCACCTCGCCGGCAACGGCACTGCCGCCCATGCCGGCGACAACGACCGAGTTCAGGCCGGCGCCTGTCACGCTGGCCGGGAGGGCGACACCGGCGGCGAGGGCAGCCATGATCTGGTCGCCGAGACCGGAGGTGGCCGAGAGCAGATCCTCGCTGTCGGGCTGAAGCCAGGGCACAGGCGCCCCTGCGGTCACGTCGTCGTGGCGGGGGGCGCGAAGTTCGGGCCGATGCCCTCCGTCTCCGCCTTTGCCAACAGGCGGGCGTGCTCGTCGTCGCTCACCGTCTCGGCCTCGTCCACGAGCATGACGGGGATGCCGTCGAGGATGCGGTACCGGCGCCGCAGCCGTGGGTTGTAGAGCGTGTCCTCGTCTTCGAAGTACAGGAGCGGGCCCTTGTCCTCCGGGCAGGCGAGGATCTCCAGCAGCAACGGGTCAAGCGCCATGGTCAGAGCTCCCAGTCGTCGTCGGGTCGTCGAAGTGACCGATGAGCCGCCTGACCTCGGCGACGTGGTCGGCGCACTCCTCGGCAGAGTTCGCTTCCAGATTCAAGCGCAAGAGCGGCTCGGTGTTCGACGGCCGCAAGTTGAACCACCAGGAGCCGAGGTCGACGGTGAGGCCGTCGAGATGGTCGAGGGAGGCTCCGGCCGTTGCGAAGCGCTCCTCCATGCCGGCGAGGATGACGGCGACGTCACGCACCTTCGTGTTGATCTCGCCGGAGTCGGCGTAGCGCTCGAACGGCTTGCGCAGCTCCGAGAGCGGTATGGCCGCTTTCGACATGAGCTCGAGCACCGTGACCGCAGCGATGATGCCCGAGTCAGCCCGGTAGTTGTCCTTGAAGTAATAGTGCCCGGAGTGCTCGCCCCCGAAGAGAGCGCCCGTCTCGGCCATGGTTGCCTTCATGAACGAGTGCCCCACGCGGGTGCGCACGGGGACACCGCCGCGCTCGATGACGATCTCGGGAACCGCCTTCGAGCAGATGAGGTTGTAGAGGATCGTGGCGCCCGGGTGCTTGTCGAGCACGGCCGCTGCCACGATCGAGGTCGTGAGGGAACCCGACAGCGGCTCCGCCTTGTCGTCGACGAGGAAAACCCGATCGGCGTCGCCGTCGAAGGCCAACCCGACGTCACCACCCACCTCGAGGATGCGGGCGCGCAAGGCGACGAGGTTCTCCGGTTGGATTGGATCGGCCGGGTGGTTCGGGAACGTCCCGTCGAGCTCGCCGAAGAGGACCTCGAGCTCGACCGGCAGGCCGGCGAAGATGCGGGGCGCGATGAGGCCGCCCATACCGTTGGCCGTGTCGGCGACCACCTTCATGGGGCGCAGGCTGGCGACGTCGATGAAGGAGTGGACGTGGGCGGCGAAGGCATCGAGCAGATCGGCGACGTGAAAGCGTCGATCGTTCGACGGATCCCCGAGCTCTCCCACCGAGCCGCTCGCCAGGGCATCCTCGGCGCCCGCCCGGATCTCGCCCAGCCCGGAGTCCTGGCCGACCGGCTTGGCCCCCGCCAGGCAGAACTTGATGCCGTTGTAGGTCGCCGGATTGTGCGAGGCGGTGAGCATCGCCCCCGGCATGTCGAGGTGGCCCGAGGCGAAGTAGAGCAGGTCCGTCGACACGAGACCGACGTCGACCACCTCGAGCCCCTCCGAGAGGACGCCGGCGGCGAGAGCCCGCGAGAGCTCCGTCCCGGAGGCTCGCATGTCGCGACCGACCACGATCGAGGTGGCTCCCTCGCTGCTGCGGGCGAAGCGGGCAAAGCCCGCCCCGATGGCGGCCGCCATCGGTCCGTTGAGCTGGTCCGGCACGATGCCGCGGACGTCGTAGGCCTTGAAGACCGCTTCAAAAGGCGAGGTGGAGCCCGTCAGGGGAACAGTGGGAGGCGCCATGGCGAGGCGAGCCTATAGGTCAATGCTGCAGCACGAAGGCGATGATCGTCGTCGTGTTGAAGGCGACGTGGGCGACGATGGTGGGTCCGAGGCGTCCAGTGCGGTAGGCGACGTAGGCGAGCAACGCCCCGAAGCCGGCGAGCCCGAGGAACTGCAACCGCTCGAAGTGAACGAGCCCGAAGACGAGGCCGGTCACGACGATGGAAAGGGCGGGGCCGGCGCGGCTGCCGAGGTGCTGGAACCGCCCGAGGAGGCCTCGCAGCAGCAGGCCGCGGAAGAAGAGTTCCTCGACGAGCGGGCTGCCGACGCACACGAGCACGGTCAGCACCACCAGGCTGGCGGTGTTGTACTGCACGGGTGAGAGCAGCGTCTGTGTGGGATGGCCGAGCTGTTGGTTGAGGTTGTGCACGAACGGCTGCAGCGGGAGCTCGAGGAGGGGAACGAGCAGGTACTGCGATGCGACACCGATGACGATCCCGAGCGGTAGGTCGGGCCAGGGCCGGAGGCGGAAGCCGTAGTCCTCGACAAAGGCAGCCCACGGCGTGACCGTGCTCTCCCGCACGGGCGTCCGGGCAGCGCCGATCGAGCGTGCGACGCCGCCGGTGCGGCTCGCCGCGATCGCCGCCCCGGCGAACCCGATCCACAATCCGGCGAAGTCGGCGATGTCGGTCCCGATCTGATCGGGATGGGCGCCGGCGATGGCGTCATAGAGCGAGACCGCCACGATCGACAGCAAGAAACCCACGACCAGGCCGAAGGCCGCCTCCCAGACGCCGAAGGAGTTCCCGAGCGCTCGGGAGGCGCGGTCGCTCATCGCCTGAGCGTCGCCCGGATGGGCCGTTGTGGTCAACTTGGAGGGCACGATGCCCGCCCCCCTGAGTAGCACGCCTACGATGTGGGGGTGAGTCGCCAACCCCCAGATCTGCGCCCAGGCGGTCAAGGGCGCCCAGGCTCGGGATCCACCGGGCCGGACCAGCCGTGGCGCTGGTTGATCGCCCTCGGAGCCGTCGTCGTCCTCGTCCTGCTCGTCACGTCCGTGATGCACGGCAGCACCGCCAAGCCGATCAATTACTCGGCATGGGTGAGCGACGTGAACGCCAACAAGGTGCTGACCGCCAACTACAACAACACGAACGCCGCCATCTCCGGGAACTTGAAGGGCGGTACGGCCTACAGCACGACGGGCCCGGGCTCGGGCCTGCCGAATGCCATCGTGGCCAAGCTTGCGCTCGACGACGTCACGCTGACGTACTCGAGCCCGTCAAGCAGCATCGTCGACCTCCTCCTCGAGTGGATGATCCCGGTCGTGTTGCTGGTGGCGTTCTTCATCTGGATGAGCCGGCGGGCGCAGGGCCAGATGACCGGCATCATGTCGATCGGTCGTTCCCGGGCGAAGGTGTACACGACGGAGCGGCCTCGTACCACCTTCAACGACGTCGCAGGGTATGCCGGCGTCAAGCAGGAGATCAGCGAGGTCGTCGACTTCCTGAAATCATCGGCACGGTTTCGAGATATCGGCGCTCGGGTGCCGAAGGGCGTCTTGCTCGTCGGCCCACCGGGCACCGGCAAGACGCTCCTGGCACGCGCCGTGGCCGGTGAGGCAGGCGTGCCCTTCTTGTCGGTGAGTGGTTCGGACTTCATGGAGATGTTCGTCGGCGTCGGCGCAAGCCGCGTGCGCGACTTGTTCCAGACGGCCCGCAAGCAGGCGCCCGCCATCATCTTCGTGGACGAGATCGACTCGATCGGGCGTAAGCGTGGCGCCGGTCTCGGCGGCGGTCACGACGAGCGTGAGCAGACGCTCAACCAGATGTTGAACGAGATGGACGGTTTCGACCCCACCGAGGGCGTCGTCATCATGGCGGCCACGAACCGCCCCGATATCCTCGACCCGGCCCTGTTGCGCCCTGGTCGTTTCGACCGCCAGATCGTCGTCCCGCTCCCCGACCTCGACGAGCGGCTCCCCATCCTGCAGGTGCACTGCCGGGACAAGCGCATCAGCGACGACGTCGACCTCTCGATCGTGGCCCGCGGTACACCGGGCATGAGCGGAGCCGAGCTCGCCAACCTCGTGAACGAGGCGGCGCTGCACGCCGTGCGGCGCGGGAGCCAGTGGATCCAGATGCGTGACTTCGACGCCGCCCGCGACCGCGTCCTCATGGGGATGCCCCGCGAGTCGATGGCCCTCTCGCCGGACGAGAAGGAACGGGTCGCCTACCACGAGGGAGGGCACGCCGTCCTCGCCTACGTGCTGCCGCATGCCGACCCGCTCCTCAAGGTCAGCATCATCCCGACGGGCATGGCGCTCGGCGTCACCCAACAACTCCCGGCCGAGGAGCGCCACATCTACCCGCGTGAGTACATCGAGGACTCGCTCGCCGTCCGCATGGGCGGCCGTGTTGCCGAGAAGCTCGTCTACGACGGCCTGTCGACCGGCGCCAGTGACGACCTGCAGCGCAACACCGAGCTCGCGCGCAAGATGGTGCGCGAGTGGGGCATGTCCGACCGGATCGGCCCGATGGCGTGGGGCTCGCAGGGGACGGTGTTTCTCGGCGAGGACCTCATGCACACGCGGGACTACTCGGAGGACACGAGCCGCGTCGTCGACGAGGAGATCGAGCGGATCCTGCGGGCACAGGAGCTACGCGCCGAGCAGGTGCTGAGCGACCACCGTGGCGGGCTCGACTCGGTCGCGAACGCCCTGCTCGAGCACGAGACGATCGACGGGCGCGAGATCGCCCGCTTGGTCGACGAGGCTTACGGCCGACCCGTGCACGAGCTTCCTCCCGGTGACGACGTCCCGGACTCGGCACGCTTTGCCACCTCGCTCGTCGGCGGAGGCGAGCCGTCCCCCCTCGGGATGTCCTCGCCGGCCGCCCCGCCGAGCGCCGCCTCGCTGTCCCCGGAGGGTCCACGCGTCCCGCCGGAGTGGAATGACTGAACCGGGGCCCTGAACCCACCGGCCGGGTTAGCTGAGACGCCGGCCGTACCGTGGCGGCGCCTCAGGGGAAGGCGCCTCAGCGGGTGACCGGGATCCCCTGCACCGGCGCCGGCACGTCAAGAGCAGGTCCCGACGTCCCGGCCACGGCGAAGAAGTCCTGCTCCACCACGACCGTGGAGCTGGCCCGCACCTCCAGGCCGGCGAACGACGGCCCGCCCGCCGGGGCAAGGAGGCGGAACTTCACGGTGGCGCTGCTGTCGGGGGCGACCGTCACGGTCGCGACCTGCGATGGACCCGAGCCGCCGGCAGTCGTCAGTTGCAGTACCTCGACCTGAACACCCGACGGGCTGGGGTTCGAGACGACGATGCCACCGGCGATCCCCGGCGTCTGTGCCGTCGCCGGTGGCGAGGAGGCCGGCAGGAGCCAGTCGTCGGCCGGGTTGGCCGTGCCGACGGAGAGAGCCACCGTTTCAGCATGGGCGCTCACCCGCCGGGTGGCGACGCGGGCCACCACGACGCCGACACCCTGTGCCGTCCGAACGACGATCGGGCCGTCCACGGGCAACGAGGGTGCCTTGCTCTTCGACGCCGACGACGTCGCGGCGGGAAAGGGAAGCAGGATCTCGCGTACCCCGCCGGCACTTACCGTGTCCGTGATCTCGACGAGTGAATGGCCGGCCACGGCGCACGAGATCGTGACGGTGGCGGGCCGTCTCCCCGGATCGTAGACACTCATGCTGACCGAGCGGCCGGGTTGTGCCAGCCCTGCGGGCATCACCCAGGTGTCCTGTGGGGTGGCGACACCGATGAGGAGGGCTTGGCCGCTGATGGCGATGTTGGCCGTGGCGTCCGCCGCCAGTGTCTCCGACGCCCCGAGGACGAGACGCCCGACGGACGTCGTCTCGGTGACGGCGAGGATCCCCTGCTGCACGACTGACCGTGCGAGATCGAAGACCTGCAGCGAGTAGGGCTTGATGATGAGGCCCTGCAGCGGCGGCGGCGAGACGACAGCCGATCCGGTCGATACCTCCACCGCCGCCACCGCCTGGGTGGCCGTGGGGTTGAAGAGGGACAGCACGACGTCGGAGCGCCCGGTCGTCGAACCAGCAGCGAGGTACGAGCTCGACGTCGGGCTCGTGGCGCAGGGCGACTGCTCCGGGGCCATCGGCGGGACAGAGGGCACATGGCGACGGACGTGGGTGTGGGCCGCCACAGCTGCGACCGATTCGAAGACGGCGACGGACCCGGTCATGGAGAGGACGCTGACGGCGTCGTGCTGGAGGGGGCCGGTCGTCCGCAGCGGGACGATTCCCTGGCTGTGCGGCGCAACCGAGAGGCGGGTCGTGTAGGACGGGAGCGACGAGGCGTTCGCGAAGCCGGCGCTCACGGCCACGACCTGTGCTTCGACCTCGGCCGGCTGGTCTCCCGGGTTGGCGACGATCACGGACGAGTGAAGGGCGGAAGCGCCGGCCGGAAGCGGTCCAGGGCACTGCCACTCCACAGCCGCCGACGAGGCGAGGTCGACGACGGGAAGTTGACCGGCCTGCAGCACGGCGGCCGATCGGGGCGGGCGGGCGTGCAGGGCGCCACCGGCGACGAGCGTGCCGGCCAAGAGGGCAGCCACGACGAACCCGGCGCGCAGGCGCAGTCTCGCCTCGGCCCGGTCGGACTCGCGCCGGCGGGAGCGGGTCGTGCCGGTGCGGCGCTGGCTGCTGACCGTCATGAGGGGCGGCCTTCCTCAGCTGCCGACAACGAGGCTGCTGCGGCAGCAGGCTGCTCGTCGATCGACACACCGGCGTCTCCTGCTCCCGGGCTGGCGTCGGACGCGTCGGGCGCGGCCGGCCCGCCCGGCTCGCCGGCGGTTGCGCCGGGGTCGGACCCGCCCGGCACGGTAGCCCCGCCTCGAAGAGGTGCCGCAGGCGACGCCGAGGCGGCTGCGCCGCCGTCTCCTTCGACCGGCGGCGCTTCGGCTGCCCTGGTACGGGGCCCGGCGACGCCTCCGGCGCGGCGCCGCGGCGCCCGCCGCCGGCGCAGCCCTTCGGCGATGCAGAGGACGACGACGAGCAGGCCGCCAGCAACCCCGACGGCGCCCAGTGCCCCGCTTGCGCGAGTGCCGGCTGGCAGCAGGGTGCCGGTGCCGTCGGCGGGCACCCAGGCGGCATTCGACCAGACGAGGACGCCTGCCTCGTTGGGCAGCTGACGCAAGTCAGTCTGCGCCTCGAGGGCTCGGAGGAGGCCGGTCGCTGGAGGCGCCGCTGCCGGCGTCTGTACCCCGATCAGCGTCGGGACGGCCGCCGTCGGCACGACCACGAAACGGATCCCCGCCGGCGCCAGCAGGGCTCCAAGCTGCAACGTCTTGCCGGCCATGGCAAAGGTGACGTCCGTGATGACGGCGTTCGCCGGGCCGGGGGCGGCCGTTGGCCAGAGCGTCGCCAGGGAGGGAAGCCCGCTCGTCGTCACGAACGCAGCCGTGCCGTAGCCGCTCTGGAAGGCCGAACCGGGCAAGGCGCGGGGATCCCCGATCCACAGCACGCGCGAGCCGGGCGGCGCCGATGTCGTGAACTCGGAGGCGGTTTCTTCGAATCCGACCCCGGGCATGTCGGCACGACCGCCGAAGACGACCCCGAGGACCGGCAGGAGCCCGATCACGAAACAGCCGACCGCCAGCACGCCCGTGATCTGCCGCCAGCCGAAGCGGTGCCGCTTCAAGTCGAGCTCGAAGGCGGCAGCACCGATGCCGCAGCACGCCGCCAAGGCGACGGCCGCCGGCGCCACGAGCACCTCAGCCCTGCCCCCGCCGGCACCGAGCCATCCTTCGTTCCCGACCCAGGCGAGCACGACCGACGCCAGGGCGCAGATCCACCAGCGGGTCGCCCAGGCGAGGCGCGGGCCGCGTGCCCACAGGAAGGCGAAGGCCGCCAGCACCACGAGGCCGGCCGCCCCCCACCAGCCGCCGATCGGCCCGGTGTGCCCGCGCAGCAGGTCGGCAGGGCGCAACCCTCCGCCTGCTGGCGGTACGGCGCCGGCGAACAGGCTCCAGCGCGCCCCGCTCTGGAGCCATGTGACCGACCATGGCAGGCAGCACAGGAAAGCCACCACCACCCCGCCGGTTCCCACGACGGCGCTGCGCAGCAGGGAGCGGGCTCCTCCGACGGCGACCGAGGCGAGGAGCGATGCCAGAATCACGACGCCGACGTCGAGCACGACCGGAGGGGCGAGCGCACCCATGACCGCCAGGAGGAGGCCGAGCGGGGCGATCTCGGCGGCGAGATCCCGCAGGCTCCACCCCCGGCTCTTGGCGCCATGAGCGGGCACGAAGGGTCGCAACCCGCTCGCACGCGCCAGGCGCCCGAGCACGAAGGGCAGACCGGCGAGGGCGACGGAGGCCTCGAGATCGCCGCGGGCGAGCCCGTTCCAGACGAGCGGTGAGCCGGCGAAGGCCACGGCGGCGACGACACGGGCACGTGAGGACCCGAAATCACGCACGAGCCTCGACGTGCCGATCGTCCCCACGACGAGGCCGCTCACGAACACCACCTTGAGGGCGAGGGCCGAGCTGTTGCCGAGGATGGTGCCGAGGATGCCGATGAGCCCGTAGGCGGTCGGTGCCACCTGAGTCGACCGCCAGCCAGGATCGCTCCGGCCCGTCAGCCATTGGCGGACGAGGTGGAGCGCACTCGGGCCCGGCACGAGGTCGCCGACGACGGGAAGGCGACCGAAGAGCAGGCCCCGAATCCCGAGCAGCACGACGAGACCGATGACGACGGCGGCCACGACCTGCGCGACGGGAACCTCGCCGTGCTGGAGGCGCACGATCCACTCCGTCAACCGGTCGACCTCGAGAGAGCGCTCGCCGCGGCCGGGGCGGCCCTCGCTCGCCGGCCTGCGGACGTCCCGCCGGAAGCCGGCAGCGCGGCCGGGGCCTGGCGACTCGCCGTGTGCCGGCTGCTGGGTCGGACGGTGGGGACGGCTTCGAGGCGCCATCCGGCTCGTGATGACGCCGTCGCTCACCTGACGTACCTCTCGGAGCCGGCGGCGTGCCTCCATCACGGACTTGCGGCGGGCGAGATTCCACCTCCAGGCCGAGCGCCCCGCCCGTGCCTGCCGTCGCCGACCAGTGAGCGGCGCCGTGGCGGAGTCGAGGAGCGTCAGCAGGAGGAGTTGCAGCACGTTCAGGAAGCGGCGGGCGAACCCGTAGTTCTTGAGGACGGTCCGCAGCTCGTTGCGGCGCCGCACGATCAGCTCCTCCTCGGCGTCGGCCCGGTCGGCCGCCGTCGACTGCCGGTGCCGGACGAGCGCCCGGGGCGCCGTCACGACGCGGGCGCCCGCCAGCTGGGCCCGCCAGCAGAGGTCGACGTCCTCGCCGCAGGCGCCCATCTCCTCGTCGAATCCCCCCACCGCCGCGAAGAGATCGACTCGCGCCAGGAGGCAGGCGCTCGGTACGGCAAAGACCTCGCGGACTTCGTCGTGCTGCGACTGGTCGAGCTCACCCTCCTGCACTCGCGGCACCGGTGTGCCGAACTTGCTCACCCCGAGGCCGACTTGCAGGAGGTGGTCAGGGGCGTCCCACTCGACGAGCTTCGGCCCCACGATGCCGGCGTTGGAGCGGAACGCCTCCTCGACCATGACGCGGATGGCATCAGGGGCAAGGGCGACGTCCTCATGACAGAAGAGGAAGAAGCTGGCGCCCTCGATGCCGACGAGCACGTCGTTGGCGGCAGCACCGAACCCGCCTGAGTCGGGGCGTCGGCGCACGAACGCGCTCGGCATGACCCCAGCGACTCGATTGGTCACGCCATCGCTGGTCCCGGTATCGATGACGAGGACGTCCAGGCTGGGGTAGTTCTGCTGCTCGAGCGACTCGAGGCACTGTTCCAGCCAGGCGTCCGCCTCAGCGGTGACGACGACGGCGACGACCGGCGGTACGTACTCCTCCGGCATCAGGCAGCCAACGCTACTCGCCACAAAGTGCTTGCAACTGTTAGCGTTCAGTGCTACAGTAGTACGCAGACAGAGGAGCGGCTCCCCAGCCGAGGTGCCGTGCCTCTTGAGCCTCCAGAGAGGCACCGGCTGCGGCCGCTGCCAAAGAGAAAGAGAGATGCCATGCCAGGTATCAAGACCGATCTCCGCAAGACGAGGACCGACGTGGAGCGGACCGCCAGCGACCTGACGAAGGTCGCCCAGGACGCCGCTTACGTGGCCATCGGGCTCGGCGTGCTGGGATTCCAGAAGGCGCAGGTGCGGCGCCACGAGCTGCAGAGCCAGCTCGAGACGTTGCAGGAGCAGCTCGGCCACATGAGCAAGCGTGGCCAGGCGCCCATCATGGACCTGCGCAAGGAGATCGCCAAGGCGATGAAGGAGTTCGACAAGACGATCAGCCAGCTGATCGAGCGTTTCGACGCCACCGTCGAGCCGGTCTCCGAGCGCCTGCCCGCCGGTGCCCAGGCGGCCATCCACCAGGCCAGGGAGGCCCGCGACCAGCTGCGTGGATACCTGACGTCACTCGCAGCCTGATCCGAACCCGGTCGGCATCCGCCGGCTGAGGGGAATCGTCCGGCGGTTCGCATGAGCGATCCGGTGGCTCCCTCTTCGCCAGGATCGCCGCGCCGCCGGCACGAACGAGGCCCGCCTTCTCCATCCCCCTCGGAGGAGGCGGGTCTCGCCATGTCAAGACTCAGACTTCGGCGGCCACCTGCTTGCGCCAGTAGTCGAACATGTCGGCCACGGTCGCTTCGAAGGGGACCTCGGGCTGCCACCCGGTCGCCGCCCTGAGGGATGCGGCATCGCCGACGAACACAGGCACGTCGACAGGCCGGAACAAGGCGGGATCCTGCACGAGCTCGACGGGCGCGCTCACCATGGCGCACAGCATGCGGGCGACCTCGGCGATGGTGACCGCCCTGCCACTGGCGACGTTGTAGACCTCCCCAGCGACACCAGGGTGGCCGAGAGCGTGACCGGCCAACAGCCGGTAGGCGCGAACGACGTCCCGCACGTCGGTGAAGTCCCGTGAGGCGGCGAGATTGCCCACCCGCACCTCGCCACCGCCTGCTCGCTCGGCGCGGGCGATGCGCTGAGCGAGCGCAGGCACCACGAACTCGGGAGACTGGCCCGCCCCGACGTGGTTGAACGGTCGCACGCGGACGGTGCACAGGCCTCCTCCGAGAAAAGCCTGCAGCGCCAGGTACTCAGCCGCCACCTTGCTGACGGCATACGGCGTGACCGGACGCAGCTCGGCCTCCTCCGTGAGCGGCTCCTCCGCGACGGCGTGGCCGTAAACCTCCGCCGAGCTGACGACGAGGACGACAGGGGGCGCTTCGCAGCGGGCGGCCGCCTGCAGCACTCGCAACGTACCGAGGGCGTTCACCTCAAAGGTACGGGCGGGATCGGCCCAGGAACGGCCCACGTGGGCGAGCGCCGCCAGGTGGTAGACGACGTCGGGGGCAGCCGGGATGAGCGATGAGGCGAGCGCCTCGTCGTCGGTGACGTCGACTTCGGCGTCGGTGAGGAGGACGTCGTCGCCGCACTCGCGTAGGTGGGCACTCAGCCACCCCCCGACGAAGCCGGACCCACCCGTCACATATGCCCGCACCGCCCCACCCTACCGGTGGTCGGAACGATCACCCCGGTGAGCCCGTGCCGCCACCTCGTAGGCCTCCAGGTGGACCGCCGCCGTGTGCGCCCAGGAGAAGGCGGCGGATCGCTGCAGCCCCTCCACCCGTCGCTGCTCGAGCTCGGGCTCTTCGGCTGAGAGGGCACGCTCGAGCGCAGAGGCCAAGGCCGCCACGTCCCCCGCTGGGACCGTCCAGGCGGCCGACCCGGCGACGTCGGCCATGGCGGTGCCCGAGGTCGTGACGAGCGGGGCGCCACAGGCGAGGGCCTCGAGGGCCGGCAGGCCGAAACCCTCCTCGAAGGACGGGTAGGCGACAAGGCGGGCGGAGCGCAGCAGCGCCGGCACGGCCTCGTCGTCGACGTAGCCGAGGCGCCGGATGCGCGAGCGGTTGCCGGCAGCGGCCACGGCTGCCGCCACCTCCGCACTCCCCCAGCCTTCGATGCCGGCCAGGACGAGCTCGAGGCCCGGGTGGCGCCCGGCGATGGCGTCGAACGCCTCGACGAGCGGGACGATGCCTTTGCGTGGTTCGGCGGTCCCGAGATGCACGATGTACTCGAGCCCCGGCGGGCAGCCGGCTTGCTCGATGAGGGCGGCGTCCGTCCCGCCCCCTGGCCGTCGTGGGTGGAACCGGGCGTGGTCGACGCCATGCGGCGCCACGAGCACGACGCCGCGCGGTGACAAGAGAGCCTGCAGCCGGCTGGCCGTGGCGTCGCTCACGCAGACGATGACGTCGGCCTTCCGAGCGGCTCGCCGGATCGCTCGCCGGAAGAACGGCACCTTGGCGGGGACGTGCCATTCCGGATGGTCGAAGAACGTGAGGTCGTGAACCGTGACGACGGCGCCGACGTCACCGAGGCCGTGCGGGAAGGTGTAGTGCGGGCCGTGGTGAACCTTCACGGGGGGATCGTCGAGATGGCGGATGACCGAGCCGAGGCGCCGCTGCTCGTAGGCAACCCGAAGGGGGCGGGGCGCCCAGACGGCCTCGAGGAGCCGGCTGGACGGCGCCAGGCGTCGCCAACGGGCGGCGTCGCCGGTACGGCAGACGACCGTGAGGGCGAGGCCCTCGAGGCCCTCGAGCGCCCGCACGAGCTCGACGACGTAGCGACCCGCACCGGCAGGGCGCTCCGGGATGGCGCTCACGTCCAGGCTCGTGGCGATCGGCGCCGTCAACCGGCCACCTCCGCCCACCAGTGCAGGTGGCGGCGGGCGGCCGCTTGCCACGTGCGCTCGCGAACGCTCGCCGGTCCGGCGCGGGCCAGCTCGGCCCGACGGGCGTCGTCGCTGGCGAGCTCCCCGAGGGCCCGCGTCAGCTCGCCGGTCGAGCGGGCGTCCACGACGACCGCCGGGCTGTCGTGCTCGACGATGCTCGGGACGGCCGAGCTGACGAGCAAAGGCGCCCCGGCCGCGAGCGCCTCGACGGCCGGCAGGCCGAAGCCCTCCGTCAGCGGCACGTACACGACGACACGGGCGCCGGCGTAGAGGGCGCTCAGCACGGCGTCCTCGACGCGTCCCACCATGACGACGCCGTCGCCGGGCACGAGCTCCGGACCCCAGCCGGCGGGACCGACGACGAGCAGTGGCCACGGCTCCGCCAGCTGCTTGCGCAGCTGGCGGTAGGCCTCCAGCAGCCGGCGGAGGTTCTTCCGAGGCTCCAGGGTGCTGACGGTGAGCAGGTAGTCCCCCGTGACGCCGAGGCGTCGAAGGAGACGGCCGGCGGAGTCGTTGTCGGGTGGCGGCAGGTGGTCGCACCCCTCCGGGATGACCTCGATGTGGGAGGTGTCCAGCTCGACGGAGGCTCGCATGAGGTCATCGGCCACTGCCCGGGAAGGGACGGCGACGGCGGCGGCGCTGCGGGCGACGCGACGAAGCGCCGCCTCGTGCCAGGCGACGCCGCGGCGTGGGTAGGCCTCCGGCACCTGTCGCCAGCCGAGGTCGTGGATCATGACCGTGAGCGGCGTGCTCCCGGTCGGCGGGGCCGCCAGCGAGGTGGCATGTATCAGGTCGTGGCCGCTCACTTGGAGCCGACCCCGGTCCCACAGCCGCGTGACGACCTGGTCGGGGACGCTGCGAAGCCGTTGAAGGCGGCCGGCGGCGGCGAGGAGGGGACCGCCGACGATCTCGACGGGAAACCCGAAGCGGAGGAGGGGATCGTCCCCGTCGGGCGGGTTCGTGCTGGCCACGATCGTCACGTCCGGCCTCGGAGCAATGGCCGACAGACCGCTCAGCAATCCCATGGTGTAGGTCCCGATCCCGCCTGGCAGGCGCCGGCGGAGCTGCTCGGCGACGACCGCTACATCGAGACGGGGGGCCGCGGAGCCACCCCGCCGCGCGGCCGCGTCGCGCTCTGGCGTCGTCATGTGTGAGCCGCCGCCGCTTCGCGGTAGAGGGCGACCATGGCGTCGGCCGTGGCCGTCCAGGAGTACGTGCCCGCCCGGATCCGTCCCCGGGCGACGAGAGCCGCCCGCAACGCCTCGTCGGAGAGCACCTGCTCGAGCGCTCCGGCGAGGGCGACAACATCGCCCACGGGCACGACGAGGGCGCCGTCGCCGGCGATCTCCGGAACGGCTCCGCCGGCCGTGACGACGACGGGGATGCCGGCTGCCATGGCTTCGAGGGGCGGGAAGCCGAAACCCTCGTAGATCGAGGGGTAGGCGAGTGCCCTCGCCCCCGCCAGGAGGGCGGCCCGCACAGCGTCGTCCACATAGCCGAGGCGCACGACACGGTCCCGGCATCGCGCTGCCGCCACGGCCGCGTCGAGCGCCGGGCTGCCCCTCCCCTCGGCTCCGGCGATGACAAGCCGGAGGGCGGGCTGTGACGTGGCGAGCTGAGCGAAGGCCTCGACGAGCGTCGGGTAGTCCTTGCGGGGCTCGATCGTCGAGATGGCGAGCAGGTAGGGCCCCTCGACGGGCGGGGCAGCCCTCCCGAGAGGCGCCGGCGTTGGCGGGAGGCCGTAGGGGATCACCGCCACGCTTTCGAGCCGCACCCCCACCAGCTCGGACAGCTCCTCGGCGACATGGTGCGATGCCGTGTGCACGAGGGCGCCTGCCCGCACCGCTCGCCGCACGAGCCTCGGGTAGGCGAGCGAGGCGGGAGCGCACAGCTCGGGGTATCGCCACGGCGTGACGTCGTTCACCGTCACGACGGCGCCGATCCGACGGGAGGGCGGCACGACGAAGTTCGTGCCGTGAACGACTGAGACGCGCCCGGCGACGAACTCGGCAGAGGGAACACCCACGTACCGCCAGGCGGTGTGGGCGACTCTCGTCGGGATCGAGACCGGCCGGAACGGTACGCCAGCCGGAAGGCCGGTCACCTCGCTCCTCGCGTGCCGAGCGACGGCGTACGCCCGCACCTCGATGTCCGGGCGGACGGCGAGGGCGCCCAGCAGCTGGTCGCAACACACGCCGACGCCCGAACGTGGCCCCGCCAGGGGAAGGACGTCGAGCGCCACGACGAGCGGCGCGCCTTCGCTCACCGAAAGAGATCCTCGGCATAGGGCCGCACGACCTCTTCTCGCACCGACCCCGGGCCGAAGACCGACCGGTCGACGCCGCGCACGAGCGCAACGGGCACGCCGGCGGCCTTGCCCATGACGAGCTCGGCGGCGCCGGCGATCTCGTCGATGACACAGACCTCCGTGGCAACGAGGGTGCGACCCATGGCGTCGGCCGACCCTCGGAGGTCGACGATGCCGCGCAAGCCGGCGCTGCCGATGGCGACGTCGGTGACGCCCCGTCGCCAGGCGCGGCCGAAGGTGTCGGTGACGATCACCCCGACCTCACGGCCGGTGCGGGCACGCAGGCCGTCGCGGATGCGCCGGGCCGACCGGTCCGGATCGACCGGGAGAAGCGCTGCGAAGCCTTCTGCCATGTTCGAGAGGTCCACGCCCGAGTTGGCGCAGACGAAGCCATGGCTCGTTTCGGTGATGACGAGATCACCGCGGCGTCGCAGCACCCGGACCGCCTCGCCTTCGGCGAGCTCACGTCGTGCCTCGGCATCCTCCGGATCGACGGCGACAACGCGGCCTTCCGCCTTGGAGACGATCTTCTGTGTGACGACGACGACGTCACGGTCCTCGAGGGCTGTCGCGGCCGCGATCATGGCAGCCAGGTCGTCCCCCGCAGTCACCTCCGGCAGCCCGGTGACGGCCAAGACGGTGAGCGAGGGCGGGGTATCCATGCCCGGATTCTGCCGCAGGTCGGTGCAGCCGGTCGGACTACCCGGCAACTGGGATCGGTGCACCGGCACCTCCACCGCTTCCCAGCACGGCGCGGGCGAGGGCGGCGGAGACGGCGGGATCGCTCATCACGGTCGCCGTGACGACGCAGCGCATGCCGCAGGCTTCGACCGCCGCCACCTGACCGGCGTCCACCTCGTCGATGACGAGGCTCCCGCAGACATCGCGCAGCCATCGGGCCACGCCGGCAGCGGTGGCCTCACCGCCGAGCTCAGCGAGCAGGCGGTCGGCCGGACCCTTGAGGGCGGCGCCGGCGATGATCGGCGAGATGCCGACGACGTGCTGGCGACGTGAGGCGAGGAGCGCCCGCACGCCCGGCACCGACAGGATGGGGTCGATGGACACGACTGGGTTCGACGGGGCGATGACGATCGTGCTGGCCGTCTCGAGGGCCTCCCTCACTCCGGGCGCCGGCACCGCCCGATCGGCACCCGAGAAGCGCACGCTCTCGACGGCCACGGCGTGCCGCAACCGAACGAAGTAGTCCTGAAAGCCGACCTCCTCACCGCTGTCGGCGAGCGTGAGGAGCGTGTGCACGGGATCGTCGGACATCGGCAGCAGCGCCAGCCCGAGCCCGAAGGCACGAGCGAGATCTGCCGTCACGGCCGAGAGCGTCTCCCCGGCGCGCAGGCGGCCCGTCCGGTAGAGGTGGGTCGCCAGGTCGAGGTTGCCGAGACGGAACCAGGTGTGCCCGCCGAGCGCCTCGAGGGCGTCCATCGTCGTGAAGTCGTCCCCGGCCAGCCCCCAACCCGTGGCCGGGTTCACACGGCCCGAGAGCGTGTAGGTGATCGTGTCGAGATCCGGGCTGATGCACAGGCCGTGCAGTTCGGTGTCGTCGCCCGTGTTGACGACGGCGACGACGTCGGCGGCGTCGACGACCTGGAGCAATCCGCTCAGGAAGCGGGCCGCACCGACGCCGCCGCAGAGCACCGCGATCATGCGGGCCGCAGCCGGAGACACCCGGGTCGCAGGTCGTCGCCCTGCACCGGGTCGTTCACGGAGTCATTCACGAGATCGGTGCTCGTCGATGACGCGTGCGACACCCTCGGCCACCGTGGTCCACGGCTTCCAGCCGAGGTGGATGCCCGCGCGGTCCGGGTCAAGGGCGCTGCGCCTGATGTCGCCGGGTCGCTCGGGAGCATGCCGGGCCGCAGCGCTCGTGCCGGCAGCGGCCGCCATCAGTCGGTAGAGCTCGGACGTGGAGGTCTCGATGCCCGTGCCGATGTTGAGCACGAGGCCGCCGCCTCGCTTGGCGGCGCGGGCGAAGGCATCGACGGCGTCGTCGACGAAGACATAGTCCCGCGTGTGGGCGCCGTCGCCGAAGATGACGCACGGTTCGCCGGCGACGAGGAGGTTGGCGAAGATGGCCACGACGCCGGCCTCGCCGTGGGGGTCCTGGCGGGGACCGTAGACGTTGGCGAGCGCCAGCGCCGTGAACTCCATGTGGTGCAACGAGCGGTAGGCCGCCAGGTAGTCGATGGCGGCTTTCTTCGAGACGCCATACGGCGACATGGGCCCGTGCGGGGCGTGCTCGGCGACGGGCAGGTCCACCGGATCCACCTCGCCGTACAGGGTGCCGCCGCTCGCCGCGTAGACGATCTTGCGGGTCTTGGCGGCGCGGGCGGCCTCCATCACACGGAGGCTGCCGAGCACGTTCACCTCGGCATCGAAGACGGGCTGGGCGACGGAGGCCGAAACGGAGAT
Organism: Acidimicrobiales bacterium; assembly: GCA_052143575.1. Lineage (GTDB taxonomy): Bacteria > Actinomycetota > Acidimicrobiia > Acidimicrobiales > Bog-793 > JAKACA01. The sequence goes on from JBKQSP010000059.1 coordinate 129,139, forward strand.
CTGCGCCGCCAGGTGGAAGATCACCTCCGGAGGCCGATGCAGCACGAGCCCGGTGAGCGCCTCGTCACGGATATCGAGCTGATGGAAGCGAAACGCTCCTCCGGAGGCGCGCGCCTCGCTCAGGTTCGCCAGCGACCCGGTCGAGAGGTCGTCGACGACGTCAACCTCATGTCCTTCGGCAAGGAGGCGGTCGACGAGCGTCGAGCCGATGAAGCCCGCCCCCCCGGTGACGAGCATCCGGCTCATCGCGGATACCGCGCCCCGCTCAGCGATGTCCCGTTCGGGACCTCGGCGCCACCACGTACCACGGTCATGTTGTCGAGGCACACCCCATCCCCGAGGACGGCGCCAGGCCCGACGATGCTGTCGGTCACCACGCAGTCCTGGCCGACGACGGCACCCGGTAGGAGACAGGAGGTTGCCAGTCGGGCGCCCGCCGCCACGCGGGCGCCCGCACCGACGACGCAGTCTGCCACGCCGGCCCCGCCGGCGAGGCGTGCGCCGGCTCCGACGTAGGCGACACCGGAGAGCGCCGCCTCGACGACGGCGCCGGTGGCGACGAAGACGCCGGGCGCCCGCTCCTCGGCGTCGGGGCAGGAGGCAGCCGTTCGAAGGCCCCTCAAGATGTCGAACTGGGCCTGCAGGTACTTGGCGGGAGTGCCCGTGTCGAGCCAGTAGTCGTCGGTGGCCATGGCAAAGAGCCGCCCCCGCTCGACGAGGGCCGGGAAGGTCTCCCGCTCGATCGAGACGCGACGGCCGCCCGGAATGCGGTCGAGGACGGACCGCTCGAGCACGTAGGTCCCCCCGTTGATGAGATTCGTGGGGGCGGTTCCCGCCGGCGGCTTCTCGACGAACTCGATGACGCGGCCCTCAGCATCGGTGGGAACGACTCCGAAGGCGGACGGATCCTCCACCGGAGTGAGGTGGATGGACGCCTCCGCCTCGTGCTCGACGTGAAAGGCGACGAGGCAGCCGAGGTCGAGATCCGTCAGGACGTCGCCGTTGAGGACGACGAATCGCCCCTCCACCCCGGCGTGCTCGGCCGCGAAACGCACGGCGCCCGCCGTATCGAGCGGCTCCGGCTCGACGGCGTAGACGAGCTCCACGCCCTCGATCGTCCCGTCGGGGAAGGCCTCGACGAAAGCGTCGGGCCGGTAGCCGAGCGACAGCACGGCGCGGTGCAGCCCGTTGCGCCCGAGCCAGCCGACCACGTGGGCGATGAGGGTCCGGTCGACGACCGGGAGCATCTGCTTGGGGACGTCGTAGGTGAGCGGTCGCAGCCGCGTGCCCTCGCCACCGACCAGGACGATGACGTCCATCATGCGTCGCTTCGGCGGATGAGGGCGATCTGCCCGGTCAAGCTAGGACGTCGAGGACGTCGTCGATGCTGACGTCGAGGAGGTCGTCGACGAAGAGGAGGTCGATGTCGACGTTCCCTTCTTCTTGGCGACGGTCGTTGACGTCGAGCTCGTCGAGGTGCTCGTTGTCGCCGAAGTCGAGGTCGGAGCACCTGCCGAGACACCAGATGGATCCGCGATCATGAAGGACTGCACGGCGTTCCGATCGGCGGCGGGAGGCTGCGGGAGCGCCTCCCCCTTCGGGAGAAAGGCGATCGTGATCAGCTGGCCGTCAGCGAGGCGGACGCCGTCGGCCTGCGACGCCGGCACGACGGTGCCCTTCGTCGCGGTCGGTGACGGCCACGTCTCCACCTCGATGTAGCCGGGCTGAGAACCGCACTTCGTGACGCCGTTCTTGTAGTCACGAGCCGGTCCCGGTTTCGTCAGCACCGTCGTCGTGGTCGTGGTGCTGGACGTGGACGTCGTGGTCGTGGTGCCCTTGGCCTTCTTGCCCTTGGCCACGGTCGTGGAGGTCGTGCTCGACGTGGACGTCGTGCTCGACGTGGACGTCGTCGTGGTGCCCTTGGCCTTCTTGCCCTTGGCCACGGTCGTCGTCGTGGTCGTCGTCGTCGGGACAGGCACCGGTTTGCCCGGTATCTCGAGGAGGTTGGACGAAATGCCGACGCCCTCGATGAGCAGGTAGGCACCGAGTGTGGCGTTCTTGCCCTCGTACTCGGCGGCCTGGGGGGAGATCCCGGGCTCGATGCGGACGACCCCGTCGCCGATGGATGCCAGCGGGTCGTCGGCGACGTCGTCGACGGGCAGGGCTGACGGCACGAACTGACCGCAGACGTCCACGGCCACGGCGGCCTCCCATTCGTTGGAGGCGGTGGGCGGAACGACGGGCTTGGTGGCTGCCACGGGCGGGTGGATCAGCTCGTAGCGGCTGTAGGCGACGAGCGAGACACCGAGGAGGCAGATGACGAGGAGGACCAGATACCAGGTCACCGGCGTCTGGGCACGATAGGTCCGGCCACCGCCCGATGCGGCGGCGCGCGCGACCCTGCGGCTGAAGTTGTCACCGGGCACGGCCTGAAACCTTAGTCCGGCCGCGAACGCAGTCTGGATCGCGGGCTCAACAGGTGCTCCGCCCAGGCGAGGACGAGGCGGGAGGCGAGGCCGAGCGCCACGAGCGGCAGCAACGCCCGCTCGGGCCCTTGCGCCGTCTGCCTGGCGAAGAGCCACATCGACCGGTGATGGGAGACCAGCATCCGGTACGGATGCCGGGATGCGGAGCGGCCTTGCTCGTGCACGACCTCGGCCGACGGCTCGTACCAGATCTGCCATCCGGCCTGCCGCAACCGCCAGCAGAGGTCGACGTCTTCCACGTACATGAAGTAGCGCTCGTCGAACCCGCCGACTTCGTCGAAGGCCTCCCGCCTGACGAGGAGGAACGCTCCGGACACCCAATCGGCCTCGCGTGAGCGGTGCTGCTCCTGGCCGATACGCCGGTACCGGCGGGTCCAGGGGTTTCCGCCCCAGAACAAACCCAGAAACCCGTGGCCGATCGCCTCACCCATACCGGGGAACTCCCGGCCCGAGGGGTAGACGACCCCGGACACCTCCCGCAGCATCGGTCCGACGATGGCGACCTTCGGGCAGTCGTCGAGGACGGCCGCCAGCGAGGCGACCGACCCGGGGCTCGCCACGAGGTCCGGGTTGCAGACGAGCAGGTACTCGGCCGTCGTCGCGCGGGCGCCGAGGTTGGCGCCGGCTCCGTAGCCGAGGTTGCGGGCGGAGTGGATGGGCTTCGTCGCCGGCCACGTCATTGCCAACTCGGTCATGGAGGAGTCGGCGGAGGCATTGTCGACCACGACGATCTCGCCCACACCCTCTGCCTGCAGACTGGCGACGCAGCCCGCCAGCGCTCGGCCGGCGTTGTAGTTGATGATGACGGCGGCCACACGGGCGGCCGGACGGCCGCCGCCGTTCATCTCGGCGTCGTGGGACGCCGGCCCGGCGCCGTGCGACGAGGCAGCGTCGACGTCACCCACCGAGCAGGTCACCAACAAGACGGGCGAGAGCATCCTGCCAGCTCGGCAGCAGATCCTCGCCGGCGAGGCGGAGGGCGGCGTTGTCGAGCACCGAGCACGCCGGCCGCGGGGCCGGCCGGGGCGGGTCGAGGTCCGCCGTCACGATGGGTCGTACCCGCTCAGGGTCCTGGCCGGCGAGGCGGAGGACCTCGCGGGCGAAGCCGTACCAGCTCGTGCTGCCCTGGTTCGTGACGTGGAAGATGCCCGGCCGCCGCGAGACGGCCAAGTCGACGACCTTGCCGGCGAGATCGCTGGCGAGCGTGGGCGAGCCACACTGGTCGTCCACGAACTTCAGGACGCCGCCCTCGGCGGCGAGGCGGAGGACGGTCTTTGCCATGTTCGGCCCGTTGCGGCCGACCACCCAGGCCGTCCGAACGATGGTGGCGCCGGCGGCCAGCTCGCGCTCGCCCGCCAGCTTGGAGCGGCCGTACACCGACATGGGGTTCGGGGCGTCCCACTCGTTGTAGGGCCGCTCGGATGTGCCGTCGAAGACGTAGTCGGTCGAGAGGTAGCAGACGTGGGCACCGACGATGCGGGCGGCTTCGGCGACGTGGCGGGTGCCAAGGGCGTTCACACGAAAAGCCCGGTCCGGGTCGCCTTCACAGGCGTCAACGGCCGTCCAGGCAGCTGGGTGGATGATGACATGTGGCTCGGTGCTCACGACGGCCGCCAGTACCGAGTCGCGTGAGGCGATGTCGAGCTGATCCCGCGTCGTGGCGGCCACTTTCCAGGACGGTCCGCGGTGACGGGCGGCAGCCCGGCGCTCGAGCTCGGCGACGAGCTCGGACCCAACCTGGCCGGCGGCTCCGGTGACGAGGATTCGCAAGTCTGTCTCAGGCACCCGGCGCGGAGGCCGCACCTGCCGGCGAGGCCTGGGCGGCGGGTGCGGCGATGCCGGAGCCTTCCGGAGCCGTCCCTGGCTGCGTCCAGGCGTCCTCCACGACGGGCGAGCGCCCAATGAGTGGCTCCCACCACGCCGGGTTGTCACGGAACCAGGCGATCGTGGCGGCGAGACCCTCGTCGAACCCGACGGCGGGCTCCCATCCGAGCTCCGTCCTGATCTTGGTGGAGTCGAGCAGGTAACGGCGATCGTGGCCGGGCCGATCCGGCACGATCGTCTTGAGCGACGCCGGTTTACCGGTGGCGGCGAGCACGATGTCGGCGATCTCCTCGATGCTCGCCTCCCGACCCGAGCCCACGAGGTAGGTCTCACCGATGCGGCCGCGCTCGAGCACGGCCTCGATGGCGCTGCAGTGGTCATCGACATGCAGCCATTCGCGGCGGTTCTGTGTCGATGCGTACAGCGGCAAGTGCTCGCCCTTGAGCGCCCTCGTGGCGAACAACGGGATCACTTTCTCGGGGAACTGGTACGGGCCGTAGTTGTTGCAGCAGTTCGTGATCGTCGCCCGCAGGCCGAACGTCTCGCCGTAGGAGCGAACGACGTGGTCAGCGGCTGCCTTGGAGGCGTTGTAGGGCGTCCGCGGTCGATAGGGCGACTCCTCGGTGAAGGCCTCGTCGCTGTCGAGGGCGAGATCGCCGTACACCTCGCACGTCGAGATGTGATGGAACCGCCCCACCTCGAGGCGGCGGGCGACCTCGCACAGGGCGAGCGTCCCCATGACGTTCGTCCTGAAGAAACGCTGCGGATCGAGCACCGCCAGGCTGTTGTGGGACTCGGCGGCGAAGTTGACGATCGTGTCGATCCCGTGAGCGCTGATCGTGTGCTCCACGCTCGGCTCGTCGGCGATGTCGGCGTGCACGAAGGCGACCTTGCCGGCGGCTTCGAGGTCGGCGAGGTTGGCACGGTTGCCGGCGTAGGTGAGGGCGTCGAGCACGACGAGCTCGTCGTCCGGCCTTCGGGCCGCCCAGTAGCGGGCGAAGTTCGAGCCGATGAAGCCGGCGCCGCCCGTGATGAGGAGTCGCATGAGACGCAGGCTACGCCGCCGCCACGTTCGGTTGGCAACAGCGCGGCCCCGTCGGGCGGGCGGCGGTCTCGTGCCGGCGGCGAGGGGCCGGCCCACCGCCCGTCAGCGCAGGTGGACGACGTCGCCGGCCGCGACGGCGCGGATGCACGCCCCGATGTCCACCAGGAGGTGGCCGTCGTCGTTGACGTCGAGAGCACGGCCGACGAACGACTCATCTGCGAGCTCGACTCGCACGACGCGGCCGATCGTCGAGAGGTTTCGCCGGTACTCGGCCGCCATGGACCGAGCACCGGCCGGGCTGCTCGTGAGGACGGCGTAGCGCTGGGCGACACGGTCGAGCAAGCGGTCCGCCACGGCATCCCGGTCCACCGGCAAGCCGGCGACACGGTCGAGGGACGTGGCGCTGGCGATGATGGCGGTGGCGTCCGGGTCGTCTCTCGGAGGCCAGTCCGCCGGCCAGTTGCAGTTGATCCCGATGCCCACGACGAGGCCGGGTCCTTCCCCCCGGCCGCCCGTGGTGGGCACGGAGCCGGCCCCCTCGGCGGGTGGCCAGACCACTTCGGCCAGCAAGCCGGCGACCTTGCGCTCGCCTGCCTGCAGGTCGTTCGGCCACTTGCAGGTCAGCTCCACGGCGGCGGCGTCGGCGCAGGCGTCACGAGCGGCGAGGGCCACGAGCCATGAGATGACGTGCCACTCGCCGAGCGGCAGCTGGGGGCGAAACAGCACCGAGCACAGCACCGAGCCGCCCGCCACATCTGCCCACCTGCGCCCGAGACGGCCCCTGCCGGCCGTCTGGCGCTCGGCGAGAACCGTCGTCCCCTCGGGCGCTCCGTCACGGGCGAGGTCCGCCGCGTAACGGTTCGTCGAGTCCACGACCTGCAGCCTGTGCGGGGAACGGAACAGCATCCCGGCGCTTAGCCTCGTGGACGCCTCGGCGTCGGGGGTAGCCTGCTCGGCTGAGCCCTGCTGGGCAGCGAGATCCCTCTTCGTCGGATCGTCGGCCATCGGCAGGCGACCTTAGGCCGAGGAAGGGGAGCCGTGTTCGAAAAGGTGTTGATCGCCAATCGGGGCGAGATCGCCGTACGCGTGATTCGCACCTGCCGAGAGCTCGGGATCGCCACGGTCGCCGTCTATTCGGAGCTCGACCGCGACGCCCTGCACGTCCGCTTGGCGGACGAGGCGTACTCCCTCGGCGGCCACACCGCAGCCGAGAGCTACCTCAACACCGAGGCGATCCTGTCGGCCATCGAGCGGAGCGGGGCCGACGCCGTGCACCCCGGATACGGCTTCTTCTCCGAGAACGCCGCCTTCGCACGTGCCATCGCCGCCGCCGGCGGCACCTTCATCGGGCCGCCACCGGAGGCCATCGAGGTCATGGGCGACAAGATCTCGTCCCGCATCGCCGCCGAGGCCGCCGGTGTCGCCGGCGTGCCTGGGCGCAGCGAGCCGCTCACCAATGCTTCCGAGGTGGTGGCATTCGGCGAGGAGCACGGATGGCCGGTGGCCATCAAGGCCGCCTTCGGCGGGGGCGGGCGAGGGATGAAGGTCGTGAACGGCCCCGACGAGGCCGCCGAGGCGATGGAGTCGGCTCAGCGGGAAGCGACGGCCTACTTCGGGCGACCGGAGGTCTACCCCGAGCGCTATCTCAGCTGGCCGCGTCACATCGAGATGCAGGTCTTCGCGGACAAGCAGGGCAACGCCCTCTGGCTGGGCGAGCGCGACTGCTCCTACCAGCGCCGCCATCAAAAGCTCATCGAGGAGTCGCCGGCGCCCGAGTTTCCTGACGAGGTGCGGCAGGCGATGGGCGAGGCCTCCGTCCGCATCTGCAAGGCCTGTGCCTACGAGGGGGCCGGCACGGTCGAGTTCCTCTATGAGGGGGGCGCCTTCTACTTCCTCGAGATGAACACCCGCCTCCAAGTGGAGCATCCCGTCACCGAGCTCGTGACGGGTCTCGACCTCGTGGCGCTGCAGCTGCGGGTGGCCGCCGGCGAGCCCATCGGGTTCACGCAAGCGGACCTCGCGAGCCGCCGCCGTGGGCATGCCATCGAGTGCCGCCTGAACGCCGAGGATCCGACCGGTGGGAGGTTCCTCCCGAGCCCGGGACGCATCTCGCGCTTTCGCCCACCGGGCGGCTTCGGTGTTCGCACCGACGCCGGCTACGACTCCGGCGACACCGTCAGCCAGTTCTACGACAACCTCGTCGCCAAGGTCGTCGTGTGGGGCGACGACCGTGAGACGGCTCGGCGCCGCATGCAGCGAGCGCTCCTGGAAACGGTGGTCGAGGGCATCGCCACGACGATCCCGGCCCACGAGGCGATCCTGGCCCACGCCGATTTCATCGCCGCCACCCACTCGACACGATGGGTGGAGGAGCGCCTCGACTTCGCCTCGCTGCCCACCCGCGACGCCGCCGCGACGCCGGCGGAAGCGGAAAGCGAACGCCGTGTCCTTCGGGAGGTCGATGCCGAGGTCGACGGCCGGCGCTACCGAGTCAAGCTCTGGGTGCCGGAGACGGGCGCTGCCGCCGGAGGGCTGGGCTCCGGCTCCGGCGCCGGTGGAGGGGCCGGCCGCGCCTCGCGGCCGCGGTCGTCGGGGGCCCCCGTCCCCGGCGGCGACGGGCGGGTCACCGTGCCGATGCAGGGAACGATCGTGAAGGTCCTCGTGAGCGAAGGAGACACCGTGGAAGCTGGCGAGACGATCTGTGTCCTCGAGGCGATGAAGATGGAGAACCCCGTCAACACCGATCGGGCGGGCACCGTGAAGGAGCTGAAGGTGGCGGTGGGAGACGCCCTCGGCGCCGGCGACGTCGTGGCGGTGATCGCGTGAGCGGGGCCGCTGCCGCGCTGAAGGAGCGGGCTGCCGCAGCCGTCGCCAGGGACCGGGACAGCCTCATCGGCTTGTCGCACCGCATCCATGCCAAGCCGGAGCTGGGCTTCGAGGAGGAGAGCGCCTCGGCCTGGTGTGCCGAGCAGCTCGCCGAGGCCGGGCTCGCGGTCGAGATGGGAGTCTGCGACTTGCCGACCGCCTTCGTCGCCTCTGCCGGCTCAGGGCCGTTCGTTCTCGCCATCTGCGCCGAGTACGACGCCCTTCCCGGGATCGGGCACGCCTGTGGGCACAACGTGATCGCCTCGGCCGCCATCGGCGCCGGACGGGCGCTCGCCCCCATCGCCGACGATCTCGGCATCACGATCAGGGTGCTCGGGACGCCGGCAGAAGAAGGTGGCGGTGGGAAGGTGCTCATGATGGAGCGGGGGGGTTTCGACGGGGTGAACGCCGCCATGATGGTGCACCCGGCGCCCGCCGAGCTCGACCGCATGCCCTGTCTCGCCGTCGAGCACTTCGACGTCGTCTACCACGGCAAGGAGGCGCACGCATCGGCCTTCCCCGAGCGGGGCATCAATGCCGCCGACGCCCTCACCGTCGCCCAGGTGGCCGTCGGCCTCCTGCGCCAGCATGCCGACTTCGGCGACCAGGTGCACGGGATCGTGACCCTCGGGGGGGCGGCACCCAACATCGTGCCCGCTCATACCAAGGCCAAGTACTACGTGAGGGCGCGCACGCTCAAGGCCTTGGAGGAATGGTCGCCGCGGGTGAGGCGGTGTTTCGAGGCGGGGGCGCTCGCCACGGGGTCGACCTTCGAGATCGTGCCGCAGGGACCGACCTACTCCGAGTTCCACACCGACGAGGTGATGGCCGGCCTCTACCGGGCGAACGCCACGCAGCTGGGGCGGGTCTTCCCGCCGCCAGGAGATCGCCCCATGAGCGGATCGACCGACATGGCCAACGTCTCGTTGTCGATCCCGGCCATCCACCCCATGCTCGGCTTGGACTCCTTCCCGGCCGTGAACCACCAGCCCGAGTTCACGGCGGCCGCCGGCGGTGCCGTCGCCGATCAGGCCGTGCTCGACGGGGCGACGGCCATGGCCTGGACCGTGATCGACCTTGCCTGCAGCCCGGAGGAACGCCGCCGCCTGACGGCGGAGGCCTACCGCCACGACGCCTGAGCTCAGATGGGCTCGGCTGAGCCCCACTGCGTGATCCGGCGAACGAGAGCCGCCAGGTCGGTCGGGTAGACCGACTCCGTTGTCGCCTCCAGCTCGTCGAGGGTCCACCAGCGGTAACCGGTGACGGAGCGGCGTTCGTCGTCGGTCCAGCCGCGGTCGTCGAGGTCCGTGCCGGCGCCGACGATGGGAACCTGCACGGCGAAGAAACGCTGCCGCTGCCGGTACGTCACTCCCTCGAAGGCGAATTCGACCTCGTCCTCACGCACGACGGGGCCGGGGACCAGCAGCTCGAAACCCGCCTCCTCCCTGAGCTCTCGAGCCGCCGCCTCGACGAAGGTCTCCGCTGCGTCGAGGCCACCGCCGGGGGTGAACCAGAACTGCACATCGGGAACGGCGGGATCGAGACCGCGAAACAACAGCACCGAGCCGTCACGGTCCTTCACGATGACACGTGCCCCCGTGCGCGGCTCGGGCGCCGCCGGCGCCGACCTCGCCGCCGTCAACGCGCCGGCTGGTACTCGCCGAAGGCTCCGCGCAGCACGTCGGACACCTCGCCGAGCGTGGCCTCCGCCTTGAGGGCCGCTCGCATCGGGACGAGCAGGTTCTGCGTCCCTCTGGCGGCGGCAGCGACCTCGGCGAGGAGGCTGTCGACCTGTCCCTGCGCGCGGCGCGCACGTACGGCGCGGACGCTCTCGACCTGTGCCTGCTGCTGGGCGGGATCGATGGGGAAGACGTCGGGCTCGGTGGCCTCCGGCTCGGCGAAGCGGTTCACCCCCACGACGACCTTCTCCCCCGAGTCGACGCCTTTTGCGAACTCGTAGGCGGCCTGCTCGATCTCCTCCTGCATGTAACCGGCTTCGATGGCGGCCACGGCGCCGCCCATCTCGTCGATGCGCTCGATGTACTCGAGCGCCAAGGCTTCGACCTGGTCGGTCAGCCACTCGACGTAATAGGAGCCCGCCAGCGGGTCGACCGTCTCGGTGACGCCGGACTCGTAACCGATGACCTGCTGGGTGCGCAACGCCAGCTTGGCGGCATGCTCGGTCGGCAGGCCGAGGGCCTCGTCGAAGCCGTTGGTGTGCAGCGACTGCGTTCCCCCGAGCACGGCCCCCAGGGCCTGCACGGCGACGCGTACGGTGTTGACCTCGGGTTGCTGTGCCGTCAAGGTCGAACCACCCGTCTGGGTGTGGAAGCGCAGGCGCATCGACCGGTCGCTCTTCGCCCCAAAACGCTCCCGCATCAGTCGCGCCCACAACCGGCGGGCGGCCCGGAACTTGGCGACCTCCTCGAAGAGGTTGTTGTGGGCGTTGAAGAAGAAGCTGAGGCGGCCGGCGAAGGCATCCACCTCGAGGCCGGCGGCGAGGGCGGCCTCGACGTAGGCGATGCCGTCGGCCAGTGTGAAGGCCAGCTCCTGCACGGCCGTCGATCCGGCCTCACGGATGTGGTACCCAGAGATCGAGATCGTGTTCCAGCCGGGTATGTGCTCGGCGCAATAAGCGAAGATGTCGGTGACGAGGCGCATCGACGGGCGGGGCGGATAGATGTAGGTGCCGCGTGCGACGTATTCCTTGAGGATGTCGTTTTGGATGGTGCCGCCGATACGATCGGCCGTCACACCCTGCTCCTCCGCCACGAGCTCGTAGAGCAGCAGGAGGATGGCGGCCGTGGCGTTGATCGTCATCGACGTCGTCACCTGGTCGAGCGGGATTCCGCCGAAGAGCGTCCGCATGTCCTCCAGCGAGGCGATGGCGACGCCGACTTTGCCGACTTCCCCCTCGGCCCGCGGATGATCGGAATCGAAGCCCATCTGGGTCGGCAAGTCGAAGGCGCAGGACAGCCCCGTCTGTCCTGCAGCCAGCAGGAACTTGAAGCGCTCGTTCGTAGCCTGCGCCGACCCGAAGCCGGCGTATTGGCGCATCGTCCAGAGGCGGCCCCGGTACATGTCGCTCTGGACGCCCCTCGTGAAGGGGAACTGGCCGGGCTCGCCGAGTTGCGTCACCGGATCCCAGCCGGCGAGGTCGGCCGGCTCGTAGCGGCGCCTGACCTCGATCCCAGAGTCCGTACGCCGTTCCGGTTCCTCGTGGACTGGCTGGGGTGGCTGAGGCATGCCTCAAGCGTAAGAGCCGCGCCCCCACCTGTCATCCTGAGGCCTTGTGGCCCCAACAGACCCGCAGCCGGCCGCCCCGCCAGCCCTTAGGAAAGGGCCGCCACCTGCGGGTGAGGCATGCACAGGTCGTCGTACTCGGCGATCACGATCGGGCCTGCGTTCTCACCACAGGCAGGGCATGCCGGGTCCCGCCGGACCTTGAAGGTCCGGAACGACGCCTCGAGGGCGTCGTAGGCAAGCAGGCGGCCGGCGAGCGAGTCGCCGAGATCCAGCAACAGCTTGATGGTCTCCATCGCCTGCATCGATCCGATGATGCCGGGCAGCACACCGAGCACGCCGGCCTCGGCGCACGACGGCGCCAGCTCAGCCGGAGGTGGCTCCGGGATGAGGCATCGGTAGCAGGGGCCGTCGTACGGCTTGAAGACCGTGACCTGTCCCTCGAAGCGGAAGATCGACCCATGCACGACTGGTATCCGCGTCAGCAGGGAGGCGTCGTTCACGAGGTACCTCGTGGGGAAGTTGTCGGTGCCGTCGACAATGGCGTCGTAGCCGTCGATGATCGACAGGATGTTGTCGGCGCCGAGACGCGTGTCGTAGGTGACGACGTCGACGTCAGGGTTCATGGCGGTGAGGGTCTTCTTGGCCGAGTCCACCTTGCGCTCGCCGATGCGGTCGAGGTTGTGAAGGATCTGGCGCTGCAGGTTGGAGGCGTCGACGACGTCCATGTCGATGATGCCGAGCGTTCCGACGCCGGCGGCCGCCAGGTAGAGGGCGGCCGGCGACCCCAGCCCGCCGGCCCCGAGCAGGAGGACTCGTGACTCGAGCAGGCGCTGCTGGCCCGACTCGCCCACCTCTGGCAGCAGCAGGTGCCGCTGGTAGCGGTTGCGCTGATCGGCATCGAGGGTACGAGGGGCGCTCCAGGGACGGCCCTCGTCCTTCCATTTGTTGAACCCGCCTGCCATCGACACGACGTCGGTGTAACCGAGCTCGCCGAGGGCTTTGGCGGCGAGGGCGGAACGCGTGCCACCGGCGCAGTAGACGACGATCGGCTGCGACTTGTCCGGCAGGCGGCCCTCGATCTGCAGCTCCACATAGCCGCGTGGGATGTGGAGGGCGCCCGGGATGGCTCCCTGGGCGTATTCGTCGGCCTCACGCACGTCGAGGAACACTGCCGCGGGGCGCTCCGCCTCCGCTCCCTCGGGGTCGACCTCTCGAATCGATTGCTTGACCTGACTCAGCAGGTCTCTGAAGCTCGCCACCGGCTGGATGCCTCCTGATCAGGTACCTCGTTGCTCCTTCTCAGAAACCCTACCCGTTCACTCAACATTCCCCGAACCTGCGACCGAGTCGCGCCGACGGCATGAAGAGGTATTGAACATCATGAAATACTATGAAAGCCTGATATTGGGTGCTCGTGAGCTCACGTGGCGCCAGCCCAGAATCCCTCTTCCTCCTGGAGGCGACATGACCCCGGTGTACTCCCCGTATGACCACGCCAGCCCGGACCTACAGCCGCCGCCGCTGCGAATCGAGGCGTGGCTCGACCCGGTGGTCGACGAGGTCGGCCACGATCCGCGTTCCGCCTATGTCGAGACGTACTGGTTGCCGGTCCTCGGGCCCTCCACGACGTGGCTGCTCCGGAGGTTTGCCACTCATCTCGACGATGTGCCCGGAGGTCTCGAGCTCGACCAGGAGGATCTTGCGAGAGCCTTGGGCCTCGGCGAGCGCTCCGGGCCGAACGCACCGTTTGCTCGCACGCTCAAGCGGTGCGTGGACTTCGACATGGCTCACTGGAGGCAGACATCGCTCGCCGTGCGGCGCTACCTGCCGCCGCTGGCGGGGCGGCACCTGCGGCGGCTGCCTGAGTCGCTCCAGCGCCGGCACGCCAGGGAGACCAGCCTCAGCCGGCCGAGCGTGCTGACCGACCGGCTCCGCCTGCACGGCCGGCGGCTCGCCCTGAGCCTGCTCGACTATGGGGAGGACCGCTCCGCCGTGGAGCAGCAGTTGATGCGCTGGGCCTTCCATCCGGCCTTGGCGAGCGAATGCGCCAGTTGGGCGCTGCTCGAGCACGCCCGGCGACGCAGCGCCCAGGCCGCCCATCCCGCGCGAGGCGCACCCAGCAATGTGCCGACAGCCGCCCGGTCGGAGCGGCAGGTCGAAGCCCGCCTGGAGAGCCCTGAGGCGACGTGAACGTCGGGGCCCTCAGGCGGCTCCAAGTAGAATCCGTCGGAAGGTGTCCTCCTCCTCCCTCTACCTAGAGCTCGCGCGCGAGCGTGTCGTCATCTTCGACGGCGCCACCGGCACGAATCTGCAGCGCCGCGAGCTCCGGGCAGACGATTTCGGCGGCGACGCATACGAGGGATGTAATGAGTATCTCTGCATCACCCGTCCAGAGGTCGTGAGGGACCTGCACCGCTCGTTCCTCGAGGTGGGAGTCGATGTCGTCGAGACGAACTCCTTCGGAGCTCTCCCCTACGTCCTTGCCGAATACCGCCTCGGCGACCGCGCCGAGGAGATCGCCAGGAGATCGGCCGAGCTCGCCGTCGAGGTGGTGCGAGGGTACGCGACGGCCGATCGGCCCCGCTTCGTGGCCGGCTCACTCGGTCCCGGTACGAAGCTCCCCACCCTCGGCCAGATCAGCTTCAACGAGGTGCGGGACGCCTACGAGGTGCTCGCCCGCGGCTTGCTCACCGGCGGCGCCGATCTTCTCGTGATCGAAACGAGCTATGACACCCTGCAGGCCAAGGCGGCCATGCAGGCGTGCCGACGGGCGATGGCGGCGGTCGGTCGCCAGGTTCCGCTCCAGGTGCAGGTCACCATCGAGCTGACGGGCCGCATGCTTCTCGGCACAGAGGTCGGTGCCGCTCTCACCGCCCTCGAGGCGATGGGTCCGGACGTCCTCGGAATGAACTGCGCAACGGGTCCCGTCGAGATGCGGGAGTCCCTTCACCACCTCTTCGAGCACTCGCTCACACCCATCTCCGCCCTGCCGAACGCCGGGCTGCCGTCCGTGGTCGAAGGCAAGATGCACTACGACCTGACCCCGGATGCCCTGGCGACGCATCTGGCATCGTTTGTCACCGAGCTCGGCGTCACCGTCATCGGAGGCTGTTGCGGCACGACGCCCGAGCACCTGGCGAGCGTCGTCGAAGCTTGCCGGGACCTCACGCCGGCCAAGCGCCGCCCGGTCCACGAACCGGGCGCCGCCTCCCTCTACGCGGCGGTTCCCTTCGATCAGGAGCTCTCGTTTCTCGTCATCGGCGAACGAACGAACGCCAACGGGTCGAAACGGTTCCGCGAGGCCATGCTCTCGGGCGACTGGGAGACGACCGTCGCCATGGCCAAGGACCAGGTGCGAGAGGGTGCCCACATGATCGACGTCTGCGTCGACTACACGGGCGCCGACGGCGTCGGCGACATGACGGAGGTGGCGTCGCGCTTTGCCGCCCAGTCGACGATCCCGCTCGTCATCGACTCCACCGAGCCGCCTGTCGTCGAAGCCGCCCTGCAGTGGATCGGAGGAAGAGCCGTCCTCAACTCCGTCAACCTGGAGGACGGAGACGCGCCCGGGACGCGTCTCGACCGTTTCCTCAGTCTTGCCAAGGAGTACGGGGCGGCGGTCATCTGCACCTGCATCGACACCGACGGGCAGGCTCGCACGGCGGACTGGAAGTTCCGCGCTGCCAAGGCGATTCACGACCTTGCCGTCGGTCGGTACGGTCTCAAGCCCGAGGATCTCCTCTTCGATCCGCTCGCCCTCCCGCTCTCGACCGGTATGGAAGAGTCCCGGCGGGACGGCATCGAGACGATCGAGGGCATCAAGCGGATCAAGGCCGAGCTGCCCGGAGTGCACACCGTCCTCGGCCTCTCCAACGTCTCGTTCGGCCTCAGCCCGGCAGCCCGCCAGGTCCTCAACTCGGTGTTCCTGCACGAGTGCACGGAGGCGGGTCTCGACGCCGCCATCGTGCATGCCGGCAAGATCCTGCCCCTCAACCGCATCGGCGAGCGTGAGCTGGAGCTCTGTCTCGACCTCGTCTACGACCGGCGGCGCCAGGGCTACGACCCGCTCGCCGAGCTGATCGACTTCTTCGAGCGGGCGGGTGGCGCCGTCGCCTCCACCCGGGAGGACCGCAGTGGGTGGCCGGTGGAGCGTCGTCTCGAGCAGCGCATCGTCGACGGCGACCGCAACGGGCTGACCGACGAGCTCGACGAGGCGCTCGGGGCCGGCCACAGCGCCCTTGCGATCGTGAACGACATGCTGCTGGCGGGGATGCGGACGGTGGGAGACCTCTTCGGCTCCGGTCAGATGCAGCTCCCGTTCGTGCTGCAGTCGGCCGAAACCATGAAGGCGGCCGTCGCTCACCTCGAGCCGCACATGGAGAAGGTGGAGGCGGGGGGACGCGGCCGCATCGTGCTGGCCACCGTGAAGGGCGACGTCCACGACATCGGCAAGAACCTCGTCGACATCATCCTCACGAACAACGGCTACGAGGTCTTCAACCTCGGCATCAAGGTCCCCATCGCCGAGATGGTCGCCAAAGCCGACGACGTCGCCGCCGATGCCATCGGAATGAGCGGCCTCCTCGTGAAGTCCACGCTCATCATGCGCGAGAACCTCGAGGAGCTGAACCGCCTCGGCAAGTCGGCCTACACCGTGGTGCTGGGCGGAGCGGCCCTGACACGGACCTACGTCGAGAAGGACCTGCGCGGCACCTACGACGGCAAGGTCTTCTACGGAAAGGATGCCTTCGAGGGGCTGCGCGTGCTCGATCGCATGATGGAGATCAAGCAGAGCGGGGTCGACGACCCGACCTTCGGCACGCAGCGGTCGGGACGCGTGCTGCCGCAACGCCAGAGCGAGCTCTTGGCCGCGGTCGATCCGGCCACGCTGCCGCCGCGATCGCCCGAGGTCGAGACGGACAACGAGGTCTTCGTGCCGCCCTTCCTGGGAAGTCGCGTCGCCACGGGCATCCCCCTCGACGACGTCGTCGCCTACCTCAACGAGACGGCGCTGTTCCGCAACCAGTGGGGCTATCGCCCGGTGGCGGGCGAGACGGACGCCGACTTCAAAGAACGCGTGCGAGCCGAGCTGCGGGCGCGTCTCGACGAGGCGAAGGCGGAGGGTGCCCTCGTGCCGTTGGTGGCGTGGGGCTACTTCCCCGCCAACTCTGAAGGCAACGACCTCATCATCTACACCGACGACGAGCGAACCGCCGAGCGCACCCGCTTTCAGTTTCCCCGCCAGCGGAAGGAGCCCTACCTCTGCATCGCCGACTTCTTCAGGTCGGTCGACTCGGGTGAGAAGGACTACGCGGCCTTCCACGTCGTGACGATGGGCGCGGCCGCCTCGAAGCGGACGGCCGAGCTCTTCGCCGCCAACCGCTACCTCGACTACGTCAGCCTGCACGGCCTCTCGGTCGAGATGGCCGAAGCCTTGGCCGAGCTGTGGCACCGACGGATCCGGGAGGAGTGGGGCTTCGCCGCCGAGGACGCCCCGACGCTGACCGGCCTCTTCCGCCAGCAGCACCGCGGCGGCCGCTACTCCTTCGGCTATCCCGCCTGTCCCGAGCTCGAGGACAACGCCAAGGTCGTGGAGCTCCTCGACGCCGGTCGGATCGGCGTGACGGTGAGCGAGGGCTTCCAGCTGCACCCCGAGCAGACGACACTCGCCCTCGTCTGCCACCATCCGAAGGCCAAGTACTTCGTCGCCTGAGCCCGGCGCGGCCGGTAGCGTGCAGGCGTGGCCGCTATCGACGTCACCGACGCCACGTTCCAGACCGAGGTCCTGGAACGCTCCATGAGTACTCCCGTCCTCATCGACCTGTGGGCACCCTGGTGCGGACCCTGCAAGACGCTCGGACCGATTCTCGAGAAGGTCGTCGATGCCACCGGCGGCTCCGTTGCCCTCACCAAGGTGAACATCGACGAGAACCCGAAGATCGCCTCAACGTTCCAGGTGCAGTCGATCCCCGCCGTCTTCGCCGTCGACCAGGGCAAGATCGTCGACCAGTTCATCGGCGCCCTGCCGGAGCGGGCCGTGCAGGAGTTCGTCGACCGGCTGACACCTCAGCCGAGCGAGGCGGACCAACTCGTCGCCCTCGGCGACGAGGCCTCGCTGCGCAAGGCTCTTGAGCTCGAGCCGGCGCACGCGCAGGCCATCGAGGCGCTCGCGGCCCTCCTCGTGGAAGCTGGGCAGCCGGAGGAGGCCTTGGCCCTGCTCGAGCGGATCCCCGAGAACACCGAGACACGCCGGATCGCCGCCCGGGCACGACTCCCCCGCTCCGAGGACGGAGGGGCCGCCTGGTCGGCCGACGAGGTGGCGGCTCGGATCAGCGAGCTGCTCGAGAAAGTCCCAGGCGACGACGGTGCTCGGCAGGAGATCGTGGACCTCCTCGAGACGATGGATCTCGAGGACCCTCGGCGCGCCCAGTACCGCCGGGCGCTCACCTCCAAGCTGTTCTGATCGCGGACGTGGACGCGGCCGCGCCGCTTGTGGCGAACCGCCTCCGGCTGGGGAGGCACCTCTTCGACACCTCGGCGCGGGCGCTCGTGATGGGCATCTGCAACCGAACGCCCGACTCGTTCTTCGACAAGGGTGAGCACTTCGCCTTCGACCGCTTCCTCGCCCGCATCGAGGCGATCGTCAGCGAGGGAGCCGACGTCATCGACGTGGGTGGCGTGAAGGCCGGACCGGGGCCAGCCGTGAGCGAGTCGGAGGAGCTCGATCGTGTCGTGCCGGCCATCGTCGAGATCCGCAAGCGCTTCGAGCTCTGCATCTCGGTCGACACGTGGCGGGCGAGCGTGGCACGTGAAGCCTTCGCTGCGGGCGCCGTTCTCGGGAATGACATCAGCGGTTTCGCCGACGACAGATACCTGGCGGAGGCCGCAGCTGCCGGCGCCAGCGTCGTGGCCACCCATATCCGTCTCCAGCCGCGCGTGCCCGATCCCGACCCTCGCTACGAGAACCTCGTCGGCGAGGTGGAAGCCTTCCTCGTCGCTCGCGCCCGCCAGGCGGAGGCGGCCGGCATCTCGGCTGACGGCGTGATCCTCGACGCCGGCCTCGACCTCGGAAAGACGGCCGCCCAGTCGCTCGAGCTGTTGCGGGCCTCTGACCGCCTCGCCGGCCTCGGCTACCCCTTGTTGTTGTCGGCGTCCAACAAGCGCTTCCTCGGCGACGTCCTCGGACTCGAGGTGACGGCGCGCCGCGACGCCTCGCTCGCCGCCGCCGCTTTCGGCATCGCTCGTGGATGCCGCATCCTGCGCGTGCACGACGTCGCTGCCACCGTGAAGGTGCGAGACGTCCTCGAGGCCGTCCTGCGTGTCGAGGTGGCCGCCGGGGCGCCCGACCCCACCCGTTCACCGACCTGCGGCGTGGATAGAGAGCGGCCCGCAGCGCCCCGCCAGGGGCCATGACGGCTTCCTCGTACCTCGTCACGGGCGACGACCCGAGCCTGCTCTCCGAGGCGCTCACACAGCTCCTCGAGACGCTCTGCGGCGGCGATTTCGTGCCCATCGAGGAGCACGGTGCTGAGGGCGACGAGGACCTCGACATCGGCCCGGTCCTCGAAGCCCTCGCGACGCCACCGTTTCTCGCCGATCGACGCGTCGTCGTCGTGCGGGGCGCCGACAGGCTCGACGCACAGCAAGCGAGCCAACTGGCTGCCAGGGTGAAGGAACCGCTCGAGTCGACCATCCTCGTCCTCGTCGTGAGCGGGGCAGGCGCCAAGTCCGTGCCCGTCGGCCTCTCGAGGGTCGTAAAGGCGAACGGGGAGGTCATCGACAGCTCGGCGGGGCAGGGCCGCCAGCGCTCGGACTGGGTCGGGCAGCGCATCCGACACGCCGCCGTCCGGCTCGATGCCGAGGCGAGCCGCCGGCTCAGCGAGCACCTCGGCGAGGACGTCGCCCGCCTCCACTCCATCCTCGAGATGCTCGAGGCCGCCTACGGCGAGGGCGGCCGGGTCACGACGGCCGAGCTCTTGCCCTTCCTCGGCGACAGCGGGAGCGTGCCTCCCTGGGACCTCACCGACACCCTCGACAGCGGCAACACGGCCGAGGCGGTAAAAGCGCTGCACCGCATGATGGGCGCCGGCGGCCGCCACCCCTTGCAAGTGATGGGAACGCTGCAACGCCACTACGGCGGCATGCTCCGTCTCGACGGGGCCGAGGTGAGGTCGGCGGACGAGGCTGCAGCGATCCTCAAGATGTCGCCGTTCCCGGCCAAGAAGGTGCTCGAGCAAGGCCGACGACTCGGCCACGATCGCATCGCCCGGGCGATCGACGTCATCGCCCAGGCGGACGCCGACCTGCGCGGTCGCCTCGGTTGGCCAGACACGCTCGTGATGGAGGTCCTCGTCGCCCGCCTCGCCCAGCTCGCCCGCTCGCAGGCGGCGCCGGCACCACGGCCGGCGGGGCGCTCCGCTGCGCCCCGTCCCCGATGAGGACGGGAGAGCCCGCCCTCGAGGGGCTGCTCGATCTCGCCGTCTCGATCGCCGTCGAGGCCGGCAGGGTGCTCTCAGAGCGGTTCTCGGCCGCCGGGCCGACACAGGCGGTGACCGACAGCGTGCGCTCGAAGTCGAGCCGGACCGATCTCGTCACGGAGGCCGACCAGGCGAGCGATCGCCTCATCGTCTCGAGGCTCGCGGCGGCGCGGCCGCATGACGCAATCCTGGCGGAAGAAAGCGGCTCGAGCGCCGGCACGAGCGGTCTCACCTGGGTCGTCGATCCGCTCGACGGCACGATCAACTTCGTCTACGGCTTCCCGGTCTTCGGGGTCTCCATCGCCTGTCGCAGCGGCTCCGGCACCCTGGTCGGCGTCGTGCACGACCCTTTGCGGGACGAGACGTTCACGGCGGTGGCCGGTGGTGGCGCCTACCGCGACGGCGCCCGGCTCCGCTTGGGCCCCGGCCCGGTGATGAGCGAAGCCTTGGTGGGGACGGGTTTCTCATACGACAGCAACCGGCGCGCCGCGCAGGGGCTCCTCATCGCCCACGTGCTGCCTCAAGTCCGCGACATCCGGCGCGCCGGGGCGGCCGCCATCGACCTGTGCTGGGTGGCGGCAGGCCGGCTGGACGGTTTCTACGAGGCAGGCCTTGCCCCCTGGGACCTCGCCGCCGGCTCGCTCCTCGTCACGGAGGCGGGCGGCACCGTTGAGCGGCTCGACGGTCTCATCACCGGCGAGCCGGACGTCCCGACCCTGCTGGCCGCCGCACCCGGGCTCGCCGGCCCGCTGAGGGATCTGCTCGTTTCGCCACGATGATCCGTCCACGCACGGCGTCCGACCTCCTTGCCTGCGTGGCGGCGCTCCGCCTCGTGCACGAGCAGGACCACTACCCGCACCGCTGGCCGGCCGACCCGTACGACTGGCTGCAACCGCCCCGGCAACGCAACGCCTGGGTGGCCGTGACGGTCGTTCCGCCCGAGCCCGCAGGGCAGGACGAGCCGGAGGGCCGGATCGCCGGTCATGTGGCGCTCAACACGGCGGAGGGCGACCCGTCCATCGGCATCTCAAGCGAGGCATGCGGCCTCACGACCGACCGCCTCGCCGTCGTGTCACGACTCTTCGTCTCTGTCGGCTGCCGACGCCGCGGCCTTGCCCGCGCCCTCCTCGGCCATGCCGTCGGCCACGCCCACTCGCAGGGTCTTCGCCCCGTCCTCGACGTCCTCGAGGCGGACCGGGCGGCGATCGCCCTCTACGAGGCCGACGGCTGGCAACGGGTGGGCTCGGTCACGTTCCGATCGCGGCTCGGCGAGCCGTTGCCCGGCTCCGTCTACGTGGGGCCGCCGCCTCCGGCGATGACGGAGCGGTAGCGTCCCCGCCATGGAATTCGAAGTCGTCGTGGAGATCCCGAAGGGGCAGCGCAACAAGTACGAGATGGATCACGAATCCGGGCGCATCTACCTCGACCGCATGCTGTTCACGTCGACCCGCTACCCGGCGGACTACGGCTTTGTGGACGGCACCCTCGGTCTCGACGGCGATCCGCTCGACGCTCTCGTGCTCGTGGAGGAGCCGACGTTCCCCGGTTGCGTCATCCGGGCTCGCACCATCGGGATGTTCCGCATGACCGACGAGAAGGGTCCCGACGACAAGATCATCGCCGTGCCCGCCGGCGACCCGCGTCAGGAGCACCTGCAGGACCTGCGCCACCTTCCTGAATTCGAGCGGCTCGAGATCCAGCACTTCTTCGAGGTCTACAAGGACCTCGAGCCCGGCAAGTCGGTCGAAGGCGCCACCTGGGTGGGGCGCGACGCCGCCGAGCGTGAGATCAACGAGGCGCGCGAACGCGCTAGCCGGCTACACGAAGGTTGATCTTCCAGGCCTCCTGCATCGGCTTCACGAGGAACTGAGCGAGCAGGTCCCAACCGGCCGGATCGAGGTGAATCCCGTCGGTGGAGCGAATCGCCACCTCGGACCCGTTGATTTTCTTGTAGATCTCGAACTGCCCCTTCGGCCCGGCGAGGAGGTTCCATGACGGCACGAAGGTGACCCCGAGGTGCGACCTCGCCTCCGTTGCGAAGATCGTGTTCACCCGCTTGACGAAGACGTTCGTGATGTTGCCGCCGCCCATCGGCGGCAGTCCCACCCAGAGAACGTGAGCGCCGGCTGCGGTTGACTCCTCCATGAGCGTGTCCACCCGTGCCGTGTAGGCCCTCACCCAACCGCCCGAGAGCGGCACGTAGACCGCACCGTTCACGTTCATGTTCTGGTCGTCGTTCGCCCCCATCATGATGACGACGGCGCCGGGTTTGTCGCGGTTGAGGTACGCCTGGAGGTGGTCCGGCCAGTTGTAGTAGCCGGCTTGCACGAGTCCGGTGTCCTCGAGGCCCTCCTGAATGACTTTCACGGAGTGGTCGCCGCTGAAGACGTCACCGAGACCGAAACCCAGGTCCTCGCCGATCGAGTCCCCGATGTCGAGGATCGTGAGCGGGTTGGCCGCAGTGGGCTGCAGGAGGGGAGGCGGCCCGAAGTGACGTGGCGGCGGAAGTGCTACACCGTGACCGTTGCCTCCGTGCGGCAGGTAACACGAGCCGTTGACGAGCTGGGTGAGCGAGCACACCGCCCCGGTGGACGTGACGACCTGCGTCGTGCCTCCACCCTGGCTGTTGCCGGGACCACCGTTGCGGTTGAGCACGGTGTCGCCCCAGTTGACGAGGCCGGAGAGGTGAAGGGCATTCGCCAGTGCCGCCACCGGGCGCAGGATGTCGATCGAGACGGTGCGGCGGGTGCCGTCGGCACCGCCGTTTTGGGCTCCGGTGTAGAGCTGATTGGCATCGAGCAGCGCCCACAACGCGAAGCAGATGAGGCCGACGCCGATGATGCGACCCGCAGATGCCGAGCGTCCGCTCGACCGCACGAGGCGACGGCCTGACCCGGCGGTCGCCGTCTTCGCCGTCGCGCCGGCCTCAGCCTCGCGTGGTTTGCCGCTTCTCGAGGCGTCCGTACCGGCCAGGAGGGCCGAGGCGGCCCTGCCTGCCGGGAGGGCGGCTGCCGTCTTGCGGGCGGCGCCGTTGCCTGCCGGGGCGCCACCGGAGACCCGTCGGGGGGCTGCCTTGGCGACCGGCACGCCGGCGGACTTGCGGGGTGCCGGCTGCGTACGAGGACGCTTGCCCCCATTGGCGCCACCCGGAGGAGCGACCGCAGCGCCCTCAGGCTGCCCCGGCGGGCGCTCGGACGGGCTGCCGGCAGCGGAGCCCGCCTTCGCCGGCGGCCGCCGGCCGCGCCCGGCGGACGCCCCAGGGGTGCGGGCGGGCGGATCCACCGGCGGCGGAGGCGGGGAGGCTGGAGTCATTTCGTCGGACCTTCGTTGACCATCAGATCAGAACTTGAAGTAGATGAAGGGTGCGACCCCGGGTGGACCCATCGTAGTGATGACGAGCAGGACGGCGGCCAGCGTTATGCCCTGGAAGGCAGGGCGGAGACGTCCGAAGATGTCCTGCACGCGGGCGGAGGCGCGCTCGGGGACGTACTGGGTGCCGATCCCGACGACGATCGTGAGCAGCACCGGGAACGTCACGAGGGGCGAGGGAAGGCTCCAGCCCGACACGAGACGGCTCAGCATGGCAAAGGCGTTGTCGAACGACGTCGCCCGGAAGAACACCCAGCCGAGGCAGACGTATTGGAACGTCGCAAATCGCTGCCAGGCGACCGCCAGGGGGGCATCGCTCTGAGCGGGCAGGCCACGAGCCGTTCGCCGCTTGCGCCGCCAGTGGCCTGTGCACTGCCCGAGGCCGTGCAAGCCGCCCCAGGCGACGAAGGTCCAGGCAGCACCGTGCCAGAGCCCACCGAGCAGCATCGTGAGCATGATGTTGCGGTACATCATCCATCGAGGACCCTTGTTGCCGCCGAGGGGGATGTAGAGGTAGTCGCGCAGCCACAACGACAAGGTGATGTGCCAGCGCCGCCAGAAGTCCTGCAACGAGCGGGCCATGTAGGGCGAGTTGAAGTTCTCCGGGAAGCGGAAGCCGAGCAGGAGGGCGCAGCCGAT
>JBKQSP010000060.1:0-5095 GCA_052143575.1 Acidimicrobiales bacterium
AATTGGCGACCCCGTGACACACTGGGGGACATATCACCGATGGAGGCCTACGCCGCCCTCGTTGCGAGGACGGATTGAGACCGCCGTCGCAGGGCAGCACAAGCGCGGCCCACGTTGCGCCGGCCGGGTTTCGAAACCCAAACGTGGATCGCGTATGGGTCGCAGGACAGCACAAGCGCGGCCCACGTTGCGTGGCCCGACGCGTAGGCCGGCGTAACGTCGAGCCGTGGAGCACATCGCCGAGCGTCTCGCGGCAGTCCCAGGCGTCGTCGCCGTCACGCTCGGCGGGTCACGTGCCCGGGGCGAGGGCCGCCCCGACTCGGACTGGGACTTCGGCCTGTACTACCGAGGCTCGATCGACCCCGCCGACGTCGCGGCACTCGGCTGGCCCGGCGAGGTGAGCGAGCCGCGCGCCTGGGGCCCCGTCGTCAACGGCGGCGCCTGGCTCACCGTCGACGGCCAGAAGGTCGACCTGTGCTACCGCGACCTCGACGAGGTGATGCAAGCCGTCGCCGACGCCGAGACCGGCAAGTGGAACTTGGAGCCACTGGCCACGTACGTGGCCGGCATCCCGACCTACGTCATGGTCGGCGAGCTGGCGCTGTGCAAGGTCCTGCGCGGCAGCCTGCCGCGGCCGGGGTTCGCCCCGGCTCTGGCCGCCTCGGCTCCTCCACGGTGGCGCCAGCTCGCCCGCATGGCGCTGCTCACCGCCTCGGGCCACGCGAGCCGCGGCGACGTGACCGCCACCGTGGCGAACCTCTCGCAGGCGACCCTCTTCGAGGCGCACGCCCGGCTCGCCGAACGGCGTCAGTGGGCTCTCAACGAGAAGGGTCTCGTCGCTCGTGCCGGCCTGACCGGCGTCGATGCGCTCCTCGGCCGCCTCGCGCCGACCGCGCTCGCCGGCGTGGTCGCAGAAGTCGGCGCCAAGCTCGAGATCGAGCCCAGGCGCCTCCGCGAGCCATGATGGCGCCATGATCCTCGAACACGCCCTGCTCGACGTGCGGCCCGGGAGCGAGGCTGCCTTCGAGGAGGCGTTCGGCCTCGCCCGACCGATCATCGCCGCCTCGACGGGCTGCGTGTCGGTCGCTCTCCGTCGCTGCGTCGAGAACCCGAGCCGGTACCTGCTGCTCGTGGATTGGGAGACGATCGAGGATCACACGGTCGGGTTTCGCCGCTCGGCCGCCTACGAGCAGTGGCGGCAGCTACTGCACCACTTCTACGACCCGTTCCCGACGGTCGAGCACTTCGAGACGGTCGCCACCACTGAGACCTGAGCCGAGAGCCCGCGCCCTACGGGTTGGGTTTCGAAACCCGGCCGGCGCGCAACGTGAGCCGCGCTTGTGCTGCCCCACGACACAAACGCGATCCACGTTGGGTTTCGAAACCCGGCGGGCGCAACCCGGGCCGCGCTTGTGCTGCCCCACGACACAAACGCGATCCACGTTGGGTTTCCTCTGGCCGAACCTCAGTCGTCGGCCTGGCGGACGAGCATCCTCGCCTTCTCGACCGAGGATCGGGCACGGTTCAAGAGCTTCTCCCGCTTGGTGGCGAGCGCCGCCGCTTCGTCCGATCCGTCGTCGAGTCCCGACCGCAGCGCTTCCATTGCCGCGTCGGCGAGCCGCTCGGCGAGGCGGTCGAGCTCCTCGGCAAGATCGTCGAGGCTTCCCACTCAGGACGCCGCCGGCCGCTCGATCGTCACGACATCCAGGTCGCCCTTGGCGAACTCGGCCCGCAACACCTTCTTGTCGAACTTGCCGACGCTCGTCTTCGGCACCTCGCCGATGAACGCCCAGCGCTCCGGCACCCACCATCGAGCCACCCGGTCGGCCAGGAAGACGGCCAGCTCCTCTGCCGACAGCGACGATCCTTCGACTGGGACGACGCAGGCCAGCGGACGCTCGTCCCAGCGCGGGTCCGGCACGGCGACGACGGCCGCCTCGAAGACGTCTGGATGCGCCATGAGCGCGTTCTCGAGCTCGACCGAGGAGATCCACTCGCCGCCGGTCTTGATCACGTCCTTGGTCCGATCGGTGATCGTCAGGTATCCCTGCTCGTCGACGGTGCCGACGTCTCCGGTCCGCAGCCAGCCGTCGCGGAACCGATCCGGGGTCGGGTCGCCGTAGTACGACGCCGTCACCCAGGGTCCGCGGACCTCGAACTCGCCGACGGTGGCGCCGTCGCGGGGGGCGACGTTCCCCTCGCCGTCCACGACCCGGAGCTCCACCCCGAACGTCACTCGGCCGGCTTTCTGGCGGTACGACCAGGCATCCTCGCCCTCGGCTCCTCTCGGCGGGATGGCGACGGCACCGAGCGGGCTCGTCTCGGTCATTCCCCATGCCTGGATGATGGGCACGCCCCAGCGCTCCTGAAAACGCCGCATCAGCGCGGCCGGCACCGCCGAACCACCGCAGACGATGCCGCGAAACGACGACAGATCCGAGTCGTGAGCCTCCGCGTACCGGAGCACCTCGTTCCAGATCGACGGCACGGCGCCGGCGAACGTCGGCCGCTCCTCCTCGATGAGCCGCACCAAGGGCTCCGCCTGTAGGTGCTGCTTCGGCATGATGAGGTCGGCGCCGGCAAGCCAGGAGGCGTACGGGATCCCCCAGGCGTTCGCGTGGAACTGCGGAACGACGACGAGCACGCGGTCGGAGCTGGCGATGCCGAGCGTGGCCGCCGACGTGCTCGCGAGCGAGTGCAGGTACGTAGACCGGTGGCTGTAGGCGACGCCTTTCGGGTTCCCCGTGGTCCCGCTCGTGTAACACATCGCCGCCGCCTGCCGCTCGTCGAACACCGGCCAGTCGAACTTCCACTTCTTCGTCGCCGCGTAGCGCAGGTACATGTCGTAGAGCACCCGGGCGAACAGGTTCGCCTCGTCGCCACCGACCGCACCGCGGATCTCCATGATCACGTTGCGCCCCTCGTTGGGGTCCTTGGGCAGCAGCAGCTCCTGGATCCGCTCCTCGAGCGCCTTCACCCGCGACTCCGCGTCGTCGGCCTCGAGCCGCATGATCTCTCGGTCGTCCCCCGACGCCTCGGTGAGCATCTCGCGGGCGGCGGTCAGGTCCTCACGGGCCGCAGTGAGGTCGTGCCAGGCGCGCACGATCTCACCGAGCTCCTTGTGGCGCCGCGACAGGTCGCGCAGACGGTCCGGGTCAGAGTGGGTGGCGGAGTCGGCGAGCTCGGCCTCGACGGCCTGGTACTCCGCCTCGAGCGCGGCGATCCGGTCCTCGAACATGCCTCTCGGGTCTGTTCCTCACGGGGGCGGCGGCGCGGCCAGCGCGCCCCGCCCCGGCGGGATCAGTCCTGCGCCGCCGCCGCGCTGGGCTTGGCCTTGGCCTTGGTCTTGCGCTCGCCGTAGCGGCGCTGGAAGCGCTCGACACGTCCTCCGGAGTCGACCAGCTTCTGCTTGCCGGTGAAGAAGGGGTGGCACTCGTTACACAGCTCGACGTGGAGATCGGCCTTGGTCGAGTGCGTCACGTACGTGTTGCCGCACGAGCACTTCACCGTCGCCTCTACGTAGTTGGGGTGGATGTCGGGCTTCATGGTGTCTCCAAGTGTCGATGTAGTCGGACCATTGTAGGGGTGGCGCCGGCGGATCGGTCCGGCGCTGGTCGGGTACCGGCGGATCAGGTGGCCGGGCCCTTGGCGATCTCGGCCAGGAACTCGTCGTTGCTCGCCGTGCTGCGGATCTTGTCCATGAGCAGCTCCAGGCCGGCCGCGTCCTTGCCGTCGCTCGCCAGCGCATTCAGCACCCGTCGTAGCTTCCAGACCTGCTGGAGCTGGCCCCGCTCGAAGAGGAGCTCCTCGTGGCGGGTCGAGCTGGCGTTGACGTCGATGGCCGGGTACAGGCGGCGCTCCGACAGCCGGCGGTCGAGGCGGAGCTCCATGTTGCCGGTGCCCTTGAACTCCTCGAAGATCACCTCGTCCATTTTGGAGCCGGTCTCGACCAGCGCCGAGGCGAGGATGGTCAGCGAGCCGCCCTCCTCCACGTTGCGGGCGGCGCCGAAGAACTTCTTGGGCGGGTAGAGCGCACCGGAGTCGACACCACCCGACATGATGCGCCCTGTCGCCGGCGCGGCCAGGTTGTAGGCGCGGGCGAGACGGGTGATGCCGTCGAGGACGATGACCACGTCCCTGCCCATCTCGACGAGGCGCTTGGCCCGCTCGATGGCGAGCTCGGCCACCTGGGTGTGCTCGTCCGCCGGGCGGTCGAAGGTCGAGGCGATGACCTCGCCCTTGACCGAACGCCGCATGTCGGTCACCTCTTCGGGCCGCTCGTCGACGAGCAGCACCATGAGGTGCACCTCGGGGTTGTTGGCCTCGATGGAGTGGGCGATCTGCTTCATCACCGTTGTCTTGCCGGCCTTGGGCGGCGAGACGATCATGCCGCGCTGGCCCTTGCCGATCGGCGAGAGCAGGTCCACGATCCGGGCCGTCAGGTTGTCCTTGTCACCCGGCATCTCGAGGTTGAGCCGGGAGTCGGGGAACAGCGGGGTCAGGTCCTCGAAGCGGGGCCGGTCGCGTGCCATCTCGGGATCGAGGCCCGAGATGGAGTCGATGCGCAGGAGCGCCGGGTACTTCTCGTTGTTCGACGCCGGGCGGCACGCGCCCTCGACGTAGTCGCCGCGCCGCAGCGAGAAGCGCCGGGCCTGGCTGATGGAGACGTAGACATCCTTGGTCGAGGGCAGGTACCCCTCGCAGCGCAGAAAGCCGTAGCCCTCGTCGCGCAGGTCGAGCATGCCCTTCACCTCGACGAGCTCGCCCGAGTAGGGCTGCTCCTGGCCGCCGCCGCCCTGGAGCTCGCCGCCCTGGCCGCCGCGCTCGCGGCCGCGCCGGCGCCGGCTGCGCCGGTTGCCCGCGTCGTCACCGGCCTGGTTGCCGCGGTCCTGGTTGCCACGGTCCTGGTTGCCACGGTTCTGGTTGCCCTGGTTCTGGTTGCCCTGGTTCTGGCGATTCCGGTTGTTGCCCTGCTGGTTCTGGCCGTGGCCCTGCCCGTTCTGCCGGAGCGCCGGGTCGGCACCGTCGGCCAGCTCGGGTGGCTCGACGAAGACGGCCGGTCCGGAGTCACCGGTGGATGCCGCCTCGGTGGCGG
>JBKQSP010000061.1:0-4509 GCA_052143575.1 Acidimicrobiales bacterium
CGGCCTACACGACGCTCCCGACGCCCGATCCGACGCTCACGAACGACCTCAACGATGCCGACACCGCTGCCGCCAACGCCTCCACGAGCTGTAGCGGGGTTTCGTCGGTGACCTCGCCGACCATGCAGGCCGACCTGGCGCTCTTCCGCACCGCCATCGCTGATCTCGCCAAGGCGCAGGTTCGCTTGGCACAGCTCGGCGTCAAGTGGAAGATCCACCTGTGATGACAGCCCGACTGACGTCATCCCTTTCTCGGTGAGCCGTGATCCGGTCGTCCGGACGCCCGCCGGTTCAGGAGCAGGTTCCTGCCGGGCTACGTTGAGCCGTGATGGCGACGCCCGGGTCCCCCGTTGGGCCCTTCCCACCGGGTGCTGACCACGACGCCTACGATCGCCTCCGGCGCCGCGTCCTCTGGAAGCTGCCGATGGGGCTCTACGTTCTCGGCAGCCGCTGCGGCGACCAGCGGAACCTCATGACGATCAACTGGGCGATGCAGATCTCCCTTCAGCCGAAGCATGTCGCCGTCTCCGTTGAAGTCGCCGCCGTCACGCACCGGCTCGTGGCCGAGGGCGGGTGCTTCTCGCTCAGCCTGCTCTCGCGCCAGCACCGGGCCGAGGTACGCACGTTCGTGAAACCGGCCGTGGAGGACCCGGTTGCCGGCACGCTCAGCGGCATGGCCTACCGGCAGGCCCTCACGGGCGCCCCCATTCCGGAGATCGCCATTGCGTGGCTCGACTGCGAGCTGCGACAGCGGCTCGACGCCGGCAGCCACACGCTCTTCGTCGGCGAGGTCGTCGACGCCGGCTTCGCCGATGGTGGGGAGGATGCGGACGTGCTCCGCATGGAGGACACCCGCATGAGCTACGGCGGTTGAGGACGGACATGGGGCGGACATCGGGCAGGGAGCCTTTCCGGCGCACGCGAGGATCTGCCGAGACGGCGCAGGAGCCGGGCACCACGAGCATGCAGCCCGGCTCCTGGCGCATGGTGGAGGACGAGGCGAGCCGCGACGAACTGCTTCGCGAGCTCGCGAAGGTGGACGAGTACGCAATCGACACCGAGTTCCACCGCGAGCGGACGTACTTCCCCCACCTCGCCCTCGTGCAGATCGGCTGGGAAGGTGGCATCTGCCTCCTCGACCCCCTCGCCGTCGACGTGGCGCCTCTCGCCTCGGTCTTCGACAGCGACGCCGTCGCCGTGCTGCATGCCGCCGACCAAGATCTCGAAGTGCTCGAACGTGCCTGCGGGACGCTCCCACGGCGGATGTTCGACACGCAGGTGTCGGCCGGATTCCTCGGGTACGTCTCCCCGTCACTCGTGAGCCTCGCCGAGGCGATGCTCGGCATCCGCTTGCACAAGGGCGACCAGCTGGCCGACTGGGTGCAGCGCCCCCTCTCGGCCAGCCAGCTCTCCTACGCGGCGGGCGACGTCGCCCAACACCTCGAGATGCGACGCGTCCTCACCGAGCGCCTGAGCGCTCTCGGCCGCCTCGGCTGGGCCGAGGAGGAATGCGCCGTGGCGCTGGCGAAGGATCGCTCGCCCACCGTCCCCGAGCAGGCGTGGTGGCGGCTGCCGCACTCGCGTCAACTGCGGGGGCCCACCCGTGGCGTCGCTCAGGAGGTGGCGGCCTGGCGTGAGCGCCGGGCGCAGCGTCTCGATGTGCCGGTGCGTTTCGTGCTCTCTGATCTCGCCGTCACCTGCATCGCCCAGCGCCCGCCACGAGATCGTGAGGAGCTGCGCCGAATCCGCGGCGTCGACAGCCGTCACCTCACCGGCACCGTGCCGGACGAAGTCCTGGCAGCGGTCGAGAAGGGACGCGCCCTGCCCGCCTCGGCCGTGAACTCGGCCGCCAGCCACGGCCTCGAGCGACTCAACAAGCCCATGATCGCCTTGGCGAGCGCCTACGTGGGACAGCGCTCGGCCGACCTCGACCTCGACCCGGCGGTGCTGGCGACGAGGGCCGACCTCATGGGTTTCTTCCAGGAGGCCCCGACGGGCCGGCTGACCTCGGGATGGCGTCTCGAGCTGATCGGCGCCTCCCTCGGGCGCCTGGCGAGCGGGCAGGCGGCGCTCGCCTTCGACGGGCACGGCGAGCTCGTGCTGGAGGAACGATCTGGCACCCGGATCGCCGAAGGCGGTGCGGGCGACACCCTGCCACCGGTGTCCGAGGGAGGCGCAATCGGCGCTTGACAGCGCCCCTCCCGCCGGCTCCCATATTGTTCGGTCCGTCGGGCTGCCTCACCCTCTACTACTTCGGCATGCAGTACGGCGGTCCCGTCGACATCGTCTGGGGTTGGATCATCGTCGGTGTCACGACGACGATCGTCGGCCTCGGCATGGCGGAGATCGCCTCCGCCTACCCGAGGACCACGGCTTCCTCCGGGCCGACTCGTCCCTCGAACGGCGCGCCGTCCTCGGAAAGGGCGCCTTCGCCCCCGCTGCTGAGCTCGACCGTGAATCGAGCCCGCTCGTGTGCCGCTCCACCGGCGGACGTGGTGCTTCCCGTTGCAGGCGGGCTCCAGCCGACGACTTCAGGGGAGAAATTCACGACGACCCAGCGGACCTCGCTCTCCCAGTGCCGCCGGACTACGAGCAGGCCGCCCGGGGCTTCGAGGAGCTGGAGGTCGCCGCGGCGAAGGGCGGGCGTGCGCCGACGAAGCGCCAGCAGTCGCCGGTAGAGATGGAGGATGGAGGTGTCATCGGCGGCGAGGTCAGCGGCATTGCGATGCTCAGCTCCCGGCGGGAAGGGCAGCCAGGGCTCGGAGCCCCCCAGCGCCCAGCCGTGGGCGTCGGAATTGTCCCAGGGGAAGGGCGCCC
Source organism: Acidimicrobiales bacterium (assembly GCA_052143575.1). GTDB lineage: Bacteria > Actinomycetota > Acidimicrobiia > Acidimicrobiales > Bog-793 > JAKACA01. The sequence continues at coordinate 2,818 of JBKQSP010000061.1, forward strand.
GGCAGCCGTCGCGACCGCCCGGGTCGACGAGTCGATCCGGTGGCACGACGGCGTCCTCGAGACCGAGCTCCTCTCCCGCATAGAGAAACGGCGTCCCCCGCATCCCGAGGAGCATCACGGCAGCGGCGCGCGCCCGCCCCTCCGACCCGCCGTAGCGGGTGCGGTGGCGGGGACGGTCGTGGCTGGACAGGACCCAGGTCGGCCAGGCCTCGCGAGGATTGAAGAGCTGCTCGATCTCGGCGACGCGGCGCCTGAAGCACTCGGCCTCGAAGGGGCAGAACATCGGCGGGAAATTGAAGGCGAGATGCAGCTCGTCACCCTGCCCGTAGTACGGGGCGACGAGCGCCGTCTTGATGAGGAAGACCTCCCCGACGGTGACCGCCTCCTGCGGCCAGGCGTCGACAAAGCGCCGTAGGCGCCGCAGGATGGGGTGGGTGCGCTCGTCGTCGTTGAATGCCGACCAGGGGATGGCGGCGATCTCCTCCGGTGCGTCCGGTAGCGCCGGGTCCTTGCCGAGGGCGTGCACGACATCGATGCGGAACCCGTCGACGCCCTTGTCGAGCCAATAGGCGAGCACCCCTTCCATGGCTTCGACGACCTCGGGATTGGACCAGTCCAGGTCCGGTTGCTCCGGGAGGAAGAGGTGGAGGTACCACTGACCGGTGGCCTCGTCGAAAGTCCACGCCGGGCCTTCCCCGAACGATCGGCGCCAGTTGTTGGGCGGCCGGCTGGGGTCCTCCGGATCCGGATCCCGCCAGACGTAGAAGTCGCGGTGAACCGATTGACGCGAGGAGCGGGCGTCGAGGAACCAGGGGTGACGGTCGCTCGTGTGGTTCGGGACGAAGTCGACGATCACGCGCAGGCCGCGGGCGTGCGCCTCGGCAAGCAGCCGGTCGAAGTCGCCCTCCGACCCGAAGAGGGGGTCGACTTCGCAGTAGTCCGAGACGTCGTAGCCGAAGTCCTGCATCGGAGAGCGGTAGAAGGGCGACAGCCAGATGGCGTCGACGCCGAGCCACGTCAGATGGTCGAGATGGCGGCTGATGCCTTCGAGGTCGCCGGCGCCGTCCCGCACGGGATCGGGCACCCCGGCCTCGACCTCGAGCCGCCGGCGCCGCCCTTCGGGGTCGGACAGGCAGAAGGACCTCGGGTAGATCTGGTAGAAGACGGCTTCCTTCCACCATGGCCAGGTCGGGTCCGTCGTGGTCACCGTGCTGCGATCAATCGGCCGGCGACACCGCCGCAACGGACGGCGACGCAGACGCCTCGCCGCCACCGGTTCCGCTGGCGCCGCCCGTGCCCGCCCCTGCGCCACCGCTCGGGTCGGCTCCGCTGCCGCCGACATCCTCCGCCGGCCGAAGGTCGACGCGGAGCGTCAGGATCCCGTCCTCGAGGGATCCCGTTGCGTCGCCGAGCATGGCGAAGTCTTGGAAGTCGAGACGCATCTGCGACATGATCCGCCGCCGTTCCTCACCTTCGACCGGTGGGATACCTCTGCGACTGACCGCCTGCGCCCGCTCGCGAAACCGGCCGATCATGGCGTTGACGTCCAATTCCTCCGGCATCTCGGTCACGCTACCTCCCGGGACCGAGGGCACACGTGGGTCGTCTGGCATGAGCTTGCGGCCGCCGGGGGCGGGCGGAGAGGCGCCTTGCGATGCCGGGCGCGCCGCGTGCAGGCAAATCGCCCGCCAA
>JBKQSP010000062.1:0-4463 GCA_052143575.1 Acidimicrobiales bacterium
GTGGCGCGTGGCGGAGGCGAGGCCGCGGCTGGCGCCTTGGCGGTACGTGGTGGAGCCGCCGCCGCGGCAGACGCCTTGGCGGCGCGTCGTGGAACGGCTGCAGCCGGCGCCTTGGCTGTAGGTGGCGAGGCCGCCACCGCTTTGTTGGCACCAGCAGACTTGGTCGGTGACGCCTTGCCGGCGCCTGCGGCCTTGGTCAGTGGCGCCTTCGCGGCCCCGGCAGGCTTTCGAGTTCGTGCCACCGAAGCAGCCGCCGGCTCAGCGTCGCCCGCCGCGGCGGCTGATTTCGGCGCTCTCGAAGCAGCTTTCCTTGCCGCCGGCTGCCGCTTACGGGCGAGCCGCACCTCGGCCGCGATCATCTCCTCGCTCGGCGTCCCCGAGACGGTGCCGACGCCGGGCAGCGCCAACTCGACGCCGCGGCGCTGCGGATCGAGCGCCCGCACGACAAAGGTCGTGTCCTCCCCACGAGTCAGCACCTCGCGGGCCGATCGGGGAGGTGGATGAGCAAGGTTGGCGAGCGGGACGTAGCACTGCGTGCTGCCGACCATGACGACGGCACCGTGAGAGGTGTAGCTGTCGACGCGGCCGGTCACCTCGGCGCCGAGCGGGTGCTCGGCGATGAAAGAAACGAACGTCAGGGGATCGTTCACCGCCGCTGGCGAGATCGCCTGATGCCGCGGAGCGACGACCGTCGGCGGTTGCCCCATGACACGGCGGTCGCCGATCTGCGGCTTCCGCCCGCTCACGGCGGGTGGGGCCACCGCCTCTTTCGTCGCCACCTTGATGGCCTTTGTCACCTCGCGCTTGGCGCGCTCGGCCTCCCTCACGGCCTGCCGGCTCGTCGGCCCCCGTACCGGGGTGCGGGGCGAGAAGATCCAGCCGATGCCGGGCACGGGCGTCGCCCCGAGGAGGCGACCCCGCTCGAACAGCCACGGGTGCTCTCCGTGGAACTCCTGGAAGGAGTCGTTCGACAGGACCGTGGCATCGACCTTCTCCGCCACTCGCAGCAAGAAGGCATCTCCCCGCCCGATGGCGCCCGCCGGCGGGTGCACGTACTCGCCGGCGAGGGCGGCCGTCTCGAAGCGGTCCAGCTCGCTCGGGTCGATGCGGTGAGCGAAGGTGGCGTCGACGATGACGGTGATCTCGGCGCCGGGGTGCTCACGCTTCAGCTCGGCGACCGCCTCCTCCAGTTGCTTGAGGCTTGGCGCCGAGCGCCCTTCCGTGGCGATGTTGGAGCCGTCGACGACGATGTGCTGGGGGGCCATGTGCGACCTAGTCAAGCAGTTCAGGGGAGTGCGGGAGCGAATCCGCCTGTCCTAAGGTCCTCCCATGGCCGCAGGCGAGGCACAGGCAGCGGCATGGCACGAGCGTGACCGGTCGGCCCTCGGGAACCCGGAGACGGGCATCCGGGCCGTGCTGTTCGACTTCGGAGGCGTCCTCTCCGAGAGTCCGTTCACGGCCTTCGCCCGCTACGAGGCCGAGAACCGCCTCCCGCCCGGCTTCCTTCGCACCGTGAACGCCACCGACCACGACGCCAATGCCTGGGCACGACTCGAGCGCGGCGAGGTGACACTCGACGAGTTCGGCGCTCTCTTCGAGGCGGAAGCCCGCGCCGCCGGCCACAACGTCGACGCCTCCGGCGTCCTCGCACTCCTCGGGGGGGCACCCCGGCCCGCCATGATCGCGGCCGTCCGGCGAGCCCGCCAGCGCTATCTCGTCGCCCTCGCGACGAACAACTACGTCTCCGTCCACTCCGAGCACGACCGCGGCGGCGTATCCGGCGTGCTCGAGCTCTTCGACGAGGTCATCGAGTCGTACCGCCTCGGGATGAGGAAGCCCGAGCCGGCCTTCTTCGAGTACTGCTGCGACCGTCTCGGCATCGCCCCGCACGAGGCGGTGTTCATCGACGACCTCGGGATCAACCTGAAGCCCGCCCGGCGCCTCGGTATGACGACCATTAAGTTCGTGACCGAGGAGCAGGCCCTTGAGGACCTCGAGGCGGCGCTGCGCATGCCCTCGCGCTGAGACGCCACCCGGCCCGACAGGGCGGAGGCGGCGGCTTCAGTTTGTTGCCGAGGGCTCCGGCACGGGACCGACGGCGCGGTCGAGGATGTCTCGAAGCTCGAGCGCGTGCAGCGTGGCCGACCCGGTCGCCGGGCTTCCGGACTCCGGCCGGCTGACGAGTGAGAACGTCATGCCGTCCGGCACGAGCCGCGGGAGGCGCCTCAGCACGTAGCTCCAAGCCCCCATGTTCTCCGGCTCCTCCTGGAACCAGACGATCTCGCCGAGAGCTGGATAGCGGGCGACGAGCGCAGCGATCTCGGCGGCGGGCCACGGGTGCAGCTGCTCGAGGCGGGCAATGGCCACCGGGGAGGAAACTTCGTCCCGCCGGGCGAGGGCGTCGAAAGCGACCTTGCCGGTGCACAGTGCGAGTCGCCTGACCGCGCCGGCATCGACGGGGCCGCCCGGCGCCGTGGCGGGGTCGTCGATCACCGCTTCCCAGCCACCGTCGACGAGGCGCTCGACCTCCGATCGGGACTGCCGGGCGCGCAGCAGCGACTTCGGTGTCATCACTACGAGGGGCCGACGCAGGCTGCGCAGCACCTGCGCCCGCAGCAGGTGGAAGTACTGGGCCGAAGTGGTCGGCTGGGCGACGGTCAGGTTGCCTCCGGCACACAGCTGCAGGAAGCGCTCCAAGCGCGCCGACGAGTGCTCCGGGCCCTGCCCCTCGTAGCCGTGAGGAAGGAGGAGGACAAGTCCGGACTGCTGCCCCCACTTTTCGCCGGCGGCGGCGATGAAGTTGTCGATGACGATCTGGGCGCCGTTGACGAAGTCACCGAACTGCGCCTCCCACGCCACGAGTGCCCGGCTCGTCTCCACCGAGTAGCCGTACTCGAAGCCGAGGGCGGCGTACTCCGACAGCAGCGAGTCGAACATCATGAAGGCGCCCGCTCCGCCGTCGGGGAGATCGGGCAGGCTGGAGACGGTCGTGAGAGGTACGTATTCGGCGCCCGTCTCGTAGTCGACGAGGACGGCGTGCCGCTGGCTGAAGGTGCCGCGGCGGGTGTCCTGGCCGGCGACGCGGCAATCGATGCCCTCGGCGAGCAGGCTGCCCATCGAGAGGGCTTCCGCCAGGGCCCAGTCGACGTGCCCGGACTGGTACATCTCGTTGCGCTGGGCGAGCTGGCGAGCCAGCTTCGGGTGCACGGTGAAACCGACCGGCGTGGCATGCAAGAGGCCGGCGATCTCGTCGAGGCGCCGGCGCCCGACGCCCGTCCGGATCGTGCTCAAGGGCGGCACGTCCGGAGGCACGAGGTTGGGCAGGCGTTCCAGCTGGGGCGGGGCAGTGGCCCGTGTCTCGTCGAGCGCCTGCTGCAGCCGCTTCGAGAAGTCCTCCAGAGCCGCCTCCGCCTCGTCGATCGTGATGTCTCCCCGTTTCACGAGCGCCTCGGTGTACAGCTTTCGCACGCTGCGATGCCGGTCGATCTCCTTGTACATGAGCGGCTGGGTGTAGCTCGGGTCATCGCCCTCGTTGTGGCCGTGCAGCCGGTAGCACACGAGGTCGATGACGACGTCCTTGTGGAACGCCTGGCGGAAGGCAACCGCCAATCGGGCGACGCGCACGCAGGCCTCGGGGTCGTCCCCGTTCACGTGGAAGATGGGTGCCTGCACCGTGAGGGCGACGTCGGTGCAGTAGACGGAGGAGCGGGCGGCGACCGTTGGCGTCGTGAAACCCAGCTTATTGTTGATGACGAGGTGGACGGTCCCTCCCGTCTTGTAGCCGTGCAGCTGCGACAGCTCGAGGGTCTCGGCGACGACGCCCTGGCCGATGAAGGCCGCATCGCCGTGCACGAGCACGGGCAGCACCGGGAACGTGCCGAGATTCGCGTGGCGGTCCTGGCGCGCTCGCGCCATCCCCTCGACGACGGGATCCACGGCCTCGAGATGCGACGGGTTGGAGGCAAGCGTCACGGCGACGTCACGGCCGCTCTGGCTGACGAACTTGCCGCTGGCGCCCTTGTGGTACTTCACGTCGCCGGAGCCCTGCACGGTCTCGGGATCGAGGTTGCCCTCGAACTCGGCAAAGATCTCGCCGTAGGACTTCCCGACGATGTTGGCGAGCACATTGAGCCGGCCTCGGTGGGCCATGCCGAGCACTGCTTGCTCCACACCGCTGGCGGCGGCGCTGTCGAGGACGGCGTCGAGCAGCGGGATGGCCGACTCGGCCCCCTCGAGACCGAAGCGCTTCTGGCCGACGTAGCGCGTGTGCAAGAAGCGCTCAAATGCCTCGGCTGCGTTCAGCCGCTGCAGGACGTGGTGCTGCTCCTCGGGGGAGATGGTGGCGGGCACGCCTTCTACGTGGCGCTGGATCCATCGTTTCTGGTCTGGATCTTGGATGTGCATGTACTCGATCCCAATCGTCCGGCAGTACGCGTCGCGCAGGATGTCGAGCACGTGGCCGA
>JBKQSP010000063.1:0-27698 GCA_052143575.1 Acidimicrobiales bacterium
GCGCGCGCATGATGGTGGGGACCTCCACTTGGTCGTTGGGGTTGGGGTGCACCCAACATCAAAATTGGGCCAACCCGACGACCGGTGGATGGTCTCTACCAGCGCCTATCCGCGCGCCCTCTAAGCGTCTGAGTCGGATCTTCGACCTGGCTCGTGGCGGCGTCGGCATCGGCGGCAGCCTGGGCGAGGGCGTCGTGGGTGTGATCGTGGCTGGCGTCCCCGTCGTGGGCGTGCTCGTGGACGTGCGTTTTCCAGCCCGACGAGCCGAGTGTCGAATGCCGGTGGGTGTGACTGCCAGTGACGTTTGCGTGCAAGGGTGAGCGGTGCTCGCCGAGGCGGCCGGCGGCGTTGGATTGCGACAACGAGCCGTCGCTGTTCCAGTTGCTCGGGATCAGGCTCGACAGGGCGAGGGCCTTCGCCCGCCGGACGATGTAGGCCCGGATTTTGTCATGCGAGCTGCTTCCACGGCCGACGGCGTGTATTGCGAGGCGAAGGTCGGCGGCGTCACCAATGGGATAACTCGGGTCGCCGTTGGCGTTGGGGAAGGCCTTGCCGGCCTTGAGCATGGCCGCCAGTTGGGCGGCCGAATACTTCGCTCTCACCTCCGCCGTGTAGCTCCGCATGGAGACGAGCCCCTTCGTGGCGGCATTCGCTCCGAAGGCGACGGCCGAACAATCGCCGTGGTTCAAGGACACGCTCACGAGGCTGCGGGCGGTGTAGCTGCTGTTCCACGACGGCAACTCGTCGCGGAAAGAGAAGCTCATCTCGTCCATGTCGCCACGGTCGACCATGGACCGCAACTCCTGCGCCCGCGGGTTGCTCGGGTCGAGTCTCGCCTCGGTGAGCAGGCCTTTTCCGTCGGTACGAAGCGTCATCGTGCGCGATTTCGTTCTCGCCAACGGGGCGCCTTCGTGCCCTATCAACAGAACGCAGTCGGCGTCGGAGGCGAGCGTCTTGTCGAATGCGGACCGTGTCACGACCTCGGTGTACTCGCCGTAAGCATCCACGATCGAATACGGCGAGTCGAAGACGCTGGCGTAGCCTCTGAAGGTCCAACCCGCGCCGACGGCGTCCATCCTGACCTCGGCGTCAGCGAAGGCCAACTCCCGGAACTCGGGAACGTTGCGGAGTTGCCCACGCTCGGAGAGGTTCACCGCGGCCTCCCCATCCCCGAGATGAGCCCAGCCCGCTGCGCCGCGTCGATGGCCTGTCGGTTGCGCCAAATCTCGCCGACGGAGGCGGCCTCGTCCTTGCGGCGGGCGGCTGCCTCGACCTCGAGGCGGACGTGTTCGTTGGCCTCCCAGGTTTTCTGGGCTCGTACCTCGGCGACATATTGGCGGAGGCGGTCGAGGTTGGGCGTGCTGCCTGGCTCGAGGTCGTTGGCACCGAGCAGGAGGGCGACGCGCCGGTCGATGCGTTCGAGCTGGCCGGCCAGCTCGTCCAGCGCTGCCGCCGTCACGTCCAGAAACTCATTTCGACCGATACCCATTTACTGCCCCTTCCTGCCGGCGAGCCAGCGCTCGACGTCCTCCAGGCTGAAGACCCAGCCACCGGGCAACCGCCGGCCCGCCAGCCGGCCCGCAAGTGCGAGCTGGCGGACGCGGCGGTTGCTCAGACCTGCCCGCAATGCCACCTCTGTGCCTGAAAGGAAGTGCACGTCGGCGATTGTGACGGGGAAGCCATTTTGTGCCCTACCAGATCGGGAAGCGCCGCAGCCCGTAGCCTTCTGGCCGTTTCCGGGTGAGGCAGCGGTCCTGGCGGCAGCGAGGGTGGCCTCGATGTCCTGAAGCCGTGAGGTCAGGGCAGGCGGGAGCGGGGTCCTGTTGGTGCGTGCCCAGGCGGACCCGCGTTGCAGCAGGGCATGGACGCCGGCCAGCTCGCTGAGCGGGATTCCGTAGATGAGGCCGCCCGGATCGGGGGTTACCGCCATCTTCGGCCACCGGCGAGCAGGGTCAAGCTGGGCGACAACCGCATGGCGCGGCGCTCGAGTCGCCGACCGATACGGGCGAGCCGGCGCAGGGCGGCGCTGTCGTCGTGACCATTGGCCCGGAGCCGGAGCGCCGCCAGGGCGGCGGGCAGGGCGACCGGGTAGAGCCCATCGCCCACCTCGGACTGGATCTCGGCGAGGCGATGGGCTGCCTGCTCGCTGTCCGCCGGGGACATGTGGGCGATGAAGCAGGCCTGCATCGAAGCCCACGATCCCTCTCGCCACGCCAACAACCGGCGACCGTCGGGCTCGGTCATCGTGGACCCATCCTGTCGGCGAGTCGTGCCGTCTGGTTCGGATTCGGCTCGTTGACCGGCCAGTCGTCGAAGTCATCGGGAGTGAGGCATCTGCCGAGACGGCGCTCGAGGCAGCCGATGCACAAGATCCCCGGCCTGACGACGACGGGGCCGGCGGGGAACACGAGGAGCTCGCTCGGCATACCTGCCGCCTCCCAGACCGAGTCGTGAACGATGTACCACTCGGTGCGCCCGCGCCGGCGCCAGCGTGGGCAGGTGTTGAACCCGCAGTCTCGGCAGCGGGCGGACTCCCTCCTCGCCATCACCAACTCCTCGAGCGAAACGAAGTGAACTTCGGCCTCGGCTTCTGGACGACGACCGAGCGCTGTCGGTTGCCCCGCCGGGCGTTGCAGCCGAGGTGCACCGCCCTGCAATTGTTCGGGTCATGGGCCAGGCGGCGGAGGTCGTCCCCGACGTGCCCATGCAAGGGGATGATGTGGTCAACGGACGGGCTCCAGCGTGAGCGCGGCGGCGCGTCGAACCTGAGCGGCTTGTGGCAGATGGCGCAATGCGTGGCGCCGTCAAGGATCCGCTTGCGCAGTCGCTTCCATGCGATGTCGTCGCGGCCGATGCGTTGTTTCATGGCGCCGCAGCGCCTTTTTTGTTTCCGGCCTTATTTGATCGGGGGGGGAAATTTTCCACGGTGCGGGTGGACACGTCGCCTTGTCCAAGACTTGACCCCGGTTGGGGGGTACATACATGCAGGTCAGCGCCCTGAGCAGGCCGGAATTTCTGTGCCCGAGCCCGTTTCGGAGGCCGAGTCCGGCGGCAACGGCCGGTCATCGTTTCGCCTTGATTCGCTGCCAGACGGGACAGTCGTCGTCGTGGTGAATCGTGATGATCCACACGCGTTCGCTTTGCGCTCGCACCGTCTGGTAGGCGTCACATCCGCCACAACCGCCGGGTATCTCTGCTCCATCCCACGGACCGAGAATGTTCACCAGGCGGTCGTTTATCCCGACCTCGTCCATTCGTCCCGACCTCGTCCCATCTCGTCCCGGACGAGCGCCAAACCGACCTCGTCCCTCGTCCACCTCGTCTATATGGGACGAGGTGACGAGGTGACTAGGTGGCCGAAAATCAGAATTCCGCATGCTCGACCTCGTCCCTCGTCCCGTCGGATTCGAGACGGCCAAGATCGGTCAGCCAGTGAAGGTGACCGTTACCTTTCCGCTCCACGCGGATCCACCCCTGCTCGGTCATCCATGAGAGCGACTCGCGCACGGTCGCGGCTCGACCTTGCACCGCCTGTTCGATGGAATTCTTGGACGACCCGTCGTAGACGATCAGGTGAGCGAGGATGCGGTCGGCCATTCTCCGGTCGGTCAGCCGGGCGGGATCTATCGGGTCGATCGACAACGTCACTCCACCATCGGGGTAACTGATCAGGCGGAACTCGCCGACCTTGTCGTCGGTGGCGCGACCTCTCACGTATCCAGGCCGGTCCTTCTCGACGGTGATGAGAACACGTCCTTCGACGGGGTCGATGCCGGTCGCCCGCGAGAACCACTTGGTCAGCGTGAACTTGTACGCCGCACCCGTCAGGCCGGCGAGCTTGTGCTGTCCGCCTATCGCATAGCGACCTTGGCTCATGCGGTCCTTGGGGAGATGGTCGAGGACGACGACGGCGGCACCGGTGCGGGCGATGCGACGTGGCAGTCGTCGCATCCATGTGGCCACGTCCGAGTTACCGATCAGCTCGAGCCCCTCGGTCGTCATCGCCTCGGTAACGCCGTCGATGACGGCCAGGGCGAATCGGCGTCCCTCGAAGGCGTCGAGGAGGTCAGCGCTGGCAGGAGTCGCCTCGCCGTGACGACCGTTGAGCGGTTCGTCTGGCCTGATATAGACCAGGTGGGCAGCGACCTGAGCCGGCGTGAGCCCGAGAGCGAGCAGACGTGCCACGACACCAGCAGCATCGTCCTCGAAGTCGATGTACAGCACGTCGTTGCCGAGCTCGATCTCCTGCCTTGCGACGAGCTGAGCACCCCAGCTCTTGCACGACTCGGACTCTCCCTGGAAGGCATGAGTCCGTCCCGGGTACAGCAGGCAGAAGCCATCGGAACGAGCACCCAGACTTGGCGGGTCGACGTCGACGCCAGCGAGGGCGTCTGTGAGATCGACCGGAGTCCACGTGGTCGGTTCGCGCTGTTCGTCCGCCGGCGCAGCTTTCGCGCCGTTGAGCGAGGCCGCGTGCACGCGGGCTTCCTCGCGCGTGAGATCGGCCATGTCAGCCCGCCTTTCTGGCAGGAGCCGAACGAGGTTGGCGGCTTCCACTGTCGATGCCGGACCGGATGGTGCCCAGGCACTCCGTCTCGCTGAGACCGACGCGGAGACCGACCGTGATGAGGGCGTCGAAGACGGCGCCACCATCCAGTTCGCCGCCGGCCACGAGCTGGCCGAGGGCGTGTGCCGATCTGTTCAACTGATCGTTGCGTGTGCCTTCGATAGCAAGCGCGACCTTGGCGACCTCGGACTCGAGCGCCCGCCGGCCGTAGCCGCCGGCCGGTATGTGCGCCCTGGGCCGAGTCGTCGTCGCTTTCGACTGGAGCAGCTCGAGCAGCCACGCCGGCGCCGGACGCAAGGGCTGCTCATCCGGTCCCCACCCCTGCAACCAGCGGTAGATCTGCCCGCTGGCGTGCACGCTCGGCGGAGCGATGACGTACCCGCCGTCCCCTCGCCAGTCGACCTTCGGCAAGAGCCCAGCACGGTTGCCGAGCCCGGTCGGCAGGACGTAGACGTGGTCGCCACCGCCGCCGGTCTTGCACGTCGGTCCGTCGATCGTGACGCTGTGCGGAGTCCCATCGAGGGCGGCCATGCCGATAGGCCCGTCGACGTCGAGAACGTCGAAAACGAGCCCAGTCCGTAGCCCGATGTTGGCGGCCGGGAGCCGGCGCCACCATCGCTCCACGACCTCCGAGTCGACGCTCGCATTGTGCAGCCCGTGAGCCACGATCTGGCCGACCGGGACCTTGCCGCGTGGCTGGCAAGGAAAGACTGGCCAACCGCGAGAGACGTAGCCGAGGGCGGCCACCATGAGGGCGTTCACCGCAACCCCGTCGTGCTGCTCGCAACGAGCTGGCGGACGGCCTCGGGATCAATCAAGATCTTGCGCGTTCCTGGAACGCGGCAGGCGGGCAACGTCCCGCGGGCGATGAGTCTCCGTACGGTTCGAGCGTCTACGCGTAGGAAGGCGCCGGCCTCGCCGATCAGCCACGGCCTGTCGGTGGGCAGATTCTCACCGGCCGGTGCTTCGGAATGCCGGCGATCCTGCCGACTTACTGCCGGCTGCGGTGCGGACTCGGGCATGATTCTCCTCGGAGAATCGCCCTGCTGGGAGCGATCCGCTGAGGGGAATTCCTCGGAAGTGCCCTCTAAGTCCCGTCGGCTGCTGGGCGGTCGCCCCGGCCTGATCCCTCCGGGATCAGGTGGTGACGGTCGTGGTTCCCGACAGCCCTGTAGTTACGTCTCTGTCACTATGATTAACCCTCGTGACCAGACGTGTCAAGAAGGGGACTTTCCGGGAACTTCCGACACCCGGCTGGCTGAAACAGCACCCGACACCTCAGCCGGTGAGCGTCCGTTGTGGCCTCTGCGGCAAGGCGATGGCACACCACGACGGCGCCCTTCCGCGGCCTTATCCTGAAGACGCCGGCCCCAAGCGTCACCGCTACCGCTGTAGCCGTGTGGATTGCCCAGGTGAGTACGTGGTCGACCAACGGACGGTCATCGTCATGGTCCGGGAGGCGCAGCGGACCGGAGCGAGGTTCGTCCGTCTCAGTTCCGAGACTATCCAAGCAGCCAAGCCACCGAAGGCGGCGCCGACGAGAGGTATCCGCTATCAAGTACTTCCCAGCCGAGCAGTCTGATTCCGTGCCGGGAAACGTGCCGGGAACACTGTCAAATCGGGTCCGTTTGTGTCCTCTCGTGTCCGCTACTGACATAGCGTGACCTGGGAAAGTAGCCTCTAGCCCCTGGTCGAATAGGTGCCCGTCCCAGCCTTCCAAGCTGGCTATGCGGGTTCGATCCCCGTCGCCCGCTCCCCTCGTTTTCCCTGGTCGAGTGGGCTAAGGCAGGGAGTCGCACGGTGCGCACAGGTGCCAAGCGCAGAGTGCGCAGAGAGTTGTGAGGACTTTCCTTACTACTGATCAAGGAATGCCGGCGCAGCACCCGTCTCGGCCGTGCGCCTCCTCGTCGCCTGGCACACTGACGACAGTGCTTTCCGATGGTGTGCGCCGGGTGCTCAGACTCGCTCAGAAGGAGGCGCGTGTCTTCCGCCACAGCCACATTGGGACCGAGCACATCCTGCTCGGGCTGATGCACGACGGAGAGGGGCTCGCCGCCAAGGCGCTCGGGTCGCTTGGCATCTCGCTCGAGTCCGTGTACGACGAGCTCGAGAAGACGATCGGTCTGGGAGACAACACCCCAGCCGGTTCTCTTCCCTTCACGCTGCGGGCGAAGAAGGTGATCGAGCTCTCCGCGCGAGAAGCGCACAAGCTCGGGCACAACTCCATTCGGACTGAGCACCTGCTGCTAGCGCTCGTGCGCGAACGTGAAGGCGTAGCTGCTCAAGTACTCGTCGCCCTCGGTGTCGATCTCGGCGCAGTGCGCCAGAGGGTCATCGAGCTGATCCCCCTCGACCTCGGGCAGCACGAGGCTCGCGAGGGCCTGAGGAACCGGCGTGTGCCCGGAGCCAGCAAGCGAATAGATGTCGTGCGACTGGGCCGCGGTCCGTGGGTGTACGAGGCGACTTACGACGAGCTCGCCCGTCTCCTTGCCGAGGAGGGCGTGGACATCGACACCGTCGACCCTCGCAGCCATCCGGGTGCGGTCCGTTTCTACCGACGCCGGCCCAGGTCTCTTAGTCAGCTACACGTGGGTGGTCGAAGGTGGCGGCCCTCTTGACCTTTCCTGAGCTCGACAGGCGTCGACCTCCGCCGGCTCGCGTTCTTCGAAGCGATCGACAGAGACTCACGCCTGGGCCGCACCACTCGACGGCTCCGGCACGGGCCGCCCAGCAGCCCGGGCGGCGTCTAGCCAGGCTTCCGTAGCAATCTCGACTTCGGCCACGGCCTCGTGAGGTGTGGGGCCATGAGCGGTGCAAAATGGCAGATCCGGGACGTCAGCGATCCAGACTCCGTCCTCTTCGCTCCAATAAACCTCGATCGGGTACGTGGTCATGACTCGCTCTCCAGGTGCAAATCGTAACGGCGCACGAGCCCAGCGACTTGCCGGACCTGGTACGGCTTCGCTTGGCCCTGGACCTCCTGCAGGTTCACGAGCTCGGTCACGCCAGGCCGCGCAAACACGCGATGGCTCCCCTTCCCTCCGATCTCCTCGAAGCCGAGGGCTTCAAGGAGCGACACGAGATCGGCGAAGCTGACGTTGACAACGGCGCCCCCAACGATCCGCCTGAGGAGGCCCGCCGGATTCATTCAGCCGACGGTAGCGATGGGTTGTAACACTCAGCCGAGGGAGCCTGGGGCGGCGCGATTTCGTGCGCGATCGTGCACGAAGGAGTGGTCAACAAGGGTATTCAACGTAGCGAACGAGTGTTCTAACCCGCAGCTCAGGGGCAATTCAGCTCCACCAACGCAGGTCGACAAAAGCCCAGGAGGCGACCTTCCAAGCTGGCTATGCGGGTTCGATCCCCGTCGCCCGCTCCCCCGTCGCCCGCTCCCCGTATCTCTCCAGGTAAGCGGGTTGCCTCGTTGCGTCACGAGCTGACTTCGTAATCCGGCGGGCGCGCTGCGGACGCAAGTCGATCGGCAAGCTCTCGTCGCCCGGGATCCTCTTCGCAGGCCCGACATATGACGCCCACGGGCAGTACGCCACCCATTGCATCGCGCCCGCAGTTGGTGCACACTGACGTTCCGGTTCGAAAGGCAGCCGACGAAGCCACCCTCGTCTGGATGGGAAACGATGCCCCAGAGCCGGGACGTGTTCCGAGTCACGGACAACCGCGACCGATCACGAGGACCGTGGCTGAACCAGGGGGGCCGGAGGAGGGGAGCCGGCCTGGGCTCCCCTCCTCCGCGCTTGGCAGCCGAGAGACTCGGCCTGTCGGCTCCTGGCGAGGGTGAAACGAGCACATCGCGCGCAGACTCGGGGGGAGCATGGCCGCTGGCCCGATAGAGACTGAGGTTCAGGCCATCATCGATCGGGCTTGGGACGAGACGCCGATCCAGCAACAATTCGTGACGGCACCTCCGGCGGAGCCTCCGGCCTACGACGACTTGGTTGTGTCCGTGTCGGTCCTGCTGTCAGGGATGCAGGCGGCCATCGGACGCCTCGCCGTTGAGATCGACGCCATTCGGAGCTCGTTGGAAACGAGCTCTTAGGCGCAGGGGCACCACACCGGGGCCTGGGCCCCGCCTCAGCCCGGCTGCACAGCAATGATCGCGGCGTCGGCGGCATCGTATGAGGCATCGCACGACGCCTTGACGTTGGCAAGAACGCACAAGGATCCGGCGTCCCAGTCCGGAGACGTGAACTCCTGACCATCCTCGGTATACGTCACGGCGACCCCTGCCCAGGCGTACGTCGCCTCGCCGGAAGAAGGAATCACTCCGTAGACGATCTCGTCTTCCTGCCGGGGCTGCGGCGTGGCGGCGACCCGTAGATCCCAAACCGGGAGAAGCACGTCGCCCTTAAGAAACGCCGGCGGCCATCCGCGGTCGGCCCCCATTGAGGGAGGCCGAACGACCGCCGTGTGCACGATCACCGGAGTGTCGTATCCCGACACGGGGATGAGCCGTATTCCGACGAGCGTGATCGTTGGGCCACTCGTCCTACCGACATAGGCGCCGAAGTCGGCGATCTCACCTTTCAGCACCGATACCCCGACGATGTCGCCGCCCCCGAAGCTAACCGGCCGAATTTCCTGTGCGACGCCGATTCCAACCCCTAAGCCGGTCGCTAACAGCAAGCACAGCATTGCGACGAGCGGCCACCATCGCAGCCGGTCTACCGTCGATGCTGAGGTGGCCTTCGACACCACGGCAATTTTACCGCCGGGGCCCCCTCATGTGGATGGAGCCGGAGCCCGTCATCGCCACACCTGAAGACGTGTGACCACCGGCATCTGAGCCGCCATCAGCTGCCATGGGATCCGACATGACGGCGCCTCGATGGTCGTCGCGCAGCCGCCACTGAGGAGTCACAGCCGGTGTCGCAGCTCAGGCGGTTCGAGCACCCCGAAAATCTCGAGGGTCTCGCGGACGACGAGTACCTCTGGGAACCGGTGGACGGGTGCTCGAGCCTGCGGCGCGCGGCCGAGCCACGACGTCCATGGGGGCTGGCGGCGGTGCGCTCGTCATGGATTTCGAGCACCCCGAGCCCAGCCCGGTACCGGTCACTACGATCGCCTGGCGCCTCGCCCACGTGCTCGTCGGCGTTCTCGGAATGCGCAACGCCTCGCATTTCGGCGGTACCGCCGTCGACTACCGGACGGCAGACCTTCCGGCTGATGGGGCGGGAGCGCTCACGCAGCTCGACACCGCCTACTCCCCTTCTCGGGTGTGGCCGCGCTGTAGCCCGAGGCGCGGTCACAGCCCCTCGGACCGGCCGAGGGCCGTTCGCCACCAGCCCGTTCGGCTCGCTGGTCTTGCGCATCAACCAGGAGCTGATCCATCACCTCGCCGAAGTGCTGCTCGTCCGCGATCTCTACCGGAACCGAGCCGGGTCCGCCGCCCCTGATGGATACAAGCAGTCCCCCGCGGACTACAGCAGCGAGGGGTCGAACACCCTCGGCACGATGCTGCCGAGACGCGCCTGCTTCGGCAGCATGGCCCGCCGCTGCCGAGCCCGAGCAGCGTGCACGAGGAGCGACTCGAGGCAGTCGCCCTCGAGGACATACGTCGTCTGACAGCTCGCCCGCGAGCACCACAGGCGGTAGTCGATCAGCCGGCGCGGCCGTGTCACGGTTTCCTCCCAGGGCGGCACGACGCGAGCGTGGCGGCGCGCCTTCACCCGGGGGTGGAAGGTATCCGCCCAGGTCACGTCGAATTTGGCGGTCGGCTTCCTGCAGAAGGCACAGCAGATGACGACGGTCTTCGGGTTGCGGCGCGGGTCCGGGCGGCCTCGGCGGGTGGCGGTCGCGACCATATCCGCCCAACTTACTCACACTCGTGTAGTTATGACGCCCCATCACCTCCTGCCAGGCGCGATGGGCGGATCGTGCACCCGTCGGGGCGCCAACTAAAGCCAATCCCGCTACTCGTGGCAGGATGGATGTGTGAGCGACGTGTATGACGACCTTCCAGCAGTCGAGCGGCCGGATCCGTTCCTTCCGCCTGGTGCAGCCGACTACGTGTCGCTCGACAGCGAGGTCGACTTCGACGACGAGCAGGATGAGGATCAGCTGCCCCTCGACGTCGTCGAGGCGATCGAAGCCGGCGTCCTGCTCGACGACCCGGAGCGTGTCGGCGAGGAGGCCGAAGAGTCCGTCTGACTCGGGGCGGCAAGGCCGCCCGGTTCAGTCCGGCGTCAGCGGCATCGCCGGCAACGGACCTCCTGCCCCCGCTTCGCCGGCCTCCGCCTCACCGGCGATATCTCCGCCTGAGACGACGGGCCTCGTCGGACGCCGCTTCGGCCTGCCCGCCGCTGCTCGCGCCTTGGCTGCTGCTTGCAAGCGAGGGACGACGATCCGGACATAGGCCGCCGAGATGGCAGCAAGTACGGCGATGACCGCAACGGGCAGGACGGAGAGCTGGTGGGCGTCCTTCGGGTTGGCAAACCCGGTCGCCACGGCAAGGACGGCGAACAGCACCACCCCGAAGGCGGCCAGCGGCTTGCCAAAGGCGAGGGCAAAGGGGCGCTGGCGGGTCTCGCGGCGCCGCAGGATGAGCACGCAGAGGGCGGCGATCGAGTAGATGCCCGCCTCGATCGTGGCCCCGACGGCGACGAGCAGCAGCCACTGGTGCGTCGCGAAGACGATGGCGGCGACGATGGCAGAAAGCGCCCCGAGCGTCACGACGGCCAGCCACGGCACGGCGCGGATGTTAAGGCGGGCAAAGGGCCGTGGGAGGTTGTTCTCGCGGGCAGCGGCGTACAGGAAGCGTGAAGCAACGAGAAAGCCGCCATTGAAGGTGTTGAGCGCCGTGAGCACCGTCACCGCCAGCATCCAGATCTCGCCGACCGTCCCGAGCGCCGCCTTGCCGAGCAGCAGCTGAGGATAGGCGCTCCCGTGCGCGGCTCCCGCCGAGACGAGATGGCTGAGAGCCAGGGCGAACAAGCTCCCTGCGATCCAGATGAGCACGGGGGCGATGAAGAGGGCACGCGTGATGACCTGCGGTCGCCGGGCCTCCTCGGCCGTCGTCGTCACCCACTCGAAGGCGGCGTACAGGAAGAGAGCGAAGGCGATGGCCTGCACGCCGTCAAAGCCACCCTTGCCGAAGAGGTCAAGTGGCTGTTGGAAAGCTCCTCCAACGTGAAGGATGGCCACGAGCGAGAGCACCACGGTCGAGGCGAGCACGGTGTAGGTGACGACCGTCTGCACGCCCCCGGCGAGGCGGATGCCGAGAAGGTTCGCACCGGTGGCGATCCCGAGCAGCACGAAGATCCAGAGATAGGCGAGGGCGGGCGGCTCCCCGAGCACGTGGCGCACGGCGGCGCCGATGAGAAAGGCATCCGCCGCGATGACAAGGACCACGGTCGTCATGTAGGTGAAGGTCACGGTGAGCGCCGTCCGGTTGCCGATGGCGCGCCCGAGGTAGAGCCGAATGCCCGCAGCCGTCGGGTAGAGGCCGTTCAGCTCGGAGAAGATGCCCGAGACGAGGAAGACGAGGGCGCCCCCGATGGCAATGGCGAGCCAGGCGCTCGCCCCGCCCGCATAGGTCGCCACCGACACGACGCCGAGATAGTCGATGGCGGCGAAGGCGAGACCCGCCGAGGTCGCCGTCGCCGTCGCCGTGCCGACGGATCTTCGCAGCACGACGGCCCGGCTCTCCTCGGGCGCATCGGCCGCTCGCATCACACGTCGGGCCAGATCACGTAGCTGATGGCGTCGAGGCGCATGACGTCCTCTTGTGATCCCTTCACCTGGATCTCACCGCGCAGATACTTCTGGACCGGGTTGAGGTCCCCCCAGAACATGTCGCAGAACGTCTCCGACGCCGTTGTGACCACGATGTCGGGGACACCCTCGTGCCCCTCGCCCGTCCGCACGATCTCGCCGCGGTCAACGACCATGAAGAAGCGATCGCGCGAGTCGGAGCACTCGAAATGGAGGACTCTCGACCAGTCGCGCTGCATCTTTCGCAAGCGCTCGTTCGTGTTGCAGCTGACGGTGTAGTCGGCGAGAGCCTCGGCGAGCTCGTCCCAGTTCGCCACGTCTAGCCCTGACCGAGGGCCGATGCCGCCGGCCGCACGGGGCGGCGGCGCGCCCGGTTCGGGGCGACCTCCTCCGGGCCCTTGCCCGCCAGCAGGTCGCTGGCGGCCGCCTCGAGCGCCTCGAGCAGGAAGTCGATCTCCTGCTCGCCGACGACGAGGGAGGGCATGAGTCGCATGACGGCGGGCTGATTGCCGCTGTAGATAGCCAGTACCCCGTGGCGGGCGAGATGGAACGACATCCTCGGCCCCATCGAGTCCTCTCCGTACTCGACACCGGCCATGAGACCGAGTCCCCGCACCTCCTTGACGACGTCGGGGTGAGCGGCGGCGAACTGACGCAGGCCGGCGTGGAGTCGCTCGCCCATCGTGGCGGCGTTCTCGACGAGCCCTTCCTCCTCCATGACGGCGATGACCTCCAGCGCCACGGCGCAGGCAACGTCCGAGCCGCCGAAGGTCGACAGGTGGATGAAGGGGTTCGGGATGAGGAACTCGCGCAGCTCCTCGGTGAAGATCGTCGCCGAGATCGGCACGAGCGAGCCGCCGAGGGACTTCGCCGTCGTCATCACGTCCGGCACGACGTCGAAATGCTCACTCGCCCACCATCGGCCCGTGCGGCCGAAACCCGTCTGGATCTCGTCGAGGATGAGGAGGGCACCCACACGGTCGCAGGCCCGTCGCACAGCAGCGAGGTAGCCCGGAGGCGGCACCACGATGCCCCCCTCGCCCTGGATGGGCTCGAGGATGACGGCTGCAACGCTGTCGTCGAGCACCTCGAGGGCGGCGACGTCGCCGAAGGGCACGAGCGTGAAGCCCGGCATGAGCGGCTCGAAGGGATGGCGATACTGCTCCCGGCCGGCGGCAGAGAGCGCGAAACCCGTGTGCCCGTGGTAGCCGTTCACGGTCGACACGATGCGGCTGCGCCGCGTGGCGCCGCGGGCGAGCTTGAGGGCGAAGTCGACCGCTTCGCCGCCGCCGGTGCCGAACATGGTGCACTCCAGCGATGGAGGGGTGATCTCCGCGAGCTTGCGGGCGAGGGCGGCCTTCTCCCGCGAGCAGAGCAGGAAGTTGCCGTGATCGAGGCGGTCGATCGCCTCATGGGCGGCACGCACGACACGTGGGTGGCGCCGGCCGACGTTGAACGACCCGGCCGAGGTGAAGCAGTCGAGGAAACGCCGGCCGTCCAAGTCGAAGACCCACGGACCGGAACGCTCCGCTTCGATGAGGTCGAGGCCGGCGGCGCGCAGCACGCGCACCTTTTGCGGGTTCAGGAACGTGGCGAAGTCTTCGAGCGCTGCGCGCTTGGCGTCGGGGTCCGGGACGAATCCCGGCACGGGAGACGATGCCGTGGGCGCCACGAGAGCCATCCTAGGTTGCGACTTTTTGCACGACTAGTGCCAGAAGCCCTTAGTTACGGGGGCCGGATTCGCATCGAGCCCCGGAGCGGAGGCTCGGCGCCGCCCGCTCCGCGACCGCTGGGCTTGCCTACAAGCCGCCCACGAGTGGTGACACTTCTGCGGCCACGAAGCGCACGTGATCCACGTCGTCCAGGTCGAGCACCTGCAGGTAGATCCGAGTGGCGCCGGCCTCCCGATAGGTAGCGAGCTTGTCGGCCACCTCGGCGGGACTGCCGGCGAGACCGTCAGCCCGTAGCCTGGCAGCCGGTCGACCGATCCGAGCCGCCCGGCGCTCGACCTCCTGCTCGTCGGCGCCACAGCACACGACGAGGGCGGCCGAGCGCAGCAACGAAGCGGGATCCCGCCCGAGGCGCTCACAGGCCTCGTCAACCAATCGGTATTGGCGTTCCACGACCTCAACGGGGGCGAAGGGCACGTTGAACTCGTCGGCGAAGCGAGCCGCCAGTCGCGGGGTGCGGAGCGGCCCGTGACCTCCAAGGATGATGGGCGGCCGCGGCGACTGAGCGGGTCGCGGCAGGGCCGGGCTGGATGAGAGCTGGTAGTGGCGCCCGGCGAAGTCGAACGTCTCGCCCGCCGGCGTGGCCCAGAGGCCTGTGATGATCTCGAGCTGCTCCTCCAGGCGATCGAAGCGTTCGCCGAGCGCCGGGAAGGGGATTCCGTAGGCGGTGTGCTCCTCCTCGTACCAACCTGCGCCGAGACCGACCTCGATGCGGCCGCCGCTCATGGCGTCGACGACGGCCACGGAGATGGCAAGCGGGCCGGGCAGCCGGAAGGTGGCCGCCGTCAGCAACGTGCCGAGGCGAATGTGCTCGGTGTCGCGGGCGAGGCCGGCCAGGGTGATCCAGGCGTCACTCGGACCTGGTGCACCGTCCACCGAACCCATCTTCAAGTAGTGGTCGGACCGGAAGAAGGCCCCGTAACCGCACTCCTCGGCCGTCCTTGCCACAGCCAGGAGCTGCTCGTAGGACGCACCCTGCTGCGGCTCGGTGAAGATGCGAAGTTCCATCGCAACGTTCTATCCGACGCCAGGCGGCGGCAACGGCCGTCTTGCCCGCTCGGTGGGCCCGCACCGGTCATCGACTCGGGCGCTACCGCCGTTTAGGGTGGTGGAGGACCGACAGGGGGAAGGAGTCGTTCAATGGCGAAGAAGATTGGGGCCGAGCTTCTCGGCACGGCGCTCCTCGTGTATTTCGCCGTCGGGGTGGCGACGCTGTCGTTCGGGTTCCTCACGACGGGAACGAGCTTCGCTGCCGGCGTCATCGCGACAGCGCTCGCCTTCGGGCTCACCCTGATGGCGCTGGCCTATTCGCTCGGCCCCATCTCCGGTTGCCACGTCAATCCGGCGGTCACGATGGGCGTGTGGCTTGCCGGTGGCGTCTCGCTCAATGACGCCCTTGGCTACTGGGTCGCCCAGTTCCTCGGGGGCATCCTCGGTGCCCTGGCGCTGTGGGGCACCCTCGCCACCTCGCCGTTCTACTCGCGGTCGAAGATCGGCCTCGGCACCGACGGCTGGGGTAACTCAAGCTACATCCACGTCGGCGCCGGCGGAGCCTTCATCGCCGAGGTCATCCTCACGGCGTTGTTCGTGTTCGTCATCCTGGCCGTCACTCACAAGAGCGCCATCGGCAACGCCTCCACGGCAGGCCTCGTCATCGGGCTCACCCTCACGGTCGTCCACCTCATCGGCATCCCGATCACGGGTACCTCCGTCAACCCCGCCCGCGCCCTCGGGCCCGCCCTCGTCATCGGCGGTACGGCCTTGAAGCAAGTCTGGCTGTTCATCGTCGCCCCGCTTGTCGGCGGAGCGCTTGCCGGTTTCGTCCATTTGGCCTTCTACGGCGGACGCGAGCCCGACGCCGTGGCCGTAGTCGAAGCCGTTGCCGCCGATGGGTCGCCCGAGGTCGTCGAGGTGATCGAGGTCGTCGAGGAATAGCCGATCGGGCACCTCGCCACATGGCGAGCAGGCGGCTAGGCGGATCGGCCGCTGTGCGCCCTGTGTGACGAGTTCAGCCGGGCGTCAGCGCCTGCTCTGACTCGGTTGCGCCTCGCGGATCGACAAGCGGCCCTTCTTGATGGTGGCGATCCGGGGGGCGCGCCGCGCCACGGTGCTGTCGTGGGTGACGATGACGAGCGTGAGGCCGCGCAGCCGCGACATGGACTCGAGCAGATTGACGATGTCGTCTCGGGTCTCTTCGTCGAGGTTTCCGGTCGGCTCGTCGGCGAGGACGACCTTCGGCTCCTTCACGAGCGCCCGGGCGATGGCAACGCGCTGTTGTTGCCCACCGGAGAGCTCGGAGGGCAGGTGGGCGGCGCGATCGCCCAAGCTGACCTCGTCGAGGGCGGCAGCGGCTCTGCGCCGGCGCTCAGGACCGCTCACGTGTAGCGGGACGAGCGCCACCTCGACGTTCTCGAGAGCGGTCAGCGTCGGGATGAGGTTGAAGGTCTGGAAGACGAAGCCGAACGCCCTCGCCCGTAGATCCGCTAGCTGCGACTCGCCGAGGCGGCCGAGGTCGTCGCCGTCGAAGGCGACGACTCCCGAGCTGGCCTGATCGAGTCCGCCGAGCAGTTGCAGGAGGGTCGTCTTGCCTTGCCCGGTTGGACCCTGAATGGCGAGCATCTCGCCATCGGCGATGGTGAGGTTGACGTTCTGCAGGGCGACGACCGGGCGCCCGCTCTTCTCGAAGTTCTTGGAGACGTCGCTCAGCTCGTACATGTCCGTCTCCTCACTCGACCCTGCGAAGGGCGGCTGCGGGGCGCAGCCTTGCAGCTCGCCATGCACCAAAGGCACCCGCTACGAGGCCGCCGGCGATGGCGAGGCCGATGGCAAGCAGCAGCGAACCGCCTTGAATCGGGGCAGTCAGGTGCACCAAGACGGTGCGAGGCAGGTCAGTGGCGAACCCGCCGGTTCGGCGCGGGAAGGTGCTGCCGCCGAAGCCACTTCCTCCACCGAAGCCGCCGCTGCCGAAGCCTCCGCCACCGGTGAAACCTCCTCCGGTCGTCACCGGGGAACCCTCCGTGGCCGTGAGACCCGGCGCCACCGCCGACACGACGCTGGCGGCACCGATGCCGAGGCCGATGCCGATGATGCCACCCACGACGCCCTGCACGAGACCTTCGCCCATGACCTGGCCGACGACCCGGCGGGTTCGCCAACCGAGCGCTTTCAGTGTCCCGAATTCACGCACCCGGCGGGAGACGGCCGCCATCATGAGGAGGGCGGCCACGAGGAAGGCGACTGCTAGGGCGGCCACCGAGATCCACAGCCCCAACTTCGTGGCGAGGGTCGAGGCGCTCGTGATCGATCCCGTCACCTCGCTCGCCAAGGTGGAGGCGTTCGTCAGCGTTGCCTTCGGAAACGCCTTTTGGATTGCGCTCGTCACTGCGTTCACGTCAGATGAGCTGGCGGCGCTGACGTAGACGGTCGTGATCTTGCCGGGCAGCTTGGCGAGCGTCTGAGCCTCCCCGAGGGGCAGGAAGACGTCCGTCGTGGAGCCGCTCGGGAGGGAGGCGATCCCTACGACGGAGAGCTTCGTACCGGCAACGGTGATCGTGGAGTTGAGCGTCAGCTTGTTCTGCACGGCGTACGACGACGACAGGATGGCGACCTTGGAGGTGTTGTCAGCCGACGTGAACGGCCGGCCGGAGGTCACCTCGGCGTTGGTGAGCGGTCCGACATCGTTCGTGTTCGGCTGCACGCCGACGACCGAGAACGAGCTGAAGCTGACCGGCGGCGGGGTGCCGGAGGAGGCCGACGTCGTGCCTCCGCCGAAGCCGCCGAAGGACCCGAAGGTCCCCGAGATGCTCGTGTCGTTGAGCGACAGCCCGCCGGAGGCGGCAACGACACCGCTGACCTTCGCGATCTGGGTGACGGTCGTCACGGCCAAGGTTGCCGAGCCGGGCGTGGGCGACAGCGTGTTGCGAGAGAAATGGGTGCCCGCCGTCGGCCGAGTGCCGCCGCCCGGAGTGCCCCCGAAGCTGAACCTCTGCGGGCCGCCCGAACCCGCAGCCGCGGTCTGGCTGACGGTGATGTCGGTCCCGACGCCGTAGAGGGAGTGGAGCACCTGGCCTTGGGCGGCTTTGACGCCGGCAGAAGTGGCGCTCACCGTGATGACGAGGGCGATTCCGATCCCGAGACCAGCGGCGATGACGATGGCCTGTTTGCTCCGACTCCGGAGCTCCCGCGCAAGGTACGTGAACAGCATGGACGCCTTCTCTCGAGCCGGCTGATGTTGTCAGTAGACCAGTCGAAACTGAGAGAAGACTGAGAAAACACCTACGGAGGGCTGAGAGGCTGGACGGAGCGCTGGCTCGGACGACTCAGACGACGTGGGTGACATCGATAACAAGCAGGATGATCACGAGCACCATGATGGCGAAGTACAGCGCCGTGATCGGCCACCGCCACCGGTGGTCTGCCACGAAGAAGCGCCTGATCCCCATCACATCGAACACGAGAGCGACGAGCCCGAGCGGGATGCCGATGATGGGCTCCACGCCGCCAACGAGCGCCGGTAGCACGAACGGAAAGATCACGTAGAAGAGGAGACAGCGCGTCGCCGAGATCAGGATGGACGTGCTGAACAGGCGTTGCGCCGCCTCGTCGGCCCCCTTTGTGGGACGTACGTCCGGTACGCGCAGCAGGCGCCGCATGGCGACGTCTGCGCCCGACCGTTGCGTCAGGCCGGTCGAGCCGGCGATCGTGCTCACTGGCCCCACGCTAGAAGCTGGAGCGCCCAGGTTCCAGCCGGGGACGCCGTCACCTCAACCGAGGCGAATCCGGCCCGGCGCGCTCGATCGTCACCGCAATGAGCACTCGCTGCTCTGTGACCATGGCGTTGCGATACTCGTCCCAGTCGGGGTGCTCCCCCCCGATCGAGCGGTAGTAGGCAATGAGTCCGTCCATGGCGTCGGGCAGCGAGATGACCTCGGCGCTCCCGTCGATCTGCACCCAGTCGCCGAAGAAGCTGTCCTGGAAGACGCACAGCGAGATGCGTTCGTCCCGCCGGGCGTTTCGGGCTTTGGCGGAGGTCTCGCTCGTGGATACGACCGCCCGGCCCGAGTCGTCGATCGAACATGCCACCGGCGAGAGCTGCGGAGACCCGTCCCTGCGAAAGGTGTGCAGGACCGCCCGGTGGTTGTGCCGAAGGAACTCGCGCGCCCGCTCGATCTCCATCCGTGCCTCCCCTCTTCCCCGCGCCACGCCGGCGCGGCGGTGCCGACCCTCGCCATCATCGCGCCGGACGGCGGTGCCGGCAGCCCTTCGACCGCCCTTGCCGTCTACGCCGGGGCCGCGGCTCTAGGGGACCGGCTTGAAGACCGGCACACAGTCGGACGTACAGCCCGGCTGCAGCTCCTCGCCCGGCGCCTGATCGGCGGCCGGGCGGTGCAGCACCGCCTTTGTCGGCCGGAGCGCGACGGCATTGTCGCCCTGCCCGCTGCCGCTGGCGGACACCACCTCGGCGTCGACGATGAGGCTGTAGCCGCCCGGCTCGGCCGGTGGCCACAGGAGTGCGACGAGCGGCCGCGCACTGGCGTTGGCGAGGGTCGTGTTGCCGGGCGCCGTGACAAGGAGATCGTCGACCCAGCGGACGCCCACGCCGACGCTGTGGGGCCGGCCGTCCGGCCCGGCCGTCAGCAGATAGCCGCGTTGCCCGTACTCCTCGATGCGGCCTCGGAGCGCCGCCAGCTCAACGGGGATCGTCATGGTCCGAGCCTAGGGCGGTGCCGGAGCCTGCGGGCGGGCGCGCCGGCGAGCGAGCCGGCAGCGAGAAGAACGAGAAGACCAAGAAAGCCGAGATGGTCAGGGAGCAGAGCGCACCCTCTTTTCCTCTCCTGTCAGCAATCCCCCAGCGGGGTCCGGCAGGATGGTGGTGTGAGCCCGCCAAGCGAACGATTCACTGTCACTGTGGAGGGACACGAGCTCAGCGTGTCCAACCTGGCAAAGCCGATGTACCCGGCCACCGGCTTCACCAAGGGTGAGCTGATCGACTACTACGCCAAGATCGCCCCGGTCATGCTGCCCCACCTGCACGGACGCCCCGTCACGACGAAACGCTTCCCGAACGGAGTCGACGCAGCCTCCTTCATCGAGAAGAACGTCCCGAAGCACGCCCCCGAATGGATCCGAACCGTCGTCATCAGTCGCCGGTCGAAGGGCGCCGACACGAATGAATATGCCGTCGTCGACGGGTTGGCAACCCTCGTTTGGTTCGCCAACCTCGCCTCCATCGAATTCCACACGCCCATGTGGCGCATCGACGGCCAAGGCCACCCGAAGCGACCCGACCTCGTCGTCTTCGACCTCGACCCGGGATCGCCCGCAACGATCGTGCAGTGCTGCCAGGTGGCCCTCCTCCTGAAAGATCACCTCGCCGTCGAGGGCATCGCCCTCCTCCCGAAGACGAGCGGATCGAAGGGACTGCAGCTCTACGGTGCCCTCGGTGGTCGCCGGTGGGACGGTGAGGCGGTGAACGCCTTCGCCCACGCCGTGGCGGAGGCCGTCGAGGTGAAACAGCCGGACCTCGTCGTCTCGCGCATGACGAAGTCGCTCCGGACCGGCAAGGTCCTCATCGACTGGAGCCAGAACAACCCGGCCAAGACGACCGTCTCGCCGTACTCCATGCGGGCGCTCCCGCAGCCGTCGGTGTCGACGCCTCTCACCTGGGACGAGGTGACGAGGGGCGCCAGCAGCAAGGAGCGGCTCGGCTTCTCGCCGGAGGAGGTCCTGGCGCGGGTGGAGAAGTCAGGCGACCTGTTCGCCGGCCTTCTCGCTTGAGCCGCCCTCGCCCGGCGTCACCCCTGCCCTCGGCGAACCCAGTGCGCGCACGGAAAGAAGCGCCGTGGCCACGCTCAGCCGGCGAGGAGGCGGGCTGCTGTCACGAGCCCGAGCGCCAACACGAGCAGGCGGAACACGACGGCGGGGAGACGCCGTGCCAGCCGCGCCCCGAAATACCCGCCGACGAGACTCGAGCCGGCCAAGAGGGCAGCGTCATCCCAGGCGACGTGGGCTGCAACGAGGAAGACGAGGGCGGCGGCGGTGTTCACGACGAGAGACAGCACGACCCGCAACCCGTTCGTGCGCACGAGCTCGTCAGGAACGGTGAGCCCGAGCAGTGCGAGCAGGATGACGCCGAGACCGGCGCCGAAGTAGCCGCCGTAGACGGCACCGAGGAGCGTCCCTACGGCTGCGATGCCGAGATGCCCGTCGGCAAGCGTGGCTAGCTTTCCCTTCACCCAGCTGGCGACGAGCGGCTGCAGGGCGAAGAGGAGGCAGGCGCCGAGCACAAGGTAGGGGGCGATCGCCCTGAAGTCACTGCCCGGCGTGGCGAGGAGCAACACGCTGCCAGCGGTGGCGCCGACGAGGGCGGCGCCCGACAGGACGGCCAGCCGGCGCGGCGGCTGCTCCCGTACCTCGGAGCGGAAGCCGGCAACGCCACCGAGGTAGCCCGGCCAGATGCCGAGCGTCGAGGTGACGTTGGCCTGCAGGGCCGGCAGCCCCGTCGCCAGCAGCGCCGGGAACGACACGAGCGTGCCGCCGCCGGCAACGCCGTTCACCGTGCCGGCTCCAAGGCCGGCGACAACGAGCAGGGCGACGTCGCCGGCCGAGAGAGCCGTCACGCCCGCCGGCCTGTAGCCCTCAGCTCCACCACCCCTTCCAAGCGGTCGAGGTTGGCGGAGCGCTGCAGAACGAAACGGCCCAGTCGCTCGACGACGCCGTCCATGGGGATTGTTTCTACTACCGCTAACGTGCCACGGTGCTCGATCCAGCGCCCCTCGCACGCATCGCCACACCGGACGGCTCGGACATCGCCGTCTTCGACCTCGGCGGTGAAGGCGAGCCACTGCTCTTGGCGCACGCCACGGGCTTTCACGCCATGGTGCTGGCCGAGCTCGCCCGCCATCTCGGCTCCTTCCACTGCTACGGCATCGACTTCCGGGCCCATGGCTGCTCGCGGGCGGCCGAGACGTGGAACGGCGAGTGGGCCGGTCTCGCCGCTGACGTGCTCAGCGTCGTCGCGGGCCTCGGTCTGCAACAGCCGTACGCCTTCGGTCATTCGTGCGGGGGGGCTGCTCTCCTCCTCGCCGAAGAGGCCGCCCCCGGCACGTTTCGCCATCTCTACTGTTACGAGCCCATCGTCGTGCCAAGCCTTGACCCACTGCCGGCCAACTTCGGCAATCCCCTCTCGGTCGGTGCCGCTCGCCGGCGCGAGCGCTTCGGCTCGAAGGCGGAAGCCCTTGCCAACTACGCCTCGAAGCCCCCTCTTTCCGTCCTTCACCACGCTGTGCTGGAGGCGTACGTCGAGCATGGTTTCGACACCGAGCCTGACGGGAGCGTGCGGCTGCGCTGCCGGCCGGCCGACGAGGCGCGTGTGTTCGCCAACGCCGTCTGCCACGACGCCTATCGCAGCCTCGGGAAGATCGCCTGCCCGGTCGAGCTGGCCTGTGGTCGCCTCACCGACGACTTCGGCGAGGACGTCCTGGCGGCCCTCGACGACCGCTTGAGATCGTCCGGCGGCACGTCGCGGATGACGGTCTTCGAAGGGCTCGACCACTTCGGTCCGATGGAGCGGCCCGAGCTCGTCGCCGCCTCCGTCTCCGAGACCTTGGCGTCGCCTCCCGAGGAGAGCACCCGGCGGGGTGCCGGCGGCGGCCGCTCCGGCACCGCCTAAGGAACTCAGTCGCCGGCGCGCTCCGACTGCAGCCGCCGCTGCAGCGAGGCGTCCTTCTCGCGCACTTCGGCGGCGATCCGCTCCGAATGCTCCTCGAGTCGGTCACGCAATGCTCCGTCGGCGATCGCCAGCATCCGGACGGCGAGCAGGCCGGCGTTGCGGGCGCCGTCGATGGCCACGGTGGCCACCGGGATACCCTTCGGCATCTGCACGATGGAGAGCAGGGAGTCGAGTCCGTCGAGCTTGGGCAAGGCGATCGGCACGCCGATGACGGGCAGGGGTGTGACGGCCGCGATGACGCCGGGCAGGTGAGCGGCGCCGCCGGCGCCGGCGATGATCACTTCGATGCCGTTCGCCACGGCCGCCCGGGCGTAGGAGAGGGTGTCGTCGGGCGTCCGGTGGGCGGAAAGGACCCGCATCTCCCATTCGACGGCGAACTCCTCGAGAGCGTCCGCCGCCTGTCGCATGACGGGCAGGTCGGAGTCGCTTCCCATGACGATGGCGACGCTCATCTGGACCGGATTCCTTTCACTGGCGGATTTGGCAGGGGCGACACGAGGCGGGCGATCCTGCCGAGGACGAGTCCGATCACGGCTCCGCCGATGACGTCGGAAGCGTGATGGATGCGGACATGGATGCGGCTGGCGGCCACCACCGCGGCGGCGGCGTAGTAGAGGGGTGCAAGGTCGTCGCCATCGGCCAGCAGGGTGGCACTGCAGAAGGCGGCCGTGGCATGCCCGCTCGGGAAGCTCGACGTGAGCGGCTGCCGAAACGGGTGAGGATGCTCGGCCGGGGCGACCGGCCGGCGCCGGTGGAAGACGGACTTGAGACCGACGTTGACGATCACCGACTCGGCTCCGCTCGCCACGATGGCCCGCACGGCCGCCCGCTCGTCGTTCGGCCGCCCCCGCAGTGCTCGCAAGAGGGCGACGATCACCCAGACGAGCCCGAACTCGCCGAGACTGGATGCCGTGTAGAACGCGCGGTCGGCGATGTGGTTGCCCCGCAGGTGCTGAAACCACCCGTCGACGCGGGCGTCCATCTCGTCGACCTTGGCATGCACGGCGCTCAGATCGGGCTTGGAGGGTAGGAAGGTCAGGCAGGAAGCGTAGCGGCGGCCCGTCCTGCCGACCGGCTTTCCCGAGTCGTCACCTCGACCGCCTCGGCTGCCCGTGCCGGGTCTCCGCCAAAAGCAGGGCAATAGGCCTGAAACGAGCACCACTTGCAGAGGGCAGACGGGTTCGGCCGGAAGTCAGCCCGCTCGCAGGCCCGCTCGATGGCCACCCAGACGGCCTTCGCCCGCTGATGGACGCCGCGCAGGGACTGATCGGTGGCGTCCGCCGAGACGACGACGCGGTCGCGCAGGTACATGAGGCGAACGACGGCAGGGCGGGTGCCGAGGACCTTCTCGCACAACAGGGCGTACAGCTGCACCGAGGACAGCCGCGAGCGCGAGTGCTCGGCCCGCGGCGCCCGACCGGTCTTGTAGTCGACAACGGCGAGCGACCCGTCCGGCAGCCGGTCGAGTCGGTCGATGATCCCGCGCAAGGTCATCCCATCCACCTCGACCTTGAGGTCGAGCTCGAGCCCGATCGGCGTGACCGAGTTCGGATCCTCCAGCTCGAAGTAACGGTCGATGAGCAAGGAGGCATCTCGTAGAAACGTCGCCTGTTCTCCTTCGGGCAAGCCGAGGTCGACGACGTCGGTGGACTCCCGCATCTCGTCCCAGGCTCGCAGCAGCGCTGACTCCGCCTCCAGGCGGTCGCGGTGACCGACCTCGCGCTCGGAGAAGAGCAGCTGGAGGGCCCGGTGGACGAGCGTACCTTTCACGGCGGCCGGCGAGGCCACCTCTCGCAGCCGCTCCACGACCGAGAAACGGAACGACAACGGGCAGCTCGTGAACGAGCTGATCTTCGACGGGGTCAGGGTAGAGGGGAGAGCGAGCGACATCTCCGCCTACGCTAGGTCCGGGGTGTGTCAAAGTCGCGGATGCTCGGGCCGCTGAGGCGGTGCGAGCGGGAGCCGTCAAGACCGTCGACCGAACCTCCGGCGGGGAGACCTCAGGCGGGCGCCGGGGCGGCCGCCGGTGCCATGAGCCGGACGGCTTCGTGCGAGCTGACACCGAACGGCAAGGGCATGAGCACGGGCACCGTGACGCCGTTGTCGACATAACGCTGCACGTGGGCGCGGCACTCGTCAGGCGTCCCGTGCACGACGAGCTCGTCGACGACCGAATCCGGTATCGCCTCGACGGCCGCCTTGCGGTCACCGGCTCGCCAGTTGTCCCACATCGCCTGCAGTTGCGGACCCCGCCCCAGCCAGGCTTGGAAGAGGGCGTACACCTCGACGTTGAGGTAAGCGGCGATGAGCATCTTGGCGGCGGAGCGCACGGCGGCGGCGTCCTCGGTCGGGCACACGTAGATGCGGGCGACGACCTCCTTGCCCGCCCCCACCTCCGGCACGATCCGCTTCACATCCTCGGCCGAGAGCCAGTTGATGATGGTGCCGTCGCCGAGGCGCCCGGCGAGGCGCAACATGCCCGGCCGCAGAGCTGCCACGAGGATGGGGGGAACGACGGCAGGCGGTCGCTCGAGGCGAAACCCCTTCACGGTGAACGTCTCGTACTCCTCGGTCACCTTCTCGCCGGCGAGGGCCGCCTTCAAGAAACGCACCATGTCCCGGTTGCGCTTGTACGGCTCGGTGAACGGGATGCCGTTCCACCGCTCGACGATGACGTCCGACGACGTTCCGAGGCCGAATTGGAAGCGACCGGGGGCCGCCTCGGCCAGCGTGGCCACGCACATCGCCAGCGTTGCCGGGCCGCGGGTGAACGACGGCACGATGGCGGTGCCGAGACGAAGCGCCGGCACCCACGCCGAGGCCATCGCCAGCGGCACGAAACCGTCCGTGGCGCTCGCCTCGGCCGACCACACGTCGGTGTAGCCGAGGGCGGCGATCTCCTCGATCAGCTCCCGCTGTTCCCCGAGCGGGGTGCGGTCGTAGGGAATGGTGATGCCGAAGCGGCTCATGGGGGCGAAGCCTACCGAGTGGCCAGCCGCCGTTCGGGGTCCCGGCCGGACCCGTGTGACGGCGCCGCCCGCTACGTTTCGTGCTGTGACGATCCTCGCCGAGCGCCTCGGGTTCCACGCCGACGACCGCCTCCTCATCGTCAATTGCGACGATCTCGGCAGCTCGCAAGCCGCCAACGCCGGCGTCTACGACGCCTTACGCAACGGCACCGCCACCTCGGCCTCCCTCATGGTGCCTTGCCCCTGGGCACGTGGTGCGGCTGCCGACTACCGCGGCGAGGACATCGGCGTGCACTTGACGCTCAATGCCGAGTGGGATCTCTACCGCTGGGGGCCGATCACGCAGGCACCGTCGCTGCTCGACGGCGACGGGGGGTTTCCGAGGACGATCACTGACGTGTTCGAGCACGCCGACCTCGACGAGGTCCGCCGCGAGTGCCGGGCCCAGGTGGAGCGGGCGATCCTGTGGGGCTTCGACATCAGTCACGTGGACTCCCACATGGGGACCCTGCAGCTACGGCCGGAGTTCTTCGACATCTACCTCGACCTCGCCGACGAGTTCCGCCTGCCGATGCGGCTCTCGGGCGCCGAGACGGAACGGATGATCGGGTTCCCGTTTCGGGCGCTCGCAGCGGAGCGAGGCGTCGTGTTCCCCGACCACTTCCTCTTTGTCGCCGGCAACGGCGTCGGGAGCCGGGCAACCATCTCAGAGGCCTTGGCCGACCTCCGGCCGGGCGTCACGGAGGCATATCTCCATCCCGCCATGGACACTCCGGAGCTGCGCGCCATGTCGCCGGACTGGGAGCAGCGCGTCGCTGACCACGCCTGGCTCCTCGACGCCGGCGGCATCAGGGCCGACGTCGAGCAGATGGGCGTCCGGTTGATCGGCTACCGCGAGCTGCGCGATGTCATGAGGATCGATTCCCGCCGCTCGCCCGAGCCATCGCCGAGAGCGGAGTAGAGTTCACCGGCGCCGCGCGGCAACTGTCCAGCGGCGGACAGGGGAAAACGGTGCACAACCGGCGGCGGGTCTCATTGGTGGCGGCACTGGCAAGCACGCTGCTCTTGACAGCGATGATGGCACTACCCACGGCTGCTTCGGCCGGGCTAACCGGTGCGCCGGCTGCCACCTCGGCCTACCTTACGGCTGTCGCCTGCTCCAGCACCTCCAACTGCATGGCTGTCGGCTCCTACGACGTCACGAGCAATTCGACCGTCGTGTTCGCCCTTTCTCAGCGCTGGAACGGCCACACGTGGTCGGCCGTGAAGATGCCGGAGCCCACGGGCGCCACCGCTGTCCTGCTGAGGGCCGTCGCCTGCGGGAGCGCCGCCAGTTGCACAACCGTCGGCGAGTTCTACACGAGCGCCTTCTCGCCCAGCTCGGCGCTTGTTGAGCACTGGAACGGCACGAAGTGGTCGATCGAAGCGCCACCGGCCATGAAAGGCGCCAGCCAGAGCGCTCTCGAGGACGTCGCCTGCGAGGGTGCCTCGAGCTGCACGGCCGTCGGTTACTACGAGAACGCCGGCGACGACTCCCAGAACGTCGCCGAACACTGGAACGGATCCAAGTGGTCGCTCGAGGTGACGCCCGACTACTCGAAGCTGCAGAGCACCCTGAACGGCGTCGCCTGCACGAGCGCCTCCAGCTGCACGGCGGTCGGCCAGGCCTGGAATACGGCGCAGGCCTGGGTGACCTTCGCAGAGCACTGGAACGGCCACAAATGGTCACTTGAGGTGACGCCGGATGCCCCCGGCGCCGTGGAGAACTTCCTTCAGGGTGTCGCCTGCGCCAGCGCCACGAATTGCATGTCTGCCGGCTACACGCTCTCCAACCACGACACCACCCAACTGACGCTCGGAGAGCACATGAGTGGCACCGCC
Organism: Acidimicrobiales bacterium; assembly: GCA_052143575.1. Taxonomy (GTDB): domain Bacteria; phylum Actinomycetota; class Acidimicrobiia; order Acidimicrobiales; family Bog-793; genus JAKACA01. Next base: position 27,607 of record JBKQSP010000063.1, read on the forward strand.
TGGAAGCTGGAGACGACGCTGAACCCTTCCGCTGCCCTCGAACCGAGGAACAACCTGAATCATGTTGCGTGCACGAGCACGTCCAGCTGCAC
>JBKQSP010000064.1:0-2986 GCA_052143575.1 Acidimicrobiales bacterium
CAACCGGCAGCCGGCAACTGTTGTCGAAACGGCCCAGGTTTCTGTTGTAGTACGGGTCTCCCGCCAGCATCACCGTACGCCAACGCTTGCGGAAGTACGGCGCCTCCTTGACGTCGTCGCTGTGGCCTCGGCTCTTCGACTCGTGATGCGTCATCTCGGCGAGCGGTGTGTAGATGACGAGCAACCCGCGCTCGCGCAGCTTCAGGCAGTAGTCGATGTCGTTGAAGGCGATCGGCAGGTTGGCGTCGAAACCCCCCACGGCCTCGAAGGCGGAGCGCGGCGTCATGAGGCATGCTCCCGTGACGGCCGAGACGTTGCGCGTGATCGTCGTGAGCGACAGGTAACCCGGCTTGTCGCCGGTGATCCCCTGCTGGACGTGTGTCGCCCCCAAGCCGATGCCCACGACGACGCCGGCGTGCTGGATCGTCCCGTCCGGGTAGAGCAAGCGGGCGCCCACGGCACCGACCTCCGGCCGTTGCGCCTGCGCCACCATGTGGCCCAGCCAGTGCGGCGAGCGCGCCATGACGTCGTTGTTGAGGAACAGCAAGAGGTCGCCCCGTGCCTTGCGAGCGGCCTCGTTGTTGATGGCCACCCAGTCGAAGGCGCCGGGCGCCTCCACGAGGCGCACGCGGTGGTCGCGGGCGAGGTCCTCGAGCAGGGCGCGGGTCTCCGGGAGGGCGCTGTCGTTGTCCACGAGCACGAGCTCGAAGTTGTCGTAGCCGGGCTGCTCGATGAAGGAGCGGTAGCAGGCGGCCGTGAGGGCCGGCTCGTCCCGAAACGGGATGATGGCGCTCACGAGCACGCCGGGCCGCGGCCTGCGGATGAAGTGGTAGCTCCCGGGCACATCGGGGTGCTGCACGACGGAGGCGTCGATGCCGCGGCGGCGGGCCGTTTCCTCCAGCACGCGGCGGCCGGCCTCGAAGGCCCACGGCTTGGCGCCGGCGTCGCCGCTCGCCGATCCGGGCGTCATCCGCCAGTGGTAGAGCACCTCGGGGACGTGGACGATGGCGCTCGTGACTTCGCCCACCCGGAGCATCAAGTCGTAGTCCTGGGCGCCGTCGAACTCCGATCGGAGACCGCCGAGCTGTGCGACAAGGTCGCGCCGTACGACGAGGACGTGGCACATGTAGGCGTTCGACAGCAGCAGGTCGGGCGACCAGTCCGGCTTGAAGGTCGGCAGGAAGCGCCGGCCCGCCTCGTCGATCTTGTCCTCGTCGGAGTAGATGAGGTCGGCCTCGGGGTGCTCGGAGATCGTGCGGGCGATGCGTTCGAGTGCCGCAGGGTGGAGCTCGTCGTCATGGTCGAGGAAGACGACGTACCGGCCGCTGGCGAGGCGGAGGGCCTCGTTCGTGGCAGCCGAGATGCCACCGTTGCCGGAACGCGTCGTCGTGAGGATGCGTCCGTCGGCGGCCGCAAGCTTGCCGAGTCGCTCGGTGAGGGCGCGATCGCCCGAAGCGTCGTCGCAGATGCACAGCTCCCAGCCGGAGTAGCTCTGGGCGAGGACCGAGGCCACGCAGCGGTCGAAGATGGCCGCCCTCGGCCGGTAGCAGGGCACGATGACGCTGAAGGTCGGGCGCTCGCGCGCTCTGGGCGCCGCCGGCGCTGGGCGGCGGCTCCGGCGGGGCGAGGGCGTGCGCGCCAAGGCGCCTCGCAGACCGGTTCTCACCGTGGCCCGCTCGAGGGCCGTTCCGGCCATCGCCGCCGGCGGCGAGGAGGCCAGGATGCTGGCGGCCGTGTCCGTCGAGACGGCGGGGGACTCGCCTCGCGCCACCAACCAGGCGTGATAGCGCGCCTCGTCCTCGGTGGCGTTCATGCAGTACTGCGTGACGGTGTCTGGCAAGGGGGCTTCGGGTTCCGGCACCGCCAGGAGCTGGACGGCGAGCTCCTGGGCGAGCCACTCGACGGCTCGCCACGTCCGGAGGGCGTCGTGGCGCTGCTGGAGCACATAGCTCGTCCAGGGGGACTCCGTGCCGGCGGCCTCGTAGCTGAAGCTTCCGTGGGCACCGCGCAGCTGGCGGAGCTCCTCGTAGAGCTGCTGCTGTGTCGCCGCCACGAGGGCACTGTCGCCGTCGGCCCGGAAGTGCCGCAGGGCTGGGTCGAGGGCTGGTTCGGCAGCAGACTGCTGCGCATCGGCCGTGATGCCGAGGGAGGCGAGCCACTCGCGAACCTGCCCGTTCCACGCCGCCGGCTCGGCGAGGGCGTCGGCATAGTCGGACACGAGAACCGGTAGGCCGGAGAGGCCGCTGACCGCTTCCCGCAGGTAGCGCTCCCAGAGCGCCAAGGCCGCCGGCAGCGCCACGGCGTCTCGGTGCTCGAGTGACAAAGCGGCCTCGAGAGGATGACGCACGCACAGCACGGCGGCGATCGGCCGGTCGATCGCCGCCCGCCAGAAGGGCAGCAGGAGCGCCGAGCGCGGATCCTTCCAGCAGGCCGCCCGGCCGCGGTCGGGGAACGCCCGCCCGAACGCAGCGCCCGCGCGACGGACGAGGGGCTCCAACTCCGTCATGGCAGCGTGCACGCTCTTCGGGAGGGGAGGATCGTCCCAGGCGGCGCCGAGATGGTGAAAGACGGCGTCCGACTCCTCGATGAGCGAAGCACTCTCGAAGTGGCCCTGCTCGTTGCCTCTCCGGCGCCCGAGGAGGTCGTCGCCGCCCGGGAGGGCGAGGCCGAGTGAGCCAAGCGCAGACGCAACTCCGGACGTGCCGCTGCGGTGCATGCCGACGACGAGGACGACCGTGGCGGCCGAGGGCTCTGCAGGCGGGCCGGTACGATCGCTCATCGGCCGACGTGGCGCACCGGCGGCGTCAGCGGCATGACGGGATTGCCGTTGACGCTGGAATCCACCAGGCAATCGTACGCATCGGTGTGCGGATCTGCCACGATAGGGACGTGACGAGTCCTGACCCGTCGCGCGGGGTGGCATGACCAAGTTGACCGCCCCGGGCGTCTCCACCGAGCTCGTTGGCCGCAGAGTCAAGCTGCGACC
>JBKQSP010000065.1:0-28405 GCA_052143575.1 Acidimicrobiales bacterium
GCGCGCGCATGATGGTGGGGACCTCCACTTGGTCGTTGGGGTTGGGGTGCACCCAACATCAAAATTGGGCCAACCCGACGACCGGTGGATGGTCTCTACCAGCGCCTATCCGCGCGCCCTCTAAGCGGGTGGCGGCGCCGTGGGTCGAGTACCCGGGTCTTTACAGCGCGACGTGTGAATCCTCCGCGGGTGCTACGTGGTTGGCCGTCCACGACGTCAAGACGCCGGGCGATACCCGTCCGATCGTGAGCGACACGGAAGGCCCGAGATGGGGCCTGCACGGCTCCGACGTCAACCTGGCGCTCGGAAACCTCGTTGCGATCGTCAGGTCGGAGGTTGCTTCGCTCCACAGCACCTGAGCTCGGCCGGCTCGGCGAGGCCAAAGATGCCCCGGCCGGCTCGTTGATCGGGTGATCAGGCGAGCCAACCGGAGCAGCGATTCAGCTGGCGAGAACGGCTTCGATCTCGAGGTGCAAGGTGACCTTGTCGCTTACGACGACACCACCGGTCTCGAGGGCGGCGTTGAAGTCGACGTGGAAGTCACTTCGCTTGATCTCACCGCTGGCGGTGAATCCGGCCCGCGTGCCACCGTAGGGGTCCTTGCCGAAGCCGCCCAGCTCGAGGTCGAGGGAGACCGGGAGCGTGACGTCTTTCAGCGTGAGCTCGCCGTCGAGGATGAAGTCGTCACCGTTCGGGCGGATGCCGGTCGAGCGGAACGTCATGGTCGGATACTTCTCCACCTCGAAGAAGTCAGCGGACCGGAGGTGGTTGTCCCTGTCAGCTGAGCCCGTGTCGATGGAGCTCAGGTCGATGGACGCCGTCACGCTCGACTCGAGCGGATTCTCGGCCGTCACGAGCTCGGCGTCGTACTTCGTGAACTTGCCACGCACCTTGCTCACCATCATGTGGCGCACCGTGAAGCCCACCTCGGAGTGCAGCGAGTCCACGTTCCAACGGCCGGCGATGTAGCCCGGCAGCCTGACGTCAGTGCTCGATACGGTCATGTCGCTCTTTCCCTTCGTCCCTGGTTGATGTATCAACTTCCATCCAGCACAACGAGGGTGACGAGTCAACTATTCCCGCGGCACCAGAATTCTCATCGGGGACGAAGGGTCGTATTGCCGCTACCAGCGACCGCGATGCACGATTGCCTCTGCCGGGAGCCGCCGAGACCGGAGATTACGGCGGGGAGCAGCAGGATCCTCGTGGCCGATCGCCACGCAACCCACCGGATCGTGGTCCTCGGGCACTCCGAATTCCGCCCGGAACGCAGGAATATCACTCGGGATGAGGCCGAACAGGAGCGCCCCGAGTCCTTCGTCGACGGCGGCCAGCAACATCAGCAGGCAGAGAAACCCCGTGTCCACGTACCAATACGGCACGGGCCAGCGCGACTCGTCCCGATCGGTCCAACCTTTGTCGGGCAAGGCGTAGCGGTCGAGGTAGACGTCTTTCGACGCCAAGGCGACGATGATGACCGGGGCACGCTCGATGGCGGCTCGCACGGAGGGATCCCAGCCGCCGCCCTCCGTCGGGCGTTGCGAAGCCCAGAAGCGGGCACGGTCGATTGTCTCGGTGAGAACGAGCAGGGCGTAACCCTGACTGAACCCGGCGGACGGCGCTCGCAGGGCCGCCGCCACGATCCGCTCCACGACATCGCCGTCGACGGGCTCGTCGACGAAGTGTCGGACCATGCGCCGATGACGAAGGACGTCGGTGAACTCCATGGCGAGCTCAGGGGGCGGCCATGGCGGCGAAAGCCGCCATGGCGACGCCGGCCCCACGAAGGTCGCCCACGAGGCCCGATTCCATCCTGTTCATGACGTAGGTGACGACGAGCTTGGTGTCGAGGTCGGTGATGACGAGCGAGCCGCCCCATCCGCCCCAGAACGCCGCTCGCGGTCCGATTGGCATGAGCTCACCGGCGAGGCCGTACCCGAGACCGAAGCGAAGCGGTACACCGAGGACGAGATCCGTGCCGTTGGACTGCTCGTCGAACACGGCGTTGCAGCCCTGCTCCGAGAGCAGGCGGACACCGTTGACCTCACCGCCACAGGCGAGCACGCTCTGGACGGTGGCGACAGAGCGGGCATTCCCGTGGCCGTTGGCCGCCGGGATCTCTGCCCGTCGCCACGGGACCTCGTAGGAGACGCTGGCATCCAGTGCCGGGTTGCCGAGCGTGCGAGCCGCCGGGCTCGCCGGGTCAAGGGTGCCGAGCAGCTCGGCCGTCGGTGGGGGCGGGATGACCGGTGCCACCCGGCTGTCGCAGCCGGCGGGCGTGCCGATGTGGAAGTCCGCCCCAAGAGGCCCGGCCACCTCAGAAGCAAAGAAGCTGCCGATGGATTGTCCGGTCACCCGCCGCACCACCTCCCCAACGAGGTATCCCTGCGTGACGGCGTGATATCCCGAGGCAGATCCGGGAGCCCACCAGGGCTCCTGGGAGGCCAGCAGGGACGTCGCCTTCTCCCAGTCGAAGAGGTCCTCGGTGACGAGGGGCTCGGTCCAGCCGGACAACCCGGAGGTGTGGGAGAGAAAGTGCCGCACGGCGATGTCGCCCTTGCCGGCTTCAGCAAACTCCGGCCAGTAGTCCGCTACCGGCGCATAGAGGTCGAGCTCTCCGTGATCGGCGAGGATCAGGCAGCACAGCGCCGCCATCGTCTTGGTCGTCGACCAGACGTTGATGATGGTGTCCTGCTCCCAAGGTTGCGTCTTCTCGGAGTCGAGGTACCCGCCCCAGATGTCGACGACCGGCTCGCCTGCGAGATGCACGGCCACGGAGGCACCGAGGTCGTGTCCGGCGTCGAGGTTGTCGGAGAGCACATCCCGCACTTGAGTGAATCGATCGTCACACCATCCGTGAATTTCGGCCATGGCGCAGCCTACTGAGCGGGCAACGATGGGGTCGTCGGTGCGAGCCGCCGTGAGCGCGTGAAACGGGTCAAGCGGCAGCGTCGGCAATCGCCTCGACTCAACCGGTGAACTGCTCGAGGGCGGACACGAACTGGGGGGCATCCTCGAACATGGCGGCATACCCGGCCTCGGGCAGCTCGACGCGCTCGGCTCCTGCGATCTCGCTCCCGAGCAGGGCACCGTCGGGCGCCGGGAAGACCGGATCGTCGACCCCGAACACGACCAGCGTCGGCACCGCGACCGAGTCGACGCCGTCGTACAGGGCCCAGCTCGACCACAGCTCGAGCTGAAGGCTGCGTTCGCCGGACAGGGCAGCCCGCGTCAACACGTCGGGCACCGTCGTGCTGAGCGCCGTCAGCCAGGCGGTTTCCGCCAGTTGCGGGTCGGACGCGCCCGACGACACGGTCGAGGTGGTCGACGACGACGAGGCGGAGGACGGCGAGGGCGAGGAGGAGCCCGGTCCGAAGAACGTGGCGGCGACCGATGCCGCCGTCGCTCTCGGCGAGCCCAGCGTTGCCGAGACGCCCGCCGTCGGTCGTGCGGCTCCCGGGCCACCGGCGGAGGTGTCGACGAGCACGAGCGACCGTTCGTTGAGCGGGTGGCGCTCGGCCAGTGCCAGGGCGACCTCTCCTCCGAGCCCCCAGCCCAGCACCGTCGGTTGGACGAGCGCCAGCGCCTGGATCAAGCCGGCCGTCTCGTCCGCCAACCAGCCAGCCGTGAAGGGTGCCAGTGCCGGCGACGAATAGCCCACGCCCGGCAGGTCGAACACCGTCACGCGGTAGTGCTGTGCCAGCACCGAGAGCAGGCTCGGTTGCCACCACGCCATCGAGCCATCCTGTCCCATGATGAGCAACAGGTCGGGGCCGGACCCGAACTGCCGGAACGCCAGCTGCTCGATCGACAGATAGCCGGGTGAGCCGGGCGTCGGCAAGGGTGCCGTCGACTGGCCGGCGGGAACGGCGACAACCGGCACGCGCCGCACGAGTCCGAGAAACGCCTCTCCCGGCACCGACGTCCCCTGCAAGGCGACTTGCGGCGGCAGGGTCGTCGTCGTGGTCGTGCTCGCCGGAGCAACCGTCGAGCCGGTCGTGCCCACCGCACTCGTGGAGGTGCCCTGCGACGACGAAGGAGCTGAGGTGCAGCCGGTCACCGCCAGCGTCACTCCCACCAGCGCGATCGGAACCGATTGCCGCAGGCGCCGTCTCTGCAGTGTCTCGCGTCGTGTGGCATCGTGTCGGCCGCGGCGGCGTCGCCGTCGCCAGGGCGTCACGGCTTGCCGGCAGAACGAGAGTGGGGTTGCAGCGTGGGTTGTCTCGAGGGGAGAGTGGCCATCGTCACCGGCGCCGGCGGCGGCATTGGGAGGGCGGAAGCCCTCGCCCTCGCGAGCGAAGGTGCCGCTGTCGTCGTGAATGACCTCGGTGCCGACCTTGCTGGTGCCGGGCGATCCCCCGCCGGCGCTCACGAAGTCGTCGAGCTCATCGAAGCCGCCGGCGGCCAGGCCCTCGCCAACGGTGACGACGTCGCTGGCTACGCCGGCGCCGAGCGGATCCTCGCCGAGGCCCTCTCGGCCTATGGCCGCATCGACATCCTCGTGAACAACGCCGGCATCCTGCGCGACCGCATGTCGTTCAACATGACCGAGGAGGACTTCGACGACGTCGTGCGCGTCCATCTGAAAGGGCACTTCTCGATGGCCCGCACGGTGGGGGCCCATTGGCGGGAGCGGCAGAAGGCCGGCGACGCCGTCTCGGGCCGCATCGTGAACACGACGAGCGAGGCCGGCTTGTTCGGCAGCGCCGGACAGGCGAATTACGCTGCCGCCAAGGGCGCCATCGCCACGCTGACGATCACCCTGGCGAGAGAGTACGAGCGCTTTGGCGTCACGGTGAACGCCATCGCCCCACGAGCTCGTACTCGCATGACCACCTCGGTCCTCGGTCCGCTCGAGCCGGAACCGGGTGCCTTCGACTCCTGGGCCCCCGAGAACGTCGCTCCCGTCGTTGTCTGGCTGGCGAGCGACGCTGCCGACGGCATCAGTGGCCAGATCTTCGTGGTCTGGGGTGGCTCCCTCCATCTCGTGGCCCCGTACTCGCCCGTCGCCAGCTTGCAGCGCGAGAGCGCCTGGACCGTTGCGGAGCTGACCGAGCATCAAGACGAGCTCTTCGCCGGCCGATCGAGGGGTGTTCCCGCCTTTCCCTTCGGGGCCTGAAGCTGCGAGGCAATCCGCCGCAGGCCCGCCGTCCAGCGGTGCGAGCTCGTCACTGCGCTCACTCGGGCCGGGGCCGCTTCCAACTAATCCGCGAGAGCCGCTTCCCGGACACGTAGCCGTTCTCGGCAAACCATCGGGCGGAGCGTGCAAGGGCGTCCCGGGCCGGACGGGAGCGGTAGTCGAGCTCCGACCGGGCGCGGTCGTCGCAGAAGATCATCTGGGTCGTAGCCATCTTGGCGCCCTCGAGCGGCACCGACGGCTGGCGCCGGGCGATGCGGCCCTCCACGAGCTCGGAGGCATAGGCGGCGCCGAGGGCGACGCCGCCGGGCACCCGGATGCGGGGACGCGGCAGGCCCGTCTCCTCGGCCAGGACGCCGAGTATCTCCCGGAAGGACAGGTTCTCGCCTCCGAGGATGTAACTACGGCCTTGGCGACCGAGCTCGAGGGCGGCAATGTGCCCGGCGGCAAGATCGTCGACGTCCACGACGTTGAGCGAGGTCTGGACATAGCCGGGCACACGGCCGTTCAGGAAGTCGAGGACTGTGCGGCCTGTCGGCGTCGGCGCCCGATCGCGGGGGCCGACAGGCAGCGTCGGCTGGACGAGAACGACGGGCTGGCCCTCGGCGGCGGCGCGCAGCACCTCGTGCTCAGCAACGTACTTGGAGCGCTTGTAGCTCCCGAAGAGGTGCTCGATGCGGGGCCAATCGGTCTCGTCAGCCGGCTCGCCACCGTCGGTGCCGTCGAGGCCGACCGTTCCGACCGTGCTCGTGTACACGACCCGCTCGCAGCCGGCCTCACGGGCGGCCCGAAGGACGTTGAGCGTACCGCCGACGTTGACGTCGTAGAACTCGTCGGGGTCGGGCGACCAGAAGCGGTAGAGGGCGGCGACGTGGAAGACGACTCGGGCCCCGCCGACGACGGCGCGCACAGCGCCGGCGTCGCGCAGATCCACGTCTGCGCACTCGAGCTCGAGACCGGCGACGTTGCCACGATCCGCTCCCGGTTGCAGGGCCACTACGACGTCGACCTCGCGGGCCAGCAGAGCTCTCGTGACGGCCGACCCGATGAAACCGGCCGCTCCGGTGACGACGACCCGATCACCCGTCCGGAGGGTGAGGAACCCTGCCGGCGCCTCCTCGCTACCCACGGTGCTCAGACTCGTTCCCGTTGCAGGGCGCTCTTGGCGAGCGTCTTGCCGAACTCGAACAGCAGCGACGAGTTGCGGTGGGCGTCGGCGAGCACGTCGTCGAGCGCTGCGGTGAAGTAGTCGACCTCGTCCTGTCCGGCGATGAGCGGTGGCAGCAGCTTGATGATGTTTACGTTGTCAGCCGCCACCTGGGTGAGGATCCGGTGGCGCTGGAAGAGCGGGCCGACCACGAGCTGGGAGAACAGACCCTTCCGTGCCGTCTCGAGCATCTTCCAACGTGACTTCAGCCGTAGCGAGGAGGGTTCGCCGAACTCGAGACCGATCATGAGTCCCTTGCCGCGCACGTCGCTGAAGAGCTCGTAGCGCTCGACAAGGGGCGCAAGAGCTTGCACAAAGGCCTCCCCGGTCGCCCGCGCGCGCTCCACGATGTTCTCGTCGTCGAGCGTCTGCAGCGTCGCCAAGCCGGCCACCATGGCGAGCTGATTGCGCCCGAAGGTCGTGGAGTGGACGACCGCGCGCTCCATCTTCGAGTACACGCGGTCGAACACCTCGGCCGAGCAGAGTGTCGCACCGACCGGTACGTACCCACCTGACAGCGCCTTCGAAACAGTCACCATGTCGGGTTCGAGGGCGTAGTGCTCGTAGGCCCAGAGCTTTCCCGTGCGCCCGAGGCCCGTCTGCACCTCGTCGACGACAAAGAGCGTCCCGTGGCGCCGGCAGAGGGCCTGCACGCTCGACCAGTACGTCTCGTCCGCCATGTAGACGCCCTTGCCCTGGATGAGCTCGACCACGAAGGCGGCCACGTCGCCGCGCCGCAGCTCCCGGTCGAGCGCCGGCAGGTCGCCGAACGGCACCGCGTCGCATCCCGGCAGCAACGGTCCGAAGCCCTGCCGGAATTCCGCACCGCCGTTCAAGGACAGCGCCCCGTTCGTCAAACCGTGAAACGAATGGTCGGCGTGCAGCACGCGGGGTCGCTTCGTGGCGTACTTGGCGAACTTGATGGCACACTCGACCGCCTCCGCACCCGAGTTGGAGAAGAAGCACCGCTCCAGACCGCCGTGCACCCTCCCGACGAGCGCCTCGGCAAGCAGCCCGGGCAGCAAGGCACAGTCGAGCTGCACGAGGTTCGGGAGGTCGAGATCGATGGCATCCGAAAGCGCCTTCTTGATGACGGGATGCGAGCGCCCCAGCGCGAAGACCCCGAAGCCGGAGAGGAAGTCCAAGTACCGATCGCCGGCTCGGTCGTAGAGGTAACAGCCTTCAGCCCGCTCGTAGAACCGGTCCATGCCGAGGGTCTTGAGGACCTTTGCAAGCTGTGGGTTCAGGAATTCCGAATGGAGTTTGAAGTTCTCGCCGCGGCGGGCGTCCATCACATCGCGAAGTTCGAAGCTCATCTGGCCTCCGGGTTCATGTGGCGCGAGCGTATCGGCCAGGGCCAATCGATCCCCGACGGTAGGCTGGCGCGATGTCAGCTACCCCCCGACAAAGTGGTCGGGAGGGCCTGGACGAAGGCACCATCTCCACCGCCGGTGCCGCCCGCAGCGGGCATGTCGCCCCCGAGAACGTCCATACGGTCCTCAGCCGCCACCTCCTTCTCGACGGTTACCCGATTGTGCTCGACACGGCCAGGAGCCACGGTTCATGGATCGTCGACGCCCGAGATGGCTCGCAATACCTTGACTTCTACACGTTCTTCGCCTCCTCGCCCCTCGGCTTGAATGCCCCCGGGCTGGCGGACGACCCCGCGTTCATGCGCCAGCTCGCCGAGGTCGCCGCTAACAAGCCGGCCAACTCGGACTTCCAGACGACGCACCTCGCCGACTTCGTCGAGACGTTCTCCCGCGTCCTCGGCGACCCCGAATTGCCTCACCTGTTCTTCATCGAAGGTGGCGCCCTCGCCGTCGAGAACGCCCTCAAGGTCGCCTTCGACTGGAAATCGCGCCGCAACGAAGCGGCCGGACGCTCCCCCGCTCTCGGCAGCAAGGTCATGCACCTCCGTCACGCCTTTCACGGCCGCAGCGGGTACACGATGTCGCTCACGAACACCGACCCGGTGAAGGTCGACCGCTTCCCAAAGTTCGACTGGCCTCGCATCTCCTCGCCGGCGGTGGCCTTTCCTCTCGCCGAGAACCTCGCCGAGGTCGAGAGGTTGGAAGGCATGGCGCTGGCCGAGGCAAGTGCCGCCTTCGAAGCCTTTCCGCACGACATTGCCTGCTTCGTAGCCGAACCGATCCAAGCCGAAGGCGGCGACCGACACCTTCGGGCGGAGTTCCTGCAGGCGATGCAGGCGCTCTGCCGCGCCCATGATGCGCTCTTCGTGCTCGACGAGGTGCAGACGGGCTGTGGCGTCACCGGGACGCCCTGGTGCTACCAGCAGCTCGGCCTCGAGCCGGACGTCGTCGCCTTCGCGAAGAAAGTCCAGCTCGGAGGAATTATGGCCGGACGCCGCGTCGACGAAGAGCCGAGCAACGCCTTTGCCGTGCCGGGTCGGATCAACTCGACCTGGAGTGGCAACCTCACCGACATGGTGCGCTCGCGGCGCCTCATCGAGCTCATCGAGTCGACCGGTGCCATGGCCAACGCCCGCGCCGTCGGCGCCCATCTGCTCGAGCGGTTGTGCCAGCTGTCCGTCGAGATGCCGTTCGTCGTCTCCAATGCCCGTGGCCGCGGGCTGCTTGCCGCCATCGACCTGCCGTCAGGTGACGTGCGTGACAGCGTCCTCACGACGCTGCGGACGACCGAGCACGTGATCGCCCTGCCATGCGGCGAGCGGACCTTGCGCGTGCGGCCGGCCCTGTCGATCACGACCGATGAGATCGACCAGGGCTGTGACGCCCTCGGTCGCGTCCTTCGCAAGCTGGAGGCATGAGCGTGACGAAGACGTGCTCTTCGATCATCGCCGGCAAGGCGGTCGACGGCGACGGCGGGCGCCTGACCTCGACCAACCCGGCACGGCTGCGCGAGGTCGTCGCCGAGGTGTCGCTCGGGGACGCCGCTACCTTCCTGCAGGCATGCCGGGCCGCCAAGTCCGCCCAGCCTTCGTGGGCGAACGTCCCCGCTCCCATCCGCGGTCGGGTGATCGCCGAGATCGGGCGGCTCGTTGAGGCGAACGCCGAGCCGCTCGCCCGCCTCGTCACCCGCGAGGTGGGCAAGCCCTACGCCGAGGCGCTCGGCGAGGTGCAGGAGATCGTCGACACGTGTGACTTCTTCCTCGGCGAGGGCCGCCGCCTCTACGGCGAAACGGTGCCCTCCGAGATGCACGACAAGGCCTTGTTCACCTATCGCGTACCCGTCGGGGCACTCGCCGTCATCACGGCCGGCAACTTCCCGGTCGCCGTGCCCTCGTGGTACCTCGTTCCGGCGTTGCTGTGCGGCAACACCGTCGCCTGGAAGCCGGCCGAGTATTCGGCAGCGGTCGCCACCGCCCTCTATGAGCTCTTCGCGGCGGGCGGCCTGCCGGACGGAGCCCTCAACCTCGTGCTCACCGACGGTGCAGCCACCTTCGGCGGCCTCGCAGCCGGCCTCGAGGAAGGGGTCATCGACAAGGTCGGATTCACCGGCTCATCTGCCGTCGGATCCCGCATCGGCGAGCTCACTGGCCGATATCTGCAGTCGGCTTGCCTCGAGCTCGGGGGCAAGAACCCGATGGTGATCATGCCGGATGCCAGCGTGGAGCTGGCGGTGGAGGGAGCGCTCTTCTCCGGCTTCGGCACAGCCGGGCAGCGATGTACGTCGCTCGGCACGGCGATCGTGCACGAGTCGCTGCACGACGAGTTCATCGCCGGGCTGACGGGTCGCCTCGAGACGGCCGCCATCGGGGACCCGAGCCAGGACGTGCTGTACGGCCCCATGCTCGACGAGCGATTCGCCGACCGCTTCGAGGAGTACCTCCGAGATCTGATCGAGCCGCATCACGAGCTCCTCGGCAGCAGCGGCACGGGCAGGATCACGTCGGACAACCCGCGTGCCGGCTTCGTCGGCGACCCGGACGCGGGCGTCTTCTGCCATCCCACGATCGTCGACGGTGTCCGCCTCGACGATGAGATCGTGCGGACCGAGACCTTCGGCCCCATGATCGGGGTCGCCTCGTTCTCGAGCTTCGACGAGGCAATGGCTCTCGCGAACCGATCCGGCTTCGGCCTTTCGTCGGCGATCTACACCGGGTCGCCCAAGTCCGTGTTCAGCTTCCGCCAGCGGATCAGCGCCGGCATGGTGAGCGTGAACAACTCCACCTCCGGTGCCGAGGCACACCTTCCCTTCGGAGGTAACGGTCGCTCCGGTAACGGGAGCCGCCAGAGCGGCAAGTGGGTGCTCGACCAGATGACTCGCTGGCAGTCGATGAACTGGGACTACTCCGGGCACCTGCAGAAGGCCCAGATGGACACCGACGCGGTGAGCGCCGACCGGGGTTTCCGGCTGGAGGCCTGAGCCGAGACCTCAGTCGGCTTTCGTCGTGCCGGCGGGCGGGCGAGACGTCCCGGTGTAGGGGCGCGACATGGGACCGATGGCCTCGAGGTCGACCTCGACGAGGTACGGCTTGGCGCTGGCGAGTCCGTGGCGCACGGCCTTTCCGAACTCGGCCGTCGTGGCCACCCGGGTGCCTGCGACGCCGAGGGCGCCGGCGAGCGCCACGAAGTCGGGCGAGCCGAGCTCCACGCCGATACGTCCCTCGCCCTCTCCGTACTGCTTGTCCTGGATGTTGCGCAAGATGCCGTAGCCGCCGTCACAGAACACGAGCACGACGACGGGGAGCTGCTCGACCGCCAGAGTCGCCAGCTCGGGTGCGCTCAGCATGAAGCCGCCGTCGCCGGCCATGAGGACGACAGGCTCGGCGGGGTGACTGCTCGATCCGCCGGCGGCGGCCCCCAAGGCGTGGGCGAGGCCGAGGCCGATGGCGAAGCCGTTCGGCATGATGGCCCGCCGCGACCGCGACACGGGGAGGAGGCGGTTGCCCCACGTATAGGCCGGGATGGTGCTGTCCTTGACGACCACCGTCTCCGGCGAGATGGCGCTCGAGAGCTCGTCGAGCAACCCCTCCTGTGGGCCGACGACGTGCCGCAGCCGCGAGCGCGCGGCCGCCGCCGTCTCGGCCACCTCCTCGGCCCATCCTTCCTCGCTGCGTGCGACGGTTCCGTCCTCCGCCAAGGCGGCCAGCAGCGCCCTCAGGGTTGCCTTGGCATCGCCGGCGAGAACGATCGTCGGCTCATAGTTGCGCCCCGGCCGCTCCGGCACGACGTCGATCTGCAGGATGGCCGCCGGCAGCTGCATGTTCCAGTTCTCCGTATTCGTGCCCTGGTAGCGAGTCCCGACGGCGACGAGGAGGTCGGATCGGCGGCACAGCTCCCGCACGTCCGGATCCCAGGGGAGGTTGCCGATGCAGGCAGGGTCGTCCTCGCCCATGACGCCGCGGCCGTTCGGGCTCGTGATGAGGCCGGCGCCGAGGCGCCGCACCAGGCTCGTCACTTCGGCTTCGGCACCGGCGGCCACCGCACCCCCGCCTGCCCACACGAGCGGACGGTGAGACGACAGCACGAGATCGACGGCGGCTTCCATCCGGGCCGGTTCCGGGCCGACCGGCTCGATGGGGGCGAGCAGGCGGCCGAGGCGCCCTCGGTCGGCCGGCGTCGCCTCGGCGTACTGCAAGTCGATGGGGAGCTCCACGCTGACCGGCCCTCGCGGCGCCGAGAGCGCCGCCGCGATGGCCAGGGCGACCTCGTCGCTGATGTCGTCGGCCGCTTCCGCCCGGCGCACCCCCTTGCAGAGCGAGGCCAGCATGGCCGGCTGGTCCGGGACCTCGTGTATGAAGCCCCTGCCGGCGTCGAGGTACTTCGTCTCGATCTGTCCCGTCAGGTGCAGGACGGGCGAACCGGACACGAATGCCTCCAAGAGACCGCCCATGGCGTTGGCGGCGCCTGGGCCCGTGGAGGTGATGCAGACTCCGAGCCTCCCCGTCACGCGGGCGTATGCGTCGGCCGCTCCGGCCGCTGCCTGCTCGTGGCGGACCGTGATCATGCGAAGGCGGCCTCGGCGGCGGATCGAGTCGTAGATGGGCAGGTTGTGCACGCTCGGGATGCCGAAGGCGACCTCGACGCCGGCTAGCTCGAGCACGTCGCTGACGGCGTCACCGCCGGTGTGGCTCTCCATGGACCCCTCTCCTCGTTCTCGGCGCCACCGTAGCCAGGCCGGGCAGTGCGAGCATCCCCGGCTTTGACACACCCTCGTCGTATCGTGATCGTCGTGTCTCCACCCGAGGACCCAGGCGGCGATTTCTGTTTCGTGCACGCCGCTGACCTGCATCTCGACACTCCCTTCTACGGCATCGGGGAGACGGCCCCCGCGGTTGGGGAGGCGCTGCGCGATGCGTCCCTGCAGGCCTTCGACAACCTCGTGAGCCTCTGCTTGGAGCGACAGGCCGCCTTCCTTCTCATCGCCGGCGACGTCTACGACGGAGCGGAGCGCGGCATCCGCGCCCAGCTGCGATTCCGTGACGGTCTCGCCCGGCTCTCGAGTGCTGGCATCGCCACGTTCGTCGTCCACGGCAACCACGACCCAGTCGACTCCGGTTGGTCGGCGGTCGCCACCTGGCCGGAGCTCGTGACGATCTTCGGCCCCGAGAGCGTCTCAGCCGTCCACGTGCACCGCGACGGTCGTCAGATCGCCGTCATCCAGGGGATCTCCTACGGGCGACGCGACGTACGCGACAACCTCGCCGTGCGCTTCGCGCCGCCGGCCGGTGCCGGCGTTCAGATCGGTCTGCTCCACTGCAATGTCAGCGGCGCCGCCGACGGGCACGAGAACTACAGCCCCTGCTCGCTCGACGAGCTGCGACGCGTCGGTCTCGACTATTGGGCGCTCGGGCATGTCCACACGCGCAGCACCTTGAGCGGCCGCCCCTTCGCGGAGGAGCCGTGGGTCGTGTACCCCGGGAACCTGCAGGGGCGCGGTCCGCAAACGAGCGAACGAGGAGAAAAGGGCGCCGTCGTGGTCGAAGTCAGCGGCGGACGCGTCGCCGGCGTGGGGTTCGTCGCCTGCGACCGCATCCGCTACGCCAGCGTCGAGGTGGAGGTGGCATCGCTGCCGTCGCTCGACGCCGTTCACGACGCCCTCGTCGAAGCCGCCGCGGAGGAACTCGGGCGTGCCGGCCGGCGCTCGATCGTCCTGCGGGCTCGCCTCACGGGTCGCAGCGACGCTCATGTTCTCCTGCAAGGCGGCGACACTGTCGCTGAGTTGCTCGCCTCGCTGCGAGATGACTTCAGACCGGTCGCCCCGTGGCTGTGGTGGGATCGCATCGACGACGACAGCCTCCCGCTCATCGACATCGAGGAGCTGAGAGGGGGCTCGGACTTCGCAGCTGACCTGATCAGCCTGGCAGAAGAGCTGGCAGCGGCGTGCGCCACCCCCACCTTGGTGCCCGGACTGGAGGCCGGGCTTCCCCTCGGGCTGCTCGACGATGTCGTGGCGACGTTGCCCAAGTCGTTGCGGGCTCGCGCCTTGGCATCGGACATCTCGGCCCGTGACCTGCTTGCCGCAGGTCTCGTGGCTGCCCTCGACGAGCTCGGGGCGGGCGAGAACCTCGCCGGGGCAGTCCGCTGAGATGCGGCTCGCCTCCTTTCACATCGATGGCTTCGGAGCGCTTGCCGATTTCGGTGTGGACGAGATCGGGGCCGGCCTCGTCGTCGTGCTCGGACCCAACGAGGCTGGGAAGTCCACCCTCTTCGACTTCCTGACGGGCGTCCTGTTCGGCTTTCCCACGAGAAAGGACAATTCGAGGTTCCGCTCTCCGGTCCGCGGCGGGCGACATGGCGGGCGTGTGGGTTTCGTCGACGACGCCGGCGGCCGATGGGTCGTGGAGCGGTACGCCGGCGCCCAGCGCGGCCTCTCCGTACGCCTACCCGATGGTTCCGACGGGGATGAGCGAAGTCTCTCGCGAGCGCTCGCCGGCGCGAGCGCCTCCCTGTTCGAGGCCGTCTTCGCCGTAGGGCTCAACGATCTCGGCCAGATGAAGAACCTCGAGAGCGACGAGGTGCGAGAGCTGCTGTTCACCGCCAGCATCTTCGGACAGCGCAGGTCAGCGACGAAGGCGATGAGGCATCTCGGAGAGGCTCGCGACGAGCTCGCCCGGCCTCGCCGGGAGGACGCCATGGCCAACCGCCTGGCCGCCGCCCTGGAGGGCGTGCGGGCGGAGCTGGCGGTCGCTCGCCAGGAGGCGGGTCGCTATGAGGCTCTCCAGCGGGAGGCATCGCGCCTCGACCAAGAGCTGGAGACGATGCGGGTGCAGCTCAAGGACCTGACCGACCGCGGACGTGAACTGCAGCTGCTCGAAAGCTGCTGGCGTCACTATCGCCTCGCCCAAGCCGCTCGGGCGGCGGTGGCGGCTCTGCCACCCGTAGGCCAGACGGCCGGCGTGATCGCCCGGGCAGCTGCCGTGCGCGAGCTGGCAGCGGAGCGCTCCGGTCATTTCGAGCGTGTCGAGAAGCTGGAAGAGCTGTTGAAGTCACGCGCCGCGCTCGAGAGCTCCCTCGAACGGCGCTTGGCCCGCATGGGACCGAATTGGACTCGGGAGCGGGCGGTCGAGGCATCTGCACCCGAGCTGTTGGCCGAGGGCGCTCGTGCGGCCCGTGACCGGTTGACGACACGGCGCGTGGCCCTCGCCTCGGCCGAGGCGGTGCTCGCGCAGGCAGAGAGTTTGCTGGCAGCGGTGCCGTCCGAAGACGAGCTGAACGACGTCGTGCCAGAGCGCATCGAGTTGGAGAAGCGGCAGAGCATCGTCTCAGAGCTGCGTGACCGGCTCGCCGAGGCCGAGCGCCTGCAGCTGGAGGTACTCGCCGACGAACGGGCGAGCACCGCCAGCCTGTCGGCGCCGCTATCGGCGCACGATCCCGCTCGCCCTGCCCTGGTCACGCTGCTCGTGGCCGGCCTCGTGGTGTGCGCCGTCGCCCTCGCCCTCTTCGCAGGCCATCACGCAGGCCCGGCCGCCGTGATCGCTCTCGTCGGCCTCCTTCTCCTCGCCGCCTGCGGCCTTCTCTCCGCCGTGGGCCGACGGGGCCGCTCCGCCACGGCGAGGGCTCGGACGGCGGACGATACAGCGTCGCTGACTGTCGCCTGGCGGGCGGCAACCGCCCGGCAGGCCCTCCTCGAACGCAGCCTCGTCGACGTCGCCAAGCTGTCCCAGCAGCTCGGTCTCCCCCTGCCCCCCTCGCGGGTCGACATCGATCGCTGCGCCGCCGTGCTGCAGCGGCAATTGGAGCGTCGGCGCCAGACGGACGACCGTCTCGCTGAGCGAACGAGAGCGGAGTCGCGGCGTGCCGCTGCCGCCGGCGACGTCGGTATGGCGTTCCGGGCGCTCGCAACTGAGCAGGCCGCCTATGAGTCCTGGTGCGCCGCCCACGGCTTTGCCCCGACGGCGCAACCCGACTCCACTCTGGAGGCGATCGCCGAACTGGCCGAGATTCGCGAGCAGGTGGAGGCTCTCGGCCGCATCGAGGGCGCTCTGCGGGAGCTCGAAGCGTCCGTCACCTCGTTCTCCCTTCGGTGCAGGCGGCTCTTCTCGTCGCTCGACCTCGCCGCCCTCGGTGTCGCCTCCCCGCAGTCCGGAGCCGGCCTCGCCGCCGCCGACATCGAGGCGACGCTCGCCCAGCTCGTGCACCTGCTCGAGGAGGCGACGGCCCTCGAGGCCAACCGGTCCGCCCTCGAACGGGACCGCGCCTCGGCCGAAGGCGCCCTCGAGAGTGCGCTCGGCGACGGCAAGTCGGCGGAACGGATGCGCTCGCGGCTGGCGACCGGTGACGTTCTCTTGTGGGTGAGCGAGCGCGATGAGCTCGCTTCGGCGACCGAAGAGCTCCGCACGAGGGAGGAGGAGGCCGTTCGCCGCCACCAGTCGCTCGCCGAGGACATGGGGCGGCTGGCCGCCTCGGATCACATCGCCGACCTCGAGCGACGGCGGGAGAGCCTCGAAGTGACACTTGACGACGCGCTCCACCGCTACCTCGTGCTGGGCACGGCGCGCGCCTTGCTGCAGCGGACGCTCGCCCAGCACGAGCGCGAGCGCCAACCGGCCGTCGTCGCCCGGGCGGCTGCCCACTTCGAGCGTGTGACGGGCGGCCGCTACGTGGGGCTGCTGGCCGACTCCGGCATCGACGGACGCCAGAGCCTGCGGGTGCTCTCAGCCACCGGCGAGATGATTGACGCCCAGAGCCTGAGTCGGGGAACGCTGGAACAGCTCTACCTCTGCCTGCGCCTCGGGCTCGCAGACTCGTTCGCCGAGCGCTCCGTGTCGCTGCCGATCGTGCTCGATGACGTGCTCGTGAACTTCGACCCGGTGCGCGCTCGCGCCGTGGCGACCGAGCTGGCCGAGTGCGCCACGACCCACCAGATCGTGGTGCTCACGTGCCATCCTCACCTCGCCGAGATGATGCTGCGGGCGAGCGACCCCCTTCCCCAACCGGCCCAGCTCATCCAGCTCGGGCGCCTGGGGGAGCCGCGCAAGGTCGAGCAGCTCGCGCTTGCCGCCCTCACGGCCCTGCCCGATCTCCCGGCGCACGCCGGGGAGCCCACACCCGCCCACGCTGCGACCGATCCGGATCTCCCGACGGCGGCCGGTGTGTAAGCGCTGGCGGACTCGGGCGGGCGACCCCTCCGGCGCCGGACGATCGGCGGTGGGGCTACGGTCCCTTCAGTGGCCTACACACGACAACAGTGGCGCGACGCCCTTGTGCGGTCCGCCGACGCAGGCGAGCGCGCCAGGACCGCTGGGATCTCACTCTCAGCTTTCGTCGGCGCCATCGTGCTCCTGGTGGGCTGGAACTCGGGGCACCTTCGCCATCCCGTGCTCGTCGTGATCGGCGGTGCGTTCCTGGTGGCGAGCCTCCTGCAGTTCGTTCTCTTCGTCTTGCGTCGCCTGCGCGCCTCGAGTCAGCAGTCGCCGCACTGAAATTCTGCCGGCGCCTGGGCGCCTCCTGATGCTGATCAGGCACTAGCGACTGCAGCGCTCTGCCGATGACGGGTTGCCGCCGGCCCTCTCAGGCGGGCCGTCAGAAGGGCGTCAGGCAGTAGGGGGGGCGGTCGTTGCCGAACATCCGGCTCATGCGGGGCACCGAGCCGACAGACACCTGTCGGATGCGCCCCACCTCGGCGAGCGCCTGGGCCGAGACACCGCCCAAGTAGATGCTTGCCAACGTGGAGGCGTCGAGCTCCACGTCCGGTTCGGCGTCGGTCCGGGAAACTTCGGCCGCTTCCCAGTCGTCGCTGACGACGAGACGGTAGCGGGCGGAGTTCCACGGGCAGAAGTGGTCGTGCACGCCGAGCACGAGATCGCCGGCGACCCCATACCGCCGACCGGCCAGGCATCTCCCGACGTCGACGAGCCGCAGCCAGGATCGGTCTCCGGAGTAGGTGCAGCGGAGCTGGCGCGGCTCGACGAGCAACCACTTGATCGGCTCATCGACCGGTCGTCCAGCCGCCACGAGCTCGATGGTGAGATCGACACCGAGGACGAAGTCCCAGACGGCCACGTAGGCGCTCGAGGTGACGGCGCACAACTCGTGAACGACGAGACGGCGAGGGTGGTGAGCGGGAGGGTGCACGGGTACGACCTCATAGGAGACATAGCCGTCGACACGCTTGTTCTCCTCGTAGACGGCATAGAAGCGCCGGCTGAGATCGTCTCCTCCGGGCTCGCCGAGGGCAGAGGTGTAATCGATCTCCGTCCGGTCGAGCTCGCCGGCGCGAGTCGGGGCGTACTCGGCGTAAACGGCTGGGAAGGCCTCCACCGCCTCCTGGCGTCCGATGAGCCGAACCCTCCCGGAGGCAAACTCGGACACGGGAAGGGCGAGTCGGGCAAGGCGTTTGTCCACCGTGTAGGACGATCCAAAGGTCGCCTGGCCGTAGCCGAAGCGGCCGTAGATGCCACCTTCGCTCGCATAGAGAGCGGCGGCGATCTCGCCCCGGGCGCGTAAGTCGTCCAGCTGGTAGCGCATGAGCGACCGCAGGCGGCCCTGGCGGCGGTGAGAGGGCAGGACGGCGACGGCGACGACCATTGCCGTCGGCAAGCGGACGAGGCCCGGAACCGTCATCACCGTGCCTTCCGAGGCCGCCGTGCCCACGAGCTCCCCGTCGTCTCGGCTGGCCGCCACGCGGTCGAGTCTCATGGCGTTGCGGATGAGATCCTCGAAACCCTTCGACATGCGAGCGCCGAAAGCGCCGGCGTCGACGTCGAAGAAGGCGTCGACCTCGCCCTCGCGTAGCGGGCTGATAGGAGACAAGGGCACGGCGCCGCTCACGTCGTCGGGGGCCATGTGGCGAGTCTGTCACGGCCGCCCGGCCGTTGTCGGCGAGCTGCCGTCACAACCGCCGAGCCCGAAGATCCAGGAACATCGGGAGGCGCCGCCAGCGGTTGGCCTCGCTCTCGTCGCTCACCTCCTGCATCACCTCGATGACGAAACCGGAAGACTGCAGCACCTTCGTGTAACTCCCGAGCGGGCGGTGGATGCTGTGGAAGGTCATCGTGAGACCGTCGCGCTCGATCTCGTCGTGGTAGCGAAACGGCGTCAGGTACGAGCCGCGCACGACGAAGGGCGCATCGGCATCATCGTGCTCTCCCTCGAAGCTGCCAGCCGAGTTCAGCGGGTGGACGATGGCCATGCAGAGGCTCCCGCCAGGGACGAGGAGCCGAGCGATCTCGGCCACGGTGGCGTCGAGCTCGTCGACGTCGTGCAGCGACATGAAGGCAACGACGAGATCCGTGCAGGCCGAGCGAGCCGGCGTGAAGGAGGCGTCCGCCACGCAGACGGCGAGGGGTAGCTCATGGCTGGCGCAGGCACGCGCCAGCGACGGCGAGCCGTCGAACATGACGACGCGGTGGCCGAGCCTCGTCAAATCGCGTCCGAGGCGACCCTCCCCCCCGCCGATGTCGACGGTGAGGCGACCCGGTGGCGGCACGAGCTCGAGAAAGCGGCGACCGTGGAACTGGTCGTAGGAGTCGTGGCCGGGCGTGCGGACCCAGCGGATCCATTCGTCGGCATGAGAGTCCCAGGACTCGCGAAGTGTCATGGCTCGCTGACGGCTGTTTCCACGCCGGGTCCCATTCGCTCGCAGGGGTGTTGGTGACTCGGACGGGGTGCCCGCCCGGGGGTCAGCCGTCGGCCTTCGGGCTGGCGCCCCGCTCGTGCTCGATGGTCTTTCGGATGATGTCGACTCGGACCTCGCTCGAGTTGACGTCGTCGCCTTGCTCGGCCACGAGCGCTTGGCGGTCGGCCTCCGCCTCGGCGGCCGCCCCTGAGTCTGCAGCCGCCAAACGGGCCTCGATGCCCTCGGCCACGAGTCGCTCCGCTTCTTCCACGAGCGCTTCCACCATCTGGTCCTCGGGCACGACTCGCACGATCTGGCCCTTGATGAAGAGGTGGCCGCGCTTGCGCCCGGCGGCGATGCCGAGATCTGCTTCGCGGGCTTCGCCGGGGCCGTTCACGACACAACCCATGACGGCCACCTGAATGGGAAGGTTGCGGTTCTCGAGGGCAGCCTGCGCCGCCTTGGCGACGCCGATGACGTCGATCTCTGCGCGGCCGCAGGACGGGCAGGCGATGAGGTCGAGCCCTTTGCGCTCCCGCAGACCGAGCGCCTCGAGCAGCTGGCGGCCGGCACGGGCCTCCTCGACCGGGTCAGCCGTGAGCGAGTAGCGGATCGTGTCCCCGATCCCCTCTGCGAGCAGCGTGGCGATGCCGGCGGTGGCTTTCAGCAATCCGGCCGGCGGTGGCCCGGCTTCGGTGACGCCGAGGTGGAGCGGGTGGTCGAAGGTCGCTGAGGCGAGACGATAGGACTCGATCATGAGCGGCACGTTCGAGGCCTTCACCGAGATCTTGACGTCGTGGAAATCGACCTCTTCAAAGTAGGCGAGCTCCATGCGGGCTGACTCCACGAGCGCCTCCGGCGTCGCCCCCCCGAAGCGCTTGTACAGCTCGGGGTGGAGCGATCCGGCGTTCACTCCGATGCGGATGGGCACGCCACGGTCGCGCGCCTCGGCGGCGATCTGCTTGATCTCCTCGGGCTTGCGAAGGTTGCCGGGGTTGAGGCGGAGCCCGTGCACGCCGGCTTCGAGGGCGGCCAGCGCCATCTCGTGGTGGAAATGCACGTCGGCCACGATCGGGACGGGCGACCGCGGGACAATTCTGGCGAGGCCCTCCGCAGCCGCTTGCTCGTTGCAGGTGCACCGCACGATGTCGGCGCCTGCCGCCGCCAGGGCGTACACCTGGGCGAGGGTGCCGTCCACGTCGGCCGTCTTCGTGATCGTCATCGACTGCACCGTGATGGGGGCGTCACCGCCGACGGCGACGTTGCCGACGTGGATCTGACGTGTCTTGCGGCGTTCCGAGGTCGCAACCGCAGGGCGTGCCATGCGACGAGATTACCGGCAGGCGCCCCCCTTTCCGGAGGCACCCTCCCGGCTGCCGCTAACCGCCGGTGAGGTGTACCGGTTGCAGGATGTTCGAGTAGAGCGCCCCGATGCCGACGATGACGATGAAGGCCAGGAAGACGTAGGCGAAGGGCAACAACTTGGCGACATCGGCGTGGTACGGCCGCCCCTTGCGCGAGCGGAGGCGCTCATAGACGGCGATGGCGACGTGCCCGCCGTCGAGCGGCAGCATCGGGAGGAGGTTGACGATGCCGATGAACAGGTTGATGAAGGCCAGGAACACGAAGAGCGACGAGATGCCGAGGCCGTAGAGCTGCGAGCCGAGCTGCACGGCACCGAGGATCGAGACGATCTGACCCTGCGACGAACCTCCACCGGAACCCGAGGAGGCGCCGGCGGCGGCGCACGCCTTGCTCGGAGCCGTCGTTCCACTACCAGCGGTGGCGACTTGGTGGCCGAAGGACCGCAGGCCGCTCAAGGAGAAGAAGCTGCCGAGGCCGGAGAACGTGGCGCTGACGAGCGACCCGAAGTCGCTTCCCGAGCGGGCGATCGAGTCGAACGGACCGTAGGTGACCTGCTTCGTCACGAGCAGGTCGACACCGATCTCGCCGCTCGTCTTCGCATGGACAACACCACCCGAGCAGGTCTTGGTGGTGTGGGAGGCGGGCGTGACGACCAGGTGGGTGAGGTGCCCCTGGCGCCGGACGACGACCTCGAGCGGCTTGCCGGCGCTCTTCGAGACGATGGCCGTGAGGGCGGCAAAGGTCCCAGTCGGGTGTCCGTTCACGGAGACGAAGACATCGCCCGGCTCGATACCGGCGACAGCTGCGGGGCTCCGGTGGTTGTCGACGAGGAAGAGACTCGAGACCGTCGGAGCGCTCGGAACCGGGGTCCCGAGGAAGGTAAAGACCGACCAGAGCAGGACGAAGGCCAGAAGCAGGTGCACGAGCGAGCCGGCGCCGGCGACGAGCACGCGTCGCGGGAAGCTCGCCTGCCGGTAGCTGCGCGGCTCATCCTCCTCGGCGACCTCTTCGAGCATCGTCATGCCGACGATCTTCACGTAGCCGCCGGCGGGCAGCGCCTTCACGCCGTAGGTCGTCTCACCCCGTACGACAGCCCACAGGCGAGGGCCGAACCCGAAGAAGTACTCGGTGACCTTCATGCCGCTCCATTTCGCCGTGGCGAAGTGGCCGAGCTCGTGCAACATGACCATGGCGACGATCGCCAGCACGACGACCAGCACCCCGGTGGCGTGGAAGGCGACCGCCACCACCACGAAGGCGAGGACGACGAGTAGGAGCTTGCCGAGCGCCAGCAGGAGGTTCGAAGTCTGTGGGCCGCTCGTCGGGCCGCCGGGGCTGCCCGTGTCGCTCAAGCGGCCCGCTCCCGCCGATCGACGGCTCTCCGGGCGACCGATCGCGCTTCGTCATCGACCGCCAAAACGTCCTGCACGCTCACCAGCTTGGTCGAGTTGTGGGCCTCGAGGGTGTCAGCCACGACTTCGGCGATGCCGCCCCACGACAGGCGCCCGTCCAAGAAGGCGGCGACGGCGACCTCGTTGGCGGCGTTCAGGCAGGCAGGAGCGCTGTCGCCCGCCCGCCCGGCGGCGTAGGCGAGACCGAGGCAGCGGAACGTCTCGCCGTCGGGAGCCTCGAAATCGAGGCGGCTCGACCGCGTCCAGTCCAGCGACCCATAAGCGACGCCGAGGCGGGAGGGGTAGCCGAGGGCATAACCGATCGGCAGGCGCATGTCGGGGTTGGAGAGCTGGGCGAGCGTCGCCCCGTCGCTGAACTCGACCATCGAGTGCACGATCGACTGCGGATGGATGACGACGTCGATCTGGTCATAGGAGAGGCCGAAAAGCTCATGCGCCTCGAGCACCTCGAGACCCTTGTTCATGAGCGTGGAGGAGTCCACCGTGATCTTCGGCCCCATCTTCCAGGTGGGATGGGCGAGCGCCTCGGTGACCGTGACCGTCGCCAGCTGCTCGAGGGTCCGGCCCCGAAACGGGCCGCCGCTGGCCGTCAACACGACGCGGGCCACCTCGCCCGAGGCGCTCCGCAGGCACTGGTGAATGGCGCAGTGCTCCGAGTCGACCGGGATCAGCTCGGCCCCAGGTGTCTTCCAGGCCGCCTGTACGACCGGGGCGCCGGCCACGAGGGACTCCTTGTTCGCCAGCGCGAGGCGCCGCTTGGCCACGAGCGCAGCCACGGTCACATCCAAGCCCGCGAAACCCACGACGGCGTTCAGCACGACGTCACCGACCTCGGCCAGGGAGGCGAGGGCGCCGGCGCCGGCCCGCACCTCGGTGCCGGCGGGGAGCAACGCCTCGAGATCGCCGGCGAGCGACGCGTCGGCGATCGCCACGACCGGCGGGTGCCAGCGCCGTGCCTGCTCCGCCAGCGCGACGACCGACGAACCGCTCCCGAGCGCCGCCACCTCGAAACGATCGGGGGCGGCGGCAATGACGTCAAGAGTCTGGGTTCCGATCGAGCCCGTCGAGCCGGCGATGACGATGCGGGTGGCGGTCATGTGCCGATCAGCCGTGGAAGAGCCGGACGAGGCAGTAGGTCGCCGGCAGGACGAAGAGCAAGGCGTCGATGCGATCGAGGAGGCCCCCGTGGGCAGGTAGCAACGTCCCCATGTCCTTCACGCCGACGTCGCGCTTGATCATGGATTCCGCCAGGTCACCGAGCGGAGCGAAGACGGCGACGACGAGACCGAGCTCGAGGGCGTGAGGGATGGTCCACGGATGCATGTGGCCCACGATCGCCACGGAGATGGCGACGGCGGTGAAACAGCCTCCAAGCAAACCCTCCACCGTCTTGTTCGGGCTGATCGAAGGCGCCAGGCGACGGCTCCCGACCCAACTGCCGAAGGCGTAGCCGCCGACGTCATAGGCGACGGTTGCCACGATGGCTCCGAGCAGGTAGGCGAGCCCGTGACGGTGAGGGAAGGTTCGCGGAGCGATCAACAACGTGGCAAAACCCCCCATGAGCCCGACCCACGCCCACACCATGACCGTCGCCGCGAAGTTGGCGACAGGCGAGCGGCGCGTGATGCCGAAGAGGTACCAGCACAAGGCGGCGATCACGACGGCGGCACCGCCGATGAGATCGGCTTCGGTGCCCTTCTCGTAGCCGGCGACGGCAACCCCGGCGACGCCGAGTAGCCCGACCAGGACGGCCGGCCGGTAACGGGCACGGCGCAGGGACTGGTAGCACTCCGCCGCCGCCACGACGAGCACGACCGTGACGAGAGCCAGCACGGCGACCGGGCCGGCCAGGAAGATGAGCAGGACGGCGATGCCGACGGCAAGCCCCGTCACGGTGGCGACGACGGGATTGCGCTTGGAGGACGATGGAGGCGGCGCCACGGCGGTGTGCCGCGGGAAGCTCGGTACCCCTGTGCTCGCCGCCGTCGTGACGGAGACCGTCGCCTTGTCGTGGCGCCCGCGACCGGCGAAGGTGACCCGGGCGCGATGCGTGCCCCGGCCACCGTGGCGAGCCGCCCCCGCCTTGGCGACTGCGCCGGTCACCTCGGTTGGGCCGTCGTGCGGCTCGAGAAGTGGCCCGGATCCCTCGTCTCCCGCCGGTTCGTACGGCTCGGCGCCTCGCGACGGCGTGCTCGGTGCTTCCTCGGGCTCCGGCGGTTGCTCGACCCGTTGCGCGCCGCTGCCAGTCGGCTCGACCGTGAAGTCGAAGGCGAACGGATCCGGCTCGTCCACGCCGAGCCCATGGTCGGCGACGGAGCTGCCTTCGTGCACGATCTCGGCAAAGGTGAGGTCGTCGTCGTCCCAGTCGGCCTCGACTTCTCGCCACACCGGTCCCGGGTAGGACGGGTTGGGATCGGCAGACTGATCGAGCAGGATGCGGGGAACCTCTCGCGTCGGCGGGTCTCGCCAGTCGGGCAGCACCGGCGGCAGGACCGGCGACGCCGGCTGGACTGCGGCGGCCTCGCCGTCGCGACCGTCTAGCTGGCTTGCATCGTCTGGCGCCGGCACCGACGAGGGCGACGGCTCGCTCGACCACTCGGGGATGTCGGCGTCGTCAGGCTCGACAACGGCGGGAACGAGCCCGGCGGCGACGCCCGCTTCCACCCCTTCGATTCGAGCGCGGGCGTGCAGGGGTCGCCGGCTGGCGGCGCCGGCAACCGCCGCATCGCCGCTGCCTGCTGGTGGGCCCTCGACCGCCGCATCATCGAGGGCGTGAGCCTCGCGACCGTCGCCCGGATCGATGGTGTGCGCCTCGGGACGTTCGTCTCGATCTTCCAAAATGTCGACTCCCTCACGACGCCCGCCAAGGTGAGCGCTCAGAGCTCGAGCAGCTCCTTCTCCTTGGTTGCAAGCAAGCGCTCGATCTCGGCGATCATCTCATGGGTCACCTTTTCGAGGTCCTTCTCCGCCCTTTCGACCTCGTCCGAGGAGACGTCCCCCGCCTTCTCGAGAGCGTCGAGCTCGTGACGGGTGGCGCGGCGGACGTTGCGAACAGCGACGCGGGCCTCCTCGGCACGGTGGCGCACGACCTTTACGAGCTCCTTGCGCCGCTCCGTCGTGAGCTCAGGAAACACCAGCCGGATCACCGTCCCGTCGTTCGACGGGTTGATGCCGAGGTCCGAGGCGGCAATTGCCTTCTCGATGGCCTTGAGGGCACCCTTGTCATAGGGTGAGACGACCAGGATGCGCGGCTCGGGCACGCTGAAGCCGGCGAGCTGCTGCAGGGGCGTCTCGGTCCCGTAGTAGTCGACGCGCAGCTTCTCGATGAGCGCCGGGGCTGCACGCCCGGTTCGAACCGTGGCGAAGTCGACCTTGGCGTGGTCGACCGCCTTTCGCATCTTCTCGCCACACTCCTCGAGGGCCGCGTGGATGAGCTCGTCCGCCTCACTGGTCACGAGATCAGCGTACCTATCTGCTCGCCCGCAAGGGCTGCCCGGATGTTGCCCGGCTGCATGATGTCGAACACGAGGATCGGGATGGAGTTGTCGCGGCAGAACGTGATGGCCGTGAGATCCATGACCCTCAGATCACGGGAAACGACCTCCATGAAGCCGATCTCCTCGTACCTCACGGCGTCGGCGTCGAGGCGCGGGTCGGCGCTGTAGACACCGTCGACACCTGAGTGCGTGCCCTTCATGATGGCGTCCGCCTCGATCTCGGCAGCCCGCAGGGCTGCCGGCGTGTCGGTCGTGAAATAGGGGCTGCCCATACCGGCCGCCAGGATGACGACCCGTCCCTTCTCCAGGTGGCGGATCGCTCGGCGCCGAATGTAGGGCTCGCAGACCTCTGCCATGTGGACGGCCGAGAGGACGCGGGTGGGCTGGCCCTCGCGCTCGATGGCGTCCTGCAGGGCGAGGGCGTTGATCACCGTCGCCAGCATGCCCATCGTGTCGGAAGTCGCCCGGTCCATCCCCTCCCCGGCCCCCGTCGTGCCGCGCCAGATGTTGCCGCCACCCACGACGACGGCCATCTCGACCTCGAATTCTGCCCGGGCGGCGGCGATCTCGCGGGCGAGCCGGCCGACCGTGGCGGCGTCGATCGTCTCGTCCGAGGCTGCGCTGGCGAGCGCCTCACCGGAGAGCTTCAGCACGACACGCCGCCACCTCGGGGACACGGGTCCCCCGTTCAGGTGGAGGCTGGGCGCGTCGGACATGTCAGGCGCCGACGACGACCTGGGCGAAGCGATTGAGCTCGGCGCCGCCGTGGGCGCGCAGGAGATCGGCGATGGTCTGCTTCTCGTCGCGCACGTACGGCTGCTCGAGCAGGCAGCGCTCCTTGAACCAGCCGTTGAGGCGCCCCTCGATGATCTTCGGCAAGGCGGCCTCCGGCTTGCCCTCGTTGCGGGCGATTGCCTCGACGGTATGACGCTCAGCCGCCACGATGTCCTCTGGGACGTCCTCGCGGCGGAGGTACTCGGGGCGCGTGAAGGCGACGTGCACGGCGATGTCGTGGGCAAGTCCCTGTGTGCCACCGACGAGCTCGACGAGGACGGCGTTGACGCCGCGACCGTTCTGGATATGCAAGTAGCTGCCGATCGCTGCGCCTTCCGGCGCTTCGAACCGCCGCGACCGCCCGATGGCGATGTTCTCCTTCAGTGTGACGGCGAGGGTCTCCACGCGCTCACGTTGGGCCTCGAGGGCTGCCTCCCCGCCGGCGGCCAGCTCGGCGGCGAGCACGTCGACGAGCTGGACGAACTCTGCGGACTTGGCCACGAAATCCGTCTCGCACTCGAGCGCCACGATGGCACCGACGCGTCCTTCGACGACGACGGCGACGGCCCCTTCGGCCCGTTCGCGGTCCTCTCGCTTGCGGGCGCTGATCTTGCCGTTCTCACGCAGCCACTGCTCGGCCTTCTCGAGGTCGCCGTCGCACTCCTGCAGTGCCTCACGACAGTCGAGGATGCCGGCACCCGTGCGCTTGCGCAGCTCGGCCACTTCCTTCGCAGAAAACGATGCCATCCGACTTCAACCCTCCGTCAACGTGTCTGTCTCAGCAACTTCAGTCGGGCTCCCGTCCCCGTCAAGCCCGCTGCCGCCGGCGTTCCCCTCGGCATCAACCGCCGGGGCCGCCGGCGCCGCAGCCTCTCCCACCGGTGTTTCCGCCTCCACCTCAGCACCGGCCGGCGCAGCAGCAACCGGAGCCGGAGGAGCTGCGACTGGAGCCGGCGGAGCCTCGGCAACAGCCGCTTCGGCAGCCGGAGCCGACGCGGCCGCGGGCGCCAATGTGGCACCGGCGTCGGCTTCGGCGTCGGTGCCAGCACCGGCGTCTGCGACAACAGAGGGGATTTCGGCGCCCGTGCCAGCACCGGCGTCCGCGACGGCGGAGGGGGTTTCGGCCACAGCGCCCGGCATCGGACCAGCCGGCACCGAATCGCCGATGCGAGGCCCTCCCGACTCCACGAGCGCCCGCCGCGAGGCGATGAAGCGACCCTCGGCGACGGCGTCAGCGATCACCCGGCACATCAGGCGACCTGCCCTGATGGCGTCGTCGTTGCCCGGGATGACGTAGTCGATGACGTCGGGGTCACAGTTCGTGTCGACGACGGCCACCACGGGCATCCGAAGCTTGTTCGCCTCCGTCACGGCGATGTGCTCCTTCTTCGTGTCGATGACGAAGATGGCGTCCGGCGGGCGCTGCAGGCGGCGGATACCACCCAAGTTGCGCTCCAGCTTCTCGAGCTCACGCTGGTGCTGCAGGGCTTCCTTCTTCGGCATGGCGTCGAAGTCGCCGGCGGCACGCGCCGACTCGAGCTCCTGCAGCTTGCGGACACGGCCGGCGACGGTCTGGAAGTTCGTGAGCATCCCGCCGAGCCAGCGCTGGTTCACATACGGCATCCCGCAGGCGACGGCGAACTCCGCCACGGGGTCCTGCGTCTGCTTCTTCGTGCCGACGAACATGATCGTGCCGCCACCGGCGACGAGGTCACGCACGAAGGCGTAGGCGGTGTTGACGCGTTGCAGCGTCTGATTGAGGTCGATGATGTAGATGCCGTTGCGCTCACCGAAGATGAAGCGCTTCATCTTCGGGTTCCAGCGCCGTGTCTGGTGGCCGAAGTGGACCCCCGCCTCGAGCATCAGCTTCAACGTGACGACGGCCACGGTTCATATACACCCGACGGTTTCGCTGATCCGGGCACGGCGCCGTTTCGGCGACCGCGGGTGTACCCGGACGAGACTTCGAACGATGTGAGAGCCGAATGGACCTCAGCGCACGATCGTAGCCGCTGCGGGTGCCGAC
>JBKQSP010000066.1:0-7090 GCA_052143575.1 Acidimicrobiales bacterium
CAACCGGCAGCCGGCAACTGTTGTCGAAACGGCCCAGGTTTCTGTTGTAGTACGGGTCTCCCGCCAGCATCACCGTACGCCAACGCTTGCGGAAGTACGGCGCCTCCTTGACGTCGTCGCTGTGGCCCCGGCTCTTCGACTCGTGGTGCGTCATCTCGGCGAGCGGCGTGTAGATGACGAGCAGGCCGCGCTCGCGCAGCTTCAGGCAGTAGTCGATGTCGTTGAAGGCGATGGGCAAATTGGCGTCGAAACCTCCGACGGCCTCGAAGGCCGCCCGCGGCGTCATGAGGCAGGCTCCCGTGACGGCCGAGACGTCGCGGGTGATCGTCGTGAGCGACAGGTAACCCGGCTTGTCGCCCGTGATCCCCTGCTGGACGTGTGTCGCCCCCAGGCCGATGCCCACGACGACGCCGGCGTGCTGGATGGTCCCGTCCGGGTAGAGCAAGCGGGCGCCGACGGCACCGACCTCCGGCCGTTGCGCCTGCGCCACCATGTGGCCGAGCCACTGCGGCGAGCGCGCCATGACGTCGTTGTTGAGGAACAGCAAGAGGTCGCCGCGTGCTTTGCGGGCCGCCTCGTTGTTGATGGCCACCCAGTCGAAGGCGCCCGGGGCTTCCACGAGTCGGACACGGTGGTCGCGGGCGAGGTCCTCGAGCAGGGCGCGCGTCTCCGGGAGAGCACTGTCGTTGTCCACCAGCAGGAGCTCGAAGTTGTCGTAGCCGGGCTGCTCGATGAAGGAGCGGTAGCAGGCGGCCGTCAGAGCCGGCTCGTCACGAAACGGGATGATGGCGCTCACGAGCACACCGGGCCGCGGCCTGCGCACGAAGTGGTAGCTCCCGGGCACCTCGGGGTGCTGGACGACGGAGGCGTCGATGCCGCGGCGCCGCGCCGTCTCCTCCAGCACGCGGCGGCCGGCCTCGAAGGCCCACGGTTTAGCGGCGGCGTCGCCGCTCGCCGATCCCGCTGTCATCCGCCAGTGGTAGAGCACCTCGGGGATGTGAACGATGGCGCTCGTGACCTCGCTCACCCGCAGCATCAAGTCGTAGTCCTGAGCGCCGTCGAATTCCGAGCGGAAGCCGCCGAGGCGGGCGACGAGGTCGCGCCGAACGACGAGCACGTGGCACATGTAGGCGTTCGACAGCAGCAGGTCGGGCGACCAGTCCGGCTTGAAGCTCGGCATGAAGCGTCGGCCCGTCTCGTCGATCTTGTCCTCGTCCGAGTAGATGAGGTCGGCCTCGGGGTGCTCGGAGATGGTGCGGGCGATGCGCTCGAGCGCCGTCGGGTGGAGCTCGTCGTCATGATCGAGGAAGACGACGTAGCGGCCGCTGGCGAGGCGGAGGGCCTCGTTCGTGGCAGCCGAGATGCCACCGTTGCCAGACCGCGTCGTGGTGAGGATGCGCCGATCGGCTGCGGCCAGCTTGCCGAGACGGTCGGTGAGGGCGCGATCGTCCGAACCGTCGTCGCAGATGCACAGCTCCCAGTTGGAGTAGCTCTGGGCGAGGACCGAAGCGATGCAGCGGTCGAAGATGGCGGCCCTCGGCCGGTAGCAGGGCACGACGACGCTGAAGGTCGGGCGTTCGAGCCGGCTTGGCGGCACCGCCGGCGCCACGCCGCGACGCCGGCGGGGCGAGGCCGTCCGCAGGAGAGCGTGTCGCAGGCCGGCTCTCAGCGGGGACCGCCGGAGGGCCTCGCTGCCCGTCGCGGCGGCCGACGGGGCGGCCAGGATGCCGGCGGCCGTGTCCGTCGAGACGGCAGGAGACTCGCCCCGCGCGACCAACCAGGCGTGATAGCGCCCCTCGTCCTCGGTTGCGTTCATGCAGTACTGAGTGACCGTGTCGGGCAAGGGGGCTTCAGGCTCAGGCACCGCCAGGAGCTGGCCGGCCAGCTCCTGGGCGAGCCACTCGACGGCTCGCCACGTCCGAAGGGCGTCGTGACGCTGCTCGAGCACGTAGCTCGTCCAGGGCGACTCCCTGCTGGCGGGCTCGTAGCTGAAGCTGCCGTGGGCACCGCGCAGCTGGCGGAGCTCCTCGTAGAGCTGCTCCTGTGTCGCCGCCACGAGCGCACTGTCGCCCTCGGCACGGAAGTGCCGCAGGGCAGGGTTAAGGGCCGGGTCGGAAGCGGCCGGCTCCCCCGTATCGGCGGTGATGCCGAGGGAAGCGAGCCAGCCGCGGACCTGCAGGTTCCACGCCGCCGGCTCAGCGATGGCGTCGGCGTAGTCCGAAACGAGCACCGGTAGGCCGGAGAGACCGACGACGGCCTCCCGCAGGTAGTGCTCCCACAGTGCCAGCGCCGCCGGCAGCGCCACGGCGTCTCGGTGCTCGAGGGACAATGCCGCTTCGAGAGGATGACGCACGCACAGCACGGCGGCGAGCGGGCGGTCGATGGCCGCCCGCCAGAAGGGCAGTAGGAGCGCCGTTCGCGGGTCCTTCCAGCAGGCAGCCCGGGCGCCGTCGGGGAACGCCCGCCCGAAGGTGGCGCCAGCGCGACGAACGAGGGGCGCCAGCTCCCTCATGGCGGCTTGGACGCTCCCGGGGAGCGGAGGATCGTCCCACGCGGCGCCGAGATGGTGAAAGACGGCGTCGGACTCCTCGATGAGCGAGACGCTCTCGAAGTGGCCCTGTTCGTTGCCTCGCCGCTGCCCGAGGAGGTCATCGCCGCGCGGGAGGGCGAGGCCGAGTGAGCCGAGGGCGGCCGCTACCCCGGACGTGCCGCTGCGGTGCATGCCGACGACGAGGACGACTGTCGCCGCCGACGGCTCTCCGGGCGGGCCGGTCCGGTCGCTCATTGGCCGATGAGGCGCACCGGCAGCGTCAACGGCATGACGGGATTGCCGTTGCCGCTGGAATCCACGAGGCCATCGTACGCATCGGTGTGTGGATCTGCCACGATAGGGAGGTGACGAGTCCTGACCCGTCGCGCGGGGTGGCATGACCAAGTTGACCGCCCCGGGCGTCTCCACCGAGCTCGTTGGCCGCAGAGTCAAGCTGCGACCGCTGCGCGAAGAGGATTTCGAAGCGTGGCACGAAGTGCGTACGAGGTGTCGCCAGTGGCTGCTGCCATGGGAGCCGCGGCCGAACAACGCCCCCTATCCGCCGGAGGATCGGCAGAGCTTCATCACGCGCTGCTCGATGAGGGAGCGTGAGCGGCAGCTGGGCACGGGTTTCGCCTTCGGGATCTTCGCCGGGCCGCGCTTTGTCGGCGAGGTCAACCTCTCCTCCGTGCAGCGGGGGCCGTTCCAGAACGCCTACGTCGGTTACTGGATGGACCAGCTCCATGCCGGCCGTGGGTACGTGCCGGAAGGTTGCGTGCTGCTGTTCCGCTTCGCCTTCGAGGATCTCGGCTTGCACCGCCTGCAGATCTCCATCATCCCGAGGAACCGCCCGAGCCGGCGTGTCGCCCAGAAGCTCTGGTTGCGTGGCGAAGGCATCGCCCTTCGCTACCTCGAGATCGACGGCAAGTGGGAGGACCACGTCCGCTATGCCATCACGACCGAGGAGTGGGCCGAGCGCCGCGACCGCTACATGCGCCAGTGGCTGAGTGAGCCGCTGACCTTCTGACCCGCGGCGGGTCACACCGCCGGCCGGCTGCCTCAACCCTCGGAGGGGCGCACCACGGCGGGCGAGTGTTTGAAGAACGCCTCCACCTCGGCGTCGTAGCGGTAGGGAGCGATCTGACCGCCGATGGCCCGCCCGAGCCGCATGACCTCGGCATGACGCTCGACGGCTCCTGCCGAGCTCGTGGAGAATTCGAAGCCGGCCGCCTTCAGCCTCGTCGTGTCGATACCGCGACCGTACCGGAGGAGGTTCTCGAGCTCACTCGGCAGGTCGAGCCATCCCAGGCGGATGAGCGGTGCCGCCGCCTGACGGGTGAAGACCGGTGAGATGGGAAGCCGCCAGACACCGGCGATCCTGGCCATCTCGCTCACGGGGATCTTTCCGTCGCCCGAGACGTTGTAAGTGCCGCCGATGGACTGCAGCACGACGGTCTCGAGACAGCGGACGACGTCCTCCTCGGCGACGAACTGGATCATCGGGTCGAAGCCGGCGATGCACGGCATCAACCCGCGAGCCAGGTTGCGGCTGATCGGAGTCGTGATCTCCTTGCCGAGCACGTTGGCGAAGCGGAGCAGGGTGACGGTCACCTCGGGGTTCTCGTCGGCGAAGTCGCGTACGTAGCTCTCGACCTCGGTGAGGGAGCGCTCGAGGCGCGACCGCGGGGGCCGAGAGCGCGGCGTCTCCTCGGTGAACCAGGCAGGGTCGGCGGGATGGGTGCCGTAGACGACGGAGGAGGACTTCACGACGACCTGGCGCACGGACGAGTTGGCAGCACCGGCAGCCGCCAGCAGGTTCATCGTCCCGATGACGTTGATCTCGTGGAGGGCCCGTCCGGACATGGAGGAGGAATCGACGACGAGGAACGTGTGGACGATCGTGTCCACCTGGGTCGCCTGCACGATTCTCGCCAGCAGCGAGTAGCTGCTGTCAGCGCGCACGTACTCGGTGCGCTCGAGGGGTACCGAGGGGACTCCAGTGCCCATCCCGAGGAGCATCTCGACCTCGGGATCGCGCTCGAAGGCAGCGGCCACCCGGCCCCCCCAGAACGTGTCCAGCCCGGTGAGAAGGATGCGGCGGCCCATCTCAGCCGAACCAGACGCTGCGGCGCTGCGAGAGCATCTCGTAGATCGCCTCCTGCAGCTGCAGGCGGATCGCTTCGGACTCGTCCATGATCCGACCACGGGGGTATTTGGCAAGGCCGGCCGGCACGTCGAAGCGAACTGGCTCGAGGACGCGGAATCGGAACTTCGCCGGCAGGTAGACGACCGATCCGAGAAGGGGGCCGAGCAGGAGGTGATTGGCCGTCACCGGCAGGTAGGGAAGCTTCAGCAGCCTGGCAGCCGTGGGCAGGCGGAAGAGGATTGGCATCGATTCCTCTGCCCCGATGACGGCGATGGGCACGACGGGTACGCCGGCTCGCATCGCCGTCTCGACGAAACCCCCCCGTCCGAACCGCCGCAACCGGTAGCGCTCGGACGCCAGCTTGCTGGGGCCCTTCGTCCCTTCCGGGAACACGAGCGCCAATTGCTCGTGGTCGCGCAGGATGCGGAGAGCGTTGTCCGGGTGCGCCGGCACACCCCCCGTCCGGCTCCATCCCGTGCCGACGGCCGGGATCGTGCGGAAGAAGTTGTCCGCCAGACCGTAGACGGGGCGCCCGAGCTCCTCCTCGATTCCCTGCATGATCATGGGGGCATCGGAGGGGAGCGCTCCGGCGTGGTTGGCGACGAGGAGTGCTCCCCCGTCGGTCGGTATGTTGGCGAGGCCCTCCCATTCCACGCGGAACCAGGTGTGGTAGTAGAAGCTGCCGAGCCGCCGGGCGGCCCGGCGCCAGCGCTCGGAGCGCCCCCACTCGTCGACGTCGGAGCGGCGGGCGGAGTCCGCCAGCGGGTCGCTCGGCGGGGGCTCGAGACCGGGGAAGTGGAGCATGCGCCCGACGGACCCTTCAGGGGCGGCGTCGTGCAGGCTTCGTGCGGGTTGTCGCGCCATCAGAATTTGATCGTACAACGCTGCCGCCGTGAGGCGGCCGACGTCAGGGCGGCTACGGCCGTCCCACGCCGACGAAACCCGCCCAGTACATGGCGTAGAAGCCCACTTTCGTGCCCGTCTCCTCCGCCTGCAGGATCGTCTGGGTGCCGAAGGGACCGGATCCGACGTACATGGCGACATGGGTGATCGGCCAGGGGCCATCGTCGGAGAAGTGGTAGAAGATGAGGTCTCCCGGCTCGATCTGCGAGGGCGAGATGTGGGTCGACTCGGCGTACTGGGCAGTGGCGCCGTGCTCGAGGCTCACGCCGGCGGCCGCCCAGGCAAGCATCGTCAGCCCGGAGCAGTCAACGCCCGCACGGCTCGCCCCGCCCCAGAGATAGGGGACTCCGATGTAGGTTTCGCCAGCTTTCACGGCGGCGTTGCCGGCGGCGTTCGTGCCGGCGGGAATGAGGGGTTGGTAGGCGCCCGTCGTCCCTCCGGAGCCGCCCTGGCTCCCGCCGCCGTCACTCTGCCGCTTCTTGGCGGCGGCAGCGGCTGCGGCGGCGGCCGCAGCCCTCTCCCGCCTGAGGGCAGCCGCGGCGGCGGCAATGGCGAGGGCGCGCTGGCGCTCGAGGATGAGGGTGCCGAGACGCCCCTTCACCTCGGCGAGGATCTTCGTGACCTGCGCCGTCTCGGTCACGGCGGTGTTGCGGGCCTTGGCCTCGGTGGCCACGGTG
Source organism: Acidimicrobiales bacterium (assembly GCA_052143575.1). Lineage (GTDB taxonomy): Bacteria > Actinomycetota > Acidimicrobiia > Acidimicrobiales > Bog-793 > JAKACA01. Next base: position 6,257 of record JBKQSP010000066.1, read on the forward strand.
GTGGCGGCGGCGCGCTCCTGCGTCGTCTGGACTGCCACCTCGGCCGCCACGCGGTCCTTGGCGACGACGATGGCCGTCTCGGCGTTCTGCAGTTGATCGCTCACGCTGCCGGCGTAAGCGGCGATGCTGCCGGCGTCCGAGGCGGTGCCGTCCATGACGGCAAAGGCGGCGTCGGCGCCGTTGTCACTGACGTAGGCGTCGATGGCGGCATTGCGCAGGTTCGCCGTCGCCTGCACGAGGTTCTCGTGCAGGACAGCGAGGGCGGCCCGCGTGCGCCGCAATTTCGTGCGATCGGCACCGAGGGTGATGACGGCTTCGTCATAGGCCTCGGATGCCGCCTGAATCTTGTTCTGGTCGATCGTCAGCGTGGCGGCAAGGGCGTTCGCCTCCTGCTGCAGCTGGCTGATCTGGCCCGGTGTGGGCGTCGGGCCGGAGGCGGAGGCAGGGGACGCGCCCAGCAGAGCAGTCGAGCTCGCCGCCATCGTGACGGCGACCGTGAGGGCAACTAGCCTCCCGCTCGAACGCTGCCACCAAATCATACGTAATCAACTTTGGCCACATCAGCCACAGATGTCAACTCTAAGCACCTCTGTAACAGGATCGTTATAGCTGGCGGGCGACCTTGCGAGGCGACCGAGCGATGCCAACCCGAGCGAGGTGAGATGCCAGGTCTGGTCGTGGAGACACGTTACGGACGCATCCGTGGCACCGACGAGGACGGCCTCGTCGTGTTCCGCGGCGTTCCCTACGCCGCCGCCCCGTCGGGAGACCTCCGCTGGAGGGCACCACGACCGCCTGCGGCCTGGCCGGGCGTGCGGCCGTCATCGTCCTTCG
>JBKQSP010000067.1:0-2899 GCA_052143575.1 Acidimicrobiales bacterium
TCGACGCGTCCCTCGGGGCGATCACACCGGTCGGATCGCCCTTCGCCGACGCGCTCGCAGCGCTCGGTCTCGCGATGGCCACGGCCACCCGGCGCCTCGGTCCGCGCCCGGGGTGGGGATGGGCGGCGGTGATCACCTCGGGCCGCCTCCTCACCAACACGAGTTCCCCCTCGTCAGCGTCCTGAGCGCCCGCGAGCCTTCTTGGCGACCTGGAAAGGGCCGAAGACAAGAAGGAGGAGGAGGACCATGGAGGACCACGCGACCGAAGTCGCGTTGTTCCGCTACTCGCTCGTGCGCTGCCTCGTCGACGAGTCGCTGTCGGGGGCTGAACGTGGCCGGCTCGCGCGAGAGCTGGCCGGCACGGCCCACCTCGGGCCGGGAGGGACCGAGGTGTACGTGTCACGCGCCACGATCGACCGCTGGACGAGGATGCTCCGCTCCGGCGGCTTCGCGGCACTGAAGCCCGAGGCGCGCCATGCCAACCCCCGCACGCCCGAGGAGCTGCTGGACCTCGCCTGCCGACTGCGTCGCGAGCGCCCAGAGCGCACCGCGGCGCACATCTGCGAGCTGCTGCGGACCGTCGGGGGCTGGGCACCGCACGAGCGCACCTTGCAGCGCCACTTCGTCCGTGTCGGCCTCGCCCGGTCTGAGAGCCGTCCGAAACTCGCCTTCGGGCGCTTCGAGGCGGACCGCCCGAACGAGCTGTGGACCGGCGACGCCCTGCACGGGCCGGTCATCGGGGGCAGGAAGACCTATCTGTTCGCCTTCATCGACGACTACTCCCGAACCCTTGTCGGCTATCGCTGGGGACACGCCGAGGACACGCTCCGCCTCGAGGCCGCGCTCCGCTCGGGCATCGAGCGACGTGGGATCCCCGAAGCCATCTACCTCGATAACGGGAGCGCAATGGTCTCTGTCCAGCTGCTGCGGGCGTGCGCAGTGCTCGGGATGAAGCTCCATCACAGTAAGCCGGGTCGACCCGAAGGCCGTGGGAAGATCGAGCGCGTCTTCAAGACCGTGCGGGAGCAGTTCCTGGTCGAGCTCGATCCCGTCAAGGTCTGCGACCTCGACGAGATGAACTCGTTGTTCTCCGCCTTCGTCGAGTCCGTCTATCACCGCCGCCGGCACACCGAGACCGGCGAGGCGCCGATCGAACGCTTCCTCGCCGGCGGAGCGCCTTCTTCTCCGCCGTCTGCCGAACAGCTTCACGAGGCCTTCTTGTGGGCCGAGCGGCGCATGGTCACAAAGACCGGCACCGTCAACCTGTTCGGCAACTCCTATGAGGTCGATCCCGCGCTCATCGGTCGGCGAGTCGAGCTCGTCTTCGACCCGTTCCATCTGGAAGCCGTCGAGGTCCGCTTCGAGGGCCGACCGATGGGTGAGGCGGTGCCGCACGTCACCCGTCGTCACAGCCATCCCCGGGTCGCGAAGGACCCCGAGCCACCACCTATGCCCACCGGGATCGACTACCTCGCTCTCATCGAGGCGCGCCACAGCGAGGAGATGGCCAAGAGGATCGTCTACACCGACCTGCCCGATGGCGCCGGCCCGAGCGAGGAGGACATGGACGGCATCGTCATCACCCGCCCGGCGAGCTGGGACCTCGTCACCGACCGGCCCATCGATACACGAGAGGGACAGCCATGAGCATCGAGCTGCTTCGCGCCCACTACGGCTTTTCGAAGATGCCCTTCGGAAAGGACGTCGCCCCCGGGGCGCTGCATCGCCACGCCGGCCACCTGGAGGCCGTCGCCCGGGTAGGGTTCCTCGTCGCGGAGTCCGCGGCGGGGGTGCTCACCGGCGAAGTCGGCTCCGGCAAGACCGTGGCTCTTCGGGCCGCGGTCGCCGGGCTCGATTCGTCGCGCCATACCGTCGTCTACCTCGCCAACCCGACGATCGGCGTGCGCGGAATGCACGCAGCGATCGTCAGCGCGCTCGGAGGGGTCCCCCGGTTCCATGCCGCGGCGCTCGTCCCTCAGACGGCCGACCTCCTCGCGCAGGAGTCCGCCGAGCGGGGGAAGAAGGTGATCCTCGCGGTCGACGAGGCTCACCTTCTCTCCCCCGAGCAGCTCGAGGGGCTACGCCTGCTAATGAACGCCGAGCTCGACTCGGTGAGCCCGTTCTCCCTCGTGCTCTGTGGCCAGCCGACGCTGCGCCGGCGCATCCGCCTCGGGGCATTCGCCGCCTTGGAGCAGCGGATCGCTCTGCGCTACCACCTGCAGGGCATGAGCGCTTCGGAGACCGGCGACTACATCGCGCATCACCTGGCGCTCGCGGGACGGAGCGACCGGCTGTTCTCCGACGACGCCAACTCGCTCATACACCAGGTGAGCCGCGGCCTGCCCCGCGCGGTGAACAACCTGGCGGTCCAGTCCCTCGTCGCCGCCTACGGTGAGAAGAAGGCGATCGTCGACGAATCCTCGGCCCGAATGGCGGTGGCGGAGATCACCGCTGAGTGATGCCGACAGCCTGAACATTCGCGCCGACACGGTGAACACGAGTGGCGACGGCACGACCATCAGTCATGATCAAGTTGAACGCCGTCGCCGTGCTCATCGAGTCAGTCGGTCAACAGACGTCGTCGAGTGGCTGTGCCAGAGCGAAGCTGTGGGATGGCGTCAGGCGATCCGCATCCTCGACTCGGGCTGCGCGCTCACCCGCGCCTGGGCCGCGTCGGAGTCGTCGCCCTCCCGTAGGGACCTTTCCTCCGACCGGTGGACCCCTGCAACTTCGGCGCGTCCTGTCGAGACACCGGGCCAGACCGATTACCCGGACCTGTCCCGAACGCCGGCGGCACGCGTATTCGATGCTCTCGCCGCCGCCTGGGCGTACTACAGCTCCGACTCGCTCCATGAGCGCGGCGTGGCTTACCTCGCAGGGCGAGGGATCGACGTGGCCG
>JBKQSP010000068.1:0-85189 GCA_052143575.1 Acidimicrobiales bacterium
CTCGACGGCGGCTCGTACTTCGAGCTCACCGTCGCCGACCTCGCCTCCGACCTGCGGCAACGCACGGTCCTGACCCTCGAGGACATGGGCATCCCGGTCGAGTACGCCCAGCACGAGGACGCCCCCAGCCAGCACGAGATCGACCTGCGTTACACCGACGCCCTCACGATGGCCGACACGGTGATGACGGTCCGCCTCGTCGTCAAGGAGATCGCCCTCGAGCGCGGCTTCCACGCCTCCTTCATGCCGAAACCCCTCTCCGGTGTGCAGGGCTCCGGCATGCACACGCACTTCTCGCTGTTCGAGGGTGACAAGAACGCCTTCTCGGACCCCGGCGACCCGCACGGACTCTCCGAGGTCGCCCGCCAGTTCATCGCCGGGCTCCTGCGCCACGCCCACGAGATCACCGCCGTCACGAACCAGTGGGTGAACTCCTACAAGCGCCTCGTCGCCGGCTACGAGGCCCCCGTGCACGTCTCGTGGGCATACAACAACCGATCGGCACTCATTCGAGTGCCGATCGCAAAGCGTGGGCGGCTCGAGTCGACGCGGATCGAATTCCGTTCGCCCGACCCCGCCTGCAACCCATACCTGGCCTTCGCCGTCGTGCTTGCAGCCGGTCTCCGCGGCATCGAGGAAGGCTACGAGCTCGGGCCGGAGACGTCCTCCAATCTGTTTGCCCTCACACCCGAGGAGCTCGCCTCCGAGGGGATCCGGCCCTTGCCGACCAGCCTGCACGATGCCCTCGTGGAGATGGAGCGCTCCGAGCTCGTGGCCGAGGCCCTCGGAGAGCACGTCTTCGAGTGGTTCCTTCGCAACAAGCGGGCCGAGTGGGAGGCCTACACGCAGGAGGTCACGCCCTTCGAGATCGCCCGCTACCTGCCGCGGCTCTGACGCGTGACATGGAGCCCCTCCTCGTCTTCCCCGATCCCGTGCCTGGCTGGCTGGCGGCCCTGCTCGACACGGCCGGCTATCCCTGGCGGGCGGTCTCGAGCGCCGTTGCGGCCGAACGGTCAGAGCCGGAAGACGGTTGGGCGGGTGCCGTCGTGTCGGTCGAAGAGGAGACCGACGGAAGCCTGACGGCATGTCTGAACCTGTGCCGGGCGCTGCGCAAGCGGGAGGATCCGCTGCAGCCGCTTCTGCTCGTGGTGCCGGCGGCCGAGCTGACCGAGCTGGATTTCCGGGAGGATCTCTTCGACGATTTCGTCCTCTTCGGAGCAGGCGCCGCCGAGGTCGAGGCGCGCCTTTCCCACCTGTTCCGCCGAACGGGGCGCGGCAAGCAGCACGACCTCATCATCTACGGGCCGCTCGCCCTCAACCTCGAGACCTACCAGGCAGTGCTCGGCGGCCGTCCCCTCGACCTGACCTTCATGGAGTACGAGCTGCTCCGCTTCCTGGCGGCTCACCCTGGAAAGGTCTTCACTCGGGAGGTCTTGCTCTCGCGGGTCTGGGGCTACGAGTACTACGGGGGCGCACGCACCGTCGACGTCCACATCCGCCGCTTGCGCGCCAAGTTCGGCGAGGAGCACGCTCACCTCATCGACACCGTGCGCAGCGTGGGCTACCGATTCGGGGCCGTGCGCTGGCTGCCACCGAGCGCAGCCGCTGCAGACGCCGAGACGGGCTTCAGCTCGTAGTCGTCGTCTTCTTCTTCGTCTTCTTTGCCTTGGCTACCGTCGTTGTCGTCGGTGCCGGGCCTCTTGGCTGGTAGGCGACGGCGACGGCGAACGGCCCGCCCCTCACCTTGACGGTCGCACCCACCCGGTGAGTGACGAGGTTCACGGCCACCAGCTTGTCGCTGTTGAGGCAGACCACCCAGGCGGTGCCCCCACCGGGCAGGACCGACAGGTTCTGAGCGCCGCTCGGCATCTTGATCGGCTTGCCGGCCCTCTCGGTGGCGACCGAGATCGGTTGCAGGTTGTTCCCCTGCCCGCTCGCGGGCGTGTTGACGACCCAGGCGGCGTTGCGGGCAACGACGACGGCGACCGGGCCACCGGCGGTGGCGATGGAGGCGCCCGGCGTGTCGCTCGCCACGGTGATGGGCGTGACGCTCTCGGAATTGAGATTCGTCACGAAGACCGTGGACCCGTCCGGAGTGATGGCGACCCCGACGGGGGCATTGCCCACCCGAATGGGTGCGAGCGCACGGCCGGTGGAAAGATCGATGGGCGTCACGTCGTGGCCGATGGTGCCGGACTGTCCGGTGACGATGGCGCCGGCGTCAGCCACGTATGCCTTCGAGCCGTCGGGCGTGATGGCGATGCCCTGCGGGCCGTTGCCGACCACGATCGGCTTGCCGGGCTTGAGCGTCCGCAGGTTGATCGGAGTGACCGTGTCGGCATCGGCGTCGGTCACGTACGCCGTCGTACCGTCGGGCGTGATGGCCACGTCGGCGGGACCCTCGCCGGCGTCGATGGCGGGCAGCACCTTGTTGCTCGGTTCCACGATGGGGGTGACGGTGTTCGAGCTGTAGTTGGTGACGAGGACGAGCCGCCCCCCCGGCGCTACGGCGACGGCGTCGGGATAGATGCCGACCCGCAGGGGTGAGCTCACGCTCGCCGGTGGCGGCGCCAGCGTCACCTCCACGAGCGTCGAGCCGTTGCCGACGCTGGCGCCCGTTCCGGCCAGGGCGACGTAGGCGATGAGGTTGGGGGGCAGCGGGGGAAGGCTGCTCGTGGTCGTCGTATGGTTGCTTGCCGTCGACCCACCGCTGCTGCAGGCGGCCAGGAACACGAGGCCGGCAAGGCCGATGGCGCCCGCCCGCGCCGGGGCGCCGTGACGGTGGGTACGGGGGCTCTTCATTGCTGATCGTTCGTAGCACACCGGACGGTTGCCGGTGTTGCAGGAGGTGCGAGAACTTCTAGAGAAGCCCGGGGTCCGGCGAGTATGCCCACGCCTCGATCTCGACGAGGGCGCCCATGGGCAGACCGGCGGTCGCAAAGGCCGTGCGGGCCGGAGGCTGCTCGGCGAAATGGGCTATGTACGCCTCGTTCATGGCGGCGTAGTCGGCGATGTCGGCGAGCAGCACCGTCGTCTTCACGACGGCGTGCAAACTCGAGTTCTTCGCCACGAGCAGCGTGGAGACGTTGCTGAGCGCCTGATGGACCTGGGCGGCAACCCCCTCGACGAGGGCGCCGTCGGCGAGACCGAGCTGACCCGAGCAGATGAGGAAGTCGCCGGCACGCACGATGGGCGTGTAAGGGCCGACGGGCGATGCCATGAGGTTGCTCCGATCAGCTAAAGGACGAACCGCAGCCGCACGTGCGGGTGGCGTTCGGGTTCGTGATGTGAAAACCGGCCTCCTGCAGGCCGTCCCGGTAGTCCAGGGTTGCGCCCGCCATGAGCCCGGCGCTCTCCGGGTCGATGACGACCTTCACCGAGCTGAAGGTGCGGACGACGTCGTCGTCGGCGATCTCGGAGTCGAAGAACATCTCGTAGCTGTAGCCCGAGCAGCCGCCCGGTCGCACGGCTACGCGAAGCGCCAGGTCGTCGTTGCCCTCCTGCTTGAGGAGCTCGGCAACCTTCGTGGCGGCGGCGTCGGTGAGGGTCACCGGACTTGGCCGCTGGCCGATCTTCACTGACGTAGTAGCAATGCTCACGGACCGAGCCCTCCTCATCCCTCCGGCTTCTTGCACGATATTAGCCCTGGGGTGGGGCTTTCCTGCCGGCGGTAGCCTCGTTGTGTCTCGTGGACCCGTCTTCTGTTGATCCCCGATGACCGAGCAGCCTTCCCCACGCCGGGCGGAAGCTGGAACGGCCGGCCAAGCGGCGGACGCTGCCGTCCGTGCCGCCGCGGTGCGTTCAGCCCTGCAAGGAGTCGTCGACCCTGAGCTGGGCGACAGCATCGTCGACCTCGGTATGGTGCGCGGCGTCGTCGTCGAGGGCGAGACGGTCACCGTCGAGATCGCACTCACCGTCGCCGGGTGTCCCCTCCGCAACCAGATCCGCGCCGACGTAGAGCGGCGCGCCCTCGGCGTCCCCGGCGTGGCGCACGTCGTCGTCACGACCGGCACGATGTCGGCCGAGGAGCGGGCAGCGGTCATGGCGCGGGCGCGCCTCTCGGCCCAGGAGCGCTCCGCCGTCACGACCGACCTTCCTCCGACGGCACGCGTGCTCGCCATCGCCTCGGGCAAGGGAGGTGTCGGCAAGTCGTCGGTGACCGTCAACCTCGCCGTCGCCCTCGCCGACCGTGGGTGCACCGTGGGAGTGCTCGATGCCGACGTCTGGGGCCATTCGGTCCCGCGCTTGCTCGGCATGGACGGCGAGCTCGAGGCACGCGACAAGAAGATGGTGCCTCTCAGCCTGCAGGTGGGAGAGGGCGTCGTGCGCGTGGTGTCCATGGGGTTTCTCTCGGGGGAGGACGAGGCCATCATGTGGCGCGGCCTCGTTTTGAACCGAGCCGTCCAGCACTTCCTCGAGGACGTGCACTGGGGAGATCTCGACTACCTGCTCGTCGACCTCCCGCCCGGCACCGGTGACGTCCAGATGGGGCTCGCCCGCATGCTGCCGCGCACCGAGGTGCTCCTCGTGACGACGCCGCCGGTCGCCGCCCAGAAGGTTGCCGGGCGGGCGGCGGACATGGCCCGCAAAGGCCACCTCCGCGTCGCCGGCGTCATCGAGAACATGTCGGCCTTCGTGTGCGCCCACGGCGAGAGTTACGCGCTCTTCGGCGAAGGCGGTGGCCGGCGTCTCGCCGATGAGATCGGCGTGCCGCTCGTCGGTCAGGTGCCTCTCGACCCGGCCGTCTCGGTCGGCGGCGACGCCGGCCGGCCCGTGGCGCTGACCGACGGGGAGGCGGGGGCGGCGTTTCGGGAGATCGCCGAGCGCATCCTGTCCGATGTCGCTCCTCTCGTGGAGATGTCGGGCTGCTCGGCCCGCATGCTCGAGCGCGTGGAGCAGGCGCTCGGGACCGTCGGCCTCAGCTGAGCCGTGACGCAACTCAGCATCGCCGGCCGGCTGGAAGAGGTGGTCGGTGGCGGGCATGTTCTCACCGACCCTGATGTCGTCGCTTCCTACGTCGTCGATTGGACGGGCCGTTTCCGGGGGTACTCGCCTGCCGTTGTGCGGCCCGGCTCCGTCGAGGAGGTCGCCGGCGTCGTGGCGACCTGCGCTGAGCACGGCGTGGCCTTGACGCCGCAGGGCGGTAACACCGGGCTCGTCGGCGGTTCGGTCCCCCTCGAGGGCGAGGTCGTGCTGAGCCTGACCCGCCTCGTGTCCTCGAGCGAGGTGGACGCCGCTTCCGGTCAGATCACCGTCGGCTCTGGCATGACGATCGGCCAGCTGCAGCGGTCGGTGGCGCCGCAGTGGGCCTACGGCGTCGACCTCGGCAGCCGTGATTCGGCGACCGTCGGCGGCACGATCGGCACGAATGCCGGTGGGCTGCGCCTGCTGCGCTACGGCGACACCCGCGCCCAGGTTCTCGGCGTCGAGGCCGTCCTCGGCACGGGCGAGGTCATCTCGCATCTGGGCGGGCTCTGGAAGGACAACACCGGCTACGACCTCAGCCGGCTGATGTGCGGCAGCGAGGGAACGCTCGGGATCGTGACCGCCGCCCGCTTGCGCCTCGTAGCCCCGGCGCACAGCCGTGCCACCGTGCTGCTCGCCTTCGAGGACGTCGAGCTGGCGGTGGCGGCAGCCGCCAGCCTGCGGCGTTCGGCCGGCCTGCTGGAGGCGGTCGAGTTCTTCCTGCAGTCCGGGCTCGAGCTCGTCTGCACGTCCTTCGCCCTGCCGTTGCCGTTCTCGCAGAGCCATGCGGCCTACGTGCTTGCGGAAGCGGGCGGCGCCGCCGACCCGACCGACGAGCTGCGCGCGGCCGTCTTGGCACTCGAGGGCGTGGCGGACGCCGCCCTCGCCGACAGCTCGCAGCGCCGGGCCGCCCTCTGGCGCTACCGCGAGGGGCACACCGAGGCCATTTCCGGCCTTGGCGTGGCTCACAAGCTGGACGTCTCCGTGCCGCTCGGGAGGCTGGGCGAGCTCGTCTCGCGGGCGCCCCGTCTCGTTGAGGCGACGGCCCCCGGCTCGTCCACCTGGCTCTTCGGTCATGCCGCCGACGGCAACGTGCACGTGAACGTCACCGGTGTGGACGGCGACGACGACCGCGTCGACGGCGCCATCTTCGAGCTCGTCGCCGAGCTCGGGGGATCCATCAGCGCCGAGCACGGGATCGGCACCGCCAAGAAACGCTGGCTGCATCTCAACCGGTCGGCGGCCGAGATCGCCGCCATGCGGGCCGTCAAGGCCGCCCTCGACCCGGCGGGCATCCTGAACCCGAACGTCATCTTCTGATTCGGGATCCCGCCAGGCGGCGCCTTGGCGAGTCGGACGCCGGGAGGCTGAGCAGCTAGGGGAGCTGCTGCCGGCGAAGCACGAAGACGCCCCACCCGAGGCAGCCGCGCTCCTCGCTGAGATAGCGACGACGGGACGTGTCGCGGTCCTGTCGGATCTCGGCCGCCTCGGGGTCGTCAGGGTTGGCCATCAGCCAGTCGGCGACGTTGAGCCACTGGCTGGCCGAATAGCGGTCCCAATCGTCTGCCGAGGCGAGGACCATCTCGACGAGGTCCAAGCCGGCCGCCTCGAAGCGCTCCAGCGTCCCTCCCAGATCTGCGAAGCCCTCCCCTTCCTCGTAGGTTTCACGCACACTCTGCGACGGCGGCGCTGCCCAGTACACCTCGCCGACGAGCAGCCAGCCGTTCGGCGCCAGCCACTCGCTCATGAGCCGCAACGTGCCGGTGAGCCCACCGCCGATCCAGGTCGCACCGATGCAGGAGACGACGTCGAACGGCCCGTTGAGCCCCGCCGGGTGGCCGGCGTCCCCTTCGAGGAAGCTGACCGAGCCGTCCACGCCGAGCTCGACCCCACGCGCCCGTGCCTCGGCGAGGAAGGGAGGGTGCAGGTCGATGCCGACGCCGGTCGATCCGAACCGTTCCGCGAACCGGCAGAGCATCTCGCCCTTTCCGCAGGCGAGGTCGAGCAGCCGGCTTCCCGTCCCGAGGCGGCAGAGGTCGCCGAGCAGCACGAGCTTGTCCAAGGAAAACGGGTTCATGATGCGGTGGGTGGATTCGGAGATCTCGTGATATCGAACGGCGCTCACCATGACGGCTCCCCTCGGTCCAGTTGCGCGCAGCGTCCCATCGCCTCGGCGAACACGGCCGCCCGGTCCTTGTAGTCACGGAACTGGCCGAAGCTCGACGCCGCCGGCGACAGCAGCACGACCCCCGTGCCCTGGCGAGCCCACCGGTATGCCGCCTCGACGGCAGCGGCCAGCATTTCACAGTCAGTTACCTCGGCGGATGGGAGTTGCTCGCGAATCTCAGCAGAGATCCGCCCGCCGTTCTCGGGGAGGGTGAACACAGCGACCGCTCCGTCGCCCCTGCGCCGGGCGCGCTCGGCGAGCGCCGCCGCCAACGGCCCGTAGTCGATGCCGCGGTCGTGGCCGCCGACGATGAGCGCGATGCGCTCGCTCCCGTAGGCCTCGAGGGCCGCCAGCGTCGGCAGCACGTTCGTCGAGAGGCTGTCGTCCACGAAGGTCACGCCGCCGACGGTGCCGATCGCCCGCAGACGGCTCTGCAGACCCTCGAAACCCTCCGCCGCCTTCGCCAACGCCTCGGTGTCGGCGGCCTCGGGCACGCCGAGGGCCAGCAGGCAGGCGTGGGCGATCATGGCGTTTCGTCGGTTGTGGGCGCCCGGGAGCCCGAGGTGCTGCAACCATGCGCCTCCGAGGTCCTCCTCGTCGTCGCCGACCCAGCGCACCCGAGGGCCGAGCTGGGAGGCTCGCTCACGCAGCAGGGGGCTGTGAGCGTCGGCCACCGTGAGGTCGGCGCCCGGCTGCGAGCACGCCGACAGCTTGTCCCGGAAGTACGCCTCCACCCCTCCGTGCCAGTCGAGGTGGTCCGGGTGCAGGGACGTCACCGCCACGACGGGGGGTGACGCCGCCAGGTCGGTCGCCTGATAGCTCGAGACCTCGATGACGGCGTAGTCGTACTCCGTCGGCAGCGAGGGGTCATACGGTGCGCGGCCGATGTTGCCGGCGACGACGGTCCGGTAGCCGAGGCGCTCGAGGAGATGGCCGGCGATGGCGGTCGTCGTGGACTTGCCTTTCGTACCCGTGATGGCGAGGACGCGGTCACGAGGTGCCTCCTGCAGCCAGAGGCCGAGGCCGCCCACGACGGGGATGCCGATCGCCTCCAGCTGGGCGACCTCGGGACGCCGCCGGCGGACGCCCGGGGTCTTCACGACGACGGCTCGCGTCGCCAGCGCCTCCAGCCCGCCGTGCTCAAGAGCGAGCACGTCGTGGCCGAGCACCGGCTCGTCGCCTGCACCGTCCTCGACGACGACGACATCGGCCCCCAGCTCGATGAGGCGCTGCAGGTTGGCCGTGCCCTCGATCCCGAGGCCCCAGACGCCCACGGAGGCGCCCGAGAGGTCAGACCAGGAGATCGTCGGGCGCGTAGGCATCGGGGATGAAGTGCGGACCGGACAATCGCAACAGGTCGTTCGCCGCCTCCGGGCCGGCCGGCAGCTCGTCGAGGAGTCGGTGCACGAGCGCGTCGGAGCGGCGGTCCGTGCGCGCGGCGGTGAGTCGCAAGGCTGAGCGGCATTCGGGGATGTCGCCGACGCAGTCGAAGGGTTTCGGGGAGGCGGAGATACCGAGGAGCGTGCGAAAGCGGTCCGCCAGGGCATCGGTGACGAGCGGCTCGTGGCCGGCGAAGACGGCTTGCAGCTCGGAGCGCTCCATGAACGGCGCCAAGACGAGGTCGACGAAGCAGCACTTGTCGCATTCGCCGCACCAGTGATCGAGCCGGAGGGCGGGATCGACGTAGAAGGCCCGGTTGCAGCTCCGGAACGCCCGGTGGTACTGCGGAACGGCGGCGAAGCGCTGCGCCACCCACAGCTCGGAAGCAGGTCGCAGGAGGGAGAAGTACTCGACGGGGACGCCGTGGCGGGCGAGGGCTGCACGGAGGGCGGCTTCGAAGGCGAGGCCCTTCGACCACTGGTGGTTGACGACCCGGTCGCCCAGCACGACGGTGGCGGCGGAGGCGGAGGCCTCGTTGGACATGACCACGGCATGGCGCCCGTGCAGAAGGGCGGCCAGCACGGCGATCGCCGAGATCATGCCCGTGACGGGCACGTGCCCGTTGAGGTAGCCGAGCTGGCGGGAGCGAAGGATGCGAGCGTCCAGCTCACGCTCGGCTCGGAGGATGGTGAGACCGGTGACGGCCGCCGGCGCCTCCACGGCGGCGTAGCGATCGCCGGCCTTGCTGACGACGAACAACGCCGTGTTCTCGTCGCCGGCACGCCGGCGGACGAGCTCGGTCGTCACGATGGAGTCGATGCCGCCCCCGAAGGGGACAAGCGGACGGAGCCTCTCGGCGTTCCCGTCGCGGGCGGCGCCCGCTACGTCTGCGGCGGCGCTCGATGGCACCTCCCCGGCGGTCGGGAGGAACTCGAGCCCGGAGAGGTCGAGGCCGTTGCGGTAGGCGAACTCCCCAAGGCCGTCCAGGTAATACTGGCGGAGGAAGTCGACATCGGGCACCGAGAGGGCGAGAGCGCCGAGATCGACAACGGGCGGGGCGCCCGCCTTGTAATAGGAGACGCCGAGAAGGAGGAAGACGAGACGGGCGACCGCCTCGACACCGGGGCGCTCCCACGCCTCCGCCTCGACGCCAGCGAAGGTGACCCGCTCGACGAACTCCTGCCCGTCGAGGCGGTAGTGGCAGCGGAGCTGACCGCGCCCGGGATCGGTTTCGAGCTCGCCGTAGGTGAAACGTTGCGCCCGGCCCGGGGGCGCCAACGGTGGCGTCGCCGCGACGGTCACGGGCGAGGGTGCAAGCGCACGAGCAGGGAGTTGCGCCCGCACGGCCGCTCGGCTCGGTGGCTGAAGAAGGGACCGTCGCCTCCGGTCGGGATCTCGGCGATGGCGATGCGTTCCGGCCGCAGTCCGGCCTCGACGAGGATGCGGCGGTTCGCCTCCCAGAGGTCGAACAGGTAGGTGGACGAGCCGGCGTCCCCGTCACTTCGAAGGACGTCGTCGGCCTCGCCGGCGAAGCACTCGAGGGCCGCCTCCATGACCTCGGGGCCGACCTGGTAGCGCTCCGGGTCGACGGCCGGACCGATGGCGGCGACGAGGTCGTCAGTGGAGGCCCCGAGCTCCACCATGGCGCCGACGGCGGCCGCCGCCACGCGCAGCACCGTCCCGCGCCAGCCCGAGTGGACGGCGCCGGCAACGTGAGCGCGCGGCGCATAGAGGGCGATCGGCACACAGTCGGCCACCATCATGGCGAGCACAGGCCCGGGCTCGCTCGTCACGACGGCGTCGATGCCGGGGAGCGCCGTGGCCAGCGACGTCGCCCCGCGACCGCCGTCGGAAGCCGTCACGGCCATCACGTCACGCCCGTGCGTCTGGTTGCAGAAGACGAGGTCGTCGAGCCCGGCACCGATGAGTCGGGCGGCCCGACGCCGGTTCTCGATCACGAGCTCGTCGTCGTCCCCGACGTGCAGACCGAGGTTGAGGCTCCCGTAGGGGCCACTGGAGACACCGCCGTGACGGGTCGTCATGACGACGTCGACCTCGAGGTCGTCGAAGACCGTCCAGGTCATGAAATCGGTGCCGTCCGTGGCGCGCCAGGAGACGGAGTCAACGGACAGCGGTTGCACGGAGATGCAGGTTACCGGCCTAGGGATGGACGCTCACTGCGTCGTCCAGCGTGCCGTGATGTCATCGCCGTCGTCGGAGGTGGCGAGGCCCTCCTCGCCGAGCTTGCGCAAGTGCGCCCACACCGAGAAGCGGGCGATCGGGTGGAGCGACGCAGGTACGTCGGTGTAGACGTCGGAGACGATGTCCTCGATGCGGGCCCCGCCGCGAGCTCGCAGAGATGTCACGATGGCGTCCTCGCGCGCCCGCCGGTGCTGCAGGTACCCCTCGATCACGAGGCGAGGCGCCGGCATGAGGGCACCGTGGCCGGGGGCGATGACCGTGATCGCAGGGTCGAGAACGAGGAGCCGCTCGAGAGAGGCGAAGTAGGCCGTCATGTCGCCGTCCGGCGGAGCGATGACGACGGTCGACCCGCTCATGACGTGGTCGCCGGAGAACAGGACACGGACACCGCGGCCGCCCTCGCCGCTGACGGTGGCGAGATAACAGAGGTGGTTGGAGGCGTGTCCCGGCGTGTGCACGGCGCGCAGCGGCACGTCGCCGGCGCCGACCTCGCTGTCATCGCCGAGCGTGTCGTCGGGCAGAAAGCCGTCGCGGGGCCCGTAGCCGAGTACACGAGCACCGGTGAGCCCGGCGAGGGCGGCGGCGCCCGGGGCGTGGTCAGGGTGGGTGTGCGTCACGACGATGGCACGCAGGCGACCAGCGGCCGCCGCCGCGACTGCCTGCAGGTGGCCCTCGTCGTCGGGACCGGGATCGATGGCGACGAGAGCATCGTGTCCAACGAGATAGGTGTTGGTTCCCGGCCCGGTCATCACCGAGGGGTTCGGTGCCGTCAAGCGAGTGACACCCGACAAGACAGCCACCGGAACGCCCACGACGGGGGCGTCGAGCACGGGGTCTTTCGAGGTTTCAGGCACCGCTCGGGTCCGCCGGAGCCTCGCCGGCATCGTCGCCTCTGGAGCCCTCGGGCGATCGGGAGGCGAACGGTTGCGGCCGGTCCGGGAACGGCACGCCCGGAGGCAGGCCGGTGGCGTCCTCGTAGCCATCGTCACCGGGCAGCACGATGCGCACGCCTTCGCCTTCGACGGTGATCCGGGGAAGGATCGCCCGCACCGCCGCCGCCGCTGCGGCCGTCATGAGATCGGCGGTGCGCTGGAAGCGACCGATTGCCTCCAGGTTCTTCATCGTGGGGAACATGAGGTCGAGCTCGCCGGCACGATGGCGTGCGAGGGCTGCCGCCGGCTCGATCCACGTGCTCGCCACGACCTCGGAGTCGTCGTGGAGCGCTTCCTGGCCCTCGGGCACGACCCCAACGAAGAACCGTGTGTCGTAGCGCCTCGGTGCCCCCTCCGGCGTGATCCAGTGGCTGAAGTAGGCGACCCGATCGAGGTCGAGCGAGAGGTGTTCCGCCGCGCAGATCTCGCCGAGGTGCACCTCGCCGGCGTTCAGACGCCGCCGGTGCTCCACGAAGCGGCCGGCGACCTCCGGGTCCTGGAACGACAGCGGCTCGCCACCCGTCACGGCGAGCAGGATGCCCGCCTCCTCGAAGCACTCCCGTAGGGCCGCCACGAAGAAGCTGCGGCCGCCGGCGTCGATGCCGAGGATGCGGCTCGCTTCGGCGTCGTCGCACCCGGTGCACCAGCGGGCCGTTTCCGGGCTGCCGTCCTCCGGATCCACGGCGCCACCGGGAAAGAGGTGGGCGCCCGCCACCCAGACCGACTGAGCGTTGCGTCGGAGCATGAGCACCTGCATTGCCGAGGTGCCCGTGACCCCGACGGCGTCCCGCACGAGCATGATCGTGGCGGCGTCACGCGGGACCAGCGCCGGGCTCATCCCGTCACCGTACCGGGCGGCGAGCCGCCCGGTCTCAGGAAGAGAGGAGCGGCCGGAGGTGCTCGGCGACGAGGCGTCCAAAGGACGCCGGGTCGGCCATCGGCCAGCCGTGGTTGCCCGTGACGACCGTCCCCTGGCGCCCGACGGCGCTGCACTGGTCGTCGAAGCACGCCTTCGTCACGACGCGATCGCCTTCGGCCCACAGCACCGAGACGGGAATGCCGAGCGTAGCGATGTGGCGCAGCTCGGCAAGGATGTCCGAATGCCGCGTGAGGTGGGCGACGAGCCCGAGGCTCGGCAGGTGCCAAACGAGGTTGTGGCCGAGGTCGCGCAGCACCGACGTGGCGGTGGCGGGGAACTCGCTCATGGGGAACTCGTGCACGAGGTGGAGCGCCCAGTCCCAGAGCGGGCGCTCGGTCAGCAGGCGCTCGCTGTCTTCGTTGCGTGACCAGGTGGCTCCTGTGGCGGCGTCGACGAGCACGAGGGAAGCCACGAGCTCCGGGGCGTCATGGGCGAGGCGGGCGCTCACGGCGCCCCCGAAGGAGTGACCCACCACGTGCGCCGCCGCGCTCGGCAGATCGTGCACCTCGTGCACCTTCAGCAAGAAGCCCTGCAACGACGTGGCGAAGGCCTGCAGGCTGAGACGGCCGAGTGGGAGGTCGGAGCTGCGGCCGAAGCCGGGCAGGTCGGGCATTAGGACGCGGAAGCCGTGGCCGGCGAGCTCCTGAGCCGCCCGTTTGTAGGAGGTATGGGCGAGACCCCAGCCGTGCACGAGTACGACCGTCGGGCCGGTGTCACCCTCCTCGGTGCTGCCGACCACCTCGCCGTAGCTGACGCGCCGCCCGTCCACCCGGCAGGCCCGCTCGCGCAGTCGGAGCGGCTCTTGCACGGCCACACCCAGAGGCAGGATGCGCGTGACCGCCGGTAAGAGCGGTATCCCCCGAAACATTGCCGACACATTACTCCCTGCAGGCGAATTGCAACGTGTTACCAAAACCCATGTGAGCTGGGATGACGGCGCGAGACGGGACGCGGTGATGCCAGTTGGACTGACGGGGTCACTACGAGCGGGGGTTTCTCAGGCGAGGTGCGAGAGCGGTGCCATGCGATCGAGGAGCTGCTTACGTTCGGCTTCGTTCAGGCCACCCCAGATGCCGTGCGGCTCACGGATCCTGATGGCGTACTCGAGGCAATCCGGCCGCACTCCGCACGAGCGGCAGATCCCTTTGGCGGAGCGCTCGCGGATGAGGCGCTCTTCCTTGCGCTCGACGTGCGACGGCGGAAAAAAGACGACGGCATGGGGACCACGGCAGGCGGCCCGCGCTTGCCACAACTCTTCACCCCGATTGGCGACCACTGCCCCTCCTACATTTCGGCCCGCGATTCTGGAACTTCCCCGGACCGGTCCTGCGCGCTCGCGCGCCCAAAGAACCGGCTCAGCCCCTTGCCCCCAGGCTGCCGGAGCTACCGCTGCGGACTTGTTGCCAGGCCCACTGACGGCACCCTACCTGGCGACCTCTCGGGAAACAAGAGGTGAACTTCAGGAGATCGCCGGTAGTGTCCCCGCCGATGGAGCGGGCACAGTTCTGCCGCCAGAGCAGGGTTCTCGTCGTCGGCGGCAAAGGCGGCGTCGGCAAGACGACGGTGACTGCCGCCTTGGCTCGCATGGCGGCCGACGCCGGCCTCAACGTGCTCGTCGTCGGCCTCGACGACGCCGGAGCCCTGCCTGTGCTTTTCGGGGCGGACGTCACCTTCGGCTACGAGGAGGTGCTCCTCTACGACGGCGAAACTGGGCAGGTGCACGGACGAGTCGTGACGCCGGACGACGCCCTGCTCGAGTACCTCATGGACCACGGGCTGCGTCGGGTGGCCAAGCGGCTCGTGTCGACTGGCGTCCTCGACGTCGTGTCGACGGCGATCCCGGGCATCCGCGAGATCCTCGTCCTCGGGAAGGTAAAGCAACTCGAGCGGTCGGGCGTTCCTGACCTGCTACTGCTCGACGCCCCCGCCACCGGTCACGCCGTGCGCTTCCTCACGAGCGCCAACGGGCTCATGGACGCTGCTCGCGGCGGCCCGCTGCGCACGCAGGCGGCCGAGGTCGTCGAGATGCTGCACGACCCCACCCGGCTGCAAGTCCTGCTCGTCACCGTGCCCGAGGAGACGCCGGTGAACGAGCTCATCGAAACGGCCTTCCGTCTCGAGGACGAGGTCGGTGTCATGCTCGGGCCCGTCGTCGTCAATGCCTGCTACCTGCCGGTGAGCGGTGTCGGAGCGAGCTGGCTGGCGGATCCGGACGCCCTCGTGGCCGCTTCGGGGGTGGCGCCGATGGAGGCGGGGGAGGCGGGCGCCATGAGGAGGGCGGCGGGGTTTCGTGCGGGGCGGGAAGCCGTCCAGTCTGAGCAGATCGACCGCCTGAACGCCGAGCTGCCACTTCCCCAGCTACGCCTTCCCTACCTGTTCAGCGATGACATCGGCCCGGCCCAGGTGGCCGAGCTGGCGGAGGCGATCGGGCTGGCGATCGAAGCGCTCGACGAACGCCAGTTGCAGGCCATGCTGGCGGCTGCCGAGGCGTCACCGCTTGCCTCCGGGCCGCCGCCATCTCCATCGGGCAGCGAAGGGCCGGCACCGCCAGAGGCGGCGGCACCGTCGTGAGCACCGGTTCCGACCTCGGACCTCTCCTGCGGGAGCGCTCGATCATCATCTGCTGCGGATCCGGGGGGGCCGGCAAGACGACGACGTCTGCCGCCGTCGCTCTCGCCGGTGCCCTCGCCGGTCGCAAGGCCTGCGTCGTGACGATCGATCCCGCCCGACGCCTCGCCGATGCGCTCGGCATCGGCGCCCTCACCAACGAGCCGAAGCGCATCGAAGGCCCGTGGCCGGGCGAGCTGTCGGCCGTCATGCTCGACGCCAAGCGAACCTTCGACGACCTCGTGGAGCGGTACTCAGCCGATCAGGAGCAAGCCGAGCGCATCTTGAGCAACCGTCTCTACCGCAACCTCACATCTGCCCTGTCGGGCACCCAGGAGTACATGGCTGCGGAGAAGCTGTACGAGCTGAACGCTTCCGGCGATTTCGACCTGGTCGTCGTCGACACGCCGCCCACGCGCAACGCCCTCGACTTCCTCGATGCGCCGGGCAGGCTGACGAGGTTCTTGGAGAACCGGGTGTTTCGTCTCCTGCTCATGCCGACGCGAGCGTCGTTGAGAGCCTTGACGATGGCGACCCAGGCGCTGCTCCGCACGATCTCGAAGGTGGCCGGATCCGAGATCGTGGAAGATGCCATGGCGTTCTTCCGGGCCTTCGACGGGATGGAGGAGGGCTTCCGGGATCGCGCCCGTGGCGTCGAGGCGCTCCTCGCCGATCCGGGAACGGCCTTCGTGCTGGTGGCGGCACCGCGGCGTGACTCGGTGGCGGAGGCGAAGTTCTTCGCCGACCGGTTGGCGAAGGCGCATCAGCCTGTGGCGGCGCTCGTCGTCAACCGCCTGCACCCCGACTTCCGTGCTGGAGAGGCCGGGTTGGACGTCAGCAGCGCCTCCGCCGGAGAACCGGCTGCGGCAGCTCTCAGCGCCGACACCGCAGCCGAGGCACTCGCCGGCATGCGCAAGAACCTCACCGATCTGCAGGGTCTGGCGGACCAGGAGCGGGGCTACGTGGCGACGCTCGAGTCAAGGATCGAGGGCGCCGTCGTGAAGGTGCCCTACCTGTCGAAGGACGTCCACGACCTCGACGGGCTTGCCCTCGTGGCCGAATGTCTCACCGGACAGGTACTCTCCGATCGTGCCTGACATCCTCATCGTGGCCGACGCTGCCACGGTCCTCGCCGAAGTCCGCTCCGCCCTCGAGGACGACGACACGGACATCCGCGAGGTGCGGTCCGGCGCTGCCGTCCGCGATGAGGTCGAGGCGGAGCCGCCCGACCTGCTCATCACGGATCTGCAGGTGGGCAGCATGGGCGGCGCAGCCATCTGTTACGACTTGCGGCTGGAGGAGTCGGGGGACCGGCAGTACCACGTGCCGGTACTGATCCTTCTCGACCGGAGAGCCGACGTCTTCATCGCCAAGCATTCGGGTGCCGAGGGATGGCTCGTGAAGCCGCTCGATCCGCTCCGCCTCCGCAAAGCAGCCGCCACCCTGCTCGAGGGTGGGACGTACCACGACGAGTCCTACAAACCGGTGTCGCTCGCCTCGGAGGCCTGAGGATCCGGTCGGGACGGTGCTGCCGGGCTTACGGCCGGGGCGCCGAGCGGTTGCGCGCTGACTACGATGGGGACCGGCGGGGCTGACCTCCCGCCACCGGGAAGTAGCGCAGCTTGGTTAGCGCGCAGCGTTCGGGACGCTGAGGTCGCGGGTTCGAATCCCGCCTTCCCGACTTCGCCGCCTTCCCGACTTCTGCTCCTCCTGCTCAGCGGGATGACTTCTGCCAGTTCGACTGACTCATCCTCGTTCCGATGCTGATTTCTCACGAAGCAGCCTGCCACCTGCGAAATCGCTTAGCTCGAGTGCTGGGGTGGGCGCTTCCGCTGGGTTCTCGGCGTGCTCTTCAACGGCCCTCACTCAGTCAAGCCGAACCTAACCGCCTGAACCGTGCCCATGCGTTGAGCACTGAGTTCCCAGGACCGTCCCTTGTCTTTTGAGTGGAAGAGCTTGCCGTCCCTCGTGCCGAAGGCAACCCGTCCCGCCAGAGCATCAAGGCGGCCGCTGCCAACGTCGAAGTAGAAAGACTCCGGCAGCCCGGTAGAGCATCTCTCGAGTGGCTGCCCCAAGTTCCCGCGATACAGCGCCGCCTGACTCCCGTCTGGTCCAGTCGCCGCTACCGCGTAAGCGACCTGGCCGTCGAGCACGGCGGAGAAGACCCGGGGCACCTCTAAGCCTTCCGTCGTCCAGGTCCAGGTCGAACCGGAGTCGACACTCCACCCAAGTCCAGCATCGCTCGCGACAAGGATCGGTCCGCCAGGGGACACGAAGACGTCGTGGATCAGGTTCTCTGCTGGGAGGACGACGCGCCAGGTTTCGCCTCTGTTCCCCGAGTGCCAGAGCCCACCGTCGGCCAGGCAGACCAACCAGCAACCGTCGCTCGTAATGCGGAGCGAGCGAACGGCCCGCGTGGCCTCAGCCGAGCCGGGCGAGCCGTCGCCTTCGCCGGCAGGTTGTGGGGAGCCGACATGGCGGACGTCGGTATTCCCGTCGACCCATGAGACGAGCTCCAGGCCGCCATCTCCCAGGCCGACGAGCAGCTCGAAGGCATGGCTCAAGCTCAGGTCCCTATGGCCAAGCTGTTCGGCGAGCTCGGTAGACAAATAGCCCTCGCCATCACCAATGACGGCCAATGTTCGCGCACCAGCCACGGAAGCAATCGGCTCGCACTCGTACCCGTTCAGCCTCACGATCCGCTCATCATCCAATACTGCGAACCCGTGCGGCCCGCTCGTGGCCAGAGCGGAAACCGAGACGTCCTGTGCCAGGGAGAAGCTGCGGTCCAGCTCCCAGAGTTGTCGACTCGTTCCAACCAGCAGCATGCGATTCCCTCTGAGATGTCAACAGGGATGCCGACCGGCAATGTAGTGCGCGGTGCACATGCTGGAGGCGGCGAAGCGGGAGCTCCGGCCGGGCAAACATCTGATCAGCGCCGAGCCCGCTCGTGCTAGCGCCAAAAGTCCCGCTTCTCGTGCTCTCCCTGCGTGAGCAAGGCAAGCAAGCGGGCTCGCGGCCCGACCAGCTCCTCATCGATCTGTTGCATGGCAACAGGCGACATGTGGATCGCCCCTGGCAGCGCACGTTGGCGCACGAGATCGATCCTCGACATGGTCGGCGCGTGAGTGCCGTAGATCGCCTGATGCCCCTGCCGGGCAGCCCGGCCCCCGGCCGCCGTGAGGAGCCTGGAGGAGTCGCAATTGCCGGCTTGTCTGCAGCGCCAGATCGACGCCAAGAAGGGTCTGGCCGGCGCCGACGGTGACCGAGGAGTGGACGCCCGGGACGCCTCTTCAGCCCTTAAAGCGCAGGAGAAGACAGCCCGCCGAGGTCGTGACTGGCACAAGGTGCAAGAATCCGGGTGTCGGACTCCGCCGAGAGGCCAGCGTGGTACGAGATCTTCACGAACCGGCACCCCCCGTGTCGTGGGCGCCTCCCACGACCATGAATGGCCGGGCCATGGGTTCGGTGGTTCTCTCCGCCGCGTGCGTCCTCGTCCTCTGGCTCGTGCTGTGGCGGCCGAATACGCCATATCGCGAGGCGTTTCTGCTCGGGGGTCCCGTGTGCGGCCTCACCGTCGTCCTCGCGATGACGGCTCTCGGTGCCATCAGCCAGTCCCCGGAACCACAGGCGGGTACCCGCCTCGCCGTTGTGGGGCTGTCCGTGGGCATGGTGGGCCTCCTCGCGGTGTCGCTGAGCGGAGTGTTTGTGATGACGTTCCTGTCCTTTGCAACGGCCTCCGTCTCGATACCTCTCGGCACCGCCCTGCTGTTCGGGGGGAACGCAAAACGCCGCAATCCTCACCTGCAGTCATCAAGCCTCGATCTGCCCCTGCGTGCCCCCGCCAACAGCTCACCGATGGCGGCGCGGCTCGAAGGGTGGCGGCGGCATGGCCCTGTCGTGTCTTCATGGCCTGCGTCGTCGTGGCCTCTGCCGTGCTGGAGGGTGTCCTCGGGTGGCACCTCACGGGCGTTGGCAACGGCCTCGCTCCCCCGGTCTTCAAGGTGTGGGTGGTGGGCGCCGCTCTCTTCGGCATCGGCTGGGCGGGCCTCGAGAACCTACGTGGGCTGAACGCCGGGGTCCAGCCTTCACACCGAACCTTCCGCTTGTTCACCTGTTGCTGTGCGGTCGTGGCGCTTGCTGCCGGTGCTTTCACCTGGGCATTCGTACAGCCGCTGCAGGTTCGCTCGTGGGACGGCGAGCTGACAAAGCTGATGCTGTGTTCTGAGAAGGAAACGGCTGGCTGCCCTCGCACGGCCACGGTCGACGTGCCTGGCCTGGGAGCGGTACCTCGCTCCTCGTTTTACTTTCAAGTCAGTCCTGACTACGGCTCCATCACCGTCGATCCTGACAGCGATTTCGGAGCTCGCGGCTACTACTACCAGCCAGGTGCGACGCCGGGGACTCTCGACGTCAACAACACCTGCATCCGGCATGTCTACGGACCCTGGTGGGAGTTCGGCTTCGGTGACGAAGGAAACTGCCCGTTCAGCGGCTACAGGCAGATGCTCGGTCCCTGAGCACGCGAGCAGTCGGCGGTCCCGTCGCCGTCGAAGACACGAGGCCGGTTGAGCTGACATGCGGCGGCAAGGCAAACTCCAGTACGGGAGTCCGCCGAGACGACGGCCGTTGCGCGCGCGAAGCTGCCTCCGTGTTCGAGCGCTTTACAGACCGGTCAAGGCGAGTTCTCGTTCTCGCTCAAGAGGAGGCACGCCTCCTCAACCACGGCTTCATCGGCACCGAGCACCTTCTGCTGGGGCTGATCGACGAGGGAGAGGGTCTCGCTGCCAAGGCGCTCGCGTCCCTCGAGATCTCCCTCGCGGCCGTGCGCGAGGAGGTCCTCAAGACGATCGGGCCGGCGGGCAACGCCCCGACCGGCTCGCCGCCGTTCACTCCGCGAGCCAAGAAGGTCCTCGAGCTCTCGTTGCGCGAGGCGCTCCAGCTCGGCCACAACTACATCGGGACCGAGCACATACTGCTTGGTCTCGTGCGTGAGGGCGAAGGCGTGGGTGCTCGGGTTCTCGTCAGTCTCGGTGCCGACCTCGCCAAGGTCCGCCAGCAGGTGATCCAGCAGCTGTCCGGCTACCAGAGCCGTGACCCACAGTCGACCTCGCCAGAGCGCCCGGAGCTCCGTCTTCAGGTCTCCACGGGTGAGGCGTGGTCCGTCGAGGTCGTGCGCGCCGGGAGAGGGCCGGAAGTCTTCGCCGAGGCCTACGACCGCTTGCAGCAGCTTGTCTCACAGCTCGGCAGCACGCTCGATGACGACCGCGTGCACGTCACGTCCGTCGACACCGAGGTGGACCCTGGACTTCGCCTCGCCGTCAGACACAAACTCGGGCCATCGGTTCAAACCGACGATCCCGCCGATGCTGAGAATCCCGAGGAGAGCGGCGACGGGGGGCTGGAACCGTAGGACGTGCCGTCTGCCACCTGGCCATCGGCCTCCAGTCCGGGCCCTTCGGCGTGGCTCGCACAGGCCCGTGAACAGGGAAAACAGTTCAAGTGGTGTGGCGCCCCCCGGTGCCTAACAGCCTCGGGTGGACGAGCCAGGCGAGCTCGCCGCGTGCAGGCCCGAGATCCTCCCACCTTGCAACGTCGAGCTCGACTCGGGCGAGTGCGCCGGTGGGCATCCTCACGCGGCCCCCGCCGATGAGGAGCTCCAGCGTCTCTGACCAGGTTGGTTCGTGGCCGACGATGAGAGCCACCCGAGCCTCTGGAGGCAGGCCTCGCAACTCGTCGAGCAGCTCAGCCACACCCCCGTACAAGGCGTTGCGGATGCCCACGGGACAGCTCCAACGGCCGGCTTTCATGGCGATCCGGATGGTTTCCAGGGCCCGTTCGGCCGGTGAGCTCAGCACGTGGTCCGGGAGCTGCCCAGCGTCGGCGAGGAACCTGCCCATGGTGCGGGCGCTCCTACGGCCGCGTCCCGACAGTGGCCGCACGAGATCGTCCGCTTCGCCTGCGTTCCAATCGGACTTGCCGTGGCGGAACAGGATCAGCGACGGCATCGGCGGCGACGCTCGAGGTGAAGCAGTTCAGCGACCGATTGGAGGAGGGCTGCGTGATTGTTGACTCGTGCGTCGGCCATCGAACCTGGTTTCCTTCAGGCATCACGCCCGAAACGCTGCCAGGCTACCGGTCGCTGCTGGGACGTTTCCGCGGGAACGCTCGCGTGGTTGTCCGCGGCTGGCTCAGGGCAGCCAGTACGCCCGTGGGTCGCAGCCGAGGTGGAGCATCACGTGGTTGTGCTGGAGATCGGCCGTCACTCGGGCGAGGGCGCCGCTCGCTTCGCCGAGGAGTGCCCGTCGGCCTGCCGCGACGGCTGCCGTCGCGGCGAGGTCGTCACTACTCTGTGCCTGCTTTGACCGGAGGCGACCCAGCCGAGCCTGCCGTGGAGGGAAGGGCTTTGGCCGTGCCGGCGTTCCCGCCGGAAGGCCGCTCAGCTCGACGGCCAGTGCCATCGCCCGTTGCAGCCCCCCGAGCTCATCGACGAGGCCGATAGTGGCCGCATCCGCCCCCGTCCACACTCGACCCTTGGCGATGTCGAGGACGCTTTCGATCGGCAGCTTCCGGCCTTCGGCTACCCGCCCTGTGAAGACGTCGTAGATGTTGTCGAGCTGCACCTCCGTCCGCTCACGCTGTGTCTCTGAGTGGGGGCGGTTGACCGAGAAGATCGACGGCTCGGCACCGGTGTGAACCTCGTCGGCCGTCACGTCGAGTTTGGCCTTGGCCTTGGCCAGCACCGGATGCATGGTGATGACGCCGATCGACCCGGTGATCGTGCCGGGCTGCGCCACGACCCGATCAGCCGCTGTCGCCAGGTAGTACCCACCCGATGCGGCCACGGCGCCCATCGACACGACGAGTGGCTTGCCCAGCTCACGGAGCTTCACAAGCTCCCGCCATATGGCGTCTGACGCCACGGCCGAACCCCCGGGGCTGTCGACCCGGAGGACGAGTGCCTTCACCTTCTTGTCCTTGGCGGCAGCCCGGATCTGAGGGATGAGCCTGTCGGCCGCCAGTATCGGGCCGCCCCTTAGACCGAAGGGGTTGGTGGTTGAGCGGTGGATCTCACCCACGGCGCGAAGAACGGCGACCGGCACGGCCTTTCCTGACCGCCGCCCCTTGCCCGCACGCTTCTTGTATGCCGAGAGGTAGAGGAGCTTCGACTTCGGTCCGACCGAAGCCTTCACCGCCGAAACGACCTCGTCGGTGTAGGCCAGCCGGTCGACGAGGCCGGCGTCGAGCGCCTCGCTCGCCAGCAACGGGGCACTGTCGGCCAACCGGGCCACCCGTTCGGGCGCCAGCTGGCGTGATCGCGCCACACCGTCCACCTCCCGCTCCCACAGGCTGTCGAGCAGTCGCTGTGACTGCAGGCGGTCGGGGCCGGTGAACTCGCGCTCGGCCAGCTGGTTGGCGGCAGACTTGAACTCGTACCGAGCCGAGACCTCGAGATCGATCCCGAGGCGGTCCAGCAGGCCCCGGTAGAAGTTGGGTTCGCGTGAGAGCGGTGCCATCCCGAGCATCCCGGTGGGATGCAGGACGACCTCGTGGCAGGCCGTGGCGAGGTAGTAGGCGGAGTTCGCCGGGCCGCCCTCACCGAAGGAGTCGGTGACGGCGACGGTGGGTTTGCCTGTCTCCCCAAAGGCGATGACGGCGTCCCGCAGCTCCTCGATGACCGCTCGGGGGGCCGTCTCGAACCGGGGCCGGAGGATGAGACCTCCGACACGCTTGTCGCCGGAGGCTCGGTCCAACGAGGCGACCGCGTCGGCGAGCGTCAGCGCCTGGCGCCCCGCCAGCCCGGCCAGCGGGTTGCGACTGGCCACCTCCGTCGGCGCCGACGGCAGGTCAAGCTCGAGGATCGTGCCGGTGGGGACGCGGATTGCGAGCCGGGTGACGATCGCCGCGGCCAGCAATGACGCCAGCACGATCGCCCCGGCGACTTCGGCACTGTCGACCAAATGGCGAACGAACACGCTGATCAATGCCGTCAGCCCGACGACGGCAAGAGCCACCGTTCCGGTGGCGAGCACGCCTAACGAGAGCCGCCGCAGGTGCTTCATGGTTGTGCCTCCTCCAAGGTCACTGAAGGTACTAGCCAGCGGGAATTTGAGTAACCGTGACCCCTGAGGACCGAGCACATGCTGCTGGACCTCGTGCGTGAAGGCGACGGCGTGGGTGCCCGGGTCCTCATCAGCCTCGGTGCCGACCTCGCCACGGTGCGCCAGCAGGTCATCCAGAGGCTCTCCGGCTACGAGGGCGGCGACCCGCAGTCGATCTCGACCGAACGCCCGAGGCTCCTTCCTCAGGTCCCATCGGCGAGTCGTGGTCTGTCGAGGTCGTGCGCGCCGCGAAAGGGCCGGACGTCTTCGCCGAGGCCTACGACCGCTTGCGCGAGCTCGTCACTCAGCTCGGCAGCACGCTCGACGACGGTCGCATCCGGGTCATGTCCGTTGACACGAACTCGGGCCCTGGGTTTCGGCTCGCCGTCAGCCACTCTCCCGAGCCGTCGGTTGAAAACGACGAGCCCACCGAGGTCGAGGATCCCGAAGAGGCTGGCGGCGGGGAATCGGACCACGAGGACAGCGTCCTCCGGTTGCTCGGTCGTGTGTACTTGTCGAGTATGGAACCGGACGAATATGCGGCCCTCGGTGTTTACGATCCGTCCACCGGCGACGGCAGAGCACGGTTGGAGTTGCTGGACTCGTCGTGTCCCTCGGCGCTAGCGCGGAGGAACTGGTCGCCTACCGAGCGAATCTCCCCACACTGTCTGGAATTCTGGCCATCCGCGGGGCCCGGTGTTGACTCTCGAGGAGGCGACCGAGCAGTCGGGCTTGAGCGAGCTCGACCTCGTCCGCCTGACCCGGGCAGCGGGCTTCGCGGATCCTGACCCCGGGGCCCGAGTTCTCACGGAGCGATTCGTGGCCCTTGCTGCCGGAATGAGTGCCGTTGCAACGATATTTGGCGAGGATGCGGGCTATCAGCTGCTGCGAGTGCTGGGATCGTCCATGGCCCGCGTGGCCGACGCCGTGATCTCGGCCTTCTTGGTCAATGTGGAACCGGCGGCTCAACGCGAGGATCCGTCCGGATTGGCCGTCGCCCGTGCCAACGTGGAGGCAGCCTCGTTGCTGCCCTTCGTGGCCGCCACCCTTGACGCCCTTTTTCGCCAGCACCTCCTGAGCGCACAACGGGTAGCAGGATCATCCGGTGCCGATCTCGTGGGGTTTGAGACTCAACACTTGGTCGTCGGGTTCGTCGATCTCGTGGGATTCACCGAGTTGGGGGAGGAGCTCAGTGTGAGGGATCTCGGGGCCATGCTCTCCAACTACGAGCGCCTCGCAGCGGATGCGGTCACCGCCGGCGGCGGGCGCGTCATCAAACTGATCGGCGACGAGATCATGTACACGGCGCCGCATGCGGTCCTCGCCTGCACGATCGCCGTTGACCCGGTCGAGGCGCTCCGCCAGCATGCGGCCATTCCGCCCGTGAGGGCCGGGCTGGCCGGCGGTCAGGTGATTCTCCGCGATGGCGACGTGTTCGGACCGATCGTGAACCTGGCCGCCCGCGTCGTGAAGGTCGCCCGGCCTGGAGAGGTTGTCGTCACCACTGACGTCGCTTCTGAAGCCGGTTGGGCGGGC
The DNA here is from genome assembly GCA_052143575.1 of Acidimicrobiales bacterium. Taxonomy (GTDB): domain Bacteria; phylum Actinomycetota; class Acidimicrobiia; order Acidimicrobiales; family Bog-793; genus JAKACA01. The sequence continues at coordinate 24,811 of JBKQSP010000068.1, forward strand.
GAGGCCCGCGGGGCGCACACGCTCAAGGGCATTGAGGGTTCCGTCGAGCTGTGCCGACTCCTTCCTCGATGACGACGGCCCTCCACGACGGCGCACTCAAGGTGGCTGGGACATCGGTCGAGGTTATGTTGAGGGAGGATTGACGATTGCAGAAGAGGCGCCAGCGGAGCCGACTGGCCCCTCGTGGGCCGGAGCGAGGAGTTCGACCTGCTCCGTCACCTCCGCTTCGAGCCACGTCCCCGCAGCGCCGTCCTTAGTGGGCCTGCCGGCGTGGGCAAGTCGAGGCTCGCTCGAGAGGCACTGACCGGAGCCGCCCGCGAGGGGTGGGCACGTTGACGATCCGGGGAACCGGCGGATTCTCGGCGGTGCCTCTTGGGCCGTTCCGCACCGTGTTCCAGCAGTCCAGCCCGTCGGACCTGGCCGAGCTGGCCGAGCTCGTGGCGCATGAGCTGGCGGCCTATGCGGTCCGCCAAGGGATTGCTCGTGCTCGTGGACGACCGACAGGCTCTCGATGAGGCCTCCGCCGGTCTGGCCCATCAGGTCGTCGCGACGGGGCTGGTCGTGGCGATCATCACCATGAGGACCGGCACGAGCCCTCCTCCCGCGCTGCCCGACCTCTGGAAGACGGGTTTGCGGAACGAATCGAGCTCGAGAAACCTCTCCAGGCGCGAGGCGACCGAACTGCTAGTGGCGACACTCGGTGGGAGCGTGCAGGACAGCAGCCCACCGGATCTGGCACGTGACGTCCGGCAACCCGCTCTCCCTGCGTGAAGGCGTCCTATCGAGCGCGGAGACTGGCGTTCTTACACAGGTCGATGGCGAGTGGTGCTGGAAGGGCTCGTGGCCGACGGCTGCCCGCCTCCAGGAGATCGTGGCGTCGAGGCTCGGTCGGTTCGATCCCGACGAGCTGGCGGCGATGGAGCTGCTTGCGCCACGTGCGATCAGGCGAAACCTGGCCTGTGGAGGTCGCGCGCACCGGGGGGGCCGGAGGTCTTTGCCGGGGCTTACGACCGTTTGCGCCAGCTCGTCGCACAGCTCGGCAGCAGGCTCGACGACGATCGGGTGCACGTGACGTCCGTCGACACGGAGGCGGGACCGGGGCTTGGCCTCGCCGTCAGACACACATTCGCGCCGTCGCCTCAAATAGACGAGTCCCCCGGAGGCTGAGGACACTTGAGGAGAGGCGCTCACCCCTTTCGTCCCTTCGGGGGCTGCTTTATCGTCATCGTCGGGCCGAGAACGCTCGCTCCGACAACTGGAGCGTTGCGCGCCTTGGATACGAGGAGGTTGTCCGCCATGCACAGGGCCAAAGCTTTCGTTTGCTCGTCGAAACCCTTCGTTTCGCTCCTTCTCTTGACGCCCGGATTGTGCTTTGCAGTTCCCCCGAGTGCGGCAGGGACGACCGGCTCGACATGTCTGGCATGGACCGGAAGCCAGCCGCCAAGCCCTGGGACGTCTGTCAGCATCCTGAGCGCTGTGAGCACGTTGAGCTCCTGCAGCGCTTGGGCGGTCGGTCATGACTCGGGTGGTTCCAGCACCTCAACGCTGACCGAGCGCTGGAACGGCGTTGGGTGGGCAGCCGTGCCGAGCCCAAACCCGTCTCCTCTCTATAACTGGCTTTACGGCGTGACGGAACTTTCCACCACGGATGCCTGGGCGGTCGGAGCCTCGTCTAATGGGGCTGCGGACCAAACCCTGATCGAGCATTGGAACGGAAGCTCCTGGAAGGTTGTGCCGAGCCCCGACCCAGGAGGCGCTACCAATTCCAACGATCTCTACTCGGTTGCTGCCGGCTCCGCCAAGGACGTCTGGGCGGTCGGGGCCCACTACATCAGCCGCTCGGTCGTCGAGACACTGATCGAGCACTGGAATGGCTCCGTTTGGTCGGACGTGAAGAGCCCGGATCCTGCTGGCTCGGCGAGCGAGAACGAACTCGAGGCCGTGGTGGTGACGTCCTCCTCCAACGCCTGGGCGGTGGGCGACTACTACAAGGGAGCCGCCCACGAGACGCTCATCGCCCACTGGAACGGCTCGGTCTGGGCGGCGGTGAAGAGCAAGAGTCCGAGCTCGCAGAGCTTTCTCGACGGCATCAGCGCCACTTCCGCCAAAAACGCCTGGGCTGTTGGCAATTCAACGAGCGGCGGTGTCAACAAGACGCTCATCGAGCATTGGAACGGCGTGGCTTGGTCAGACGTTCCGAGCCCGGACAGGGGAACTTCCGACAACGACTTGCTCGGGGTCGCCTCGTCGTCGGCCTCCAGCGCCTTTGCAGTCGGCGAGTATCACAGCGGGGCCACGTTTCGGACCTTGGTCGAGCACTGGAACGGCGCGGCTTGGGCGATCGTGGCAAGTCCCAACCCAGGCTCCGGCACCAATGCGGTGTTCGCCGGTGTGTCGGCCGGGTCGCCGACGAACGTCTGGTCGGTGGGCGACGACAACGTGGGGAGGGTGATCGAGGCGGCGGCGTTTCACTGCTGCTGACCGAGAGGGCCACAGCAGCGTTCTGCGAGCTCGGTTCCACGTCAGGCCGCGAACTAGTGTCGCCGCTGTCGCAACAGCCATTTCGGGAGGTTTCGCGTGAGCTCGTTCGAATGCGTTCCGAACTTCTCGGAAGGTCGCAACGACACCAACATCGCCCTGATCGTCGCCGAGGGAAAGGACAGGCCGGGCGTGGCGGTGCTCGACGTCGAGCAGAACGCCGACCACAACCGTTGCGTCGTCACCCTCGTCGGTGAGGGACCGGCGCTCGTCGAGGCCGTACTCCGGATGATGCGGGTGGCGACGACGCTCATCGACCTCACGAGCCACCGGGGTGAGCATCCCCGCATGGGTGCCACGGACGTCGTGCCATTCGTACCCTTCGGCGAGGCCACGATCGAGGAGGCGATCGATCTCGCAGTCGGGCTCGGCACGCGGGTGTGGGAGGAGCTGCAGATCCCCGTGTACCTGTACGGCCAAGCCGCCCGGCTACCGGAACGCCAGGATCTGGCGAAGGTGCGAGCCGGGCAGTTCGAAGGCATCCGGGAGGCCATCGCAACGGAGCCCGGGAGGCGCCCGGACATCGGTGAGCCGCGGGTGCATCCCACCGCAGGCGTGGTCGCTGTCGGCGTGCGGCCGGTGCTCATCGCCTACAACGCTTACCTGACAACTCCTGACGTCGCCGTGGCCAAGCGGGTGGCAAGTGCCGTGCGGAGCCGAGATGGCGGCTTGGCCGAGGTGAAGGCGCTCGGCTTCGACATCCGAGAGCGGCAGCGAGCACAGGTCTCGATGAACCTGACCGACTACCGACGAACGCCGATCCACCGCGCCCTCGAGGCCGTACGGCGAGAGGCCGCCCGGTTCGGTGCCGGCATCGAGGAGAGCGAAGTCGTAGGTGTCGTGCCGGAGGACGCCCTCTTCGACGCTGCCGAGTACTACCTGCAGCTCAACAGCTTCGATCGACACAATGTGCTCGAGCGCAAGGTGCGAGGCATGCAAGACCCCGCGGAGTCTCTCTCCGACTTCACGGCCCGACTGGCCGCCCGGACCCCGACGCCCGGCGGGGGGAGCGCCGCCGCCGCCGCCGGCGCCATGGGCGCTGCCCTCGGCGAGATGGTGATGTCCTACTCGGCAGAGCGCGACGACCCAGCGCCGAGTGCTGCGAGGGAGCATCTGAGCACCGCCCGCAGCCGCTTTCTCGCTCTGGTCGAGGAGGACTCGCAGGCATACGCCGGGACGGTGGTGGCCCGTAAACTCACAAAGGCAGAGCCCGGGCCGGAGAGCGAGCAGGCCTTCACGGCAGCCATCCGCCATGCCGCCGAGGTGCCGCTCGAGACCGCCCGGCTCGCCTGGGACTGCGCCAGGGAGCTGCGGGAAGTGGCTGACCATGTTCGCCCCGCCATGAAGAGTGACTGGACGACGGCTCTGGCGCTCCTGAACGCCGGACGGGAAGGGGCTGCCGCCAACGTCGTGATCAACCTCGATGACCTCCGGCAACGGAAGGCTGACACGAACGATCTGGAAGGCGCCCTCCGCGCACTCGACTAGGGAAGCTGCCCCGACGTCCTACTGGCTGGAGGCGGGGCTGCCGATCTCACGGTTTCGTGACGAGGGAACGATGCGTCTCGAGGTCGACGTACGCCGCCGTGAACCGCTGAAGAGTGGTCAGGCAGACGTCGACCGGCTGAAAGCTCCCGGCTGACAGCGTGTGTAGCCAGGTGCCGAGTCCGAATGCAGGGGTGGCTCGGTATCGCGTCCAGGCCTGATCGGCTCCAGGTGCATCGACGCCGGCGCGTCGCAAGGCGTCGAGGTACCCGATGAGGAGCTCCTCGTCGTGGGCGCGGCGGTCGGCGATGTCGAGGCTGCTCACGAGGAAGTAGCCGACGTCGTGCGACCAGTTGCCGGTGCGCGCCAGCTGCCAGTCGTAGAAGCCGGTGCGATTCTCCGCCATGGCGTAGGTGTTGCCCGGATGCGGGTCACCGTGCAGGATCGCCTGCGGGCCGATGGACGCCAACGTGGCGCTGCGCCGGAACTGCCGCTCGAGATTCCGGGCGTCCACCCCGACGGGAGTGAGCGCGAGGTGCCCGGCGTCTTCGAGGCGGTGCAGCCCTCGGCTGAGGCTGGCTCGAGAGATCGGAGCCCACGTCCTACCGAGCCGCCAGGGGTGCAGGAAACGGAGTTGAGGTGGCAAGGGTCTGTCCCAGAAGGCAGCGTGCAGCTGCGCCAGCCCCTCGAGCCCGCTGCGGACCTCGTCCAGATTGAGTGGCCTGAGGGCTTCGTTCGGTCGACCTCCGCGGCAGGTCACGTCGTCCATAACGGCGATCGTCGCGAGCCGCCTCCAGTCGACGCCGGCGGCGTACGGCATCGGGTGCTCGAGAGGCAGAACGACACCGGAGTCGGCTAGGCGTGCTTCGGTGGCGAGCGCGCCAAGGGCGAGCAGCGCCACGCGGTGCCGCGGCCGGCCTTGCATCTTGACGAAGACCGAAGCCGGCCCGGAGCCTTCGGCGTAGGACAGGCTCAGGGTCGCCCGGCGGTTGGTACCGTCCGTGACGGCGCCGGCATCTACCGCGTCTACGACCGCCCCGGGGCACCGGCCGGCGATGGCGAGCGTCAGCCAGGATGGTGTCACCTCAGACATCGAGCGGGGAACGGCGAGCACGGAGCGATCCTGCCCCATGCCGCTGCGTGGATGCGATCTTCGTCGGTGCGATACGACGGTCGCACGCTCGCGAGCCCCGAGGATCTGGTGATGCCGACGTCGCGCACGGTCTACCTCGACGTCGTGGCAGGTCCTCTACGCGGTCCCCTGATTGACCGCTCTCTTGGGCGGACCTACGGTGACCGCGGGGCGGCTCGCCGTCCGATGAGGGTGGGCACCCATCACGGGGCCCGCGTGCACAGGATGGGGGCGTGGCGCTGATGATGTCTCGACGTTTCTCGAGGTCCAGGTGGGCAGCGATCGCGAGCACACTCGCCGTCCTCGCCTCGCTCTCGGTGGCCGTGTCGCCCAGCGGGGCGCGCACGCCACCGGCGCCAGGCGGTGAGATCGTCGGTAGCGGGGCCGAGCAGGCCACCATCACGCGCTCCTCGTTCGGCGTACCGACCATCACGGCGAAGTCGATGCAGGGGGTCTGGTTCGGTGCCGGCTACGCGCAGGCAGAGGATCGGCTCGCGCAGCTCGAGCTCACCCGCCGCGCCGTCGAAGGCACGCTCGCCCAGCTTGCCGGCCCGGGCTACGTCGCACAGGACGAGGACGTGCGCACGTTCTTCTACACGCCGAGCGAGCTGGCGGCTCAGGAAGCGGCCCTGCCTGCCGCCACGCGGGCCGCTCTCGTGGCCTTCTCGGCCGGGATCAATGCCTACGAGGCGCGCGCCTTTGCCTCCGCCGCGAGCGAGAAGGCACTCGTGCCATACGAATTCTTCATCGTCGGTGACCTTCTCGGGACCAAGGGCCCCTACCGCCCGGCGCCGTGGACGCCGACTGACACCGTCGCCGTCGGGGACTACCTCGCCCGAGAGTTCGGCGGGGGCGGGGGAAGCGAACTGCAAAACCTCAGTTTCGTCCGCTATCTGACGGCCGAGCTGACGAAGAAGGGAGACAAGCACGCCACGGCGGACGCCCGGGCGATCTTCAACGACACGCGCTGGATCAACGACCCGAACGCCCCGACGACGGTGCCGAGCACGACGGCGAAGCTCAGCGCCGCCGCCGTCTCAGGCCGCTCGCAGGACGACCTCGCCGGGACGGCCCGCTCGCTGCGTGCCCTCGACTCGGTAAGTACCGAGTCGATCCTGGCGGCGGCGGCGGCGCTCCGCCATGACCGTCAGACGATCCTCCAGACCGGGATCTCGCTGAAGGTGCTCTCGCACGGCGGGTCCAACGCCGTCGTCGTGGCGCCGGCTCGGTCCAGCGACCACCACGCGCTGCTGTGGGGTGCTCCGCAGGAGGGCTTCGGGACGCCGAGCGTGGACGGCGAGGAGTACCTGCACGGGCCTTCCTACGACGCCGGGGGCATGTACATCACGGGCGAGCCCTTCATCCTCATCGGGCGCAACAACAAGATCAGCTGGACGACCACGAGCGAGGAGCTCGTCGACCAGCGCATCTATGTCGAGAAGGTCCACTTCGACACGAGCCCTCCCACGTACCTGTGGAACGGGCACTGGATCCCCATGACAGTCCTCCACGAGAAGATCGCCGTCGAGGGCAGCAAGCCGGTGAGCTTCGCCGTCTATCGAACCAACGACGGGCCCGTGTTCTCCACCGACACGGCCGCCGGGACGGCCTACTCGATGCGCTTTGCGTCCTGGGGACGCGAGGGCGGAACCCTCACCGGGTTCTCCGAGCTGGGCGGCGACGTGAACTTGGCGCAGTTCGAGCACTCGATGAGCCTCATCACGACGCTGCACAACTTCATGTACGCCGACCAGAAGGGCAACATCGCCTTCTTCGGCGACGGCCTCGTGCCGATCGAGCCGCCGGCTTCCAAGGTCGATCCTCGCCTGCCCGCCATCGGCAACGGTTCGCAGCAGTGGCTCGGGTACGTGCCCTTCGCCGACATGCCGAGGAGCATCAACCCGCCCCAAGGGTTCCTCGACAACTGGAACACGAAACCGTCGGCGAGCCAGTACTACCAGCAGAATTCCGGCGACGAGTACTGGGGGACAATCTTCCGCTCCTCGACGATCGCTCAGCTGCTGAAGGCGAGCACCTCGGTCAACATCTCCTACCTGGAGGGGATCGAGCACGTCATCGGCACGATCGACAATGAGGACAACACGCGCCCGGCGGCCCCTTACTTCATCCCCTACATCGTGAAGGCGTACGACTCGCTCGTGAAGGCGGGCAATCCGATCGTCGACGCCACGACACACCCTGATCTCGCCAAGGCGATCTCCGCGCTCGGTTCGTGGAACGACCTCACGACGCTTGGCAGTCCGGCCATGTCGATCTTCATGAACACCCTGGAGGCGCTCGAGCGCAACGTCTGCGAGGGCGGCACGTTCCCCGACGAGACCTACGTCGGCGCCATCGACATGAGCGACGCCAGCTTGAGCCTCGGCACCTATGGCGGGCTCGGCAACCTGTGCACGTACAACTTCCTGTACAACGTGTTGTCAGCGCCGAAGAACATCGTTCCCTGCGGCGGCCTCTGCTACCACGGCAGCTATTTCGCCGGCCACGAGGACGAGATCCTCGTCGAGAGCGTCAACGACGCCATCACCATCCTGTCCGGCAAGGGAACCCAGCTCGGCCAGAACGTGCCGGGCTTCGACACAACCGACATCTCCAAGTGGGGGTATGTGCCGGCGCAGGACGAAAACTGGAACGACCTCGACCCGGCAGCCGTCGGCGTGAACGCACACTGCGGCACGAGCGCCAGCCAGAACCGCAGCACGTACATGCAGGCCATCGACATGGGACCGACGGTGACGGGCCGCAACGTGTTGCCACCCGGACAGAGTGGCTTCATCAGCTCGACGGGGGTCGTGAGTCCGCACATGTGTGACCAGGTTTCCTTGTTCAACTCCTTCCGCTACAAGGCCATGCCGAACGCCTGAGCGGCACTTCCTGCTCGGGCGTGTCGGTGCTCAGGGCCCTGTGAGGGACACGAGGACCGGGCCGGAGTAGGAAACCGTAACCGTCGGCACTGGAGGCCCGGGCGAGAACGACGGCAGCGTGGACACCTCCGGTCTGACGAGGGCGGCGTAGAAGGAGATGGCCTCGGGCCGGTAACCGGACGAGTAGAGGCCCCAGAGCACTCCCATGACGGCTCCGTACTCGTCGAGGCTGGCGAAGCCGGGACCCACGTAGCCCTGCAGCACCGTGATGGCCCCAGGCCGTATCTCGGTCCGCACCTTGGCAACGACCGTGCGAACGTCGGCGATGCTCTTCCATCCGGAGATGATGAGATCACTGGAGCCCTCGTCGTGGACCGTCCATGCCACGGGAAGGGCGCCCAAGGCGAGGAGAGCCAGTGCGAGGGCGGGCACGGGCGGGCGCCACGCCGCTTGCTTGCTCACACCGTCACCCCGCTCCCGTACCCGCCGGGCCGACGAGCGAACGAGGTCGAATCCGCTCCAGCAGGCCGCCGCCAAGAGGCCAAGGCCGATCGGCCAGGTAACGGTGTCGATGTAGCCAAGCGCCACGACCTCGGCCAGGGAGGGCACGGGGTACGAGGCCAGAGTGAACACGACGCAGACCGAGAGCACGACCAAGACCGCCCACAACGTCGCGAGGGCGCGCCGGCCATGCATCCAGCACACGACAGCACCGAGAGCTCCGAGGGCTATGACGGCGCCGCCCAGCACTGACGATCGTGAGCCGATCGTGCCGAGCAGCCACATGAAGTTGTCGAGCTCACCGCCGTGATACCAAGTCGGCCCGGGAGTGACAACGGCAGCGAGAGCGCGTAAGCCGAACGAGAGTCCGAGGGCTCGGCCTCCACCGCTCATGTGCAGCAGCAGGCTGACGTTGCCCTTGCTGCCACCCGTCGCCTCCTGCACGATCGGAGCCAGCCAGCAGGCAATACCGACCGCTAATCCGAGCGGCACCCACCAGTTCCAATGCCGTGTGCTCGCCAGGCCGAGAGCAAGACAGAGCACGCAGCAAGCGGCTGCAGGAAGGGCGAACATCAGATGGCACTGCGCCGCCAGCGATGCCGTCAGCACCAACCAAGGCCAATAGCCGAAGCGCCCGTAGGCAACGGCCCATCCGAGTGCCGCAGTGGCGATGAAGAAGACGAGACCGATGTTCGGGTTCCACACGGGGTCGAGAACGACGGCGGGGCGCTCCATGATGACGATGCCGACAATGGCGACGACGGCGGCGGCGGCCGGCCAACCCTGCACCGACCAGGCGGCACTCACCGCCAGCGCGATCGCCACCGAGCACAAGAGGGCTGCTCCCCACAGGGCTCCCTGAGCGGGGTCGAGGTGAACGGGAACCGCCAGCAACCAGTATTCGAGCGGACCGAGGTCGTGCGCGCTCAGGCCGTTCGGCAGGACCAGCGTCGGCTGACCCAGCATCGGGGCATGGGCGGAGAACGTGGCCCAGGCCCGGAAGGTGATGACGGCATCGTCGCTTGCCGGGAGCCAGCCGCGTGCCATCTCCAGCGCGGCGGCGACGGCAAAGGGGGCGACGCCCACGACCGTCACGGCTAGCCGGAGGCGGCCGAGGCGCCTGCTTTCACCGGCGTGGCGGGAAAGAGCGATCGGGGCGGCGGCGTTCTCGCCCGCATCGAGTGCTCCGCCAGGTTGCGCCACGTTCAGATCTCGGACTTGATGAGCTCCGCCATCGCTTGGGCTCCGGCACCGCCGATCGGCATGTGGACGCCGTCGGGACCGAACCATTGGGGGTTCTCGTCGGCGAGCTTGTTGAAGTCGGCGAGCCGGTCGATCGCATAGCGCGGGACACCTTGCTCGAGCGTCTCGTTCACCGACTGCCACCACGAATACGACGGCGGCAGATGGATCGTGACGAAGACCACTCGCGATGCCCCGGCGAGAACATCCATCATCTGGGTGAACATCTGCGGCGTCACCGGCCCGTTTGTCCCGAGGTCGATCACGACGGTCGCCCCGAGCTTGTCCTGCGACTTGAGCTGCTCGGCCAGTACGACGCCCTGCTCCCACTGTCGGCTCACCATGGCCTCGACATCGATCCCGGGTATGTCGGCTTCGAGGCAGGGCTGTACGTCGAGCATCACGGAATCCCCGATCGCCGTGACGTGGCCGGCGAGGAATCCAGGGCCGGGAGCCGGCCGGGGCGGCATCGCCGGCAGCAGCCAGTAGCCGTGCCCGCCGGGAGCCGCCGCCGCCCCGATGATTGGGTTCTTCAGGTCGGGCACGGCGGCCGAGCCGTACCAGTGGGCGCCGGCGAAGCGGTAGACGGCGCCGTTGGCGGCGAAGAGCCAGTACCCGTCGCCCGTCGGTGTGGCCGCCATGGCGACGATGTAGACGCGGGGATGCTTCCCGAAGGCCGAGCCGTGCCCGCGGGCGTCGCCGTAGGCGTAAACGGAGCCGTCAGCGGCGGCGATCCAGTATCCCTTGCCGTCCGTCGTGGTGGCGATGGCGACCATGTCGACGCGTGGGTGTTTCCCAGTGGGGGCGCCGTACCAGTGGGCGTCGCCGAATCGGTAGACGGCGCCGTCGGAGGCGAGTAGCCAGTAGCCGCCGCCTGTCGGCGTGACGGCCATGGCGACGATGTAGACGCGGGGGTGCTTGCCGAAGGCGGAACCGTGGCCGCGGGCGTCACCACAGGGGTACACGGCGCCGTCGGATGCCGCCAGGTAGTAACCCAATCCGGTCGGGGTGGCCGCCATGGCGACGATGTCATCGTGGAGGTGCTTGTCGGTGGCCGAGCCCCAGTACTGAGCCTGGCCGTAGTTCCACACGGCGCCGCGGTTCCCGGCCAGCCAGTATCCCCCGCCGGGGGCGGCCGCCATGGCGACGATCTGGTCGCGAAGACGGTTGGCGGCGGGAGCACCGAGGTAGTGCGCCGTGCCGAAGGGGATGGGCTCGCCGGCGACGTCGGAGATCGTCCGCTCCGCCCGTAGCAACCGTGTGGAGGGAGCTCGGCTCGGCCCGCCGCCGGCAACAGCCGTGGCTGGCCGCCCGGTCGTGCTCGCCGCAGAGGCGATCAGCACGAGCAGGCCGAGAGCGACCACGGCGACGGAGCCCCGTCCGCTCCGTGCCAAGCGGCTGCTCTCAGGCAGGCGGTGGCTCACCATCCGGCGTCACTCTAGTCATCCGATCGTCACCGGGAAGATGGCTGTCCTCGGGTCCTCGATGGCAACGGAGTCGAGCGCCCGAGCGCCGAACGGCCGGCGAACAACCTCGCGAAGGCCACGAGGAGGCCGAGGGAGGCGCCGCCGAGCGCAAGCCAGCCTCCCGGCCCCGTGTCGAGGGAGATTCCAATGTTCGCCAGGCTGTTGCTGCTGAGGGGGGACGACAAGATGCAGCTGACGACGAGGACGAATTGCAGCACGCACAGCAACATGACAACGCCGCGCTGCGACCGCCACGCCTCCTGGCGGGCGCGCACACGGGCCATGTTCAAGAGGACCTCGATGACGGTCACTCCCGCCACGATGGGCACGAGCGGGCGCTGAATCCCGAGCCGACCGGACAGCAAGTGGCGGCTGAGGGTTTCTCGGACGCCGTGCACGACGACGCTCGTTTCGTACCAGCTGATGGTCGTGGAGAGAAGGACGACGAGGCCAGCGGCGATGATGGCGCAGTCGAGCGTGAGCATGACACGGCGCATGCGGTAGCCGTCGCCGCCGCGTTGTGATCTCGATGTGCGTGGCAGCATCGCCGGCGCCGTGCCGTGCGCAGCGGTCACCGATGATGGGGGGCGAGGTGTCGTCCCTTCGACGATGCTGGCGCTGGCCGACCGGCCGAGCAGGATCGCCCCGCAACCGCGGCAGAATCCGGCGTCGGCCGCTACGGGATCACCGCACTTCGAACAGTTCACGACGTCGCACCTCCCTCCGCCGTTCGGAGCAGGATCAGCGAGAGTGGGATCAGCGTAGGTGCCGGACGCGGTAGTGTCTCTGGCCTGACGAAGACGGCCGCCACTCGGTCGCCCCGCGCACGGAAGGAGGCACCACATGTCCAAGGAAGACAAGTTCACGATCTGGACGATTGGCGCCCGCCGCGTGGCCGTCAGCCTCACGACTCACTGATCAGTCAACCCCGGCCGTAGTGACGGCCTCGAACGAGGCGTCTCGCCGGCCGTTGCCGGCGCCGTCGGTTCGTCCACGATCCCTCCGACAGGTGCCTCCGCAGTCGCCGGCACGTGTCGACGGACGTGCCGGCGCTCTGCGCCGAACGCCTGCTGCCGGCACGTCGTCGATCCCCATCGGTCCCCACCGAGGCTTCATCACCTGCCAACTTTCGTTCCGCGAGGCGCGCCTCCCTCGCCTATCCACAGGTCTCGCCATGCACACCCAACACGCCTTGTCACTTGCTCGTCAGCGCCAGGCCGACATGCGCCGTGGCGCGCCTACTGCGCGGTTCGTGGTTCGGCCGCGCCGGCTGACAGTTGCCGGCATCGCTCGCCTGCTTAGCCGGCGGCGCCGAACCTTCGGCTGGCTGTTGGTGGAGGTCGGCCTGAAGCTCGCCGTCCAAGAGCCAGAGCGCGGCGGGGAACACCTGGACGAGAGACGGGCGGCAGCCTGATGGCCGCCCGTCACCGTCCCTGTGCTCGCATCGAGGCTGCCCAGCTCCGGTAACCGCCGTCGAGATTCCGCGCCTTCATCCCGAGCTCGTGCAGCAGCGCCGTCGCCGTGTGGCCTCGCTGACCGACCTCGCAGTACACGACGATCGGAGCTGTCCCAAGGTCGTCCAAGTTGTCGCGGAGCGAATCGATCGGCACGTTGACCGATCCTGGGATGGCGCCGGCGGCGTGCTCCTCAGGGGTGCGGACGTCGATCACCGTCCAGCCGCCTGCGACGAGCGTCTCGAGGTCCCCGGCGTCGACGACGTCGCAATCGCCGCTCAGGATGTTCTCTGCCATGTAGCCGAGCAGATTGACGGGGTCCTTGGCCGACGAGAACGGTGGCGCGTACGCCAGCTCGAGGTCTGCGAGGCGGGCCGCCGTCATACCGCCTGCCATCGCGGTGGCGATCACGTCGATGCGTTTGTCGACTCCGTTCTCGCCGACGATCTGGGCACCGAGAATCGTTCCGCTGCTCGGATCGAAGATGAGCTTGGCAGCCATCCGAGTGGCGCCGGGGAAGTATGTGGCGTGGTCGAAGGGATGTGAGTGGATTGCCCGGAAGGGCACGCCGGACGAGCGCAACCGGCGCTCGCTCCAGCCAACCGTGGCAGCCACGACGTCGAAGACCCTCACGATGGCGGTGCCCATCGACGCCACGGCGTGCGACGGTCGGCCGGCGATGTGGTCCGCCACCCGCCGACCTTGGCGGTTGGCGACGTTGGCGAGGGCGATGAGCGAGGTCGCGTGCGAGATGGCATCTGGTTTCTCGACGGCGTCACCGACCGCATAGACATCCGGATCACTCGTCTGGTTTGCTTCATTGACGGTGATCCCGCCGCTCGGCCCGAGCTGGAGGCCTGCAAGCTCTGCCAGTCGGACGTCCGGTCGCACCCCGATTGCACCCACGACGAGGCCGGCTGGCAGGACTCGTCCGTCGGCGAGGGTGACGGTGCGCTCGGCGACGGAGGCAACCGTCGCTCCGGTGAAGACGTGGACGCCGTGTGCGACGAGGGCCTCTTGCACGAGTATGGCAAGCTCCGGATCGAGCGGCGGCAGCACCTGCGGCGTCGCTTCCACGATCGTCACGTCGATGCCCAGCCCGACCAGGTTCTCTGCCATCTCGAGCCCGATGAACCCTGCACCGATCACGACGGCCGTGCCCGGAGCGACGTGGACATCGGATGCGAGCCGAGCAGCATCCTCGACCGTGCGAAGCGTGCGAACTCGCTCGTATCCGGGGATGGGGGGCCGCACGGGGGCCGCCCCCATGCTGAGCACGAGCTTGTCGTAGGGGACGAGCGTCTCCTCCTGCGTGACGGTCGAACGGGTCGTGACGGTGTGAGCCGAGCGGTCGATCGCCACGACCTCGTCGTGCACCCGGACATCAAGCCGAAAGCGGGCAAAGAGCTGCTCCGGCGTCTGAAGGGTGAGATCTTCCTCCTCCTCGATGAGGCCGCCCACGAAGTACGGCAGACCGCAGTTTGCAAACGAGACGTGCCCTGACCGCTCGAGAACGGTGATGTGCACGCCGGCATCGAGGCGCCGGAGGCGGGTCGCCGTCGACATACCACCGGCAACACCCCCGACGATCACCACGCGCCGAGGCGACTCGGATGTTTCGAGATGATGTGTCACGGGCGTCTCCTCGCCTCACATATACCCCCTAGGGTATCATACGAACCTGCCCCCTGCAACACGCCCCGCCGGTATGAGGGCGCGCCGCGGCTTCGTCCCGCCGGCGTGCTGGGTGTCTGCTGGGTGACTACTGTGAGTGCGTGGCCCGCTACTCTCAGCGACGAATCACCGCAGTGGCGACGGGCGGCGTGGCGCTCCTTCTCGGGGCCAGCGGCACGCTGCTCTCCGTACCGCCGGCTGCCGCCACTTCGGATGGACCGGCGCTCGCCGTCAACGCCAAGTCCGATCTCCACGCCATCAGCCCCCTCATCTACGGCATGAACAGCTACAGCATCACAAAGGCCTTGGCAAAGACGCTGCGCGTCTCGATCGAACGGTGGGGCGGAGACGCCACCAGCCGGTACAACTGGAAGCAGGACTCGTCCAACGCCGGTGCCGACTGGTACTTCATGAGCGGTAGCGGTGTCGCCCATCCCACGCCGAGCGGGGGACCGGACGCCCTCGTCGAGTCGGATCGCTCGGCCGGTGCCCTCACCGACGTCACGATCCCGATCATCCCGTGGATCAACAAGTCGTCCGCCACGAACTGCTCGTTTCCGACCTCGGTCTACGGCCAGCAGCAGTCGGTCAACCCGTACTACACGGGGCCGAACGGCTCGAAGTGCGGCAATGGGCTGACACCGTCGGGTCAAGCGATCACCGACACCGACATCACCCGAAACAACACGCCCAATTCGCCTGCCTTCGAAGCGGCCTGGGTGCGGTACCTCGTGAAGAAATTCGGCAACGCCGCCCACGGTGGGGTCGCCGTCTACCAGATGGACAACGAGCCCTCCGGCTGGGGTAATACGCACCGCGACGTGCATCCCGGGCCGACCGGTTGGGACGAGCTCGTCGGGTTCACCGAGCGGTACGCCGCTGCCGTCAAAGCCGTCGACCCGACGGCGGCGATCGATGGACCGGGC
Source organism: Acidimicrobiales bacterium (assembly GCA_052143575.1). Classification (GTDB taxonomy): domain Bacteria; phylum Actinomycetota; class Acidimicrobiia; order Acidimicrobiales; family Bog-793; genus JAKACA01. Next base: position 40,114 of record JBKQSP010000068.1, read on the forward strand.
GACTTCGGCTGGGCGGCCTACGTCGATGCCGGCAAGCCCGGGGACGACCGCGCCAGCCACGGCGGCAAGATCTGGGAGGCGCAGTACTACCTGCAGCAGATGGCGAAGTACCAGAAGGTGCACGGCGTTCGCCTGCTCGACTACTTCGACGAGCACTACTACCCGACGACGCCGAACGGCCTCGACGGTTGCATCGCCCTGTGTGAGGCCGGCGACGCCAGCGTGCGGGCGGCCCGGCTGCAGGCCACGCGGTCGCTCTGGGATCCCAGCTATGTCGAGAAGGATTGGATCGGGCAGTGGTACGGCGCCACCGATCTCATCCCCCGAATGAAGAGTTGGGTGGCGAAGTACTACCCGGGCACGAAGACGGCCATCACCGAGTACAACTTCGGAGCCCTCGATTCGATGAACGGGGCGCTCGCCGAGGCTGACGTCCTCGGCATCTTCGGTGCGCAGGGTCTTGACATGGCCGACCTCTGGGGACCCCCGACTGCTACCCAGCCGGGCGCCTACGCCTTTGCGATGTACCGCAACTACGACGGTCGCGGCGACGGATTCGGCAACGTCTCGGTGCACGCCCACAGTGCCAACCAGTCCAAGCTCTCTGTCTACGCGGCGAGCCGCAGCTCGGATGGAGCGCTCACGGTCATGGTCATCAACAAGACCGGTGCCGAGATCACGAGCTCGCTCTCCGTCGGAGGGTTCGCCGCTTCGCCTGCCGCCCAGGTGTACCTGTACAGCCCGGCGCATCTCTCCGAGATCGTGAAGGGACCGGCCGCCCTCGTGGCGGCTGGTCGCCTCGCTCACAGCTACCCGGCGAACTCCATCACGCTGCTCGTGATCCCGAAGGTTGCCGGCAAGGCTCCGGCGGGGAGGCGGCGCACCCCGCCGCTCTCGCCGGGATCCTTCGTCGCCGCCCCGGCGCCGGCGAGGCGGTGGTGAGGAACCCCTCCCCTCAGCCTGCTGCCTGGCGACCCTCGACAATGAAGAGCCGGCTCGACGCCGTCGCATGCCTCACGGCGATGGCGGCCCGGTAGTCCTCAGAGGTGTAGAAGGCCCGGGCGGACTCGAGGTCGGGGAACTCCAGGATCACGACGCGAGCGGCGGCCGGCTCTCCCTCGAGAGATTCGACGTGTCCGCCCCGGGCGAGGTACGTGCCGCCATGGGCGGCGACGGAGGCGCCGGCGAGAGCCTTGTAGGTCTCGTAGCCGTCGGTGTCGGTCACTGCGATCTCGGCGATGATGTACGCGGCCATGACTCTCCTCGTGCGTTCGGCTTTGTGTGGCTTCGGCCCGTCGCGGGCGACGAAGGCTGCCCGGATTCTTACGCGCCCTCGCCAGATCAGGGAACGGAGGCGCTCGCAGGGTCGGGCACGAGGCCGTGCCGTGGCTCGAAGCGCGCCCCGAGCTCGAGGAGCGGTGCGATGACGCCAGGGAGTCCGGGACGAGCGATGAGGTAGCCCTGGCCCTCGTCACAGGAGAGCAGCTTCACCGCATCCATCTGGCGAGGTGTTTCGATACCCTCGACGACGGTGCGGAGCCCGAGGGCGTGGGCCAGCTGCGTCATGAGATCGATGAGCACGACCGTTGTGTCGTGGTCATCGATCTCGTTCGTGAAGCTGCGGTCGATCTTGAGTATGTCGACGGGGAGGCGGCGGAGGTACTCGAACGACGAGTAGCCCGTTCCGAAGTCGTCGACGGCGATCTGGACGCCGAGTGCCTTCAGTTCCCGTAGCCGGTCGATGGCGAGCTCGCCCTCGTGCAGCATGAGGCTCTCGGTGACCTCGAGCGTGAGCTCCTTCGGCGGGAGCCCGTAGCGGGAGAGGGCGTCACGCACACTTGCCACGAGGCTCGGGTCGCGCAATTGACGGGCCGAGACGTTCACCGACACGTTGGGACACACGAAGCCCGCCTCTTTCCAAGCGGCGAGCTGGGCGCAGGAGAGGTCGATGACGGCGGCGCCCACGAGGACGATCGCCCCGTTCTCTTCAGCGGACTGGATGAAGGCGTCCGGGTACAACAGCCCGAGGGTGGGGTGACGCCACCGGACGAGAGCCTCCACGCCTTTCAGCCGGCCGGAGTGCACGTCGATGATCGGCTGATAGTGGATCTCGAGCTGCGAGGGGTCCTCGGCGAGCACCATGAGATCGTTCTTCAACGAGATGCGGGCAAAGACGTCACTGAGCATGTCGTAGTCGAAGACCCGGTAGCAGCTCTTTCCAGTCGCCTTCGCCTCGTAGAGCGCCACGTCGGCGGCCCGCAGCATGCCGGCGGCCGTGTCGCCCGGCTCGTCGGCGATGGCGACGCCGATGCTCGTCGAGGTGAGGACGCGCTGTGCGGCGACGAGCAGCGGCGGTCGAAGCGTGCTCGTGATCCGGTCGGCGGCAGCAAAGGCGGTCGAGGCCGAGTCGAGGTCCTCGAGGAGCACGCCGAACTCGTCGCCGCCGAGGCGGGCGATGAGGGAGGCGTTGGGAGTCGTGGCCGTCAGGCGCTCGGCCACGAGGCGCAGCACCTCGTCACCGGCGAGATGACCGAGCGTGTCGTTCACGGACTTGAACTCGTCCAGGTCGCAGACCATCACCGCGACGATCCGACCGCTGCGGAGCTGCCGAGCGAGGGCCTCCTCGATGGAGTCGGCGAACAGGACACGGTTGGCGAGCCCGGTGAGCGGGTCGTGAGAGGCCTGCTGGGCGAGCTCGGCTTCCCGCTCCCGCAGCTCGGCGACCATGAGCTGGAGCCGGTTTGCAAGTGTCGTGTTCTCGACGAGGATGAGGAGCTGGCGGAGCAGCACTGTGGTGAGGGTGATGAAACCCGTGGAGATGAGGAGGGCGTCGAATCGCCCGCCTGTGGCCGCCCGGAAAGCGGCCAACCCGCCGGCAAGGCCGAGGGGGATGTAGGGGAGCACGGTTTGGACGGTCGGGATGCGACCGTCGGCGCTGACGGGGTTCTCCTCGCCGGCGGGCACCAAGGCGGCGAGAACGATGAGCAAGTAACCGGCGACGTATCCGACGTCGAAGACGTTGCCGTTGCCGTAGGTACCCGTGTAGGTGAAGTAGCTGTAGGCGCTGTCGGCCACGGAGAAAGCCAGCAGCCCGCAGCCGATGAGAGCGAGCTCGTGCCGGCGCCGGCCTCGCACCTTGGAAAAGGCGGCCAGGGCCGCCGTCGACATGATGATGTCGGTGACCGGGTAGGCGAGGTCGACGACTCGGGCGGGCAGGGTTCCGCCTCCGACGCGATAGACGGCACCCAATGCTGTCGACCAGCTGATGAACAGGAGCGAACCGGCGATGATGACGCCGTCGAGCACGAAACGGAATCCGCTGCTGACCTCGTCCCGCCTGACGCCGAGGAGGATGATCCCGACGACGGCAAGGGGGACGCCGAGCAGGTAGGCGACGTCGGCGACCGACGGGGAGGGCACCGTCCCGGCTCCGTGGAGGGCGTACCAGCTCCAGATGCACTCACCGACGACCCAGGAACCCGTGCCGGCGGCGATCCAGGCCCAGCCGGACCGGTGGCGCCCGCCGGTCGTGCGCGCCTTGTGGACCGACGCGAGGAATGCGACAAGGGCGACAGCCACGGTGCTGAGGTCGTCCACCCACACCGATGGGCGGGGGCCGGCTGGGTTGCGCGCCATGAAGAAGGCGAAACCCCCCACGAAGAGCGCGCTGGCGACCGCCGTGGCACGTAATCTCGCCCGCGCGCCAGCCTCTCGAGTCGTCACCGGGTTCTTTATCGGCGGCTGTGAGCTGCGTCTTGAGGGCGGCGACGCCTCCTCGCAGGTCAAGCGATCAGAACGTACCGCCGCCGCCCGCTTCGAAGTCAGCCCGTATGTGCTTCAGCCCGTTGATGAAGCTCGACCGCAGAACCTCCGGCTCGCCCACGGCGCGGATGTCCGGTAGGCGACGCAGGAGCTCCGAGAACATGACGGAGATCTCTCGCCGGGCGAGGTGTGCCCCGAGGCAGAAATGCGGACCGGGCCCGCCGAAGCCGACGTGATCGTTCGGCTGCCGACCGACGTCGAAGCGGTACGGGTCGTCGAAGACCGACTCGTCACGGTTGGCGGAGTTGTACCAGAGCACCACCTTGTCGCCCTCGGCGAACCGCCGGCCGTCGATCTCGGCGCCGTCGCGCCTCACTGTCCGCCGGAAGTGGATGACGGGCGAGGCCCATCGCACGATCTCCTCGACGGCCGTGGGCATCAGGCGGTCGAGATCGGCCAAGAGGCGACGCCGCTCGTCGGGGTGGTCGGTGAGGGCGAGGAGACCGTGGGCGATGGCGTTGCGGGTTGTTTCGTTGCCGGCGACGACGAGAAGGATGAAGAAGCTCCCCAGCTCCTGGGGGGAGAGGTGATCCCCTTCGACCTCGGCGGTGACGAGGGCCGAGATGAGATCGGTGCCCGGCCGCAGCTGCCGCTCCTTGGCCATCTCCTCCACCATGCTCGCCAGCTCCTGGCCGGAGCCCAGCATCGCCATGATCACTGAGTCCGTCGACTGGTCGGGCACGTACTCAGGGTCGAGCGAACCGAGGATGATGTTGCTGTGGCGGAAGATGAAGGCCTCCTCGCTGCGCGGGATCCCCATGAGATCGCTGATGACGCGCAGGGGCAAGGCGGCGGCGACCTCTGTCACGAAATCGCACTCACCCTTGTCGATCAATTCGTCCACGATCTGGCGGGCGATCGCCTCGACGGCATCGCGGGTCTGGTCGAGCGTCCGCGGGGTGAAGGCGCGCGAGACGATCCGGCGCAGGCGGGCATGGCGCGGATCGTCCATGTTGATCATGGAACCGAAGAACTCGCGGAACGACTCGGGGAGGTCGGGGATGTTCGTGCCCGAGCCTGAGCCGAACAGCTCCGGCTGCCGGCTGGCGGCGACGACGTGGCGATGTCGCGTGAGTGCGTAGAAGCCCCCGCCTCTCGGCATGGGGGGCGTGTCGGGCTCCTCGAAGAAACGGATCGGGTCCTCCCGTCGCAGCATCTCGAAGGCGCCCTCGCGCTCGGCGTTGGGGCGCTCCCAGAAGCCCATGTCGGACAAGTCGATGTCGGCGAGGGAACTCGGCGGCTGTGGCATCACGCACATACTCATACACCCTCGGACCCCGTGCAGCCGCCGGGCAGGTGCCACGTTCCCGGACGTCACCGCCCACGCCGGGCGGGCGACAACGTCAAGTTGCACGCTCCAGGTGTCGGGCTCCGCGGTTAGAATAGGCCAGGTCGTAAGCCTTTCTTCGAGCCCGGGACGGCCGACGTGAACATGACCTTGTCGAATCGCGGTGACTACGTCGTGCGTTCCGCCATGAGCCTTGCGCAGGCCTTCGACGGCGGCTCCGCCCTCAAGCTGCGCGAGCTCGTCGCCGACACCGAGATCCCGGCGACCTTCGCCTCTCAGATCCTGGGCGACCTCGTGCGTGCCGGCCTCGTCCTCTCCCGCGCCGGGCGTGAAGGCGGTTATCGACTGTCCCGCTCGCCCGACACGATCAGCCTGCTCGAGGTTGTGGAAGCGGCCGAGGGCCCGTTGCACGCTGAACACTGCGCCCTCGGAAAGGGACCCTGCCGCTGGGATGCTGTCTGCCCGATGCACGACACCTGGATCGCCGCCACGGCGGCGATGCGCGACACCCTGGCGGCCACGAGTCTCGATCACCTCGCAGAGCGCGATCTCGCCATCGCGGCGGGAACCTACGAGGCACCCGCCGACTCGCACCGCGCGGCTCAGCGGCCGGCGGGCTCGACGCGCACGCTCAAGAAGCCGAGCAATCGGAAGCCCACTGCTCGGCCGGGCGGCCGCGGACGCCCGTGATCAGCAGGCGGGTTGCAGACAGACGATCGAGTGGCGCCACGCCTCCGTCAGCGCTGGGCGCACGGGCGCGCCGCAGGTTCTTCGCCCCCATGGCGGTGAGCCTGTTCGGGCTGCTGATCCCGGCTGGCACAGCCGGCGGCAGCCCGTCGACGGTCGCCTCCACCGTGGCACCGGTGGCGGCCTGCACCAACACGACGAAGCTGGACTCCTGGCCCCTCGTGCAGCTGGCACGCCAGACGATCGCCTTCCCGGCCGAGGAGACCTCCCTCGGTGTCGTCGCCCCGGCCGCCCGAGCTGGGTACGGCGGCATCCTCCTGTTCGGCACTTCCGCTCCCACGACACTGGGAGCTCAACTCACGTCGCTTCGACGCGACGTCCCCCACAACCTCGGTCTCATCGTGATGACCGACGAGGAAGGCGGCGGCGTGCAACGCATGCCCAACCTCGTCGGCTCGATGCCGTGGGCCTCCCAGATGGGCGCCGCCTGGGCGCCTCCTCGGATCAAGCGAGTGGCGCAGGCAGTTGCCAGAAAGATGCTGCTCAATGGCGTTGACACGGATCTCGCCCCGGTCCTCGACGTCGACGGACGGCACGTGGAGCCGGGTCAGCAGGACCCGGACGGGCTTCGCTCCTTCAGCGGGGTGACGTCGGTCGTGACGGCCGACGGCGTCGCCTTCATGGAAGGCATGATCGCCGGCGGCGTCGTCCCCGTCATCAAGCACTTCCCCGGTCTCGGCGGCGTCAGCCAGAACACCGACGACGGCCCGGCTCACACGCTGCGCTGGAAGACGCTCGAGCGCGTCGCCCTGCCGCCCTTCGAAGCCGCCATCAAGGCGGGCGCCCCCGCCCTCATGGTGTCGAACGCCAGCGTGCCGGGGTTCACGTCCCTGCCCGCCTCCCTGTCGCCGAGGGTCGTGCGCGAGCTGCGCGGCCCGCTCGGCTTCAAGGGCCTCATCGTCACCGACTCCCTCTCCGCCGGTGCGATCGCCGATCCTCCTTTGTCACTCTCGGTGCCGGAGGCCTCTGTCGACGCCTTGGTGGCCGGCGACAACATGGTGCTGTTCGGGTCGAGCGGTACGACGAGCGGCGACCTTGGCGTTGCGGCAAGCACGGTCTCGGCCATCGTGGCGGCGGTGAACGATCGCGAGCTCTCGAAGTCCGTGCTCGTGAACGCTGTCGCCCAGGTGCTGGCGGCGAAGAAGATCCATCTCTGCCCGCCGGCGCAGCCTGCCCGGCCGCCGGCGCGTCCTACCCAGTCGCCGGCGCCGAAGGCGGTGCTCGTTGACCGCCCGAGATCTGACTGACACACTTCTCGGCGATGAGCGTCTCCGTCCCGGTGCCGGCAGGCTGGCACCCTGATCCCGGCGACCCCACGGGCTCGTTCCTGCGTTGGTGGGACGGGACGCAGTGGACGGCCCATACTCAGCCGAAGCCGGCCGCCTCCTCCTACGGCCCGCCGCCGGGCAACGCTGCCTACCCGGACCCGCCGGCGTCATCCTCCCCGTATCCGCCCGGTTACGGCTTGCCGCACGGACCGAGCCAGCTCCCGCAGGCGCCTCAGTTCCCGCAGGCGCCCTACCCGCAGGCGCCCTACCCGCAGGCGAATTGGCGGCGCTACGGCGGGGGGATGCCTGGGATGGGTCCTCGGGCCAACACGTTCGGCCGTCGCAATCAAGCGTCCTTGACGGCCATCGTCGTGTCGGCTCTCTACCTGCTCATCGCCGCTACGGCCAACGTCGTCTTCCTCGGGATCTTCCCGGCCCTGATGTGTTATCGGGCATTCCAGCGCAAGGAGACCCTCGCCCCGCTGGCGGCACTTGCGGTGGCGGCGGTGATCGCCACGGCCGTCCTCGTGCACTATCACTGAGCCACACGGCCGCTTCCTCGACGAGCCGGGTGGGAAAGGGGCAAAAAAATTGTCCGAGAAATCGCGGCGGCGCGCCTCCACTTCCGATATAACGATATATCGTTAACTTGTCCTGGCGGAAGAAATCCAGGGCAGCAGCGGCCCGGAAGGGGCCGGGAAGGAAGTGAACTCGTGAGGAATTTCGATGATTTCGGCTTCGGCCGGCACGCCGGGCACGGACCGCGACGCGGCGATTTCGGCGGGGGCGGCAGTCGGCATGGGGGCGGCGGACGAGGTCGTGCCCGCCGCGGCAACGTCAGGGCAGCGATCCTCGCCTTGCTGTTGGAACAGCCAATGCACGGCTATCAGATGATCCAGGAGCTGTCCCGCCGGTCCGGCGGGGCGTGGACGCCGAGCCCAGGCTCGATCTACCCGACGTTGCAGATGCTCGAAGACGAGGGTCTCGTGACAAGTCGCCAGTCGGCCGACGGCAAGCGGATGTTCGAGCTGACCGACGCCGGCCGCGCCGAAGCTGGTCGAGCGCGATCAGGCCCGGGGCACCGGCCCTGGGAGGAGTCCGGCCACGGCCGCGGCGGCATCCCCCTCGACCTCGTCAGCGCCATCCGCGACACGGCCATCACCCTCGTGTACGCCGCCACGTCCGGCACCGACGAGCAGCGCGCCCAGGTCGTATCCCTGCTGGCCGAGTTCCGGGAGCGGTTGAATGCCGTTGTGCCCGGGGCGCCCTCCGCGGGCGACCCGTCCGGGCCGTGGGGTGCCGGCGGCCGCGGGCGCGGGCCCTTCGGCCGGTCCGGCCCCGGTTGGTCGTTCGGGGTGCCGAACTGGCTGTTCGGCGGTCAGCCGGGAGGCCCGTTCGGCCCCGGTGGCATCTGGGGATCGAACACCGAGGAGGCGGGCAGCCACGGCGCCCCTCCATGGACGGGCGAGCCCGGCGAGGTCGATGACGACGAAGCCGACCTCGACGACGAGGCTGACCTCGAGGTGTAAGAAGGGCGGCGGATTGATCAGCGGATGATCGGAGAGGCCTCTCAGCGTGCTCTGAGGGGCCTCTCGCACGATGGGAGCCAAGACCCCGAGCGCCGCCACGGGCGGCGGCCGAAAGGACGGCAGTCATGGCTCCCAATGGCGAAACCCTGCGCCGGCGTCACGCCTGGCGTGTCGCCGACCTGCTCCAGGCGGCGAGCGGCCACCGGGAGGGCGCGAGATGATCACGGCCCCGCACCCGTTGGGCTTCGTCGACGAGCGTGAAAGCCCGACTCTCGACGGTCTCCCTGAAATGCCGACGCCCAGCCGTGACGCCGTCCCGGCGACGTCACGCCGCCGCAGGGTGGAGCTGGGCGGGCTCTTACTGGCGACGGCGGTTCTCTACCTGTGGGCGCTCGACCGCTCCGGTTGGGCCAACACCTTCTATTCGGCTGCGGTGCAAGCGGGAACGAGGAGCTGGAAAGCCTTCTTCTTCGGTTCCTCCGACGCCTCCAACTTCATCACCGTCGACAAGCCACCGCTGTCGTTGTGGCCGATGGAGATCGCTTCGCGCATCTTCGGTCTCAGCTCTTGGAGCGTGCTCGTCCCGCAGGCGCTCGAGGGCGTTGCGTCTGTCGCCCTCCTCTACGCCGCGGTCGGCCGCTGGTTCGGGTCGCGGGCCGGTCTGCTCGCCGGCGCTGTCTTCGCCCTGACGCCCGTGGCGACGCTGATGTTCCGCTTCAACAACCCGGACGCCCTCCTCGTGCTGCTGCTGACCGCCGCTGCCTATTGCACCGTGCGAGCCCTCGAGGGCGGCAGCACGCGATGGCTGTTGGGAGTTGCCGCCTTGGTCGGTACGGGCTTTCTCACCAAGTACTTGCAGGCCTACCTCGTGGTGCCGGCGTTCGCCGGCGTCTACCTGCTGGCGGCTCCCGTCTCGCTTCGCCGGCGCCTCCGCCAACTCGCCGCAGCTGCCGGCGTCCTCGTCGCCTCCTCAGCCTGGTGGCTCGGCATCGTGGAGCTCGTGCCGGCGAGAGACCGCCCCTATGTCGGCGGCTCGCAGGACAACAACGTCTTCAACCTCATCTTCGGCTACAACGGCTTCGGGCGCATCACGGGCAACGAGACTGGCAGCGTCACGGGGGCCGCCACCGGCGCCGGTGTGTGGGGACCGACCGGCTGGGACCGGCTCTTCCTGCCGTCCATGGGAGGCCAGATCTCGTGGCTCATCCCGGCCGCCCTCATCCTGTCCGTGGCGGCGCTCGTCGCCATCGGCGGCGCTCCCCGCACGCACCGGATGCGAGCAGCACTGCTGCTGTGGGGCGGCACGCTCGCCGTCACCGCGGTGGTCTTCAGCTTCGCCAAGGGGATCATTCACCCCTACTACACCGTGGCCCTCGCGCCGGCCGTGGGCGCCCTCGTCGCAATGGGCGCCGCCGTGCTGTGGCCCTTGCGTTCGGCCGTGTGGGTCCGCTGCGTGTTTGCCGGCACCCTGCTCGCAACCTCGGCGTGGTCGTATGTCTTGCTCGACCGGTCGCCGGGCTGGAACCCCTGGCTCCGTGACGCCGTCCTCGTCGCCGGCGTCATCGCCGCCCTCGTCCTCCTCGCCAGCCCGAGGTTGGGACGCACGCTCCGCCCGGCCGCTGTCTCCTTGGGCCTTGCGGCCGCCCTCGCCGGCCCGCTCGCCTACTCGCTCGCCACAGCCGGTACCGCCTATGCCGGCGCCTTGCCGAGCGCCGGCCCAACCGTTGCGAGCGCTTCCGGCCCAGGCGGGGCCGCCGGCGCCGGGGCGGGGCCGGCGGGCTCTGCCGGCAGTCGCGCAGGCCTCGGCCGGTCAGCCGGCGCCGGCGCGGGAATCGGGGCGGGCGGGAGCAGCGCGGGCGTTCCTGGCCAGCCGGCCGGTTCGGCAGCTGGCGGGAGTCACTCCGGCGGCTTTCCCACTGGGGCGCCGCCGAGTCCACCGAGTGGATCGGGTGCCGGCTCCGTGCGCACCGGCGGCCAGCCCAGCCTCGGCGCAGGTATCGGCCGACCAGCGGGCGGAGGCGGTGGCGTCGGCTCGCTGCTGAACGGCTCGACACCGGGGACGGCCCTCGTGAAGCTCATCGAGCAGGACGCCTCCCACTACCGGTGGGCGGCGAGCGCCGTCGGCTCGAACACGGCCGCCGGCTACCAGCTGGCGACCGACGACCCGGTCATGGCGATCGGCGGGTTCAACGGCACGGATCCGGCTCCGACGCTCGCCGGGTTCGAGCGCTTCGTGCACGAGCACGAGATCCACTACTTCATCGCCGGCGGCGTCGTCGGCGGGGCAGGCGGCAATGCCGGCTCCGACGCCAATGCCATCGCGACGTGGGTGGAGGACCACTTCACGGCCAGGACCGTCGACGGCGTCACGATCTATGACCTGGCGAGCACGCCGTCATGAGCACGACGGCGTGGGTTACCATCCTCGTGCTTCTGCTGCTGATCGGCATCGTCGTCGGAACGCTCCCGTTGACGGTGGGCCCGGACCGGCTCAGCCGCGGGCGGCTTTCACCTGCAGCACCATCTCGAGGAACGCCTCCGGCTGGGGCGGCACCGTCGGCCCGGCCACGTAGGGCCACATTCGGCTGGCGAGCTGAAGGGAGAGTTGCTGGCGGGCCTGGGCCGTGTAGCCGTCCCGGTTGGCGACAAAGGTCCGTGCCAAGGCCAGCTCCTCGGCCGGCACGGCGCTGACGTCCCAGTGCGAAAGCTCCGGCGGCAGCCAACGCTGATCCGGTGCCCCGGCGGCCCAGTACGTGGAAGTGGCTGCCGGCGCCCCGAAGCCGCTGCCGCTCGCCCAGGCCTGGGCGCTCACGGCACGCTCGGCGGCTACTCGCTCCCGGATGACGATGGTACCGGCGGCGAGGTCCCCGAGGCGCTGGTTGTGGGTGGTGGCGAGGATCAGCAAGCTCGCCAGCATGTTGAAGGCGGGCAGGAAGTCGACAAGGCGAAGGACGTTGCGGAGAAGGCTCGCCAAGAAGCTCACCGGCTGTCCCCCCACCCGCACCACCCGCAGGCCGGCCAGCCGCTTGCCGGGTGAACGGCCGTTGAAGAGCATCTCGCCGATCACGAAGTAGCCGATGAAGTCGACGAGAGCGAAGGCCGCCGTTGCGCCGGCAGCGACGAGCGAAGCGGTCTCGTCCAGGTTCGTTCCGATGGCGTACCTGAGCACGACGTCGAGGAAGACGAAGAAGGCGACGAGCTGGACAGCGAAGTCGAAGGCATAGGCGGCGAACCTGGATCCGAGGCCTGCCAGGACGACATCGAGGCGGATGCCCTCTGGTGTCGCGGTGACGTGCCGGTCCTCGTACTCCACGCTGTGACAACGTAGAGCAATGCAGGTCGACCGGTTCGTCGAGGAGCGTTCGGCCGCCTGGGGGGACCTGGCCGCTCTCCTCGAGCGAGCGAAGGGGCAGCCCGACCGGCTCGCTCCGGAGGAGATCCACCGGCTCGGGGCTCTCTATCGCGCCGCCGCCGCCGACCTGGCGCTGGCGTCCCGCTCCTGGCCGGACGCAGCCGGAACGCTACGGCTGCACGGCCTCGTGGTGGCGGCCAACCAGCTCGTCTACGCCAAGGCCGCCAAGCGGGACACGATCGCCGAGTACTTCGGCCGGCGACTCTGGCAACAGATCCGCCAGTTGCACGGGTGCCTCGCTCTCGCCGCTGCCGTCCTGTTCGGATCCCTTGCCCTCGGAGCCCTCTGGGCCGCCGTCGAGCCATCCGCCGCCGCCGGCCTCCTTCCTGCTGGGTTCCAGGTGGCAGCTCACACGCGGGGCGGCTTCTACGGGACGGCGATCGCCGGGCGGGGCGGCCTCGTGTGGTTCATCTGGGTGAACAACCTCCGCGTAGCGGTGCTGGCGATGGCAGGCGGTTTCACCGGCGGCGTCGTGACGGCGTGGTTCCTCGCCTACAACGGAGCCCTCATCGGCGTGCTTGGCGCCTTCGAGTGGCGGGTTGGCGGCTTTGAGAGCTTCCTCAGCCTCACGGTGCCACATGGGCTCCTCGAGCTGTCTTGCGTCACGATCGCCGGTGGTATCGGCTTCCTCATCGCCAAGGCACTCATCGATCCCGGCACGGACACGAGGGCGGAAGCGCTGCAGCGCTGCACGCCGGTCGTCGGCTCGGCCATCGCATCCGTCATCCTCTTCCTCCTCGTCGCCGCCACGACGGAGGGCATCATCACGCCCTGGGACCTGCCGACGCCGGCTGCCCTTGCCGTGGGAGTGGCGCTGGCCGGGACGTTCTGGACCCTCGTGGGCTGGCGAGGGAGGCCGACGGCACACGTGCACCCCGAGTCTGTCAACGGTCGGCGTGGGCGCCCGGCCCGCCTCCCTAGAGACGGGCTCTCTGCTTCAGTCTGAGGTAGGCGCGCACGCAAGCCGGACCGAGGGACTCCGGTGGGGCTTCCACGACGTCGGCCCCGAGCGATCGCAACATGGCGACCGAGCGCGCCCGGCTCGCCAGCATGTCGGCGGCGACGGCGATCCGCATGACGTCCCGGACGTCGTTCGGAGGTGTTGACATGATTGCTGTCAGATCTGGGTCGGCGGAGCTGGCAACGAGCACGGCGTGATGGCGCAGGAGGATGGGGACGGCGTCGATGAGGGTGCGGGCGGCCCCTTCGTCGACGATGTCGGTGAAGAGCACGACGAGAGCGCGCTTTTGGCGGCCGACCGCAAAGAAGGCGCGTTCGTAGTCGCTCTCGACCTCGGTGGGCTCGAGGTCGAAGAGCGCCCGCACGACGGCTTCCGCGTTTCGCCGCCCCGGTGCCAACTGGCGGCTCACCCTGGCCTCGAAGGCGAGCGCGCCGACGCGGTCTCCGGCGTCCTCGGCGGCCACAGCGAGGATGGCCACGGCATCGAGGGCGACATCGAGGCGCGTGAGGTCACCGATCGGTGAGGCCATGAGACGGCCGGCGTCGACGGCGAGCATGAGGTCGCGGTTCTCCTCGACGCGGTACTGGTTCGACATCGGCCGGCCCACGCGTGCCGTCGCCACCCAGTTCACCTGGCGGATGTCGTCGTCAGGGGTGTAGTCGCGGATCGTCTCGAATTCCGTGCCGAGCCCGAGGCGAGCGCGGGTACGGCCCTCCTCGGTGCTGCGGCCGCGACGGCGGGCGGCTGCCAGGCGCCTTGCGCGGGGGAGGTCCGGGAACACGGTGACCTGCTCGGCCGCCGCGACGAACCGATCGACGGAGGCGAGCCCGAGGGGACCCGTACTGCGCACCACAGCGGGCGGCAGCGTGTGCACACCGCGGTGCCACCCTGTGAGGGCGGCGTCGAGCCGGGCGGCAGGCGCCTCTGGCGGATACACGTGAAGAGCAGGCGGTGCGGGCTGCCGCAGACGCAGCGTCCGGGCGCCCTCCAACCCGCTCGCAACCACCCGGAAGTCGCTCGGTGAGCGCAGCGCCAACGTGGGTGGTCGGGTGCGCTCGGCCTGAGGGTGCAGGCGGCGTGCCGCCACCCAGTCCACGATGACCGCACCGACCAGGGCCGTCACGAGCAGAGCGGACAGGGCCGCAGGCAGCGGCAGCAGGGCGCTGAGGACGGCGATAGCGCCGAGGAGCAGGGCGGCCCACTTCGTGGGACGAGGCACGAGAGGGCGGCGCCGGGGCTCGGCCATGGGAACGGGCGACCTAGCGAGGGATGGGAACGCTCGAGAGGGCGTTCGAGAGAGCGGCGGCCGACGTGAAGCGATCGATCTCGGCCTCGGGCGTGAGGATGAGGCGGTGAGCGAGCACCGGTACGGCGAGCGCGACGACGTCCTCGGGGATGACATAGCCGCGACCGGCGGCACACGCCCACGCTTTGGCGGTGGCGAGCAGGTGGACGCCCGCACGAGGGCTGGCTCCAAGGGTCACGCTCGGCAGCTCGCGGGTGCGGCGCACGAGAGCTGCCACGTAGCTGACGATGGCGTCGTGCACGGCGACGGCGTCGACCTCGGCCCGGATCGTCATGAGATCGCTGACTCCAGCGATTGCCCGCACGTCAGCGAGGGTGACGGGGGCGACGCCTGAGTGGCGGAGCTTGAGGAGGGTTTCTTCCTCGGCGGCGGACGGGTACCCGACGTCCACCTTCATCAGGAAGCGGTCGACCTGCGCCTCGGGCAGCGGGTAGGTGCCCTCGTACTCGATCGGGTTCTCCGTGGCGAGCACGGTGAAGGGTTGTGGCAACGTGTGCTCGACACCGTCGACGGTGACCTGCCCCTCCTGCATGGCTTCGAGAAGGGCGGCCTGCGTCTTCGGCGGCGTCCGGTTGATCTCGTCGGCGAGGACGAGGTTGGCGAAGATCGGGCCCGGGCGCCAGGCCAGCTCCCCGCCACGCAGCGTCAAGGTGCCGGTGACGTCGGAGGGGAGCATGTCGGGCGTGAACTGGATACGGCGGTTGTCGATGCCGAGGGCGCGTGCGACAGCCGAGGCGAGGAGGGTCTTGGCCACGCCGGGCGGGCCCTCGAGCAGGAGGTGTCCGCCGACGGCGATGGCCAGCAGCGTGGCGTCCACGACACGCGACTGACCGACGACGACTTTGGCCACCTCGGCGTTCAGCCGTGCGCGGACCTGCGCCATCGTCGTGGAGGTCGGGTCGATGTTCGGCGCGGCGGGCGGCGGCGCATCGGTCATCGGTGGGGTCCTTCCTGTGGGTTGGTGAGCATCGAAGCTGGAGGTCGCATCAGTGCCGTGTCGTTTCGGGCCCGAGGGCCACGAATGCCCGGCCCTCATCGACGAGCTCGGCGGCCGATCGGGGGGTGGCGAGCAGGGCGCCCACCGCCTCCGGGCTCAATGAGCCGGCGCCTGCGGAGGCGGCGAGCTGGGCCAGTTGCTCGTCGGTGGCGTCCGCACCGGCGCGAAGGGCTCGCCGGAGGTGAATGCGGCCCTGCTCCCGCAGGGGCGCAACTGCGGCCGCCATGCGCTCGGTCGAACCGGAGGCGAGGAGGGCCGCCATGGCGTCGACGTGGGCGACGCGGGGTGGGATGAGCTCCCGCTCCGCTCGCTGCGGCGGCCCGAAACGGCGAGCGGCCGACCACATCCACACGAGGGCGGCCAGCAGCGCCAGCCCGAGAGCGACTTTCCAGTGTGTGGGCAGACCAGCGAGGCCCGTGCCGGAGCGTCCGAGCCCGTGGTCGTACTCGTCGAAGGCGGTGGGTTCCTTCGCCGGCCCGGCGAGGTCGATGGCGAAGGCAGCGTCGTCTGCTTGGGCGAGTCGGCTGTTCTGCAGGGGGGCGGTCGAGGCCAGGAGGAGCAAGGTGCCCCTGCCCACACTGGCATCGACGGCGAGCGGCCCCCCAGGTCCTTGCAGGAGGACACTGAGATGCGGAGTCGCCGGCACGCGCCAGGAGCCGCTCGGGCCGCCGAGCACGGTGCTGACGCCGGCGTCCGAGCTCGTGTGCTCGACCGGGCTGGCGTTGCCCGACGGCGATGCCTGCCAGACAGGCGCAGGCGTCGTGCCGAGGAGCGCTTGCAGCGTGGAGGTCGGGATCTGGCCGCCGAGCACGAGGCGGCCGCCGTTGCCGAGGTACGCCTCGAGAGCAGGCAACGACGGTGTGACGGAGCTGACGGGATCGAGCACGAACAACGTCCCGCTCGTTGGAAGGGCGGTACTCGAGAGCGGCGCCGTCAGCGACTGCACGCTGTGACCGCGGGCGGCAAGGAGCCGTGCCATGCCCTCGGTGCCGGCAGCGGACGTGTCCACAGAAGAAGATGTCCCGGTCGGTGTGGTGCTTGGCGGCTGGTAGACGCCGTTCACGAGAGAGCCGGCGAAGTACAGCACGATGATGGCGGCGCAGATGATGAGCACGAGCCGCCAGCGCCACGAAAGCCGGTTCCAACGCTCCCCGGCCGTGTCTCGGCCCGCTGCGGACGGAGGAGCGACCGAGGCGGTGGCGGGGGCTGCCGTCGTGCTCATGGCGCACCCCTGCGGCTGCTCGGGCTTCCCTGGTCCGTCCGGCCGGTCGCCGCCCTCTCGTTTCCGCTGCCGCCGAGTCGACGAACCTCGACGATGAGGCGTTGCCAACCCTCGCGCGCCTCGACGACGTCACGATCCGAGGCGGTGCGACCGGCGTAGACGATCGTTTCGTGCCGTCGCGCCAAGTCGTCGAACGTCGCATCGTGCAACCTCGCCCTCACCTCTTCGGTCGTCGTCACGAGCCTGCTCGCGATGATCCCGGCGGTTTCGAGACGGAAGAGCCCAGCGCGGAACCGGAGTCGCACGGCGGCGTCGAGGTCGCCCAGCTCCTCGGCCGCCGCCGCCGCCGCTTCGAGTTGGGCGACATCTTCCCTCACCGGCATGCGGGAATCCTTCGTCTCACGCGAACGAACCCGAGTGCGTCGACGGATCAGCATCCAGGCGGCGAGACATCCGAGACCGACACCGAGAATCGCGAGGACGACGTCGCCGATGGATCCAAAGGTGTCCTGGAACCCCTTGAAGACATGGTCCCAGGCCCAAGCCACGGGCTTGCCGAGCGCCTCCGTCAACCACCTGCCCACGGTGCGGAGGACGCCCCCGAGCGGGTCCGGGATGTGGGACGGCTTCGACGTGAAAGGCGGCTGCGAGAGGATGTGGGCCGCTTGACGGCGGGCAGCCGACGAGAAGCTGGAGGATGAACCCACGAAGCAGAGGCCTAGGTGTCTGCTGACGGGTCCGGCGGCGGCTCTGTTGCCGGCGGACGCTCGGACGGCGGCGGCGCCTCAGGGGCCGGCCCTGGTGCTGCGCTGCGGGGTCGAAACGGCGGCAGCGGTCGTTCGCTCCAACCCGACTGTGGCGGTTGCTGCGACCAGCCCGGTGGTGGTGGTTGCTGCGACCATCCCGGCGGCGCCGGCGGTTGCTGCGGCGACCAGCCCGGTGGTGGTGGCGGTTGCTGCGACCAACCCGGCGGCGGTTGCTGCGGCGACCAGCCGGGCGGGGGCGGCGGTGGTTGTTGTGCCCAGCCCGGTGGTGGCGGTTGCTGCGGCGACCAGCCGGGCGGCGGCGGCGGTTGCTGCGACCAACCCTCTTGGGACCACCCGGGCGCCACGGAGTGCCAGCCGGCTCCTTGGGGGCCTCCTTGTGGGGCGTAGCCGCCGGGGCTCCCACCCGGCGGGTAGCCGCCATAGCTCACACCCGGCGGGTAGCCGCCGTAGCCACCCGGCGGTGGCGGCATGAAAGAGAGGGCCGTCGCGGTCGGTGTTGCGCCCATCTGCGATGCCAGCAACTGAATGTCGAAGCCTTCCTTGCGAACCCGCAGGTCGATCGTGATGACGACTTGAACGGCCGCAAAGAAAGAGGCGAACAGGAGCGTCGTGAACAGGGACACGATGACGCTCTCGATGAGCTGCGCCGCCAGTCCGCTGCCGAAGAGCGTTAACAAGAAGCCCACGACGACTCGCAGGATCGTCGTTCCGATGAGCGCCAGAAGCCCGGCGAGCAGCAAGGTGCCGAAGGTTGACCACCAACGGTGGCGGCACAGTGACACCGACCGCCGGATCGCCTTCCAACCGCGGATGTCCTCGATCATGAGGATCGGAATGGACATCGAGGTGGCTACCCAGAACCAGGTGAGTCCCACGCTCATGGCGATGATCATCACGACACTGAGGCCGAGCGCGCCCCCGGAGTGGAGTGCTGCAAGTCCTACTGCCACGAACACGGCCACGGCGCCGGCGGCGACGAGGACCAACCACATCAGCAGTTCAATCCAGAGCACCGACGGGAGTCGCTTTGTCCCAAAGGCAATGGCGTCACGCCACGTCGTCGGCTGGCCGAGATAGGAGTTGGCGACGATCCGCACCGAGATGGCCGTTATCAGCGTGAGGGCGAGGAAGCTCAGGAATTCGAGGATGGCGAGCCCCCCGAAGACTGTCTGTGCAGGCTGGGTGCCGACGCCGACACCTTCGCCGCCGACTACGAACACCGAGCTGACGGACGACGACACGCTCCAGAGGATGAGGGCGCTCACGATGGCGGTCGGAATGGCGACGACCATGGCCGCCTTGACGAAGATGAGGAAGCTCTTGCGGACGATCTTGATGGCGGCGTCGATCCGCTCGCCCGCACCGAGCGGGCGAAGCGAGACTGCCTGCCGTTGCCACATGGGCGGGCAGCCTAATGGGCCTGGCCGGCGTCCCTTTGAACGACCGCTGACCGACCGGGGGGTGCGCCGCTGTGTGGTAGCAACAGTGGCATGGCCCCCGAGGATGCCGCTGATGACACACGGGTCGCCGAGCGACCCGGAGGCGGTAAGAAGCGCAACGAGCGAAGCGTCACGCCGCAGAGCGAGGATTTCTCCGCTTGGTACAACGAGCTCGTGCTGAAGGCCGAGCTGGCCGACCGGGGACCGGTGCGCGGCACGATGGTGATGCGCCCCTACGGATACCGGATCTGGGAGCTCATACAGGCCGACCTCGACGCACGCATCAAGGAGACCGGCCACGAGAACGCCTACTTCCCGCTTCTCATCCCGCAGTCACACTTGCAGCGAGAGGCCGAGCACGTGGAGGGTTTCTCCCCGGAGCTGGCCGTCGTGACACACGGAGGCGGCCGCGAGCTCGAGGAACCGCTCGTCGTGCGCCCGACGTCCGAGACCGTCGTCGGCCAGTACATGGCCAAGTGGATCTCCTCTTACCGTGATCTTCCCCTTCTCCTCAATCAGTGGGCGAACGTCATCCGGTGGGAGTTGCGCCCGAGGTTGTTCCTGCGGACGACAGAGTTCCTCTGGCAGGAGGGCCATACTGCCCACGCAAGCGCCGCCGATGCCTGGGACGAGGTGATCCTCGCCCTCGGCATGTACGAGGCGCTGGCGACCGAGGTGGCAGCCCTCGCACCGTACGTCGGCGAGAAGACGGCGAGCGAGCGCTTTGCCGGGGCGGAGCGCACGACGACGATCGAGGCCATGATGCGGGACGGGCGGGCCTTGCAGTCCGGCACGTCTCACTACCTCGGACAGAACTTCTCCCGCGCCTTCGACATCACGTTTCAGAACGAGGACGGCGAGCTCGAGCACTGCTACACGACGTCGTGGGGGCTGTCTACCCGCATGGTCGGCGCCGTCATCATGGGTCACGGTGATGACAAAGGCCTGATCCTCCCGCCCGGCCTGGCACCCCATCAGGTCGTGATCGTGCCGATCGGGCGGGGTGACGAGGCTTCGGGCGCCGTGGACGCCGCTCGCGATCTCGGCCGCCAGCTCGCTGGGGCCGGCGTGCGCGTGAAGGTGGATGATCGAATGCAGCTGTCGCCGGGCAACAAGTTCAACGAGTGGGAGTTGCGAGGTGTCCCGCTGCGCATCGAGCTCGGACCCCGCGACCTCGCTGCCGGCTCAGCGCTGGTGGCCTCCCGGCTCTCGACGGAGCGGGGTGACAAGATCAGCCTCCCGCTGGCGTCGCTCGTGGCTGACATCCCGGTCCGCCTTGCTACGTTCAGGGACGATCTCTCTGCACGCGCCCTGGCGTTCCGGGAGGCGCACACGGTGCTTGCCGACACCTGGGACGAGCTCGTCGCCGGCGTCGAGACTGGCTTTGCCCTCGCCCTGTGCTGCGACGCCCCGGCGTGCGAGCAGCGCTTGAAGGAGGCCACGACGGCGACGCCCCGTTGCATTCCTTTCGGAGCCGCGCCGGAAGAGGGGAGCTGCGTGATCTGTGGCTCGCCGTCGGCGTACGGCACACGAGTCGTCTTCGGCCGGGCCTACTGAGGCCGGCGCCCCTCACCCTCAGGCGCGGGCGACGAGCACCTCGGCGATTTGCACGGCGTTCAGGGCGGCGCCCTTGCGGAGGTTGTCGCCGGCGACGAAGAGGGCGAGAGCATTCGGGGCGCTCTGGTCGACCCTGATGCGGCCGACGAGCGAAACGTCGCCCCCGGCGACGGCGAGCGGTGTCGGCAAGTCGGACAACTCGACGCCGGGAGCGACCGCCAACACCGAACGCGCCTCGTCGGGCGTGATCGGCCGCTCGAATTCGGCGTTGATGGCGTTGCAGTGCCCGGTGAAGACCGGGACTCGCACGCACGTGCAGGACACGAGCAGCCCCGGCAAAGAGAGGATCTTGCGGGCTTCGTTCCGCCACTTCTGCTCCTCGTCCGTCTCGCCATTGCCGTCGTCGACGAGCTTTCCGGCGATGGGCAGCACATTGAAGGCGATCGGGGCGGGGAACTTCACCGACGGCGGGTACTCGACGGCCGAGCCGTCGAAGGTGAGGGCAGCAGCTTCGGGAGCCACCTTCTGCGCTTGCTCGTCGAGCTCGGCCACACCGGCGAGTCCGGCGCCGGAGCACGCCTGGTAGGTGGCGATGACGACGCGCCGCAGACCTGCCAGGTCGTGCAAGGGCTTCAGAACCGGCATGGCGACCATGGTCGTGCAGTTCGGGTTGCCCACGATGCCCTTCGGGATGGAGTCGAGCGCCTCGGCGTTCACCTCCGGGACGACGAGGGGAACGTCGGGGTCCATGCGCCAAGCAGACGAGTTGTCGATGACGGTTGCCCCGGCCGCCGCCACGCGGGGCGCCAGCTGCCGGGACGCTGCTCCACCGCAGGAGAACAAAGCGATCTCGAGACCGGCGAAGTCGGCCGTCTCGGCATCCTCCACGACGATGTCCTCGTCACCCCAGGGGAGCGTCCGCCCAGCTGAACGAGCCGAGGCGAAGTAGCGCATCTCGTCGACGGGGAACGCCCGTTCCGCCAGCACCGACCTCATCACCCCACCGACCTGGCCGGTGGCCCCGAAGACGCCAACTCTCATGGCGCGATTCTACGGGCCGGCGGGGTGGCTTCGAGGATCGGCCCTCGGAGCTGGCCGGTGGCACCGAGGAGGGGGTTCCGGTGGCGTGCGTCATCATCTTGGATGCCCCTGCGGGACACCATCGTCCCGGACCCACGTCCAGGACTCAGACGAGGAGGCGCCGGCCGCCTCAGGCGGAGAGCTCGAAGGCGGCGTGCAGCGCCTGCACGGCTCGCTCGGCGACATCGGCGCGCACCATGCAGGAAATGCGGATCGGAGACGTCGAGATCATCTCGATGTTGATGTCGGAGGCGGCGAGGGTCTCGAACATGAGGGCGGTGACGCCCGGGTGTGTCTTCATCCCGGCACCGACGAGGGACACCTGGGCGACGTCCTCGTCGGCGATGACCGAGACGGCACCGAGGGAGGGCCGCATCGCCTCGGCTGCCTCGAGCGAGGCGCCGACGTCATCCTTCGGCACCGTGAAGGAGATGTCCGTCGTGCCGTCGTGGGAGATGTTCTGCACGATCATGTCAACGTTCACGGAGCGGTCGGCGAGGCCCCGGAACAGCCTGGCGGCGATTCCCGGTCGGTCGGTCACTCCCGACAAGGTGATCTTGGCCGACGAGGTGTCACTCGTGACGGCAGAGACGACCGGCTGCTCCATATCGGGGTCCTCCTCGGTGATGAGCGTGCCCGGCTCCCAGGTGAACGAGGAGCGGACGAGCAGCGTGACGTGGTGGTTGCGGGCGAATTCGACCGATCGCAGGGCGAGCACCCTCGCCCCGGTGGCGGCGATCTCGAGCATCTCCTCGAAGGAGAGACGGGGGAGCTTGCGGGCGCTCGGCACGATGCGCGGATCGGCCGAGAAGACGCCGGACACGTCGGTGTAGATCTCGCAACGGTCGGCGCCGAGGGCCGCCGCCAGGGCGACAGCCGTCGTGTCGGACCCGCCGCGGCCGAGCGTCGTGACGTCCCGGGTCGTCGAGACGCCCTGGAAACCGGCCACCACGGGAACCGATCCGGCCGCCAGGGCCTCACGGATGCGGTCGCCCTTCACCTCGATGATGCGGGCCCGCGTGTGGAGGTCGTCGGTGATGATGCCGGCTTGGCTACCCGTGAAGGAGGCGGCGGCCACACCTCGCTCGGCAAGGGCCATGCACACGAGCGCCATCGAGATGCGCTCCCCGGCAGTCCACAGCATGTCCATCTCGCGGCCCGGGATGACCTTGGAGACCTGGTTGGCGAGGTGCAGCAGATCGTCGGTCGTCTTCCCCATGGCGCTCACGACGACGACGACGTTGTCCCCGGAGCGCTTCGTGCGGGCGATGTGGTCCGCCACAGCCTTGATCCGGTCGGCGTCGGCGACGGAGGTGCCGCCGAATTTCTGCACGACGAGGGCCACGCCCGACAAGCTAGTTGGCCGCAGCCGCCGCCCCGTGCGGCGGGCAGCGGACAGCGCCGCGATGCTCCGACCGGCCCGCTTACCCCCCACCGCCCAACTCCCGATAGCCTCTGCGGCCGTGCCGAGCGAGAAGCGAGCCCGTCAGCGCGCCCTGCGTGCCGAGAAGCAAGCCATCATCCAAAAACAGCGCAAGCGCCGCTCCACCATGCGCCGCGGCGTGATCTTCGGCCTCGTCGCCGCCGGGATCGTCCTCATCATCGTGTTGATCCAGGTCAACGGTGGTTCCAAGAAGGCAGCCACGACCACGACGACCACGAGCAGCACGAGCACCACCACGACCTCGACGTTCCCGGTCCCCTCGACCACCCCGCTGACGACGACTGCGGTGGCTCCCGTCTGTGCCCCGAAGGGGACGACGAAGCGCATCGTCTTGTTCACGAAGGCGCCGCCCGACTGCATCGGCCAGGCCTCGGTGTGGGACGCCACCTTCGAGACCTCGGTCGGGAGCTTCGCCGTCAAGATGGAGGCGTCCCAGTCCTACTTGGCGGTCAACAACTTCGTGTTCCTCGCCCAGTGGAACTACTTCAACGGGACCTTCTTCCACCGGATCATCACCGGTTTTGTCATCCAAGGGGGAGATCCGGCTGGTACGGGTACGGGAATCCCGACCGGGTCGAGCCAGACGAAGCCGTTCCCTGGCTACAGCTTCACCGGCAACGAACCGCCGAAGTCGTGCACGGCGAAGTCGGACTGCTACGCGACCGGAGATGTCGTCCTTGCCAACAGCGGCGGCCCCACGACCGATGGCAGTCAGTTCTTCGTCATCCTGCCCGGTGGCGCCTCGCAGCTCAGCCCTAGCTACACGCTGTTTGGTGAGGTCACTTCCGGCATGGCGGTCGTCGAGAAGATCGGGACCTACGGCATCCCCAGCAGCGGCGAGACGGGCACGCCGAGGGTGAAGGTATACCTATTGAAGGTCACGCTCAAAGAGGTAAAGGCCTAGGAGGTCAACGTGCCGACCGAATTCCCCCCGGCGGACGGTTCCGCCCCGAAGACACGCCAGTTCGGCGGCCAGCCACCCATGGGCATCGACCTCTCCAAGCGCTACAGCGCCGAGATGGTGACGTCGAAGGGGACCATGGTGTTCGCCCTCGATGCCCTGGCGGCGCCCCGCACCGTCAACAACTTCGTCTTCCTGGCCCGTTACCACTACTTCGACGGGATCGTGTTCCACCGCGTGATCCCGGGCTTCGTCATCCAGGGAGGGGATCCGGAGGGAACCGGTGCCGGTGGCCCGGGCTACCGCTTCGAGGACGAGCTGCCGCCGGCGGGCAAGTACCAGATCGGCTCTCTCGCCATGGCGAACGCCGGCCCGGACACGAACGGCAGCCAGTTCTTCGTCATCTCCGGGCCGGACGGCGTGCGCCTTCCGCCCCTCTACTCCTACTTCGGCCAGCAGGTGACGGGCCGCGACGTGCTCGCCGCCATCGACAAGATCGGCTCGCCATCGGGGGCTCCTCGCGAGCAAGTGACGATCGAGTCGGTCGCCATCAGCGAGGCCGACTGAGCTTCTGCGAGGCGGTCTCGAAGCCGGGAAGCGATCTCGGCGACAGAGCGGGCAAAGCGGTCGTTGAGCGGCAGGTGCGACTGCAACGAGGGCGGCTCACCATGAGGCACTAAGGTGCCAAAGTGAGCGACGCCGGTCGCCGCGGCATGTTCGCGGCGCTTCGTCATCGGGACTTCGCACTTCTCTGGTCGGGACAAGCCGTATCCGCATTCGGGGATGGCATCTTCTCGGTCGCCCTCGTCATCGAGACCCTCCGGGTCGACCATCATCCGATCGGGCTCGCCTACGTCGTGGTCGGCAGGGCCGTGCCGTCGGTCGTCCTCTCCATCGTCGGCGGCGTCGTCGTCGATCGGGTGCCGAAGCGCCTCGCCATGCTCGTGTCCGACGTGGCACGAGGCGCCGCCGTTGGCGCCATCGCCGTTCTCGTGGCCCGCCACTCTGCCGACCTTGCCGAACTCGTCGTCATGTCGATCGTCTTCGGGACGGCGGACGCCTTCTTCGGGCCGGCCTCGACCTCGATGGTGCCCGAGCTCATGCCCGCAGAGCTTCTCGTGCAGGCGAATGCGCTCAGCTCGACGTCCTCCAACCTCGCATCGAGCCTCATTGGGCCGGCCACGGGCGGTGCCATCGTCGGCTTCATCGGCGTGGCCGGCTCCTTCACGGCCGACGCCGTGAGCTTTGGCGTCTCGGCCGCCTGCCTCGTCCTCATGACGGCACGGCCTCGGCCGGCACCGACGGGCAAGTCCATGATCGCCGAGGCGCGTGAGGGCCTGCGTTACGTGCGCTCCCAGCGCTGGCTCGTCATCACGCTCGTCGCTGCGGGCTTCGCCAACTTCTTCGGCATCGCCCCTCTGGCCGTGCTGCTGTCCCTGCTCGTGCGCAGCGTGCTGCACGCCAGCCCACTGGCCCTCGGGCTCGTCTTCGCGGCGGGCGGCGCCGCCGGAGTCGTCGCCTCGCTCGTCGTGGCTCGGCTCGGCGCTCCCCGCCATCGCATCGTCGTCATGTGGATCGCCTACGGACTTGCCGGCGTCGCCATCGCCGTGATGGCTGTGGCTCCGGACGCCCTCGTCGTCGGTGCCCTCAGCGCCGTTGAGGTCGGCCTCATCGTCTACGGAGACGTCCTCTACATCGCCATGATGCAGGCGCTCATTCCAGCTGAGCTGCGGGGCCGTGTCTTCTCGGTCGCCTTCTTCATCGCCTTCGTCCTCACGCCGCTCGGCACGCTCGCGGGGGGTATCGCAGCCACCGCTCTCGGCGTCCGAACGGCGGTGCTGCTGAGCGGCTGCCTCTCGGCCGCTTGCGCCCTCGTGATCTTCATCCCGGGGACGCGCCAGCCCGAGAACGTCCTCGCCGGAGCCGAGGAGGAAGCGCCCCCGGTTGAGCAAGGGGGAGCGCTGCCGGCGCTCGAGTGAGCGATGAGGGCTCGCCCGGGCGCTGACGGTCAGGGCGTCAGGAGGTCCCCACGCCGAACTCGTTGCCCGGCCGGATCCGGCGCCATCTGCCGAGGGGCTGCAGGACGTCCGCCGTAGACTCGAGCTACCGACGCCGACGATCCGGCCTGAACAGGAGCGGAACACCCGGGCCATGCTCGACGCCCCATGAACGCCACCACGATGCCGGACGACTTCGCCCCGCTGCCGACGAGGGGCCGGGTCTACACGAGCGAGCGCCGGGTGCGCCTAGGCGACAGCAGCCCAGCAGGGCGGCTCCGCTTCGACGCCATGGCCCGCTTCCTGCAAGATGTCGCCGAAGACGATGCCGAGGATGCTCACTGGCCGGCGGCAACGGGATGGCTGTTGCGCCGATGCGCCATCTCCGTCGCGCAGTTCCCCACCCGAACCGAGCGCGTCGAGCTGCACACGTTCTGTTCCGCCACGGCGGCGCGGTGGGCGGAACGCACGACGACGATCCGCGGTGATCGTGGCGGGCTCCTGCAGGCGAGGGCGATCTGGGTTGCGGTCGATGTCGCGACCGGTCGTCCGGCACGGCTCGATGAGGTCTTCAACCAGATCTACGGGCCTTCGGCCGACGGGCGAAAGGCGTCTGTCCGACTCTCGCTACCGACCCCGCCAGATGATGAGGAGACGCCCCGGCGGCCCTGGCCGATACGAGCGAGCGACATCGATGTCTGGGACCACGTGAACAATGCCGCCCATTGGGAGGCGGTCGAGGAGGAGATCGCCCGGCTCGACTGGCTGCCCACGGCCGCCGAGTTGGAATACAACGAGGCCATCGTGGCGACCGATGCCCCCGAGGTCATCCGGCATGCCTCTCCTGCGGGTGTCGACCTCTGGCTCCTCGACAAGGGACGTCTGCTCGCCTCGGCTCGTCTCCATCGCTCGGCGCAACGGTGACCGGGCAAAGCGGTGATCTTGGCAACGAAGGGAGTCAGTCGGAGCGAAGACGGCTGTAGAGGACGGTGTCGCGCCATTGGCCCGCCCGGAATTGAGTATGGCGAAGGATCCCCTCCCGAGAGAAGCCGGCCGTCTCGAGTGCGTGCTGCTCGGCGACGTTCTCGACCTCCGTCGCTGCCTCCAGGCGCTCGATGAGCCTCGTGGAGAACAAGTACTCGGCGAGCTGACGCTGCGCCTCGCTCCCGTACCCCTGACCGCGGTGCCGCCCGGAACGACAATGCGGGGAGCCGGCCGCCCGGCTCGCCGGGACTCTTCGTGACGGAGCCCCCACCTGCGAGGTAGGAAGTGTGCCAGTGGGCAGAGAAAGGGAGCTCGCCGCCGCAACGGCGGCGCTTCGAGCAGCAGGCTGTGTCGCCGCCGAGGAGGAGGCCACCGAGCTCGTCGAGCTGGCCGCTGGCGACCTCGAGCGGCTGCGCCTTCTTCTCGAGCGGCGCTGCGCCGGGGAGCCGTTCGCCTGGCTCGTCGGATCGGTTCGCTTCTGTGGTGAGACGGTGTTGGTTCACCCGGGTGTCTACGTGCCGCGTTGGCAGAGTGAGCCGCTGGCACTCGAAGCAGCTCGCCGGTTGCCCGAGGGCGGTCTCGCCGTCGACCTCTGCACCGGATCGGGGGCGATCGCCGTCGTGCTCATGAGGCGGCGCCCCTCGGCGCGTGTCGTCGCCACCGACATCGATCCGGTGGCGGTGGCGTGTGCCAGCTGCAACGGCGTCGAGGTCTTTGAAGGAGACATGGGGGCAACCTTGCCCGCGGAGGTCGGCGGGCAGGTCGACGTCGTGACGGCCGTCGTGCCCTACGTCCCGACCGGCGAGCTTCGCTTGCTGCCCCGCGACGTCACGGCCTACGAGCCTCGCCGTGCACTCGACGGGGGCGCAGACGGAACGGCGTTCCTCCTCAAGGCCGCTCTCGAGGCGGTGCGACTGCTCCGCTCTGGCGGCTCGCTCCTGCTCGAGATCGGAGGCGATGAAGCGGACGTCCTCAGGCCGGTCTTGGTCGAGAACGGCTACCGGGACCTCGAGGTCCTCCGCGACGAGGAGGGCGACCCGCGGGCGCTCTATTGCCTGCTGTCACGGCGCCGAGGGCCGTGACGGACCGCTCGCCGCCGAAGAAGGCTGTGGCTTTGGTTCGTATAACTATCGAAACCACAGCGAGAATGTGGCTTGAAGGCGGCGACGACCCGGCCGAGCGGCAGCACAGGAGCCGGGCAGCAGGTGGGCGGCAAGCAGGGCTCAGGGCAGGAACAACATCCCCTGTGGTGCGATGGCCGCTCCCTTGACGTGGACGGCGGTGATCGCACCGGTGTTGGGATTCAGCTGACCGAGGAAGTTGGCCGGGAAACCCGGTCCGGGACAGGTGCTCGGTGCATCGTTGGCATCGCAGGGCGTGTCGGCCACGAAGACGTCGCCACGGCTGAACGGTCCGGAGATCTTGTCGATCGTGTTGCCGGCGTTGTCGGTCGTGTAGATGGCGCCGCCATGATCTGAAGCCCAAGCCGTGTCGTCCACCGAGTCGGAGAGCGTCAGCACGGCAAGGCTTTGGTGAGCCCCGCCGGCATGCTGAACGAATATCTGCTCCTTGTCGCCCTGACTCGTGAGCATGAAGTCACCTGCGAATCGGCGAGCGAAGTCGGGCACGACCTCGTTGGAGTCCGGGTCCGTGAGTGCGAGCTGCACGTCCTCGCCGCGATCCGGGCTGTTCGTGTTGGCCACCTTCGCCGACGCCTCGTCGAAGAAGAGCGCCCGGACGGTGGCAACACGAGTCTTGGCATCAAAAGTCACCCGGTAGACGGCCGGGTATGTCGGCTGGGGAGCCGCAGCCCCGGTCGTACCAGGGGCGGAGGCGCTGATGAGGATCATGTCGCCGTAGACCGAGATCGCATCGGTGCCGCCGTCGCTCGGCAACGCCTCGTCATAGCGGTAGTGGATGGGCCTGCCGGCGATGGGATCGATGAGATAGACGCTGGAGTGGGCGTCCTCGTTGACGGTGGCGATGAGGAGGCCGGTGACCGGATCTGCTGTCAAGCCGTCACACTTGCCGACGACGTCCCACTGGTGGACTTCCTTCCCGGCGAGATTGAACTCGACGACGGTGCTGTCGCGGTTGCCGGACGTGCTCGCCTGGCCCTGCGGACCGACGCCGTTTTGAAAACCGACGAAGATGTCACGACCGAGGGCGGTGATGTCATCCGGCTGCGAGATGGCCTCTTTGCCCTGTGGCGTGTCGTGGACGAGATGCGCGCCCGAGGCGAAGACCCGGGCCGAGAACGTGGTGTGAGATGCGGGCAGGTGTCCGGGCGCTGCGGCGTCGGCGTCGGCGACGCCCGCCCCCAAGGCCACCGCAGGCAGCAGTGCCAGCGCCCCGAGAGCCTTCGTCCTCCATCGTCTCGCCATGTCACGCGCTCCCGAGGTCGCCCAGCCGGCCCTCGTGGTCGGCCGTAGAGTCGGGAGAGTAGCGAGCAATGGTGAACGGAAGCCGAACCCGTGGGTGAACGAGTCGTGAACGTTTGGCAAACGGGACGCAACAAGTCCACCGCTGGCTCGTCGGGGCACGTGCGGGCGCCGACGAGGCGTCTCGGCTTTGGCGGCTCGTGTCGCCTTTGGCGTTGCTGGCGCGTTAACAGAGGTGAAAGCAGCAGTCGTCTCTGCGGCTGGCAAGCAAGGAGGAAGCATGATCCGAAACCTTTCCCGGCTCGGGTGTCTCGTTGTTCTGGCACTCACGATCGCCGCCGTGAGCGTGTCCTCCGAGTCGGTCGCTCTGGCGCGCACCGTCGGCCCCACCAAGATCCGGCCTCACCAGTTCTTCGCAGGCGTCGTCAACGGGATGATCGAGAACGCCACGGTGAAGGTCGCCTGCCCGATCTCCGGGACGAACGGACGCGCCCTGTCGGGCCAGACGCTTTCGGTGACCTCGCCGCTCGTCGTCGCGAGCAACTTCGGATATACCGGCTCGCGCGGGCGGGCCATCGTCGCCAACGTCGGCCCGGCTGCCTCGGCCGCCGAGACGGTTCGATTCACCAGGTACAACCATCCACAGCCCTTCCCGACGAACATCCCCGTCCCGTGCGATGGCACCGGCGTCGTCATCTTCTTTCCAGTCCGGGGCAGCCATCACGCCCATCCAGCCACCGTCACGGTCTCCTACGAGAACGTGGCGGCCAACGGCGGCTGACGGTCGGGCGTCTCGAGCGGCGAGGCAGCCGAAGCAGCCCGGGCGTCCCGAACTGGAGAAGGGATTGCTCGTAGGCTGTCATCCAAAGAGGGTCGTCGCGCGTTAGAAGGACTGTGGACGCCGCGGGCGTGTCGGAAAGCTTCGAGCGTCGCTTCGACGAGTTGTTCGCCCTCGCCATGCGGCCGGCATGGCGGATCCTGGGTGACCGTCAGGAGGCCGAGAACGTCGCCGCCGAGGTCCTCGCTCGCGCGCTTGTGCGCTGGAAGATCCTCGCCGACTCGCCCAACCTGTCCGGTTGGGTCGTGACGGTGTCGACGAACCTGGCGAGTGGACCGGGTTGTTCCTCCTGCTCCTCGTGCTCCTCGGGCTCATTTCCGTGCTCCCGGGCGGAACCGTGCTCGGTGCCCTGGTCGCCGGCACGCTGGCCGGCACGCTCGTCACCCTGATGGTCCTCCTCCGGAAGCTTGACCTCTTGCGCTGGCACGAGCAGGTGACGATCTGGGAGCCCACGACGCGGCTGTTCCGGAGCATGGGCAGCGATCCGTATGTTCCCCGTCAGGTGATCGACGACGGTCGTTACCGACCCACCGGTCGCGTCCGGGTGGTCGACTATCCCGACACCTACCCGATCAGAGCGACGAAGGTCGTCAAGCTCGAGTACCTGGACATGCCGGGATCCGAGCCCGAAGGGGCGATGCGGTCGGCCTGAGGGCATCCTGTCTCGCGTCTGTCCGTTGCGACCGAAGCAAGCCGCAACTAGATTCCGGCGAACAAGCTGGCCTGTTCGGAAGGGGGTTTCGATGCCTGACACCATCTACAAGTCAATCGTCGTTGGTACCGACGGTTCCGAGCGCGCCGGCGTGGCCGTTCGGCAAGCCATCGCTCTTGCGAAGGTGACCGGCGCAAGGCTCCACGTCGTGCACGCTGTTCACTCTGCCGTGTCGGCAGGGTTCTCCGACACGGTGTCAGGCCAAGCGGGCGTGGACGCGAAACGTGCCGAGGTGGATCGCACCTGCCAGTCCATCGTCGCTGATGCGACGAGCGAGGGCGTATCGACTGAGGTGCACAACCCGCAGGGCGACCCGGCTGACGGCGTGATCAGTGTCGCCGAAGGCGTCGACGCCGACCTCATCGTGCTCGGCAACCGCGGCATGGCGGGCATGTCGCGGGTCCTCGGGAGTATCCCGAACAAGGTCGCTCATCACTGTCCTTGCAGCCTGCTCATCGTCGACACCAACGGGGTTTGAGGAGCGAGCCCTCACCTCGGCGGTTCTAGAGCAGCGGCACCATGAGGGAACGGCCGGCGAGGGCGGCAGCGAGGTCGAGGCCGTCCGTGTACTCCCGCGACAGCCAGGCGTCGTGGCGGAGGCGCCACAACGCCGCGGCGCTGACCCACGCCGCCTCGCGAGCCGCCTCGATGGCGAAGTTGCCGACCAGGTTCTCCAACCCGGCGGCGGCGCGGTCGAGATCGAGGATGACACCCGTCTCGAACGACTCACGGATCTGTTGGTCCAAGGCCCCGAGGACCTTGTTCACCTTGTCGAAGTCCGCCGCATGGGTGCCCTGATCTGGCGCTGTGTCGAGGTCTTCGCACGTTTTCACAACTGCGATAGGAAGGTCGTGGTTGATGTGGGCACTCATCCCGGCAAGGGCGAACTGCAGGGGAGCGATATGGGTGTCGGAGCGATTGGCGAGCAGGTCACTCCAACAGCGGGGCGCTGTGGGGGGTTCTGACTGAAACCCGTTGATCGCCTCGAGGTAGAGATTGACGAAGACGACGTCGAGGTGGGTCATGAACGCCGGATCGCCGAAGAAGCTGGCGGTGGAGACTTCCGACAGCATCTGCTGCGTGACGATCAGGTACATCCGGTTGAAGCAAGCCAAGCCGTCGGTCGTGGGGAGCGCCTCCGAGATGGAGGTCATGAGTGCGACGGCTTCTTCGATGGAGGAGACAGGTGCGGCCGGCAGATGCGGGAGTGAGAGCGCATCGTCCATAGGTGGCGCAGAGTAGCCCGCCCTGTCAGTGAGTGGAGTCCGGGTGCCGCGCAACACCGGAAGCTTCACCGAATCGGGCGAGTACCCCGGTACCCGGCGGCGACACAGGGGCCGCGCCGGTTTCGTCACTGCAGCGCCGACACGACGCCGCGGGCCGCACTAGCGTGCCTTTGTCACCTGAAGACTGGAGGGGTCGCGTGATCGAACACGGGGAGGGGGCCGGCTTCGGCTCCGGGGCGTTCCATCTGCAAGGGTGTTTGACCCGCCGGACGAGGCGTTCGATCGTCCGCCCCATCGTGGCGGCATCTCTGTTGGCCAGCATGGCGGGAGCGATCGCCGTCGCCGGAACGGCGGCCGCTGCCCAGCTCCTTTCGACGGGAGCGTCCGCCTCGCGCCTTGTCGCCGTGAGCGCGGCTCCGCGCCTGCCGCTCGGCGCCCGCGTGCTCGGATATGTGGCGACCAACACCGAGGAGAGCGCCACCATCGCGCTCAGGCTGCCGAATCCGGGGGCGGTGACGAGGTTCATCGACGCCACGGCGGACCCCCGTTCGAGCCAGTACCACCACTATCTCGCCCGCGGGCAGTTCGGAAGAGTCTTCGGCCCGAGCACTGCGACGATCGAGAGTGTCAAGCACGAGCTGGCGGTCGAGGGCCTGACGGTCACGACCGTCTCCTCCAATGGCCTCCTCGTCAGCTTCAGGGGTACGGCCGCCAAGATCGAGACTGCCTTCCACACCGGACTCGTCCGTGTGAGGATGACGGACGGCTCGATCGGACAGGCGACCACGACGGCCGCCCGGCTGCCGGCGTCGATCGCGAGCTCGGTGCAGGCCGTCGTGGGTCTCGATCAGCTGGTCAAGTGGTCCAACGGTCTCGAGCGGGTGCGCGGCCACAGCGTCGGGCGGACGCCGGCGAGCGCACCCCGGACGACAGCCAACGGCCCGGTTGCCTGTTCGGCGGCGGCTGCGCTGGAAGCAGATGGCGCCCTCACCGACCAGCAGGTGGCTTCCTCCTACGGGCTCGACAACCTCTACAACGCCGGTGACACCGCCGCCGGCCAGACGGTCGACATCTACGAGCTCGAGCCGTTCCTGCAGAGCGACGTCGTCTCGTTCGACACCTGCTATTTCAACGCCAGCCACACTCCGAAGGACACCGTGATCAGCGTGGACGGCGGGCCCGGCGCCGGGCCAGGCGGCGGTGAGGCCGCTCTCGACGTGGACGACGTCTCCGCCTTCGCCCCCGAGGCCACGATCAAGGTCTACTCCGGGCCGAACATGGACAACCCGTTCGGGCCGCTCGACACCTGGAACGCCATCGCCGTCGCCGACGATGCCGGCCAAGTCACCTCGAGCTGGGGCGTCTGCGAGACCGAGGAGCAGGTCGGGGCACCCGGCGTGCAGCAAGTCGAGAACGAGATCTTCCAGCAGACAGCAGCTCAGGGGCAGACGATCTTCTCCTCCGCCGGTGACGACGGGTCGGACGATTGCGCCGGGCACGCGACCGTGCCGGTCGCCACTGACCTCTCGCTCGACGACCCCGCCAGCCAGCCGTATGTGACTTCGGTCGGCGGCACGACGATCACCGAGGCCAGCAACCCCCCGATGGAAACCGTGTGGAACAACGGCAACTTCGGCGGCGCCGGCGGCGGCGGCATCTCCGAGACGTGGGCGATGCCCCCGTGGCAGGCCAAAGTCGCCGTAGCACAGCCATCCTCCGACGAGGCGTGCAGCAACGACCCGAGCGGCACGGCTGACCTCTTCCACCTGCAGGGCGATCCGACCAACCTGCCTTCTGGCACCGCCTGTCGGGAGACGCCGGACGTGAGCGCCCTCGCCGACCCGCAGACCGGGATCACCATCTTTTACGACGGCAGCTGGCTGCAGATCGGCGGCACCTCGTCCTCGACACCGATGTGGGCGGCGATGCTGGCGGAGATCTCCGCCTCGACCGGTTGCGACGCCACGACGCCCCCGAACAGGGCCGGTTTCGTCGACCCGCTTCTGTACCAGATCGCCGACCTTGGCGGCGCCAGCTACAGCGACGCATTCAACGACATCACTGTCGGCGACAACGACAACCTGAGCGTCGGCAACGGAGCGATCGACTGGCCGGCGGGGACGGGCTACGACCTCGCCTCGGGGCTCGGTACCCCTCGCATCACCGACGCCACGGCCTCGACCGGTCTGGCTGCGGAGCTGTGCGGCCTCGCCAGCGGTAGCGCCACGCCGGCCCGGCCGGTCGTGACGAGCCTCTCGTCGGCGGGCGGCAGCATCGACGGCGGTGGCACGCTCACGATCACCGGCGACAACTTCGGCGCAAACGAGGGCTCCGTCTTCTTCGGCAACGTCGACGCTTCGGTTCCCTCGCCCAGCGACTGGACCAACACGTCCATCACCGTCGACATCCCGCCGTACGAGGCGCCGCCAGGCACGCCCGAGTGCGGTGGCGGGCATAACACGCCGTGTGCCGGCGGGAGCGCCAACATCACGGTGGTGACGTCAGGTGCTGCGCCCGAGTCGAGCACACCGGCGGCCGGCGGCGCATCCGTCTACCACTACACGGCGAGCAGCCCGTCCGGAGGCCCGATCGTCGACTACGTCAGCGGTGGTGTGGGAACAAGTACCGGGGTCAATGGCCCCGTCGGACCGACGGCCGGCTCGAACGACGTCGAGATTGTCGGTTCCGGACTGAGCGGTGCGACCTCCGTGACCTTCGGCACCGCCACGGCGACGATCATCGCGAGCCCGTCCAACAGCGACAACGAGCTCGAGGTCGAGGTGCCGGCGAGCAACGGCACCTGCGTCTTTACGGTTGCCGAGGAGGGCATGTGCGCCGTGGCGGTGGCTGTCACCACGCCCAAGGGCACCAGTTCGGGCCCACCGATCCTCGAGGCGTATCAGGGGCCGGTCATTTTCGCCGCCAGCGGAGCGTTCGTCCCGCCGGCCGGCTGCGACTGCGAGGTCGTGCAGGCGCCGGAGGAGTACGACTACGCGCCGGTGCCGACGGTGAGCTCGGTGAGTCCCGCCTTCGCGAGCGAGCAGGGAGACAGCGAGGTCGCCATCGCCGGGACGGGCTTCAACCTCCTCAGCTGGTTCTGGACGAACGTCGGCCCTGCCGGGGAAAACTTCTCCGAGGACTTCAGCATCGCCGGCGTGACGCCGACGGAGCTCGACATGATCCTGCCGGGACAGGCACCCACCAACGGACCCGATTCGGTTGACCTCACGGTGCAGACCGGCGGCGGCCTCTCCGCCCTCTCGCACGTCGTCTACGCCGGCGTGCCGGTTGTCAAGAGACTCTCCACCCACGTCATCGCCCAGACCGGAGGGTCGCTCACGGTGACAGGCAGCGGGCTCTCGGATGTGACCAGCGTCGAGGTCGCCGGGCAGGGAAGCCTCAACTTCCTGTCCGACACGACTTCGAGCATCACGCACGAGACGGCCACGTCGCTCACCGTGCAGGTACCGCACTTCTTCAACATCGCCACAGACGTGCTCCTGTGCACGGTGACGGCGTGCAGCAGTGCGAACCCGACGGTGGACGGCCTCCAGTTCGCGTACGCCGGCCAGCCGGTGATCAACTCCCTCGGTCCCTCGAGCGGTCCGGCGCACGGCGGTGAGACCGTGACGATCAACGGTGCGCTCGACGCCCTCGTGACGAAGGTCGACTTCGGCGCGACACCCGTCACGATCCTCTCGCAACCGCAGTTCTCTCCGAGCGGGCCGATCATCGTGATCGCGCCGGCCGGCACGGCCGGCTCGAAGGTCGCCGTCACCGTCACCACGGTCGGTGGATCGCTCGTTGGCAAGCCGACGAGTGCCCCGGTCACCTTCACCTATGTGGCGAGCACGCCGGGGGCGCCCCGCGACGTCGCCGCCAAGGCGGGAACACGGACGGCGACCGTGACCTGGAAGGCGCCGAGCGACAACGGCGGCGACCCCATATCGGGCTACCTCATCACAGGCACAGCACCCAAGGAGAAGTCGGTGTCGATGTCCGTGGCAGGGACCGTACTGAAGGCCACCTTCACCAAGCTGGCGGCCAAGGTGGCCTGGACATTCACGGTGCGGGCAAAGAACAAGCTCGGGACCGGGCTGGCGGCGAGCGCCAAGCCCGTCACCCCGAGCTGACAACGCGAAGGGCTGCAGGAGCCGCTCACGGTGACGGACCTCGCCGTCCGCTCTGCCATGAGCCCTCGGACATTTGCCCGCCGGTTCCGCGAGACGGCCGGCACGACGCCGTACCGTTGGCTGCTGCAGCAGAGGATCTTCCTCGCCCAGCGTCTGCTCGAGACGACCGACCTGTCCGTCGACGCCGTCGCCAGCCAGTGTGGCATCGGTGACGCCGCCAACCTCCGCGACCATTTCCGCCGCGTCGTTGGGACGTCGCCGAACAGCTACCGGCAGACGTTCCCCCATATCGCCTCGTGACAACGCACCGCCAGCACCAGCCGGTGTCGTCGCGGCATCTACTCTTCGACCCATGCCGTCGCCGTCGCAGAACGCCGTCGTCGAGATGGTCGGTCTCACGAAGTGGTACGGCCGAGGAGCCGGAGGTCGATTGGCCCTCGACGGCCTCGACCTTGTGGTGCCGTCGGGTGGTGTGTTCGGAGTGCTGGGTCGAAACGGCGCAGGCAAGACGACTGCGCTGCGCTGCCTGCTCGGACTCGTACGTCCGACGTCGGGCGTGTGTCGGGTGCTCGGAGCGGACAGCAGCAGCGATTTGCATCGTGTCATCAACCGGATCGGAGCCCTGATAGAGACGCCTGGTCTTACGCCGTCTCTCACGGGGCGCCGCAACCTCGCGTTGTTGGCCCGACTGGACCGGATCGGGGCGGACGGCGTCGAGCGGGCGCTCCGCGCCGCTGGGCTGGCTGAGCGAGCCGACGATCCGGTCGCCACGTACTCGCTCGGCATGCGCCAGCGGCTCGGGATCGCCGCCGCCCTGCTGCGCGATCCGGAGGTGGTCGTGCTCGACGAGCCAGCCAACGGCCTCGATCCAGCCGGAATCGCAGAAATTCGCCGCTTGCTCGTCTCCCTGGCGGCCGAAGGTCGCACGGTCCTCGTGTCGAGCCATCTTCTCGACGAGGCCGAGAAGATGTGCGACAGCGTTGCCGTCATGGAGGCGGGGCGGTGCGTCGCCGTGGGTCCCATCGGTGACTTGCTGGCGAGTGCCGGCACCGGGGGCGTGATCGTCGGAGTCGCGGAGGTGGGGGCTGCGCGGCTCGTCCTTGTCGCCGCCGGCTTGAACGTGACGATCGTCGATGGCCGCCTACGCGTGAGCTGTCCTCCCGCAGATGCGGCCCGTGTCACCGAGTTGCTCGCGGCGGAGCGCCTCTTCGTGAACGAGCTGCGCTACGAAACCCCTTCGTTGGAGGATTTCTTCTTCGGCCTCACCACACCAGCTGGCGCGGGGGCTCTGCCGTGACCGACCTGTTCGCGGTGGACGTCCAGCGGATCCTCTTGCGGCAGATGACCTGGATGATGGCAGCGTTCGGGGTTCTGATCGTCGCGGCTGCGGGCGTGATCCTGTTCGTTCATACCGGCAATCACCACCTGTTCGCCACGCGCAGCGATCTGCGTGCCGCAGTGGCCGCTGCGGTCGTCCCATTGGCGTTCGCCGGCTACATGCTCGGCGCCTCGGCCCTCGGTGCCGACTACACGAGTCGGGCGTTGACGACGCTCCTCACCTGGGAGCCCCGTCGGCGCCTGGTGCTGGCGTCACGCTCATGTGCGAGCGCCCTCGTCACCGCAGGCTTGACCGTCGTCGTACTGCTGGCGCTCATCGTTGCGCTGCTCCCCTCAGCCATCCTGCACGGAACCGGCGGTGCTCCCAACGGAGCCTGGTACCTATCGATGGCGGCGATGACGTTGCGCTGCGTCCTGTTCACCGCAGCGGTGTCGGTCGTCGGCGTCTCAGCTGCAGCAATCGGACGGAGCACGACGGCGGCGGTGATCGGGATCGTGCTGTATCTGGTCCTGATCGAGAACACGGCCGTCCAGGCCCTGCCGTCCTTCGCCCGGTGGTTGCTCGTCACCGACGCCATCTCATGGATCGGCCAGAACTCGCACACGAGCGCTGGTGCACC
The DNA here is from genome assembly GCA_052143575.1 of Acidimicrobiales bacterium. GTDB lineage: Bacteria > Actinomycetota > Acidimicrobiia > Acidimicrobiales > Bog-793 > JAKACA01. The sequence continues at coordinate 78,083 of JBKQSP010000068.1, forward strand.
CAACGGGCACACCGTCATCACCGGTGGGCTGCTCCTCGTCGGCGGCATGGCGGCGTTGTGGGCGTTCGCGACGAGGGCCCTGGCGCGGCGCGACGTTACGTGAGCATGGCGCAGCAGCACCGCTAACGGGACGGCTGTCGGTCGGCCCGCGCCCACCTCGGCTGCCCGGAAGGTGCGATCACCTCCGCCACGGCGACGACGGCGGGGCCCGCCTCTGCGCAGAGAGCCGCGGCCTCGTATCCTGCTGATCCGCGCAGCAGCGGTGTCGCGAGAATCATCCGGTTCGCCTTCGGGAGAGTTCGGATCGCTCCAGGGGCTACCCCGGGGACGTCGCATATACCTGGGCAATCCATCGCGCGCCGTCGGGTCCGCTCCACGGACAGCGGGGCGCGCACCACAGGACCCGTCGCGGCCCGCTGCTGCACACCACGGTGTCCGGACGCGTCCTGACCGTCGCCGAAGGGCTTGCGAGCGCTTTCCTGGCCGGCGACTGGGACCCGCCGCAGATGACCCGACGCTGGCAACTCGCGGTCGGCCAACGGAGAGTCTGGGTTCGGGATCTCGCCCTCGCGGCACGTTACGAGTACCCGTCAGCACCTCGCGACCGGCCGCACGAGCTTGCCTCGTTCCTCGCCGTCTGCCCGCCCCTCACCAAGGCGTTCGCTGCCGCTCGCAGGCGATCCGAGCCACCACCGAGGGTACGACGGTGGTTTCTCGCAACGACCGCCATGGGAGAGGCGCGCCGGCCCGTTCCAGAGCTCCACAACCTTGCCGATCTGCGAGCGATGCTCGGGCTGTCCGTCGGTGACCTCGCCTGGTTCAGCGACACCAAGGAGCTCGGGAAGACGGTGGTAGACGAGCGCCTCCACCACTACCGCTATCGCTGGGTTGCAAAGGCCGGTGGAGGGGTGCGGCTGATCGAAGAGCCGAAGCCCCTTCTGAAGCACTTCCAGCGCGTGCTGCTACGGGAGATTCTCAATCGTGTTCCTGTGCACTCAGCGGCTGAGGGGTTCTGCCGGGGACGCTCAGCGCTCAGTTACGCGGCTGGCCATTCGGGGCAAGGCGTCGTCGTGCATGTCGACCTCGAGGACTTCTTCGGCTCCATCGCCGCGGGTCGCGTGTTCGGGATTTTCCGCCAGTGCGGTTACCCCGAGCCGGTGGCACACGTCCTCACGGGTCTCGTCACGAACGCGGTGCCGCGAGCCACTTGGGCAGCCGCACCGCGTCCCGACCGGTCAGATCTGTTGCCGTCGCATCGGCGTCTTGGAAGCCACCTCGCACACGCCCATCTCCCGCAGGGCGCTCCGACGTCTCCGGCAATCGCCAATCTCGCCGCCTTCGGGCTCGATCGCCGCCTCTCTGGGCTGGCGGTAGCGACAGGAGGCTCTTATTCGCGTTACGCGGACGACCTGGCGTTCTCCTGGCCGGGGCACCGTAGCAACGAACAGCTGGACCGACTCTTGTCCCTCGTCGGCCAGATCGTCGGCGCGGAGGGCTTTCGAGTCAACCCGCTCAAGACCTCGACACGCAGGTCGGGACAGCGTCAGCGGCTGGCGGGAGTCGTCGTCAACGCGCGGCCGAACATGGAGCGAAAGGAGTACGACGTACTCAAGGCAATCCTCCTCAACGCCGGGCGGACCGGGCCGGACGGGAGAACGGCTCTCGGCATCCTCGGTTCCGCGACCACCTCACCGGCAGGATCTCATGGGTCAATCAACTGAATCCGTCACGTGGTGCGCGACTGCGCGCCGCATTCGAGCGCATCGAGTGGAGTGAGAGCGAGGCCGAGTCCTCACCGAGGTAAAGGGGCGCCTCGGCAACGGGCGGGGTGCGAGCCGAAGGCGCCGCCCTGGCGGGTGTGCATGCTGCCGGGTCGCGTGCGACGCCCCCGGTCCAGAGTTAGCGTTCGACGAGTGGACACCTACGTCATCGACCTCCCGGACGGGCGTGAGCTCGCGTTCAGCGAGACAGGCGACCCAGACGGGACACCCGTCCTGGCCTTCCATGGCACACCCGGTTCGCGGCGACAGATCCTGCTCCCGATGACCGCCGAAGTGGCGACGAGCGTAGGTGTTCGCCTCGTTGCACCAGATCGACCCGGCTACGGCCACAGCACCTTCCAGCCCGACCGGCGCCTCACCGACTGGCCGGGTGACGTGACAGCCGTTGCCGACCACCTCGGCATCGGCCGCTTTGCCGTGGTCGGCGTTTCGGGGGGCGGCCCGCATGCACTCGTCTGCGCCGCTCTGCTACCGGATCGCGTCACCCGGGCGGCCGTGGTCAGCGGTGTCGGTCCCCTCTCGACGGTTGCGGATGCCGAGGGCATGATGCGGATGAACCAGCTGCTGTCCTCCCTGGCGCGCCGTTCGGAGAGGGCGGTACGCCCGCTGACGGCGGTGACGGCGGCAGTGGCCCGTCACCGGCCCGAGCAAGCGATCAAGTCGATGATGAAGCAGCTCCCCGAGAGCGACGTTGCCGTCCTCGAACGCCCGGAGATCCTCGAGGCCTTCGTCGTCGACGCCCGTCACGCCTCGGCCACCGCCGCCCGAGCGACCGCCCAGGACATGGCCCTTTTCGCGAGGCCGTGGGGCTTCGACCTGTCGCAGATTGTCGTACCGGTCGACTTCTGGCAAGGAGACGCCGACCGCAACGTGCCACCTGCGCACGCACGCCGTCAGGCGGACCAGGTGAAGGAGTCGACCCTGCACGAGATCACGGGCGAAGGCCACTTCATGATCATCGACCACCTGGAGGACATCTTGCGAGCCGCGGTCGGCTGAGCCGAGACGGGTCCCTGCCTGTGACTCGGCGTGGGCGTAGTCGCCGGCTCGGGTGGTCGAGGCGAGCGTGCGCTCCGTGATCCTGTCGTCGTGTGCGACTACGCCACCGATCGCGAGCAACTCGTGTCCTGGAAAGTCAGGAGCGCGCCGGCATGTCTCGGAGGAAGTCGACGAGACCGGCGAAGTAGGTCTCCTGCTCGTCGTAGAGCGCCATGTGGCTGCCATCGGGGCAGTACAGGTAGCGACCGTGCGGCAACCGTCGAGCCATCATCTCCATGTGGGCGGGGTCCATGGTGTCGTAACGAGCGCCGATGACCAGCGTCGGTACCTGGATCCGCTCCAGGTCGGCGACACGGTCCCAGTTCGCCAGCTTGGCGTCAGCGCTCATCCCGAGCTCGCTGGGTCCCTGCATCGGAACGTAGATCTGCGGGTTGATGTGAGCGAACGCCCGCTGCACCGGGTCCGGCCAGTCGTCAGCCGGCATGCGCAGGGTGTGGCGCTCGTAATAGTGCGGCACCAGGAGTTCCATGTAGCGCGGGTTCTCTGTGTCGCCGGCCGCCTCCAAAGCCTTGATCTCCGCCAGCACGCCTTGGTCCATCGCCGGCATGAGGACCTGCTCGGCGTAGGCCGTGTAGGCGGCGGCACTGGCCATCATGTTCGAGATCACCAACCCCCGCAGATGCTCCTGGTGGGCCAGGGCGTACTCGATGGCCAGGATCCCACCCCACGAATGGCCGTAGAGGACGAAGTTGTCACGTCCCAGGCCGAGCGCCCGCCGCACCTGGTCGACCTCGTCGACGAACCGGTTCAGCTCCCATAACGACGGGTCATCCGGCTGATCGCTGAAACCCGACCCGAGCTGGTCGTAGTAGTAGTACTCGACCCCTCCGGGCGGAAGGTAGCTGTCGCACGCCTCCAGATACTCGTGCGTGGCACCAGGCCCGCCGTGAAGCAGCAACACCTTCAAGTCCGGATTGTTGCCCACACGCTTCGTCCATACCGAGAACTCTCCGGCCGGCGTCTCAATTCGAACGCGGCGAGTGCCACCGCTCAGGCGGTCGTCGCGACCCGAGTAGTCCAGATACCCATCGTGCGCCCCCATCGTCTCCCTCCCGAACTCGCAGAACTACATCCTGACCGGCCGGGGAGCCGCCACGGCAGCCTGAAGGTTTCTGTGCCCCGCCCCTTTGAGGACTGCCCCCAGACGACCAGCACCTGGCGGCGGCTCTGCCGCCAGGGTCCCCAGGCTGCTTTACACCCTGCCTCGGAGCGACGTCATCGTTCTGCACGGCTCTCGGCCGCCTTCTCAGGCATGCTTGAACTCGGCCGTGGGCGATAACGTGCCCCCGTGGCGATACCCCAGAAGTGGACTGCTCTCTGTCTGGCCACCCTCGGCGTGGTGATGGTGACCATCAACCAGTCGATCCTGCTCATCTCGCTGCCCGACATGTTCCGGGGCATCCACCTCAACCCCCTCGCCCCTTCCAACGTGTCCTACTTCTTGTGGGTGTTGATGGGGTTCCTGTTGGTGACGGCGGTCCTGGTCGTGAGCCTCGGCCGGGTCGGCGACATCTATGGCCGGGCTCGGATGTTCAACCTCGGCTTCGCGGTGTTCACGCTCTTTTCCATCCTGCTGTCCGCCAGCTTCATGACGGGGGTGCCAGGCGTTCTGTGGATCATCGTGCTGCGGGTCTTCCAGGGAGTCGGTGGGGCGTTGCTGTTCGCTAACTCGAGTGCCATCATCACCGACGCCTTCCCGCCCGGCGAGCGGGGCCGGGCTATGGGGATCAACGGGGTCGGCGCGGTGAGCGGCTCGTTCCTCGGCCTCATCCTGGGCGGCGTACTGGCCCCGATCGAATGGCGGCTGGTGTTCATGGTGTCGGTGCCCTTCGGGCTGGTGGGCACGATCTGGGGCTACCGGCGCCTCCGGGACACTGGCGTGCGGGTCGTCGCCAAGATCGACTGGATCGGTAACGCCACGTTTGCGATCGGGCTGGTCGCCTTGCTCACCGGCATCGTGTACTCGCTCCTTCCCTACGGTGGGCATCCCACGGGCTGGACGAACCCCTGGGTCCTGGCCGGCGTGTTCGGGGGTATCGCGGTTCTCTCCTTGTTCGTGTGGGTCGAGACGAAGGTGCCCGCCCCAATGTTCCACCTGGAGCTGTTCCGGATCAGGGCGTTCGTCATGGGCAACGTCGCCGGACTGATGGCGGCGCTCGGTCGGGGCGGGCTGCAGTTCATGCTCGTCATCTGGCTGCAGGGGATTTGGCTACCCCAGCACGGCTACAGCTTTGACCGGACCCCGCTGTGGGCCGGTATCTACATGATCCCGCTCACGCTCGGATTCTTCCTCGGCCCGCTCTCCGGCCACTTGTCGGACCGTTACGGTTCGAGGTTCTTGACCAGTCTCGGCTTGGCCCTGTCGGGATTGACGTTCCTGCTGATCGAGTTGCTGCCCATGAACTTCACCTACCTGTGGTTCGCCCTCCTCCTCTTCCTGTTCGGGATGGGCATGGGCCTCTTCTTCTCACCGAACCAGGCCGCGATCATGAACAGCCTCCCCCCGGATCAGCGCGGAGGCGGCGCCGGCATGACCATGACCTTCTTCAACTCGGCCACCGTGCTGTCCATGGGCCTGTTCTTCACGATCGTGACCCTCGGCTTGGCGGCCGAGCTACCGTCCCACATGTTCAACGGGCTGACGGCCGCAGGCATCAATCCGGCCGCGGCTCACCTTGTGGCGAACGAGCCGCCTATCGGCAGCCTCTTCTCCGCCTTCCTCGGCTACAACCCCATCCAGGAATTGCTCGGCCCGACAGGCGCCCTGCAGCACCTGCCTGCCCACCAGGTCGCTTACGTGACGAGCCGGTCTTTCTTCCCGAAGCTCATCGAGCAACCGTTCGCCCATGGGCTGCACCTGGCTTTCGCCCTTGCCGCCGCCGCGGCGGCCGTCGGCGTGGTTGCGTCTGCCCTGATGGGCCGGCGCTACGTCCACTCCGAGGAGCCGGAGTTCGACGAGGCAATCAAAGACGTAGCGGCGGCGACCCTCCAAGCCTGACCGATCATTGCTCCACTGGCTGGACGTCGCAGTCGATGTACGGAGGCCGTACCACCCGCTCTACGAACGCTCGAAGCGGGAGAGTGCCGGCGGGCCACAGAGCAGCATCAGGCAACATCCAAGTGCAGTGCCCCGAACGGGATTCGGACGTGTGCTACCACGGTGAAGGATTCACGCTCCCGCTCCGCAAACCGCGGGCGCTACGGTCTCGCTGGTGGAACAGGTGCAGTCGCTCGGGCTCAGCGAAGTCGCTCCGGCGGCGGCCCTCATCGCACGGGCGTTCGACGAGGACCCGCTGAACGCCCACTTCTACCCAGATGCCGCCGACCGAGCGCGGCTAGCGCCGTCGATGTTCGAGGCGATCGTGCGCTACGACGTGCTCTATGGCCAGGTCGACCGCCTCGTCGACTTCACGGCCCTCGCGGCGTGGCGCGTCCCGGTCGGCTCGGAGGAGACGCCAGAGAAGCTGGCGCGGGCGGGTTTCGCCGACCTTCCTGGCGATGTTCCCCTCGGCGCGTTCGACGCCGTATTCGCTGCCATAGCGGCTGCCACCGAGAAAGTCGCCCCGGAGCCTCATTGGCATCTGGAAGTCCTCGCCGTCGACCCCGCCTGTCAGGGATGTGGACTCGGGACCGTTCTTCTGCAGCATGGGCTGAGCCGGGCGCACGCCGGGGGGCATCCGGTCCTCCTCGAGACCTTCGCGCCTCGGACCGTCCCTTTTTACCGTCGCCACGGCTTCGAGGTCATTGTCGATGACGTCGAGTCGACCTACGGCCTTCGCTACTGGGTACTTCGCCACGTGCCGCGGGTAACGCCGGCGGGCTCGTCACCGCACGAAGTGGGTTGAGGCCTGCTCTACGAGCACCCCAACGGGATTCGAACCCGTGCCGCCACCTTGAAAGGGTGGCTGGTTCACCGCTCCAGAGTGCTGAGCTGGGCTTTCCGTGCATCGGCCGGACCCTTTGCAGTGCCGGCGGATGCCTGCAGCTGAAAGTCGGTTGGCGGAATGTTGGCGGATAAGTTTCGGATCGCAGCGGCAAGGGGCACCGTGGCTGCGGTGACCTGGGTTGGCGCAGGCACCCGCCCGACGCTTTGTTCGGCGACTAGGACCCTGTTGGACAAAGCCCTTTCGGGCCGAGCGTGGTCGGCGTAGCCTCGTCCCGGGTCCTCGGGGGTAAGCCCGCACCGAAGAGCCGGGGTTGAGGGTGAGAACCGGCCGCGCTGGTAGGTCTTTCGACCATAGGTGTCGTTCCCTCCTTGGGACGCTCC
>JBKQSP010000069.1:0-160370 GCA_052143575.1 Acidimicrobiales bacterium
GTGCCCATCGTGACCTCGGTCTCGCGCGAGATCTTCTCGCTCACTCCACCCGGCGAGCGGGAAGGAGCCATGGCGCTCGGGGCGACGAAGGCATCGGTCATCCGCACTGTCGTGCTGCCCTTCGGCCGCGGCGGATTCATCGGGGCGGTCATGCTCGGGCTCGGGCGCGCCCTCGGCGAGACGATCGCCGTCGCCATCATCATCTCCCCCTCCTTCATCATCACCGCCCACCTCCTGAGCCCGGGGGCCAACTCCATCGCCGCCCTCATCGCCCGTGAGTTCGGCCAAGGTGGCAAGACAGGGGCGGAGGCCCTCCTCGGGGCGGGTTTCGTGCTCTTCGTGTTCACGCTCGTCGTCAACTTCGCCGCCTCTTACATCGTGAACCGCTCCCGCACCGGGGCGAGCGCCTGATGACGATCGCCTCCCTCAAGCGCGTGACGCAGCGGGGCGCCACCCCGCAGGCAACGAACGGCCTGCAACACCGCCGGCCGAGGACGTTCACACCGACCGACCTCGCCCTCCTCGTAGCTTCCGCCGCCTCGGCCGTCTGCCTCGTCTGGTTCGTCTTCTACCAGCTGACGCTGTTCTCGGGGGCGGCCGGCTTCGTGATGGCCTCCATGGCGGTCTTCCTCGTGATGTACTACTTCGCCAACCGTCAGGTCTTCGACCGCATGGTGGCGGCCGACCGTGTCGTGGCCTCCCTCGTGACCTTCGGCTCCGTCGGTGTCGTGGTGGCGCTCGGGCTCGTCGTCGGCTTCCTCTACACGCGCGGGCACGGCCTCATCAGCTGGCACCTCTTCACCCAGGACCAGCACACGGTGACCCAGACGGCACCGGCGAGCTCCGGCGGCATCTCGCACGCCATCATGGGAACGCTCGAGCAGGTCGGCCTCGCCGTCGTCATCGGGGCGCCGGCCGGGGTGGCCACCGCCGTGTTCCTGAACGAGGTCGGCGGCCGCATCACGGCCGCCATCCGGATCGTGATCACGGCCATGAGCGCCGTGCCGTCCATCGTGGCCGGCCTGTTCATCTACGTGCTGCTCATCACGGAGTTCAACTACGGCTTCCGCGGTTTCGCCGGCTCACTCGCCCTCGCCATCCTCCTGTTGCCCAACATCACGCGCACGACCGAGGAAGTGCTCAAGGTCGTGCATGGGTCGCTCCGCGAGGCCTCCATGGCACTCGGGGCTCCGGAGTGGCGGACCGTCTGGTCCGTCGTCTTGCCGACGGCCCGCACGGGCATCGCCACGGCCGTGCTGCTCGGCATCGCCCGCATCGTCGGCGAGACGGCACCGCTCCTCGTGACGGTGTCGAGCAGTGCCTATTTCAACCCCAACCCGTTCCAGAACCCGCAGGAGGCGCTCCCCACCTTCGTCTGGCAGTTCTACCAACTGCCCCTTTCGAAGGACGTCGAGCGTGCCTTTGCCGCCGGCCTCGTCCTCGTCGGACTCGTCATCGTCCTGTTCGTCCTCGCCCGTCTCGTCGCCTCGATCCGGCCCGGATCGATCCACCGCATGGCCACGAGGTTCAAGCGCAGCCCAGTGGAGGCATCGTGAGCACCGAGCACTTCTCCGGCACGGGCACGCTGTCCTCGCCTTCCGACGCTGCCGGGACCCCGCCGGCGGGCGACGACACCCACGCCGCCGAGCTCGTCGCCGACGAGATCTCGGCCTGGTTCAGCGGCCATCTCGTGCTCGAGCGCGTCAGCCTCGAGATGGAGCGCTCCAAGGTGACGGCTCTCATCGGGCCGTCGGGCTGCGGTAAGTCGACGTTCCTCCGCATCCTGAACCGCATGCACGAGGTCGTGCCCGGTGCCGAGCTCGGTGGCCGCGTCCTCCTCGAGGGCGATGACATCTACGGACCGCAGATGCGTGCCACGGAGGTGCGAAAGCACATCGGCATGGTCTTCCAGAAGCCCAACCCGTTCCCTGCCATGACGATCGAGCACAACGTGCTGGCAGGACTGCGCTTTGCCGGCACGAAGGTGCGGGCGACAGACCGGCGCGAGCTCGTGCAGGAGATGCTCGTGAAGGCCGGCCTCTGGAACGAGGTGCGCAACCGCCTCGGCGCCCTCGGGGGAGAGCTCTCCGGCGGGCAGCAGCAGCGCCTCTGCATCGCCCGCGCCCTCGCCGTGCGACCGAGGGTGCTCCTCATGGACGAACCCTGCTCGGCCCTCGACCCCACGAGCACACGGCGCATCGAGGAGACGATCCGCGAGATCGCCGACGACGTCACCGTCGTCATCGTCACCCACAACATGCAACAGGCCCAGCGCGTGAGCCACTCCTGCGCCTTCTTCCTGGCGGCCGAGAACCAGCCCGGCCACATCGTGGAGGCAGGAACGACCGAGCAGATCTTCGAGAGCCCGAACGACGAAAGGACGGCGGACTATGTCCATGGACGCTTCGGATGACGCTTCGGCGACATCAGCCGCCGAAGCTTCCCACCTTGTCCGCCAGGGCGGAGCCGGCCGCTTGCGACGATCGGTGCTGGCCGCTGCCGTCATCCTCGGCATCATCGCTCCCGCCAGTGTCGTCGCCGCTGTCGGCGCCACGTCGTTCAGCGCCGCACCAGCCCTCGCCAATGGGCCCCTCATCAACGGCGGCGGCTCCAGCTACGCCGCTGTCGCCATCGACCAGTGGCGGGCGGAGATCCTCTCCATCGACGGCGACAACGTCAACTACAACACGTCCTCCTCCGTCATCGGCCTGAACGAGTTCGCCCAGAACCAGCTCGATTTCGGGGCGTCCGAGATCGGCTACTCGACCGGGCAGGCTTCCAACACGCCGACCGAGCGCTATCAGTACCTGCCGGACGTGGCCGGGGCGACCTGCCTCATGTACAACCTCACCGACATCACCGGCCACCCGATCACACAGCTGCTCCTCAACAGCCGGCTCCTCGCCGAGATGTTCTCCGGGCAGATCAAGTTCTGGGACGACCCGCAGATCAAGGCGCTCAACGGCGGCGTCCTGCTTCCCCACACACCCATCGCCGTCGTCTGGCGGACCGACGCCTCCGGTGACAACTACCTCTTCTCGGAATATCTCGCCTTCGAGCAGGCAAGCATCTGGAACCCCTTCGCGAAGTCGATGCTGTACCCGCCGGGCGCCGACGCCGTCTTCCCCTACCCGCAACAGGGCGGCTACCCGAAGAAGTACGACCTGACGGGCTGGATCGGGGCACAGGGCTCGGACATCGCCTCCAACGACGTCGCCGCCCAGAACGGCGCCATCACCTACGTCGAGACGGCCTATGCCTACGAGCACGCCAAGCCGTGTGCCTACATCGAGAACGCCAGCGGCCACTACGTCATCCCGACAGAGGAGAACGACGCCGTCGCCCTCGAAGGTGCTGAGCTCCTGCCGGATCTCGAGCAGAAGCTGCAGGGCGTCTACACGAACCCACTCTCGGACGCCTACCCCATCTCGGCCTACAGCTACCTCATCACCGAGGAAGGCACCGAGACACCGCAGAAAGGGGCCGTCCTCGGGCAGTTCATCGAGTTCCTCGCCTGTCGCGGGCAGGACTCGGCCGGCCAACTCGGCTACTCACCCCTGCCGCCAAACCTCGTGCAGGACGACTTCAACGCCGTCGACCGCATCGCCGGAGCCGCCAAGGCACCGGCGAAGCCGACGGCCGCCAACTGTCCCAACCCGTACGTCGACGGCGAGACGCCGCTCCCCGGGGAGCCCGGCGTCGAGGGCTCCAACCCGGGCGGCGTCACTACGCCGACGACCACGACCGTGCCGACAGGCTCAGGCTCGAAGACCGGCTCGAAGGGGTCGGGGCACCACCACAAGAAGGGTCACACGTCCACGACGACGGTGACGACGCAGCCCTCGAAAGGCGGGGGTGGTGGCGTCCTCACCGGTCCGACGAAGTCGAGCTCATCGGGGATCATCCCGGGCTACAAGCTCTTGCAGGCCGTCACCGGCCTCGCAGGTCACGCCGGCCCTTCCGGGACGATGCTCTGGGGTGGCCTCGTGGCGTCGCTCATCGTCCTCGTCCTTCCGGCAGTGCTGCTCGGGCGGCGCCGACGCGCCACGCCGAAGGCCCTCCCCGCCAGGATCGGGAAATGAAGACCCGCCAGGATCCGGAAATGAAGAAATGTGACCGCACGACCATGAGAACCGACAAGGAGCCCGTCGCGACGACGGCCACGGCGGGCGTGGTGCGCACGGTCGGCCGCCTCTTGGCCGCCATCGCCGCCGGATTGTGGTTCGTCGTGCTCGTCGCCCCGGGCGCCTCGGCGACGTCAAGACCGGCCATCGTCACGACGCATGCTGGCAGCTCGTCGTGCCCGACCGGGGCAAGCTGTGCCACCATCCCGTCCCCGTGCCCGAAGGGCAAGGTGTGCCCAGAGGTCATCATCTCGCCGGCGACGAACCTCGGGTCGAATCAGTGGGTCTTCATCTCGGCCGAGCACTTCCCGCCCGGTGCCATCATCTACGTCTACTACTGCTCGGACAAGACGACGCTCGCCCAGGCCGATCCCCTTTGCATGCTGCAGCCGACTCCAGAGTTGCTCAACCCGCAGATCGCCCTCACGGCCTCCCCGAGTGGCTCTGCCGCCATCAGCTTCGAGACGGAGGAGAACGCCAACGACGGCAACACCGCCCTCGTCGGCAAGATCCCGGGGACGCAGACGACCGGCTCCTTCTACTGCGACGACGACCCGGACCCGTGCTCGATCGACGTCACCGACCCGCTCCTCAACTCGGGCGGCGTCGTCAACCTCGTCCTCAACCCGAAGAACGCCGTCGCCGTGCCCATCACCTTCGCCAAGCCGACGGGCGGCTGCCCGTCCGCGACATTCGTGTCCTCGGCGAGCGAGTTCGGCATCGACCGGCTCTTTCCGATCGCCGCCCAGTACGACTGCACCGGCAAGGCACCCGCCATCGCCGTCAATGTCGCCAACGACTCCCTCTCTGCGGTGACGAGTGTCGTCGGCGGGGCCTCCGACATCGCCTTCATCGACGACCCGAACTCGCCCGACGTGCAAGCCGAGCTCGCCCAGCTCGACATCGGCGGCGCCCAGGGCTACACGCTCGTCCCGGTCGCCTTGAGCTCGCTCGTGATCGCCTTCAAAGCCACGATGGCGACAGACGACACCTCGACCGTCGTGCCCGACGACACGTTCTCACTCACGCCCAACATGGTGGCCGGCCTCATCACGAACGACTACTCGTATGTGACGGGAGCCGACCTCGCCAAGTGCGGCCGAGCCTACGGAGGAACCTGTCCACTCCTCGAGGCCATCAACGACGTACCGGGTTTCCGCGGACCGGGAGAGTACGGCGGCTACGTGCGGGCCGATACCTCGAGCAGCACGGGCGAGGTGTTCAGCTGGCTCTGTGATGCCCCGACGGTCCCCGTCTACCTCCACGGGTTCAAGGTGCGCGAACGCAACTCGGCCGCCAGCGTGCTCGTGAGTGGCCTGCAGGGAGGAGGCGACACGAAGCTGAAGTCCTGCCCGGACACCGACGTGTTCCCCTCCCTCCTTAACGTCTTCGCCTGGGTGGCCGGCTCCGACCCGAGCACGCAGGTCACCAAGCTCTCCGCCTTCGTGCCGCCGCCGAACGCCACCGTGCAGCCCGTGGCGGGTTTCGCACCCATGAACGCCTCCGAGGCGAACTACTACGGTCTGCTCCCCGCCGCCTTGCAAAACGCCTCTGGGCGTTTCGTCCTGCCGACGGCCACGTCCCTCGATGCTGCGGTGGCCGATTCCACCCATAACGCCAACGGCACACTCTCGCCCAATTTCACCCGCCGCAACCCGGCCGCCTACCCCCTCCCGGAAATCTGGTACGCCGTCGTGCCCATCGCTCACCAATCCCACCTCCAGCAGGCCGCCGAGCGCACGTTGCTCGACGACATCCTCAAGCTGAGCGCCGGATCGCAGCGTCGGGATCTGCCACCTGGCTTCGTGCCCTTGCCGCCTTCGCTTGCCCGGCAGGCCTCCCGGACGATCAGCCGCGACCTCTTCGTCGTGCCACCCACGACGACGACCACGACAACGACGACCACGACGACGACCACGCAGCCGAAGGTCACCCCGACGACGAAAGCTCCCGTGACGCCCACCACCCAGCCGAAAGTGACGGCTACCACGACACCGAAAGCGCCACCGACGACCCGGGCCTTCCAGTCGACGGCCTTCTCGGTCGCCGGTCACAGTGACAGCTGGATGGCGCCGGCCTTCGTGTCCGTCGTGGCGGGGGCGATGCTCTTCGGGCCGGGCTTGCTACTGAAGACGCGGCGCCGATCCGGGGGGGTGATCTGACGTGTCCGTCACGAGACCTGACGAGCCAGGTGACCTCGAGCGTCCTCAGCCCCGCCTCGTCTTCGTGGACGGGGCGAGCACACTGCCCGACGAGGACGACATGCCGATCGTGACGCCTGGCACGAGGACGCCACGACCGGGGCGTCGCCCTGCCCTCGAGAACCTCGGTCTTGCCCTCACCCTCGCCGGCGCCGTCCTCCTGCTGTTCACCGGCTACCTCTTCGGCTGGTCCGACCTGCAGGTGGCCCACAACCAGCACCGACTCCTCACGACCTACGCCGTCGGCACCTGCCCGAAGTACTCGCCCTCGTGCGCCGCCGAGTACGCCGCCTTCAACGGCGTGGCGCCCCCGGACGGGCAAGCGGCCGCCGTACTCCAGATCCCGGCGCTCGGGCTGCGCGCCGTCGTCGTCGAAGGCACGACCGCCTCCGACCTGCAGCAGGGCCCCGGCCTCATGCCGGCGACGTCGGCCCCCGGCTCCGCCGGCGAGGCCGTCATCGCGGGCCGCAAGCTCACCTTCGGTGGAGTGTTCGCCCACATCGGCGAGCTTCGTCCGGGCGACGCCATCGACGTCGTGGACTTCCTCGGCGGCTTCAAATTCGTCGTCACCGACAACTTCGTCGTCCCGGCCGGCCAGACGCTTCCGGTGCTGCGCTCGAACCTTGGCCTGCTGGCGCTCGTCACCTCGGCCCAAGCGGTGCCCCCCTCGGGCTTCGAGGTGGTGGAGGCGAGGCTCGTCGGCAACCCCGTGCCAGCCCCTCATCGCCCGCCCGGCCCGACGGTGCAGTCGGAGCTAGCCCTCGGTGGCGACAGCGCCGCCTGGCTCGGCCTGGCGGGCTGGGGGGCAGCCCTCGTGATCCTCCTCATCGGCACCGTCATCGCCTACCGGCGCACGGGCCGTACGCTCCTCGTCTACGTGCTCTCGACCCCCATCCTGCTCCCGGTTGCGCTCTTCACGTTTCAAAATGCCGCCCGGCTTCTGCCGGCGACGATGTGACCGAGGGAGCCTCACCATGACCCGGACCGCCCGACGCCATCGCGTCGCGCTCGCTGTGACCGTGCTTTCGGTCGTGTTGGCGGGTTGCTCGGCGGGCGGCGCCGGCACGACGACGCAACCGTCCACGACCTTGGCGATCACCACGACGACCGTCCACTACGTGCCTCAGTACGTGAGCGTCGGCGGCCACCAGGTGCTCGTTCCCACGGAGAACGATCACGTGCCGATCAGCAGCGCCACCGGTATCGGGCAGAACGTCATCATCACGGCGAGCGGCTTCGAGCCGGCCAAGCTGTATGCCGCCAGCGGAGTCCCCATCGTGTTCACGAACCTCACGGACGTCACTCAGGTCGTCCACTTCCACGATTTCCCCACCATCGACAACTCGAAGCCGATCTCCCCCGGCGGATCGTGGTCGTTCCACTACGGCGCCGTCGTGAACGTCGTCTACGGCAGCCGCGCAGGGTCGTCTCTCGGGCTCCTCTATATCGGAAGCTGTCCCCCGAACTGCGGCTGAGAGGGCGCCGCGCCGCCGGTCCTCACACCGAGGAGAACCCGGGGCCGGCGCCCGATGACCTACTGCTGGGGCGGCGGCTGGTAGTCGCCCGGCGGCGGATAGGACGGGGGCGGCTGGTAGTCGCCCGGGGGCGGGTAGGAGGGGGGCGGCTGGTAGTCGCCCGGGGGCGGGCCATAGCCGGGCTGAGGCTGGCCGTAGCCGGGAGGCGGGCCGTATCCGGGCTGGCCGTAGCCGGGCTGCTGCCCGTAGGGATCCTGTCCATACGGCGGCTGGCCATAGCCGGGCTGGCCGTATTGCTGGGGACCGAGACCGCCTTGCTGGCCGAACGTGCCGCCGCCGGCGCCGAGGGCTGCCGGGCCGCGATAGGTGGCCGGACCGAGCCAGAGGATGTAATAGAAGATGATCGAGACGACCGGAATGATGAGACCGATGGCGAAGGGCACCTCCTTGCCAAAGCTCTTGGCGAGGTCGAGTGCCACGATGATGTAGATGACAAACAAAGCAAGGCTGCCGACGAACGGGATGATGGCGAGCAGGATCAGCCACGTCCACCAGGTGGGCCGGCCGACGATCTTCAGCATCAGGTAGAAGTTGTAGATGGGCACGAAGCCCGCCCAGAAGGGCTGGCCGGCCTTCTGAAACACCCCGCCGAGGGCAATGGCGATGATGACGTAGAACGCCAACTCGAATACGAGGATCCCGGCGCCGGTGTAGGCGCTGTATACGTTGCCTAGTAGGCCCACCCTGTGACCTCCCGGTCGGTCAGACGACGCTCCCTGTGATTCTTAGCAGGTGTGCGGGGTCCCGCGGTGATGTTGCCCGCCATCATCGCAGACCTCCCCGTCGCGGTGAAAGTTCAGGCGAGCGTCACGGAGCCGTACGTGCTGCACAGGCCAAAGGCGTCGATCATGACGAAAGCCACCACGAGGGCGATGACGAGAGCCGTACGCCAGCGCTTGGTACCCGAGACGATGGCGGGGGGCATGTACCACTGCGGCAAGACCAGCGGCAGGCGCCCCAGGTAGATCGAGACGGGAACAGCGTCCTCGTCGATCGGCCCGTCCGGATCGGCCGCCAGCGCCAGCTCGGCGAGCTCCTCCTCGGAGAACGCGCTCTCGGGGGCCACCTCAGGCACGCTCTCGGCGGCGGCCGTCACTGCGCCACCCGATACGTCGAGCGGCCGGCCGCCTTCGCCTCGGCCAGGGCGCCGTCTGCAGCGTCTACGAGCGCCTCGTCGAGGGTCCCGTGAGTGTGGGCGACCCCGATGCTGACCCCCACCTTCACCTCTGACCCGTCAACGACGACGGGCTGATCGAGGGCAGCCTGGATGCGAGCGGCAACCTCGGCGGCATCGGCCGCTGACGCCCCCTCGCAGAGGACGGCGAACTCGTCCCCGCCGAGCCGGGCGACGAGATCGTGGGCGCGGACGCTCGTGGCGATCCGCTCTGCCGCCGCCCGCAGCACCTCGTCGCCGGCGGCGTGGCCGAGCGTGTCATTGACCGGCTTGAACCGGTCGAGATCGCAATAGAGGATCGCACCCCCTTCCTCGGAGGCGGCCAGGGCCTCGAGAAACACGCGCCGGTTCGCGAGGCCCGTGAGGGCATCGAGGTGGGCAGCCCTCTCGAGCGCCGCCTGCTGCTCGTTCCAACGCAGGATGAGCTCCACCATCCTCCGAGCCACCTCCATGCCATAGGCGTGAATCTGCGGGCTGCGGCCACCGCCCACAGTCCAGATAGTGATCGTCGCCGGAGGGTGCGAGTCCCCCCAGACAACGGGAACCACCCAGGCCTCCGACACCCCGAAGCGGGCAGCCGTCGCCCGGCGGCCGGCATCCAGGCCTGCGGCGGAGGCAACGATCGGCTCGCCCGTGACTCGGCTCGTGTGCCAGATCGTCCCGTCGGCGCCGTCGCCACCGCCGATCTCGGCGGTCACTCCCGTGTCCACCTGCTGGAACGCCTGACCGTCGGACCAGCTGATCGCCACATGAGTGCCGTACCCGTCCCACTCGATGACGTTACAAACGGCCCGCAGCACCTCGGAGAGCGGGAAGCCCTCGAGGAGCATGCGCATGACGTCTTCGATCGCCAGTCGGGGAGCGCCGTTACGGCAGTAGATCGCCAGCACCTGCTCCGAGCCGTCCCACGCCGAGGTGCCCGAGATCTCGAGCGGAACCCATTGCCCGCTCGAATGCGCCACCATGAACCGGCTCATGCCGGGAGGAGGCCCCTCCGTCGTGCTCACCGACACCAAACCGGCTGCTCGCTCGAGCTCGCTCGGATGCAAGAACTCGACGACGGTGCGGCCGATGCAGTCGTCTGGGTCTCTCCCGATGAGGCGTCCCATCGCCGGGTTCATGAAGACGATGACCCCGTCGGGTTTCATCACGAAGAAGCTCAAGTCGCCGCTGCCCATCACTGACATGCAGAGATCCTCGAGCGTGCCGCCGCCGGCGTACTCGAGCCGATCGCTCCCGGCCCTTTCGCCCGCCCCCGCCGCCCCGTTCCGGTGGCCCACTACCGACTCCATCGTGCCAATATTGTGCACCTCTTTGCGCCCCGCCCATGCGCCATGGCCCTGACGGGGCTGATCCCGGCCTCCTCGAGGTCTCCGACGAGGTCGTTGATCCGGATGCGGCACCGCCCCCGGCACGGGCCAGCTGTCGAGTTCAGCTCCGCTCGCGCCGGATCTCCAACTGGTCCATCAGCTGGGTGACCCGCTGCCGAATCTCGTCCCGGATCAGGCGGATCTCCTCTACTGTCTTCCCGCTCGGGTCATCGAGCTCCCAGTCCTCGTAGTGCTTGCCGGGCACGAGGGGGCAGGCATCACCACAACCCATCGTCACGACGACGTCGGCCGCTCTCATGAACTCGTCGGTCCACGGCTTGGGGAACTGTCCCGAGATGTCGATGCCCACCTCGGCCATGGCGGCGACGGCCCCTTCGTTGATCTCCGACTCAGGTTGGGAGCCCCCGGACCAGGCGACCGCCCGATCGCCGGCCAGGTGCGTGAGCCAGCCGAGCGCCATCTGAGAGCGACCGGCGTTGTGAACACAGAGGAAGAGGACAGCCGGCACCCGGTGCGCCGAGTGGCTCTCGGCATGGGCGAGTGCATCGAGACGCTGGCGGGCAAACCGCTCCGTGCCATTCACGAGCCACTTGGTCACCGTCGCCCTGGCGGCCAACTCGGCGTAGCTGTCCATCACGAGTGCCTCGACGGTTTCGAGCCCGAAGACGCCCCGGTATCGGTCGTGAAGTTCCCTCGCAACACGAATGAGGACGTTCCTCGTACCTGTCGTCATGGAGTCAAGGTCGCTCATGTGCTTCGCTCTTTCCTGCTCGTCTGCTCACTCGCCCAGTCTCGATCCGAGCCCTTCACCGGAAGTGCCTCGGATCCCCGCCGCTCGACCCCAGGCCTGCGCCCCCATCTGGACGGCATCCCAGGGGCTCCCAAGGGGCGGCGTGTAGGAGAGGTCGAGGTCACTCATCTCGTCGACGGTCATGGAGTTGAAGATGGCCGCCGCCGCGATGTCGATGCGCTTGGCTACTTCGGCGTGTCGATGACCGAAGAGCTGGACGCCGAGGAGGCGTCCCGTCCGGCGGTCGCCGGTGTAGCGCATCGTGATCCGCCGGCTGCCCGGGTAGTACGCCTTGTGGTCGTCCGCCTCGAACTCGACGGTGACGGGATCGAAGCCGGCGGCGACGGCTTCATGATCTCGCGCGCCCGTGCGGGCGGCGACCATGTCGAAGATCTTGACGACCTGGGTCCCGAGGCTGCCGGCGAACTGGCGGCTGCCTCCGAGAGCGTTCTCACCGGCCACGCGACCTTGCTTGTGGGCGGTCGTTCCGAGCGGCAGGTACGTCACGCCCATGAGCCGGTGGTGGGTGACGACGCAGTCGCCGGCGGCGAGGACGCTGTCGAGGTTCGTCCGCATTCCTGGATCCACCTTGATCGCCCCAGCGACACCGAGCTCAGCGCCGGCGGAGACGGCCAGGGAGGTGTTCGGTCGCACGCCGACGACGACCAGGACCATGTCGGCGTGAGCGGCGACTTCCGAGCCGGACGCATCGACGCCGTCGATCCGGAAGCGAGCGAGCGACCCTGCCGCTGCCTTGCTGACGCGTCGGACCGTCGTGCTCGTCCTGACGTCGACACCGTGCGATCGCAGCTCGGCGTTGACGAGCACACCAAGGGCAGGATCCACGGTCGGGAGCACTTCGGGGAGCTGCTCGAACTGTGTCACTTGAAGGCCGCGGGCCGTCAGGCCCTCCGCCATCTCGAGCCCGATGTAGCCGGCGCCGACGATGGCGGCGCTCGCCGGCTTGCCATCATCGAGCGTGCGCATCAACTCGAAGGTGTCGCCCATCGAATGGAGGAGGTGGACGCCGTCGCTGGGACCGAGGGCGTCGCCGCCGGCGAGCCCCTCGATCGGCGGCCTAGCAGGGATGGCACCCGTCCCCACGACGAGCTTGTCGTAGGAAAGAACGCCGCCGATGCCCGCTTCGTCGACGACGTGCAGCCGGCGGGCGTGCACGTCGATCTCCGTGGCGCAGGTGTTGAGCCGCACCTGCATCCCCGTCGCCTCGAGATCGGCAAGGGTGCGATGGGCGAGGTTTCGCCAGTGGGTGACCTCCCCCGAGACGTAATACGGGATGCCGCAGATCGAGAAGTTGGGGTAGGCGTCAGCCACCACGACGGTGACCTCGACGGACGGATCGAGCTCTCGAGCGCGTAACGCTGCGCTGATCCCGGCGTCGCTCCCGCCGATCGCCACGAGGTGCATGAGCGTCCTTTCAGATGTCAGAGACCTGGTCGTCCGAGCCGGTCACTGCGTCTCGAGATCGCTCGAGCTCCACAGATGCGGCTCGATGATGTCGGCGGCCTCGGCCTTCGTCATGCCCGGATAGAGCAGCCGGACGAGTCCGAACGCCAGCAGGCCGCCGACGATCTGGGCCGAGATGAAGCTCGGGGCCGAGGACGGGGCGATTCCGGCGAAGCTGTTCGAGAACATGCGTCCGAGCGTGATCGCCGGGTTGGCGAAGCTCGTCGAGCTGGTGAAGAAGTAGGCGGCCCCGATGTAGGCCCCGACGGCGGCCGGGGCGGCGTGCGACCTCTCGGAGCGGGCGAGGGCGAAGATGACGAGGAGCAGGCCGACCGTTGCGACGACCTCTGAGACCCAGTGCGGTCCTGATGCCCGGTGCTTGGTCGAGATCGAGACGGCCGCCCGGGAGAACATGACGTTGGCCAGGATCGCCCCGACGATGCACCCGACCGCCTGGAACGGGAGATATGCGGCGGCATCTCGCCAGCTCAAGCCTCCGAAGCCGGCGTCGACGAAGGAGACGACCGGGTTGAAGTGCCCCCCTGAGATCGGTCCGAACATCAAGATGATGGCGAAGAGGCCGGCGGCGGTGACGGCTGCGTTCTCGAAAAGCTCGAGGCCGACGTTCCCCGGCGACAGCTTCTGTGCGGCGATGCCCGATCCGATCACGATGGCGGCGAGCAGTGCGCTGCCCAGGAACTCAGCCAAGAGCCGTCTCCAGAGGGCGGTGTCCTTCACGACCGTGCTCCTCATCCCCCGGTCGCTCAGCAGCAGGACGAGGAGTCGACGGCGGCGGCGCCCGCCGTCACCGAGATGTCCCGTCCCGCCTCGGGGAGGCAGCAGGATCCGTCTCCGGACAGCCCGCTCTCGACGGGAGCGTCGGCGAGAACGGTGTAGACCTCCCAGGGGGCACCGTCAGGGTCGTTCACCCAGACCTTGTCCTGCACGGCGTAGCAGCACGTCGTCTGCTCCTCGACCGTCGTTTGCAAGCCCTCGTCGCTCAGCCGTCCCGTCGCAGCGACCACCTCGTCGCTCGTGGCCACCTCGACACCGAGATGGTTGAGGGCAGCGCTGACGCCACGGCCCCGGGCGGTCGTGTCCTCGATGAGGACGAGCTTGAGGGGTGGGTCGGCGATGGCGAAGTTTGCGTAACCGGGACGGAGCTTGGCGGGATCGGTCCCGAAGAGCTTCGAGTAGAAGGTGACCGCCTCATCGAGATCGGAGACGTTCAGAGCGAGCTGCACACGCGACATGGGGTCCTCCGGTTACATTGGTGAGTGTCGATGGGATGAGTATGGACCATACATCGACACATGTCAATGAAAGGTGGGGCATGGCGCGACTGGCTTCTCGGAGCGAGCCCGATGTGAGCGAACGGTGCTGCGCACCGATGACCCAGGAATCGCTGGCGCCCGCTGACGCCGAGGACTACGCAAGCATCTTCGCCGCCCTCGCCGATCCCATACGTCTCCGGCTCTTCTCCATCGTCGCCGCCGAAGGCGAAGCGTGCAGTTGCAATCTCGAGAGCGCCCTCGGCCGGAGCCAGCCGACGATCTCCCACCACACCAAGATGCTGGCGGAGGCAGGGCTCATCGTGGGAGACAAGCGGGGACGATGGGTCTGGTGGAGCGTCGTGCCCGAACGTCTCGCCACCGCCCGCCAGCTCCTCGGGGGTCCGTCATGACCGTCGCCGTCGAGCCTGTCCGCCCTCTCGCCCGAATCGCCGCCGCAGCCCAGGCGAGCAGTGACAAAGGAGCATGAAATGACCACAACCGGAGCAGAGCGGATCCGAAGCGCCGTTCGCGAGCGATACGCCTCGGCCGCACGTGCCGTCGGGGACTCGTCGTGCTGCGCCGATGTCGGCGCCGGCGAAGGCTTCGGTTCGGCGCTCTACGAGGGCGAAGAGGCGGGTGGCCTGCCCGCCGCCGCCGTCGCCGCCTCCCTCGGTTGCGGCAACCCGACGATGCTGGCGAACCTGCAGCCGGGCCAGGTCGTGCTCGACCTCGGCTCAGGAGGCGGCATTGACGTGCTGCTCTCGGCCCGCCGCGTCGGGCCTACCGGCAAGGTCTACGGCCTCGACATGACACCGGAGATGCTGGAGCTCGCCAGGCGCAACCAGGCCGAAGCAGGCGTCGAGAACGTCGAGTTCCTTCTCGGCACGATCGAGGACATCCCGCTTCCCGACGACTCCGTCGACGTGATCATCTCGAACTGCGTCATCAACCTCTCGGTCGACAAGGACCGGGTATTGAGGGAAGCACATCGCGTGCTGCGAGCAGACGGCCTCTTCGCCGTCTCGGACGTCATCCTCCTCCGCCCGATCTCGCCGCAACTACAGGCGCTGACGGTGATGTGGACCGGTTGCGTTGCCGGTGCCCTCCTTGACAGGGACTACGAGGCCAAGTTGCGGGCTGCGGGGTTCCACGACATCGCCATCGAGCCGACTCTCGTGCACGACCGAGCCTCCGTCGAGCATTGGGCCGAGAGCATGGACATCCCCGAGGGCATCGACCTCGCCCGTGCCGTCGACGAGGTGGATGGAGCCGTCGCCAACGCCTTCATCCGCGCCCGCTGCTGACCCGCCGAGATCCGTTCACGACTCGCTCCGTTCCGCCCAGGGCCGAGAGTCCCACACCAAGAAGCAGCGCTCTTGATGTTGGTCACCTCGTCGGCGACCGTCAGAACGTGGCGACACCGAGAGACGCTCGCGGGTCGTTCGTCGAGACGATCTGCTTGCCGAGTGGCGCGACGGCGACGGCGGCCAGCTTGAAGTTGCCGAGACCGAGGGGGATGCCGATGATCGTCAGGCACAGCACGAGGCCGAGGAGCAGATGGGCGACGGCGATCCAGAAGCCGGCGAGGATGAACCAGATGACGTTGCCGATCGTCGAGGCGGCGCCGGCATCGGGCCGGCGAAGGACGGTCCGGCCGAAGGGCCACAGCACGAAGACGGCGAGCCGGAACGAGGCGATTCCGAAGGGGATGGTGATGATGAGCAGACACATCACTACCCCGGCGATGACGTAGCCGAAGGCGAGCCAGATCCCCGAGAGCAGTAGCCAGAGGATGTTGAGCAGGGTTCGCACCACCCCAGTCTGCTCGACGGGTGTGCACACCGCGCTGGTGTTGGTGTTATTACGTCAGCTGATATATCATCAAGTGTAATGAGTCCGCCTCGTCTCTTCCCGAAACCCGACCCAGTCCTGCTCGTCCTCACGAGCCTTGCCGGCGGGCCCAAGCACGGCTATGCCCTCATGAAGGACATCGAGGCGTTCTCGCAGGTGACCATGGGTCCCGGCACCGTCTTCGGCTGCCTTGCCCGCCTGGAGGAGCGCGGGCTCGTGCGAGCGCTCGAAAGCGACGACCGGCGTCGTCCCTACGAGCTCACCGCCGCCGGGCTGGCGGCGCTCAACGAGCAGCTCGACGAGCTGGCTCGTGTGACCTCGACGTCAACGGCCCGGCTGCGGGGCGCCGCTCCCAGCACCATCCCGACCGACGGCGCCTTCGGTGCGTGAGCTCCGGGACAGCCCTGACGACGAGCCCGTCGCCGTCCCGGTGCTGGGCCGCGCCGCCGTCGCCCTCTACCCGGCCTGGTGGCGCCAGCGCTACGGCGAGGATCAGTCGGCCTTCCTGTCGGATTTGAAAGGGGAGGGGCGCTCGGTCCTGTGAGTGCTCCCCAACCTCGTTGCAGGCGCCGCCCGCGCCCGTCTCTCGGGAACGGGCGCCCCGCCGACGCCCGCCGTGTGGTGGTCGCGGACGCGTGCCGGCGTCACGCTCTCGACACTGCCGGTGATGCTGCTGTTGCCGCTCATGGTCCTGGCAGGCTCGCGGGGCGTCTTCTCCAACGGTGCCGGGCACATCGGCGTCGCCGCCAGGGTGGCACAGCACGCCGGTCAGGCGATCTTCCTCGCCTCGCTCCTCACCCTCCTCGTTCTCACGTGGGGATGGAGAATCCTCGTCAGCGAGGCCGACCATGTGCCGAGAGGGACAGCACGCCTTCGCTACGAGGCCGCCATGGCCTCCCCCGTGGCGGCGCTCGGGACAGCGCTCGGCCTGTCCGCAATCGCCAGCCGGGTGCGGGCCGGCGGTGTCCTCCTCAGTTCCAGTTGGGCTTGGTCACCGACCACACACCGGTACTACGGCGTCTCGGCAGTGTGGACAAGAGGACACCCTTTGCTCGTCGCCTCTCTGCACGATGCCGCCTGGGTCTTCGCCATCGGCGGCTGGGTCGTCGCCGCCGCCCTCGTCGGGCGGGCGGCTCGGCGGGCGCCAAGCACGTACCGCCTCGTGCGCTCGGGCGTCCGGGTGGCTCGGGCGACGGCCGTCTGCGCCGGCGCGCTCGCCGTCACGTTCACCGTCTACGAACTGGCGATCATCCTGCAGCGCTGGCACCTCGTGCACGCCGCCAACGCCGCCTGCAGCCCCATCCCGCCTCCTCCGGTGCTGCGGACAGCCCTCGGCTGCAACGCCTTGAGCGCCCCCGCCGGCCACGTCGTCCTCACGAGTCCGCTTTCGGCAAGCGCGGGTCTCTGGATCGCACTCGTGGCGCTCTGCGCCGTCTTCTCGGTGCTGGGAACCCGCCTCGCCGGCCGCTCGATGCGCGCGGCCGAGGCGCTCGAAGCGACCTGAGGCAGGTGCCGGCAACCTCGGCTGTGGGTTTCTTGCGGCCGTTTTCGACCGAAACGGCACGCCACGGTTGAGCGCCGTGCATCTCGGTACAGTCAGGCGATGAGCGATCTCTTCTCGATAGCGGGCAAGACGGCATTGGTCACCGGCGGCAGCCGCGGCATCGGTCTCATGATCGCCCGCGGTTACGTCGAGGCTGGGGCGCGGGTGTACGTCTCGTCGCGCAAGGCGGACGCGTGCGCGGCCGTGGCGACCGAGCTGTCCAAGATCGGCGAATGCGTCGCCCTCCCCGCCGACTTGAGCACGGCGGCCGAGTGCAACCGCCTCGCCAAGGAGGTGACGGAGCGAGCAGGCAAGCTCGAGATCCTCGTGAACAACGCCGGGGCGACGTGGGGCGCACCCCTGGCGGAGTTTCCCGACTCGGCGTGGGACCGCGTGCTCGATCTCAACGTTCGCGGCGTCTTCACCCTGACGCGTGACCTCGTGCCGGCACTGACGGCTGCTGCCCGGCCCGGAGACCCCGCCCGCGTCATCAACATCGGTTCCATTGACGGCCTGCACGTGCCTGGCATCGAGTCGTACTCGTACTCCGCCAGCAAGGCAGCCGTCCATCACCTCACGAGGGTTCTCGCCAAGCGCCTGGCTCCGAACGGCATCACCGTCAACGCCATCGCCCCCGGCCCCTTCGAGTCCAAGATGATGGCCGCCACGCTCGAGGCCTTCGGTGACGCCATCCGGGCGGCTTGCCCCCTCGGCCGCATCGGCGAGCCGGAGGACATGGCCGGTGCCGCCATCTACCTGGCGTCTCGTGCGGGCGCATACGTGACGGGGGCCGTCCTGCCGGTCGACGGCGGCATTGCCACGACAATCTGACCCCCGGACGACGTACCGTTTCTGCCGGCGCGAGCGGCCCCACAACCACTGACCGCCGATCACGACGCGCTAAGGTCCGACGCCATCAGTGACGACAGGCGCTCTCTGCCCTCCGAGCGCACACCACCCATGAGCCGGTCCGTTCCCGAGGACGAACCCGCCGAAGAGCCCAGCCAGGGAGTCCGGGCGGAGCGTCGGCAGCTCGCAGAAACCCCTTCGCCGGTCTCGCCGGCGCCCCTGCGCGCCCTCGCAGCCGGCTCGGGCAGGACGCTGCCCGAGGGCGCCTGCCTTGCGCTTCACCTCGCCAGCCTGGCGGCTGCACTCGTGCTGTTCATCGCCGTCACCCGGCACATGTGGTTTCATGCCGACGACTTCGATTTCCTCGTGAGACGGGGCCTCCATGGCGCCGAGCTCTCCATCTGGACACCGCACAACGAGCACTGGAGCACGATCCCGATCCTGCTGTGGCGGGCGCTCTTCAGCATCTACGGCATGCGCACGGCCGTGCCGTACCTCGTGACGCTCTTCGTCTTGCACCTTGCGCTCGCCTTCGTGCTGTGGAAAGGCATGTGCCAGATGGGTGCCGACCCCGTCATCGCCACCCTCATCGCCGCCGACTTCGCCCTCTTCGGAGCGGGTGGCTCCGCCACCCTGCTCTGGGAGTTCCAGATCGGCTTTGTCGGGTCGCTCCTCCTCGGCTGGGTGTTCGTGCTGCTCGTCAACCACGAGGGACCGCTCGACCGCCGCGACGTCTTCGCCGCTGTCGCCAGCATCGGCGCTCTCATGTTCTCGGGGGTTGCCGTCACGATGGTCGTCGTCGGCGGCCTCGTCGTCCTCGTGCGTCGCGGTTGGATCGCCGCCGTGGTGGCGGTGGCACCGGCCGCCCTCGTCTATGGCGTCTGGTTCGCCCTCGCCGGCCGGATCGGCCTGCAAAGCACCGGGCTGTCCTGGCAGCATCTCGTCCGCTCGATCCCCGGGTTCACCGCGACGGGGCTCGTCCATTCCTTCGACGTCATGACGGGCTCCCGCCTCATCTCGGTCGTGCTGGCGCTCGCTCTCGTCGGGTGGATCGCCGGGCGACCCTGGCGCAAGCGGCCGAACGTGGCTCCTGCCCTCATGGGCCTCGCCGGCGCCGTGATCTTCTTCCTCGACACGGCCGTCGTCCGGGCCAACCTGGGCGAGCACGAGGCGACGACGCAGCGCTACATCTACGTCGCCGTGGCACTCATGCTGCCGGCGATCGGCGTCGCCGTCTCGACCCTCCTTCCGCGCCACCGGATCTGGCGCCTCGCAGCCCTCGCCGTGCTGGTGGTGGTGAGCATCGCCAACTTCGGGGTCTACATGAGCGTGCGCAACGGTTTCTCGGCGGTCGGTCTGCAAACCGAACGGCAGGTCATCGCGGCCGCCCACATCGCCTCCACCGGCCCCACCATCCCGGGATCCCATCCGATCGGCAATCTCAATGCGGCCGTCTTCACCCTGTCTGCGTTGGAACGCTTCGCTCACGCCGGCGAGCTTCCGAGCGGTCTGCGCCCGCGGCCGTTCGACGTTGCCAACGCCGCCACCGAGCTCCAGCTCGGCTTGACCACAACGCCCGTGTTCTCCACGAGTGGCGCCGTGATGTCTCCCGCGTCGGCCTCCATGAAGGTCTCGGGCACGGCGACAGGCTGCCAGATGGCAACGGCGGACGGTGCGCCAGGAGCGTTGTCGATCCTCGTCTCCTCCCCCACCTCGCTGCGACTCGTCATCGATGCCGCCGGCTCGATGACGGCGAAACTCGTCCTGGCGGGGGCGCGGGCGACTCCGCGGACGTTCAAACTCGAACCGGGCACCATGTGGTGGGACATGGGGGTGTCACCCTCGCGTGTCCGTTTGCTCGTGCCGGCCGGCGCCACCCTCGCCTCCTGCTGAGGCTTCGAGCCGGCGAGGGGCCGACCGTGGACCGGCGCTCGCCCGAAGGCTCAGATCCTGCCCTCGTCGATGGCGCACGATACCCAGGGGATGACCTCGTCGAGCATGTCGTCGAGGCTCGTCGTCGCCGTGAAGCCGAGGATCCGCTCTGCCTTCTCGGTGGCGGGCACGCGGCGCGCGACGTCGTGCTCGTAGGGGGGGTCGGACACATAGCGCAAGGGTTCCGAAGCTCCCCGGATCTTGTGCCAGATCGTCTCGGCGAGCTCGAGGACCGTGGTCGACACGGGCGTCGAGAGGTTGAAATCCTCGTTCAGGGCCTCCGGATGCTCCATGGCGTCGACGATGCCGCGTGCGAGATCGCCCCCGTAGGTGTAGTGGCGCACCTGGGACCCGTCCCCGAGGATGTGGAGGGGATCCTGACCCTTGAGGACCTTCTGCACGAGGTCGGGCACGACATGGCTCATGGCGAGCTTCACGTTGCCCGAGAGGATCTCGACGTCACCGAGGGCGCGCTGCTCGCCGATGCCGACGCAGTTGAAGGGACGCACGATCGTGTACGGGAGCCCGTACTGGTCGTAGGCGGCACGAGCGAAGTACTCGACGGCGAGCTTCTGAAACCCGTAGGAGGAGCGAGGCGGCGGGACGACCCGTTCCTGGCCCTCGTAGGACGGCCATGCGTCCGTCGACTCGAACACCATGGAGGAGGACACGTAGGTGACCTTCTCGAGACGACCTTCCCGTCGCGCCACCAGGGCGGCGTCGCAGGAGGACGCCATGATCCGCTCGTTCATCGCCAGCAGGTCGTAGGCATAGGCGTGGAAGTGAGAGATGCCGCCGATCATGGCGGCGCCGGCGATGAAGTGGTCACAGTCCAGCAGCAGCTTTGTCATGAGATCGACCTCGCGAGCGTCCCCCTCGACGAACTCATAGCGGTCGTGCTCGTCGTAGCTCTTGGCTGCCCGTCCGTACTTCTGAAGGTTGTCGATGCCGACCACCTCGTGACCACGCAGGAGCAGCTCCTCGACGAGGTAGCCGCCGATGAAGCCGGCCGAACCACTGACCAGGACCTTGCTCATGGGTACTCGCTCTCAACTGGGGGTTTGTGGGAGGCAGCGGGCTCGCCGAGGCCGGACTCGCCGGGCGCCGGCTCGTCGACTGCGGTGCTGGGGGGAGGCGGCGTCAGGGCGGCGAGATCGAGCTGCGGCCCGAAGGCATAGAGGTACCAGCGGATATAGGCGGGCAACCACTTCCCGAGCTTGAAGTTCGAGGCACCGTAGCTGCGCTCGAGCCAGATCGTGGCGATCTCGGCCACCGGTTGACGGTATCGGCGCGCCTTGGCGACGAGCTCGATGCCGACCTCGAAGCCGATCGTCGACTCGATGCCGACGGCGCGCACGAATGGCGCCGAGTACGCCTTGAAGGAGTTCGTGGCGTCGTTCGTGCCCACGCGGGCGAGCAAACGCAGGGACCGCCCGGCGGTACGGGAAAGCAGCGCCTTCAGCGGAGGTCCTCCGATCTGCTGGCCGCCGCGCATGTAACGCGACGCCGCCGCCACGGCAACACCGCGCTCCACCAGTCGCACGAGCTGGTCGATCTGCGTCGGATCGTCCGACCCGTCCGCCATCGTGACGAGAACGACGTCGGCTACGGAGTGGTCGAAACCGAACCGGATGGCGTTGGCAGGCCCCCGCCCATAGGTGTTGAGGGTCGGGATGACTCGGGCATCCCGCTCCGCATAGGCGGCGAGCACGGGTTGCGTCGTGTCGTCGGGCGAGTCGAAGACGACGAGGACCTCGCAGGGGAGGCTGACGGCCTCGAGAAGACGGTCCAGGAAGCGGACGATCTCCTCACCCTCGTTGTATGCCGTGACGACGATGGAGACGCGTGGCGTCACAGTCTCGCTGAGTTGTCGGCGTAGGCCGAGATGTCGATCAGTGGGACGTCGAGCCTGAGGTGGCGGTACGCCTCGTGGGGAGCCCCGATGACGAGCAGATCGGACGAAGCAAGGATCTCTTCGAGCGACACGAGGTCGGAGTCGGCCTTCACGTACGGGTCGTGGCAGAGGACCCTCTGAGCCTTGAAGCGCAGGATGCGCTTCAGCTTGTAGGCAAGGCTCGAGCGGATGTCGTCGGACTCGCCCTTGAAGGCCATCCCGAGAATGCCGACCGTCATCTTGTGAAGAGGGTAGGAGGCTTCGAGTTTTGACACCACATAGAGCGGAAGTCCCTCGTTCAGCATCATGGCCGCGTGTCCGAGCAGGAAGTTGTTGTTGTTGAAGGCGGCCAGCTGCATCGTGTCCTTGAGCAAGCAAGGCCCTGCGGCAAAGCCGGCGCTCGGGACGTCGGCGGCACGCGGGTACTCGTGGGTCACGGCCGACCGGATGCGCTCGTAATCGAGGCCGAAGTCGTTGGCGATCATGAAGAGCTGGTTCGCCGTCGCGAACTTGATGTACCGCCAGGCGTTCGTGAAGAGCTTGGCGAGCTCGGCCTCTTCCGGCTCGACACGCACGATGGTCGGCGTCAGGTGGGAGAAGAGCTGCTCGGCGCGGGCGAGCACCTCGGGCGATCGGCCGGAGACGATCTGGGGAAGGGAGACGAGCTCGGCCATCGCCTTTCCCTCGGCGATGCGCTCGGGGCAGAAGGTCACCTCGATCCGCTTTCCGAGCGCGGCGACCACCTTCTCGACGAGTGCCGTCGAGCCCGGGTACACCGTCGAGCGGAGAACGAGCAGCTGGCCGTCGACGAGGTGGGGACCGAGCGCCGAGACGGCCCGCGAGACAGCCCCTGGATCCGGGTTGAGATGCTCGTCGACCGGCGTACCGATCACGATCACGACGTGCTCGGCGGACGACACGACGGCGGGGTCGCCACTCGCCATGAGGGTCTTGCCGATCACCCGGTTGAGCACCTCGACGGTTCCCGGCTCCTCGAAAACCATCCGTCCGCTGTTCACAGCATCGACGGCCGTGCTGTCGATGTCGTACAGAACCACGTCCAGGCCACGGTCGGCGAAGGCGAGGCCGAGAGGGAGGCCGACGTGGCCGCACCCCCCGACGACGACGACGGATCGCTCGAAACTCATTGCGGCACTGTAAGCGGTGGCCCTGGCGATGTCACATTTCAGCTCCTCTCGCGTGACGTCACACGAGCGCCGCCCCCGGGGCCTTTGCGGTTCACACGTGGGGCCTTGACATCTCGGGCGCCATCGCTGGACACGTGCTCGCCTCCGGCGCCGCCGTACAGCAGGATTGAGTCATGACACCTTCGAGCGACGACGAGAATGCCCTCCGCTCCGCCTGTACCCGCTTTCTCGTCGGGCACGGCAACCGCCCGACATCCGAGCTGCTCGCCGACATCGACCCGGCGACCGAGATGGACCGCTACGGGGAGGGCGGTGTCGTCGCCGAGCTGGAATCCGAGGTGTCCGATGTTCTCGGCAAGCCGGCGGCCGTGTTCCTGCCGACCGGCGTCATGGCTCAGCAGGCGACGCTACGCGTGCACGCCGACCGCCGGGCCCGCCGGACGATCGTCGGCCATCCCGCCTGTCACCTCGACTGGCGCGAGGGGCGGGGGTACGAGCGGTTGCACGGTCTGACGTTTCGCCAGGCCGGGGAGCTGCGCCTCCCCCTCACGCTCGAGGCGCTCGAGTCCGTGGCCGAGCCGCCGGCCGCCTTGCTCATCGAGCTCCCGCAGCGCGACCTCGGCGGTTTCATCCCGAGCTGGGAGGACCTGCTGGCTCAGGTCGATTGGGGACGCCAACGCGGTGGCGCCGTCCACCTCGACGGCGCCCGTCTCTGGGAGGCAGCCGCCGGCTACGAACGCTCGCCCGCCGAGGTGGCCGCACTATTCGACACGGTCTACGTCTCGTTCTACAAGGGCCTTGGGGCCGTCGGCGGATGCTGCGTGGCCGGTCCGGCCGACGTCGTCGCCGAGGTGCGAGAGTGGCGGGGGCGCCACGGTGGGACGGTCTTCGGACTCTGGCCGTACGCGGCGTCGTGCCTGACGTCGCTTCGGCGGCGCCTTCCCCGCATGGCCGAGTATCACCGTCACGCCGGCGCCATCGCCGACGCCCTCCGCGACCTACCCGGTGCCGAGATCGTCCCGGATCCGCCGCCCACCTCGCACCTGCATCTCCACCTCCACCGGCGGGAGGAAGAGCTGCGAGCGGCTGCCCTGCAACTCGCCCGGGACGAGAAAATCTGGACGTTCGCGCACTGGTTCGACTGCGACACGCCGAGCGTCCAGCGGATCGAGTGCCCCGTCGGCGACGCCACACTGGGCTTCTCGCCGGAGGAGGTCCGCCGAATCGTCAGTTACCTCCTCTCGCACGAGGGCTGAGGCAACGGAGAGCCTCCCGATAGGCGATCAGAGCGCTCGCATGCGGTTGTTGCGGGCGCTGTGCTCGACCTCGGCGAGGCCGAGGGTCTCCAGCACGGGCGGCACGTAGCTCCCGAAGCGACCGCGCAGACCTTTCTTGAGGCCGTACCAACCCTGCACGGGGTTGTCGGCCGAGCGCCCCCAGGCCTCAACGGTGCCGTCGGCGGCGGCCTTCTGCTCGTCGGCGTTGCCGAGCGCCATCCAGTCGCCGTGCTGGCGCAACATGGCGTGCAGATCGGTGATGCAGCGAAGCTGGTACCGCAACTGGGTGGAACCCACCTGCACGACGAGTGCCGGCGGGTTGGACTGCTCGTCCCGCCAGGCCGCGAACTCGGACGTGCCCGGCGGCGTCGTGAGAATCCACGGATCGTCGGGTGTGCCCGATCCTGCCCGTGCGAGGGTCATGTGCTCGCCTCCTCTCTCATCAGCCCAGATCATGACAGTCGGCGTCGAATCAGGCATCGCCACCCTGCACGTCTGAGCCTGCGAGCCGATCCCCCTTGACGCTTCCAAGCGCCCGATCTACGGTCATCCCAGTGCCTGTTGGCACTCGACGGAAGCAGTAACGACTCGGGAGCAACGGCGCTCGGAGCGGGGCACTTTTGGCGTCGTCGGCTTCCCCAAACAGCAAGGGGGAACGCGTTGACGAACACGAGAGGTAGAGCGCGCCGACGTGCCACCTGGCGGGCGCTTGTAGCGATACTGGCCGTGACGATCACGGCCGGCTTCTTCGCGGCGGCCTCGTCGGTGCCAAATGCAGGCGCGGCGAGCAAGGCCGGCGCCAAGTCGCTCTCGGCCAAACTGACGGCCAAGTCGGTGGCAGCCAAGGGAGAGCTCGACTGCAACGGTGACAGCCCGGTCCAGAAGGCACTGCGGCAGTCGTCGCTCTGCACCGACATCCGCGGGTTGCCGGGCGTGGACAATGCCAACACCTGGGGCGGCAAGTTCTACGACAACGGCGTCTACATCGGGCACGACGAGCCCGACATGACGTTCAACTCCACCGTGGCCGGATCTGGCAACAACGTCAGCTGGGTCGACACCATCGGGAAGGACCCGACGGCAGCGCCCACGACCACCGACCCCGGCCACGACGTCACGCACTACTTTCAGTTGACGCCTGCCCCCTGGTTCTCGATGGCGATGTGCGACAGCAACTCGTACCCGCAGCTGCCCTGCACCGCCGAGAGCGACAGCAACGCTCCTTCCGGCCTCTACCCCGGTGGCGGGTCGGCCTTCATGGAGATGCAGCTGTACCCGCCGGGTGAGCCTCCGTTCGTGGACTCCACGAGCTGTGACGACAGCCACTGGTGCGCAGCCCTCACGATCGACAGCCTCGAGTGCACCGACCAGTTCGCCCAGTGCAACCCGGACTGCGAGGAGCCCGTCAACTTCGCCTTCATCCAGACGAACGGCGTACCCACCGGTCCACCCAGCCCACAGCTCGCCGACCTGGACACCGAGACGCCCAATGCCAACACACTCCTCATGAACGGGGGCGACACGCTCAAGATCCACATGTGGGACGCCCTCATACCAGGAGGTGGTGGCGCCCGGGCCTTCAAAGTCACGATCGACGACGTCACGACGGGGCAGACGGGCTCGATGCAGGCATCTGCAGCCAACGGCTTCATGAACACCTCGATCGTGGACTGCTCCGGCTCGCCCTACAACTTCCAACCCGAGTACTCGTCGGCCCTGCGGCAGAACATCGTCCCCTGGGCGGCCCTGCAGACCGACATCAGCACCGAGTTCGAGACCGGTCACTTCGAGGGCTGCAGCTCCGTGACGGACCCGTTCACCCTTAACATCTTCGGCATCAGCGACACGGCGTGGTCGGAGTGCGTCGGTGGCTACGAGGTTCCCGGGGGGTCGGAAGGTGCCGAGACGAGCGACGCCCTCTGCTACCCGGCGGGTGACACGCACGGTGTCTTCGATACCCAGCCTGACTTGGCGACGGGTTGTCAGGACAACTATGCGCAGAACGGTGACCTCGACTTCGATGGCGAGCCCTACTACACCGACTGGCCGACAGGACGGCAGCCGACGGCGACGTGGGCCGGCAGCTTCGAGCAGCAACGGCCAACCTCGGCAGGGGCACCGTATTCGTCGTTCTTCTTCCAGACCGACATCGCCCTCAGCGAGTCGACCTGCACGGCCAGCGACCTGAGCGGATGCACCGTCCCGCCAAACGGTCCGGGGCACTTCTACCCGTACTGGTCGGAGACCAACACGGGGTCGGATTGCCTCATCGCATTCGGGAACGTCTCTGCTCGTGCCAACGACTTCGGCCAGGACGGCGAGTACGGGACGAACCAGTTCACGACGCTCGGCTACCCCGAATTCGAGAGCCAGTCGTACAAGAACACCTGCCCGGCGACCTGAGCAACGCCTGAAACCCCCACGGCCAGCGGACCATCCCGCCGCTGACCGTGCGGCGGCCCTACTGCCCCACGGTGCCGCTGAGCGACACGCTGACCGGCCGGGCCTGAGACCACCTCAGGCCCGGCCGGCTCGCGTCAGGGCTTCCGCCCTGGCTCCGTGCCGACGGCCGCACGCAACGAAGCGAAGGCGGCCACGAGGTCGTCGAACTGGTAGTGGGCCTGCAGGCCGCTCGGGTTGGGGAGGAGCCAGACGCGAGCGCCGCCGACCGCCTCGGCCTGCTCACCGACGACGGCCTTCGGCTTGCCGAAGGCGACTCGGTAGGCGCCCGTGCCGACGACGGCCACGAAGCGGGGTTGCCAGCGCCTGACCGTGCGAACGAGTCGCCTGCCGCCGCGCCGGAGCTCCTCCGGCGTGAGCTCGGCCGCCCTGGCGCTTGAACGCCCCACGAGGTTCGTTACCCCGAGACCCAGATCCAGCAAGCGGCGGTCGTCCTCGGGGGCGACGACCTCCGGCGTGAACCCCGCCGCCTGCAGGACCTTCCAGAAGCGGTTGCCGGGACGGGCGAAATGATGGCCGACAGCCGCCGACCACAGCCCGGGGTTGATGCCGCAAAAGAGCACGTCGAGGTGCAGCGCGATGACGTCAGGTATCCGGCGGCCGGCGGCTGCCTCGAGATCATGGCGGGACGGCCGTATCGGCTGCATCGCTCCAGACTGCCACCAACCGCCCACCTCGCCGTTGTCCTATGGTCGGATCCGTGTGCGACACGATGGTGCGGATCTCGGACGAAGGTGTTCTCTTCGCGAAGAACAGCGACCGCGACGGCAACGAGTCACAGCTCCTCGAATGGGTGCCGGCGGCTCGGCACGAGCCGGGCGGGCGGCTCGCCTGCACGTGGATCGAGATCCCGCAGGCAGCCATCACCCACGCCGTACTGATCTCGCGGCCCTGGTGGATGTGGGGCGCCGAGATGGGGGCCAACGAGCACGGTGTCGTCATCGGGAACGAGGCCGTGTTCACGAACCAGCCGGCTGGTGAGGCCGCCCTCCTCGGCATGGATCTCCTGCGTCTCGCCCTGGAACGCGCCAGCGACGCCGATGGTGCCGCCTCGGTGATCATCGACCTGCTGGAGCGGTACGGGCAGGGAGGTGCGTGCAGCTACGAGCGGCCGGGTTTCACGTATCACAACAGCTTCCTCATCGCCGATCCCAGCGGTGCCGTGGTCCTCGAGACGGCCGGTCGCCACTGGGCGACCGAGGCCGTGCGCTCCGGAGCCCGCAGCATCTCGAACGGCCTAACGATCGCCCCCTTCGCCGCTTCCTTCGCCGACCACGTGCGGGAGCGGGTGACGGCCTGTCGCCTGCGTCGCGCCCGCACGGAGGCGGCCACGGCCGGGGCGGGCAGCCCGGGAGCGCTCATGGCAGCGCTGCGCGATCACGGCC
Organism: Acidimicrobiales bacterium; assembly: GCA_052143575.1. Taxonomy (GTDB): domain Bacteria; phylum Actinomycetota; class Acidimicrobiia; order Acidimicrobiales; family Bog-793; genus JAKACA01. The sequence goes on from JBKQSP010000069.1 coordinate 28,233, forward strand.
CGGGTGGGATCCCCCGTTGGTCGCCCGTCAACGGGACCCTGCAAGCGCCGTGTGTGCACGCCGGCGGCATGCTGGCGTCCAGCCAAACGACGGCGTCGCTCGTCTCCGATCTGAGGGACCGGCCGCTGCACTGGGCGACGGCGACGGCGGCGCCCTGCACGTCGCTCTTCAAGCCCGTGCGCGTGCACGAGCCGGTGGACCTCGGCCCGGCGCCGACGAACCGCTACGACCCCGACACGCTCTGGTGGCGCCATGAACGCCTGCACCGCGCCACCGTGGCGGACCTGGCCGGACTGCTCCCCCGCTACCGGCACGCACGGGATCGCACGGAAGCCGCCTGGATCGAGGACCCACCCTCTTCAGCCACCGCCTTCGCCGCCGCCGAGGAGCTCGAGGAGACGTGGTTTCGCGATCTCGGAGGAGGCACAGCCGACCGCCGGCCGTATTTCGTGCGACGAACCTGGCATGGCCTCGAGACGGCAGCGGGAAGGGAGATGGGGGCGTGACGACTCAGCGGATCATCGTCGTGGGGGCGGGCCTCGCAGGGCTGACGGCGGCGCGGCGCCTGCTTGCGGGCGGCGCTGAGGTCGAGGTCTTCGAAGCACGCCCCCGGGTCGGAGGACGGACCGAGGGCGGGCAGACAGCCGACGGCGTGCCGGTGGAGCTCGGAGGCCAGTGGATCGGCCCGACCCAGAACCGCATGTACTCCCTCGTGAGCGAGCTCGGCCTCGAGACGTTCCCGACCTACAACGAGGGAGAGCACGTCATCTTCCTCGGCGGCAAGACGAGCCGGATGAGCTCGCGTCGCGGGGCGGTCCCCAAGCTCAGCCCCTTCGTCCTGGCCGACCTCTTCCAGGGCCTCACGAGGTTCACGCGCCTGGCGAACCGCGTTCCCCTCGACGAGCCCTGGAACGCTCCGCGGGCGGCCCAGCTGGACGGCGAGACCTTTGAGACCTGGATCCTGCGCAACCTGCGGACCGAGGTGGGGCGGAGCTACTTCCGCATCGTGGCCGAGGCGGTCTTCTCGGCGCAGAGCACGGACTTCTCCGCCTTGCACGCGCTGTTCTACGCCCACTCCGGCACAGACCTGGAGGGACTCATCTCCGTGGACCGGGGAGCCCAACAGGACCGCGTCGTCGGAGGCTCCGTCCGCATCAGCGAGGCACTGGCCGAACACCTCGGCGGGCGGCTCCACCTTGAGAGCCCGGTGCGGCGAGTCGAACAGGATGAGACGGGTGTCCGCCTGCTGCTGCGAAGCGGCGAAGTCGTCGCCGGCGATCGGGTGATCGTGACGCTGCCGCCGAGCCTTGCCGGCCGCCTCGAGTATGCCCCGGCCCTGCCTTCCTGGCGTGACCAGCTCACCCAGCGGCTCCCGGCCGGCTCGGTGATCAAGCTGTACGCCGTCTACGACGAGCCCTTCTGGCGCCAAGACGGCTTGACCGGGCAGGCGGCCTCCGACATCGGACCCGTCAAGGTCACCTTCGACAACTCGCCGCCGTCGGGCCGGCCGGGCATCCTCATGGGCTTCATCGAAGGCAACGACGGCCGTCAGTGGGCGCGAGGCTCGATGGAGGAGCGCCAACGGGTCGCCGTCGAGTGTTTCGCCCGCTACTTCGGCCCGAGGGCGCGCGACATCACGGAATACATCGAGCGGGACTGGATGGCCGAGGAGTTCACCCGCGGTTGCTACGGGGCGCACTTCACCCCGGGCGTCTGGACGGCGTACGGCTCGGCGCTACGCCCGCCGATCGGGCGCATCCACTTTGCCGGGGCCGATCACTCGGCCGTGTGGAACGGCTACATGGAGGGCGCCGTGCGCTCCGGTGAAGAGGCGGCCGACGACGTGCTCTCGCTCGCCGGCGGCTGACGACTCGGCATTAGGCGATCGGGATGCGCAGGTCCGCCAGGACCTGTGAGACGAGAGGCCGGACGGCGTCGGGCGAATAGCGGCGGGAGATCGTGCGCCGGCCGTTGCCAGCAAGCTTCATCCAGAGCTCGGCGTCGCGATAGGCGCGCACGACGGCGGTGGCGAATTCCTCGGCTCCGTCGGATACGAGAACGTCGCTCTCGTGCACGAGGCCCATCCCTTCCGCACCGATGCGGGTGGTGACGACGGGGAGCCCGTGCGCAAGGCTCTCGCCGACCTTGCCCTTCATGCCGGCCCCGTAGCGCAGTGGAGCGACGAAGAGCCGGGTTCTCTCGTAGAGGTCGCTGAGATCGGGCACCCAGCCGAGCACGCGGACACCGTGGCCGGCGAGGGCCCAGATGTCGTCGGTGGGATGGCTCCCGACGATGTAGGTGGGGATGTCCGGCAGCTCCTCCCACACCCGCGGGAGGATCTCCTCGACCAGCCAGTGGGCGGCGTCCCCGTTCGGGGGGTGCGGGAAACTGCCCACGAAGAGAAGGCCCTCCCGTTTCGTGAAGGGTTGGCCGCCTGCCTCGTCCCGGTGGATGTTCGGCACGACGTGAACCGACAGGCTCGGCACTTCGCTGAGCAGCATGTCGCGCTCGACTGGCGACACCACCAGCGTCATGTCGGCCGACCTCGCCAGCGTGAGCTCCATCGCCTGCTGATGCTCGGCGATGCGGAACCGCTCCAGGTTGCCCTCAACCTCGGCGCGGCGCCGCTCCCTCACATAGTGCAAGTCCACGGTGTCGTAGATGACCTTCGCGTTCGGGCACAGCTTGCGCACCATCGGCAGGTGCTGCCAGGCGGGCTCGGGCCGGCAGAGCATCGCGAGGCGGAGATCGTCGCCGACCTCTGTCAGGAAACCCGGCAAACGGTTGTAACCGTCCAACACCTCGATCCCGAGATCGCGCAGCGGAGCCGAGTACGCCGGTAGGTCGACGCCGCTGTTGGGCAGGAACGTGACGCCGAAGCCGAGCTCCCGGAAGATGCAGAGCAGCTCCCACATGCGCCGGGAGCCGGAGTCCTGGTTCGGCGTCGGTATCTGCTCGTCGACGACGAGCACCCGCCCGGAGGGGGGACGCCAGCTGTCAGCTCGGGGGCGGCCCGCCTCACCTGACGGATGGCTCGCCAGCTCGGCCTCCCACTTGGCGCGGAAGACCTCCTTGTTGATGACCTGGTGCCGCTTCACGCCCGTCGACTCGTCGGTCCCGTGACTGCCGCCCTCGAGGTGCACGACGACCGAGCGCGGCTCGTAGACGACGCGATAGCCGAGTCGGCGGGCGGAGAACGCCAGGTCGGTGTCTTCGTAGTAGGCCGGCACGAAGCGCGTGTCGAGACCGTCGGTGGCGTCGAGCACCTCGCGGCGAACGAGGAGGCATGCCCCTGAGCAGTAATCGACGTCTCGCCTGAAGTTGTAGGCCGGATCTGCGGGATCGTCACCGCCGCCGAAGTTCCAGGCGCTGCCGTCTCGCCACACGATGCCGCCCGCCTCCTGCAGCCGGCCATCGGGATACACGAGCTTCGCCCCGACGATGCCGACTTCCTCATTCGTCTCGACGACCTCGACGAGGGCATCGAGCCAGCCAGGGCGCACGATCGTGTCGTTGTTGAGCAGCACGACGTAACGACCGCGTGCGGCCGCCAGGCCGGCGTTGACGGCGTGCACGAAGCCGCCGTTCGGTTGCAGGCGAACCGTCTCGACGCCCTTCACGAGTTTCAGCATGCGTGATGTCTCGTCGGTGGAGCCGTCGTCGACCACGACGACTGCGTAGGGCGTGGCGCAAGGATCCTCGGCGATGGAACGAAGGCAATTTGCGGTGAGCGCCCAGTTGTTGTGGACGGGTATGACGATCGTCAGCTCCGGATCCTCGACGGTCGGCAAGGGGATCGAGGTAGCTGCCGGCACGACGGGGGCCGCTGGAAGCGCCGTCTTCGGGGTGCGGATCGGGCGCACGCCCGCCAGGGTCCGTACGGCGATGCGGTAACTGCGACGACGGAGCGTGCGCGCTGGGGCCAACGCCTCGATCGCCTGCCGATAGGCGCGGCCGACGCGGAACCAGGCGGACGACGTCAGCACCTCGAGCTCGCGAGCCGACTGTTCCTGCACGCGCTCGGCTTGGCGCAGGCTCTCCCTCGCCTCGGCGAGGGCGGCTGCCAAGGTCTCGCGGCGACGCACGGCGCGCAGCTCGGCGCGGCGGTGTCGACGCACGGACTGCAGCGCTTGCTCGTAGGCGCCGGCGAGATCGTCTCGCTCCTCGGTGCGCTCAGCCGCTGCCCTGCGGGCATCCTCGAGCTCACCGGAGGCCGCGGCGAGCAAGCTGCGCGCCTCGTCCCGCTCCTCCGATGCCACGGCCAAGGCGCCGCGAGCCTCTTCGCGCTGCCTGATCGTGCGCTGTACGAGCTCCAATCCGACGTCGACGAGCGTGCTGTAGCCGGGCAAGGACGTCAGATCCCGCTGCGAGGCCACTGCCACCAGGTAGCGCGGGATCAGCTTCGTGCCGGCCACCCAATGGTCCTGGTCAGGCTGCAACGCCAAGGTGGTGAGCTCGCCCGGCACCTCGACCGGCTCGAGCGGAGCGAGGACGGAACCCACGGCCAGGTTCTGCCCCCACAGGCGGACCTGCGGAAATTGCGCTCGGAGGAGGCCCTCGAATTCGTCAGGGTTCAGCTCGCGGACGTGGAACGGGTTGTCCTGGTGCAGGCTGTGCGAGACGTCGCGGTCGGGCGTCGAGGCGATGAACAAGCCGTCCGGTGCAAGGACGCGGGCAACGCCTTCGAGGAGGGCGGCGTGGTCGTCGACGTGCTCGACAGCCTCGAAGCACACCACGACGTCGAACGACCCGTCCGGGATGGCCGACAGGTCGAGCATGTCGCCCTCGACAAACGAGAGGTTCGGCAGCTGATAGGTGTCCTTGCCGTGGGCGATGCTGGCGGCGTCGATGTCGAGTCCGACGACGTCTCGGGCCAGGGTGGCGAGGAGGGCCGATCCGTAACCCTCGCCGCTGGCGAGATCCAGCACGCGCCGGCCCGCCACGTGGGAGGCGGCAAAGAGGTAGCGGTGGTAGTGCTCGTAGACGACCTCGAGGTCCTCGGCCCAGGGCACGCAGCGCTCACCCGTCCAGTCGATGAGACGACTCCCAGCCGTGGTCATCGCACCGCCGCCGGCATGAGCATGGCACCAAACTCGCTCGAGCGTGCCGGAGTATTGGACCCGTCGGGCGTGGTCAGCTCAGACATCGCACCCTGACGAGGGCCTGCAGCACGTCACCTCCGTATCCTCGCAGATCCGCGCCCCGCCATGCGATTATTCAAGACGACCGGGCAGCGCCGCCACGGCGGAGTCGGCGGCAAGCCGCAACGCCTCGATGATCGTCGCAACTCGCCGACGTCTGCTGTAATGAGCGCGTGGAGCCCGGAGATCGCGCAGCCTCGTTGCAGGAGGCCGCCGCCCACGCCGACCTGGGATTGCCGTTCCCGGGTCGGACGCCGTCCCGCTTGGTGAAGCGGCTCGTCGCTCGCTTGAGCTGGCCCTTCCTCCATCATCAAGTGGCCTTCAACCATGCCGTCCTTGCCGCGCTCGCCGCCCTCGAGGAAGGTCTGCGGGCAACGGTCGAGAGTCAGGTGACAGAGCTGCGCGCCAATCTCGACGACCAGGCGGGAGGCCTCGGGTCCCTCGCCCTGCAACTGCAGGGCTTGCGGGAGGCGGTCGAAGCGCAGCTGTCCGACGTCGGAGACATGGTCCGCCAGCAGGAGGTCGCTCACCGGCTGCAGCTCGACCTCGTGCAGCGGCAGGCCTTCCAGCGGCACCATGAGGCGCTCGGGTCGCTGCGATCGGAGCTCACCGAGATCGGCTTGCGGATCGAGGAGCTGCAGAACCAGCTCACCGAGGCTCAGTCGAGCGGGGTCCGCGAGCGTGCGGAGGCGCAGCTACTGAAGGTGCAGGTGGACCTCTTCCTGAACGAGGTACGTCGATCGCTGCCGAGAGCACCTGCGGCCGAGGAGCTGGCCGCACACCCATCGGCCCTCGACACGACGTACCCGGCCCTGCAGGACTTCTTTCGCGGTTCGTTCGATCTCATCAAAGAGCGCGCTGCCGAGTACCTCGACGACATCCTCACCCTCGAGCCGCACGAGCCGGTCCTCGACCTCGGCAGCGGCCGCGGAGAGTGGCTCGAGGTGCTCAAGAAGTCCGGAGTCGAGGCGTACGGCGTCGAGCTGAACGAGCACTACGTCTCGAGCTGCCTCGAGCGCGGCCTCGACGTTCGCCGCGCCGATGCGGTCGACCATCTCGCCTCCGTCCCGGAGGGGTCACTTGCGGCCGTCACGGCGTTTCACCTCGCCGAGCACCTCCCGGTCGAGCGACTCCTCGAGCTCATCGACCTGTCAGTCCGGGCGCTGCGGCCCGGCGGCGTGCTCATCGTCGAGACGCCCAATCCGGACAACCTCGTCGTCGGTGCCTCGACGTTCTACCTCGATCCCTCCCATCTGCGCCCGCTCAACCCCGAGTTCTTGCGGTTCCTCGTGGCCTCGCGCGGGTTCGTCGAGGTCGACGTGCGTTTCCTCCATCCCGCCGCCGGGCTGCACGCACCGGACGCCGCCTCGCCGTGGGCGTCGGATCTGCTGCCCTTGGTGGCGGCGATCAACGACCGGCTCTACGGCGCCCTGGACTACGCAGTCGTCGCCCGGCGTGTCTAGCGAGGAGCTCACGGATCCTTCGCCGAGGCGGATCGCCTGGTGGAGCCCGCTGCCCCCCCAGCAAAGCGGCATCGCCGACTACAGCTACGACCTTCTCGCCGAGCTGGCCGGGCGCCTCGACGTCCTCGCCGTCGTCGCCGACGACGTCGTGGATTGCGTGCGCGCCCCGGCGGGCGTTGCCGTCGTAGGAGCGACGGCCTACGAATCTGGTGCCGCCGGCCGCTGCGACCTGGACGTCTACCAGATGGGGAACCATGCCTGGCTGCACGGGTACCTGCACGCCCGCGCCCTCGACCACCCGGGCCTCCTCGTGTTGCACGACCCGTCGCTCGCCGACTTCTACGCCGGGCTCTGCGGTGGAGCAGACAGCCCGCTCTATCTCGAGGAGCTGCGCTACAACGACCCCGCACTGAACGGACACATCCCGATGATCCGTGTCGACGGCCGCCCGGAACCTGACCGCCTCCGGCTGCTGATGGTCCGTCGCCTCGTCGAGCAGAGCCTCATGACGGTGGTGCACAGCGCCTGGGCACGCGATGAGCTCATCCGCCGGCACCCCTCTCTACGGGTGACGCATCTCCCGCACCCTGCGCGAACAATCCGACTCCCTACCTCATCGACTCGTCAACGGCCGAACAAAGCGATGGTGTTCGGTGTTTTCGGCGGGCTCGCTCCCCACAAGCGAGCACTGATCGCCCTCGAGGCCTTCGCCAGGGTTCACCAAGACGTTCCCGAAACGCAGATCGTGATCGTCGGTCGGGGCGACTCGCCAGATTACGTCCGGCAGCTTCGCGAACGAATCACTTCGGGGTCATTCCGTGACGCTGTTCGCCTGACGACCGACGTCTCCACCGACGTACTTGAGCAGGAGATACTCGGCTGTGACGTCGTCATCTCCTTGCGCTGGCCGACCGCCGGCGAGACGAGCGGAGTGGTGATGCGCGCCTTCGGATCGGGCAAGCCGGTGATCGTGAGCGACGTGCCCCAGTACCGGGAGCTCGACTCGATTTTCTGCTGGACCGTGCCGACCGAACCCGACGACGAGGCGAAGATGCTCGAGTCGCTCATGCGTGCCGCCGCAGCCGATCCCGCCACAGCGCGGGCCGCCGGCCAGGCGGCGCGCGCCTTTGTGGAGGGCGGAGCGACGTACGAGGCGGTCTCTGACGGCTATCTCGGGCTCGTGTCGGAGTGCCTGCAACTGAAGGCGCCCGCCCCGACAGCGGTCACCGCTGCGATGACAGACCCCTGTGCGGTGCGGGCGATCGGGGATTGGCGAGCGGCGACTGGGCTCGCCGAGGCTGCCCGCCGCTCCGTCTCTGCTCTCCTCGGAGCTGGCGTGCCCCTCTCGATTGTCGACTTCTCTGCCGTTCCGGAGGTGCCGCGCTCACACGAACGGGCACCGGCGTGGCTGGGGGGCGTGCCGGTGTCGAGTGCGAGCGATATCAGCCTGTGGTACCTCAATGTGAACGAGCTCGTCTTCGTCGCCGAGGAACAGCTGCGGCCACCCGGTTCCCTTCCCTATGTCGTGGCGTCGTGGTTCTGGGAGTTGCCGAGGCTGGCGACCGTCTTCGTCGAGCAGGTCGGCAGGGTCGACGAGATCTGGGTCGGGAGCCGTTTCACGGCGGACGCCTTCCGCGGCTACACCGACAAGCCCGTGAAGGTCATGCCGTGCGTCGTGGAGCCGGAGCCGTCTCCGCGCATGACGCGAGCTGACTTCGGGCTCCCGGAGAGAGCCTGCTTGTTCCTCTACACCTTCGACGCCAACTCGACACTTGCCCGCAAGAACCCGTGGGATGTCATCCGCGCCTTCCGCCGCGCCTTTCGGCCCGAGGAGCGACGCGGCCCGGTTCGCCTCGTCATCAAGACGATCAACCTCGCCCGTCTCCCGGCGGCACAAGCGCGGCTCGCCCGCGAGGTCGCCGAAGCCGGCGGCTTGCTCATCGAGGATGACGTCACGCAAGCTGAGCTAGACGCGCTCATCGCACTCTGTGACGTCTACGTCTCGCTCCATAGGTCTGAAGGGTTCGGGCTCGGCATGGCAGAGGCGATGTACCTCGGCCGTCCGGTCATCGCCACTGCATACTCCGGAAATATGGATTTCATGACACAGCTCAACAGCTGCCTAGTTGGCTACCGCCTGCGCCCGATCGCCGTGACGGAGAACCGAGAGTTCGAGGGGATGTCCTCGATCTATGAGACGGGCCAGCTCTGGGCGGATCCTGATATCGATCAGGCAGCACGCTGGATGCGGCGGCTGTACAGCAGTCCGGCGGAGCGGCGAAGACTCGGTGAGGCGGCCGCCGCCACGATCAAGCGGGACTACGCCGCCTCGGTGGCGAGCGGGGCAATGATCACCCGGCTGCAAGAGATCGCGGCGCTCTCGGGAGACAAGATCCCGTCGGCGCTCACGCAGTAGTGGCGGCGTGCATGTCACCAACGGGTCAGGCATTCAGCTGCCCTTGCTCGCCAGGGTCGCTGAGGTGACAGTATGGCTCCGTGGGATTCACAACCGCGGTGGTTCTCCCCTGCCTCAACGAAGAGATGAACCTGTCGCAAGTCCTCGGGTCCTTGCCTGCCTCGATTGACGAGGTGATCCTCGTCGACGGTCGCTCGACCGACGGCAGCGTCGACCGCGCCCAACGACTGCGGGCCGACATCAAGATCGTGCACCAGTGCGCCAAAGGCAAGGGATTGGCGATGATCACGGGCATGCTCGAAGCGAGTTCAGATTTCGTCATCTTCCTCGACGCCGACGGTTCTATGCGCGGCGAGGAGATCCCCCTGTTCGTCGGTGCGTTGCTCGCCGGTGCCGACCTCGCACGCGGTTCCCGTGGCCTCCCGGGTGGGGGTTCCTCCGACTTCACATGGTTGCGCGCCACCGGCAATCGCATGCTCACCATCGCCGTCAACCTTCTGTACGGCGTGCGTTGGACGGACCTTGCCTACGGCTATTTTGCGCTGCGAATGGATGCCGTCTCAAGACTCGACCTGTCGGATCTGATCGCGCAGGCCAAGGACGCCGAGAGCACTCGCACCGGCCGCCGGAGAATGCTCCGTGGCCTGCCGTATGGCCACGGTTTCGAGATCGAGTCGCTCGTGTTTTGCCGGGCCGCCCGCACGGGGCTGATCGTCAAGGAGATTCCGAGTTTCGAGGACAAGCGGCGGCACGGCACTTCCAACCTGCACGCCTTCAGGGACGGCCTGCGCGCCGGTTACGCCGTCATCTACGAGCGGGTGTCCTCGCGCCGGGCCGCGACGCACTCGCTTCAGCCAGTCAAGCGTCCGTGACGGGAGCGGCCGGCGATCGAGAGCGGACACCCTTCACGGCCGGCACCATGAAGACCCCGAGCACGGACGTGAAGCGGGCAGCGTCGCGTCAGTCCGCCATGCCGGGACGGGTGCTCTTTCTCGTCTTCGTGGCGAGTGGTCTGCTGCTCTCGCTGGCGGAGTTCGTGGCAGCCAATGGCAGCATGTCGCTCCAGTTCTACATCTTCTGGGTCGGATATTTCGCCGTCGTGCTGCCCGTCGGTTGGCTCCTCGCACGCCGGACCACGTCCGACGTCGATCGAGGACCCCTCGTGCTCGCTCTTGCCGTCTGGAGCGTGCTGCCAAAGATGATCAGGACGGGTGCTCAGCCGCTCTACTTCGATGAGTTCTCACACCTCCGGTTGCTGGAGGATCTCCTCCGGAGCGGGCACCCCGTGGCGGAGCCCGCACTGCTGCAGATAGGTTCCAGCTTCCCCGGACTCGAGATGATCACCGGGGGCATCGTCGAGGTGAGCGGCCTCTATCCCTGGGGTGCCGCCATGGCGGTGGCGGCCATTTCACACGTCGCCATCCTCGCCGCCATTTTCATACTCGTGAGCGATATCACGTCGTCAAAGCGGGCGGGGGGGCTCGCCGCCCTCATCTATTCGCTCAACCCCTCCTGGCTGTTCTTCGACTCACAGTACGCCTACGAGACCCTCGCCATTCCTCTCCTGTTGTGGGGACTCATCTTCGCACTGCGAGCCATCGGGGGAGGCACGCGGGCGCCCAAGCCATCGACGACTTGGACTTGGGTGGGGCTCTCGTTCACGTTCTCGCTGTCGCTCGTCGTCACCCACCACGTCACAGCTGTCGTCAACTGCGTCCTTCTCACTGCCATGGCCGTCGTCGTCAGCCTGCGGCGTGGGAGGGCACCGGCAAGCGGTCCGGAGTCCCCGCAGGTGGCATGGTTGCTGGCCGTCTGGGCTCTCATCGTGACCACGACGAGATTCGTCGCCATCGGCCACCCGCTCGCCGTCTACCTCTCACCCGCCCTGAACCTGAGCGGTCAGTTCCGTCAACTGCTGAGCCTCCTCGGCATCGCGTCGGCGCTGCAAGGTCACACCGCCTTCGGGAACACCGGCTTACCGCTTTTCGAAGTCGTCTGCGGGTTCCTCTTGCCGCCCGTGCTGTTGGCAGCGTATGTCTGGGCCATTTGGGGGCTTCTGGCGAGACGACAGGAGCTCGGCTCCTTCATCTATGTCGCCGCCCTCACTGGGCTCGCTTACTTCGCGTCCCTGCCGTTGCTGACAGCTGCCCAGTTCGGAGAGGCCGTCCACCGTTCGTGGGCCTTCTCCTACATCGGGCTCGCCGTCGTGATCGGCCTGGCCGCCGACCGGGCGCTGCGAGGAGAGCTCAGCTTCGCCTTCCGCCGCCGGCAAGTGAGCTGGCTCCGGCACTTCGAGACGCGAGGAGGCCGCGTCGCCGTGACGGTCATGTTCGTCGTCGCTGCCATCGGTGGGGTGGCGGCGGCAACCACGTCGGCCTATCGCTTCGGAGGACCCGTGCAATACGGCGAGGACGCTGCGGCCGACGGGACCCAGACGAGCCTCGTCGCCGCCTGGTTTCACGATCACGGCCGCAGTCGTCAGCTCGTCTTTGCCGACCGATACGTCGCCGGCCCGATCGCCGTGAGCTCCGAGGTGACGCTCGTGACGCCGAGCGCCTGGTGGGGAATCACCTTCGACTCTCAGCTGTCGCTTCAGCTCGCTGCGACCTTCGCCACGATCGACTACGTCGTGGTGGACCGAAGAATGGGAAATGGCAAGCCGGCGCCACAGGGATACTGGTACTCGTCTTCTGAGCCTCACGGGAGCAGCCGGTATGTGATCCCGCCCGTCAACGTCCTTCGATTCGAATGCCTCAACTGGCTGAACGCCGTTTACGCCACGAGCGATTACGAGATCCTCGCCGTCGACCACAAGCAGCTCGAGACCGACGTCGGAGTGGCGAGCAACGGCTTGAGCACGGCCTGCATGGCGCGGCTGGAGCGGTCATGATGCCCGAACCGGCGGGAACGGAGGCGCCGGTGGAGCAGGCGAGACGACCGTCTCCCACACGCTTTGGGATCGTCGCAGGGCTGCTCGTCGCTCTCCTGCTCTCATTTCTGCTGCCGAGCGGCGGTGCCGCCGGTGCCATCCGTGTCGTTCTGAGCGGAGGCGCTCTCCTCGCGCTCCCCGGTGCTCTCCTGATCACCCGCGCCGACACCGAAGGTGATTGGATCCTGAGGCTCGTCGGGGCGGTGATCGCTTCGATGGCTTTCTACGTCCTCGTCGCCTATCTCGCCGTCGCGCTTCATGTCCACCTCGGTCGAGCCGTCTTCGTACTTCCGGGCGTGGCGGTGAGCTGTCTTCTCCTCGTCGGCTGGCAACGCGGGCCCTCGGCGAGAAACAGCCTGAAGGCCCTGGGCCTCGCGCTTCTCCTCGCCGGCGGCGCCGTCGGCGTGGCCATCGTGACGCATCTCCTGTTGCCGTCCACACCGGTCGAATCGAGCTTCTCGCTGTCGGCGCCGACAGCGACGATCGCTGGGACGACCGTCAGCATTCCGGTCGAGGTCGCCCGTGTGCACTTTCCCGGGGCCATCTCGCTAACGGTGTACGTGGGCAACACGGGAGTCGAACACGAGACGATCTCGGCTGCCGTCACCCATGTCGTGCTCAAGGTGGCGGCGCCTCCCTCTGTGGGAAGCTGCCCGGCGGTGTCCATCAGGTCGAACGACGGCGCCTACCTCAGCCCACATCTCCCTTGCCGGGCATGAACGGCGGCACGGTTGTGACGCCGAGGCGACGATTCTCGAGGCCTCGGCTCCGAACCGCCCCGTCACGAGCCACGATGAGCCGGACGCGCCGTACCCAGATGCTGGAGCGGCTGGGCGAGCACGCCCACCTGGTTCGGGGCTCTTTCGGGGTCATGCTGGCGACGGTCATCACGTCTGCCACGGGCTGGCTGTTTTGGGCCATCGCGGCACATCGCTGGACCGCATCGGCCGTCGGCGTCGCCACGTCGCTCGTCGCCGCCATGACCCTCATCTCCCTCATCGCCGGCCAACCCATCGTCACGACACTGCTCACGCGGTTGCCTCGGAGCCAGAATCGTGTTCCGCTCCTGCGAGCCGCCGTCATCCTGTCCAGCGCCATCGCCCTCGCCTGCTGTGTACCCACCCTCCTCGTGCTGCCCGGCAACCTCAACGAGGCGAGGACGTTCGGAATCGCCCCCCTCTTCCTCCTCGGGGCCGTCGCCGGTTCACTCGGCATCATCCTCGACGGCTCGGCGCTGTCAGTGCGGCGCCCGCAATTGATGGTGGCACGCAACGCCGGTTTCGGGACCGGAAAGATGGTGCTGCTCGGAGTGCTCGCCATCCGCCTCGGATTGGTGAGCGGTCCCTTCGCCGTCATGATCTCGTGGGTGGCGGTGAGCTGCGCCGCCTGCCTGTGGGCCGCGCGGTCCTGGACGAAGGGCGAGCTGAAACGGGCGCGTGAGCGGACGGTTCCTGCCGCTCCGGCCGAAGCGGAGCTTGCAGATCCGAGCGGATGGCGCGTGCTGCGACGCGGCTTCGGCGCCCAGGTTCTCGGCGTTCTTGGCGGCACGCTGCCGCCGCAGATACTGCCGATCCTCGTCATCACGCGACTCGGCACGACGGCGGCGGGATGGTTCTCCATCACGTGGCTCGTCGGCGGTCTCTGCTTCATGATCTCCCCATCCATCTGCCAGGCGCTGCTGGCCGAGGGATCCCTCCGACCAGAGCAGCTGCGCTCCAAGACCGTCGCCGCCGTCGCTCTCTCCGGCGGGCTCCTCTTCGTTCCCGTCCTCGTTTACGTCTTTGCTGGACGCTTCGTGCTCGACCTCTTCGGCTCCGCCTACGGGGCTCACGGCGCCTCCCTCCTGGCCATCCTCGCCGTATCGAGCATCCCTGACATGGTGACCAACGTGGCGGTCTCTCGGTTCAGAATCCAGCAGCGCCTCTGGGAGGCCGCCCTCGTCAACGTCTCGATCGCCCTCGCCGCTGTGGCGGGCACCTGGTGGGCGCTTCCGGTCTTTGGCGTCGCCAGCCCAGGATGGGTGTGGGGCTCGGCGCAGTGCCTGGGCTGCCTCGTGTTCGGCGCCATCGCCTTGCGATCGCGTGCGGTGGAACGAGGCGGGGCGCTCGCCCGCAGCTCCTCGAGTCCAGGTGTGGCGTGAAGATCCTCCACCTCACGGACCTGTTCGCCCCGTGCATCGGCGGAATGGAGTCGCATGTGCTGTACCTCGCCCGCGAGCGGACACGACGCGGACACGACGTCTCGGTCGTGACGCTTGTGCGGCCCGGCGGTGTGGCAACCAATCGTATGGAGGACATCGGGTTTCGCGTGTACCGCATTTCGGGCACTTACACCCGCTTCCGACGGGCATGGGCGTCGCCGGATAAGCCATACCACCCGCCGTTCCCCGATCCCCTCGTCGCCAGGCAGCTACAGCGGATCCTCGACGAGGAGCAGCCCGACGTCGTGCAGGCGCACAACTGGATCGCCTACAGCTATCTGGCCATCAAGACGCCGTCCTCGCCGCCGCTGCTGTGGACCCAGCACGACTACTCGCTGGCCTGCCCCAAGAAGACGCTGATGTATCACCGGGACGATGGAACCTGCCCCGGGCCGGCATTGCGTCGCTGCGTCCCCTGCAGCGACGAACAGTACGGAGCGGTCAAGGGCACAGCGCTGACGCTCGGGCTATTCGCTTCCAATGCTGCTCTGCATCGGCGGATCGACGGCATTGTTGCCGTCTCGACCGCGGTGGCACGAGCCGTCCGGCTCGCGCTCGGTCGTACGGACGTGCCGGTCACAGTCGTCAATGGCTTCGTGGAGGATGACGCCACCGTCGCCGCAGGTGCCACTCCGCGGCCGAAATTTCTTCCCAAGCAGGACGGCTACTTGCTCTTCGTGGGAGCCCTCGGCATCCACAAAGGGATCACAGATCTCCTGGAGGCCTTCGAGCTGCTCGGCGACGACGTCCCCCCGCTCGTTGTTCTCGGCACGCCGAGGCCGGACACCCCGACGAGGTGGCCACGCGGCGTGATCGTGCGGGAGAACGTGCCGCACGATCAGGTCATGGCGGCCTGGCGTCACTGCGGGATCGGCGTCGTGCCGTCTCGGTGGGCCGAGCCGTTCGGCCTCGTGCCGCTCGAGGCGGCAAGCGCGGGCTGTCCGGTCGTGGCGACGCGAACCGGCGGGCTCGTCGAAAGCGTGGAGGACGGTATCAGCGGGCTGCTCGTGCCGCCCCAAGATCCGAGCGCCATGGCAACGGCAATCCGTCACCTCCTCGACAACCCGACCGCCGCCCTCGAGATGGGCCTCGCTGGACAGCGCAGAGCCGAGCAGTTCACCGTCAGCAAGACGACGACGATCCTCGACGCCATCTTGGAGGAGCTGATCGAGCGACGACGCGTCTGAGAAGTCGCCGGGCGCGTTCGATGTCTCACTTAGCTTAGGTGATCGACGCTATAACCGCTCGAGTTCCCCCCACTTCGACACAGACCGAGTTGGTGCAGGAGATCGAGTTGGGAGAGGCGGCCGGAACGCCGTTCACCGGCGCGTGCCACGCCCCACCGGAGAACGCAAGGTAGCGACCCATGTCGTCTACAGCGATACAGAACCTGGCGCTCCTGCAGGCGACGGAGCGCAAAGCGACGCTGTCGATCTGCTTCGGACCTGACCACTCCAGCTTCATCCCGACCTGGGAGAAGGTCACCTCACGGCCCGTTGCATCCACCGCGAGGCAGAACTGGGTCGTCGGACAGGACACCGAGGTGAATGCGCCCCCTAGCCTGTCCGCATAGTGCTGCCAGATTGTGTCCGTGAAGAAGATCTCGTGCCCTGTCTCGTCCACTGCCATGCAGAAGTAGGGCTCGGGGCACGACACCGCGACGAGGCCGTGACTGAAGCCGTACTTGAACGGATAGCGCGAGCTGGGTGACGTCCAGTGCTTGCCGTTCCATCTCAGGTACTCGCCCTGTGAATCGGTCGCCAGGCAGTACGTCGCCGAGGAGCAGGAGACAGCCAGGATCGGGTTGGTGTCGACGACTTGCACCGACCACCGATTGTGGATCCGCATGGCGGCGCGGCCGGTGTCGCTCACGGCGGCACAGAACAAGCCGGTGCACGAGATGGCCTCCAGAGCGCCCACCTTCGGCAGCGCCGAACGAGTGGACCACGCCTTCCCGGTCCACACCCTGGCGCCGCCCTCGGTGTCGACGGCGACACAGTACGTCGGTGACCCGCAGGACACTGCCGTCGCAGTGGCGGGGGGCGATTCGGCGAGCGAACGCGACCAAGCACCAGCCGCATAGCGCTCGGCGTCGCCGCCGGCGTCGAGAGCCAGGCAGCTGCCTGACGCAGGGCAGGACACAGCGATGAGCGCGACACCGCCGCTCGTGAGCGCAGGCGTCGCCGACCATGAGTTGCCCGTCCACACCTCTGCGGCGCCCGACTCGTCGCCCGCCACGCAAAACACGGCGCTCTCGCACGAGACGGCGGTCAATGATGTCGAAGCACCCGTGAGCGACGTCGGCGTCCAGAGTGAGCCGCTCCCGCTCACGGCGTCGCCGTTGTCGCCCGTCGCGACGCAAAACGGTGACGGCACGACCACGCAGGAGACGGCGGTGAGGGCGGCCGAGGCGTCGATCACTTGCGGGGCCACCCAGGTGCCGGCGCTGAACGTCACTTGCGAGCCACTCGGGTCGACAGCGACGCAGTACGTCGTCGAGGCACACGAGATGGCAGTGATGCTCGTTGTGTCGACCGTGGCGGGTGCCGACCATGTCGACCCATGGAGTTCGACGACGCCACCCGCCACGTCGGCCGCCATGCAGAAGGCGCTCGTTGGGCACGACACCGAGCTCAGTCCCGAGCTGTCGATCGACGCCGGACTCCCCCAAGCACCCTTGTCGAACACGACAGCCCGGCCGGCGCTGTCCACGGCGACGCAGAACGTGGTCGATGGACAAGAGATGCCCGTGAGGGCCCTTCCGCTGTCGATGGCGACTGGCGTCGACCAGTGAGAGTCCTGATCCACGACGGCGTTGCCGCTCGAGTCGACCTCAATGCAGAACCCCGACGAGGCGCACGAGACCGCATCGGGCACACCTGCGGGCTGCTCAATCGTCACCGACGCAGACCACTTGACGCTCACAGGGACGGAGCGGGCGGCGGGCGAGCCAGCGCGAGGCACGAAGGAGCCGGCGAGGGCGAGCCCGCCAACGACGAGCACCGTTGCGAGGAAGAGCACCAGCATGAGGAGGTGCTTCCGTCCTCGCAGGATGACGGGAGACGCCGGCGCCATGGTGCTCACGACGTCCGCGAGAAGCAGGACTTGATGGCCGTGGCCGTCGGGGTGTCGACCCAGTTCGTGTAGCTGTTCGTGT
The DNA here is from genome assembly GCA_052143575.1 of Acidimicrobiales bacterium. Lineage (GTDB taxonomy): Bacteria > Actinomycetota > Acidimicrobiia > Acidimicrobiales > Bog-793 > JAKACA01. The sequence goes on from JBKQSP010000069.1 coordinate 45,539, forward strand.
CGTTCTCGCTCGGAGAGTAGTCCGCCAGGAACAGCACCCAGAAGTAGATGCCCTTCATGTGGAGATCCCACATGGCATTGCAAGCGGCGGTGAACCAGTCCACCTGGAGGCTGCGGTCGACACGCGTGCGAGCTGGGATGTCCACGTTCCACGGCGTCAGGTTGGCCCCCGCCGCGGCGGCGATCCCCACCTCCTCGAGCGTCGTCTCCCCCGGTGTGCCCTGGAAGCCCGGCTGTTGGTAGTTGGCGAGGTCACCTTTCGTGAAGGCCGCCGCCGAGGGCTGCGCACCGCTCGGCAACGGGATCGGTGTGTAGGCGTCCCAGCCGAGCTGTGTCCCCGGCAGCGTCTCGAGCGGCGGCACGTGGTGCTCGGAGTAGATGATCGTGCCGGGAAAGGTGGCTCGTGCCTGCGTGACGAGCGGGATCCAGTCGTTGAGGTACTTCATCATGCTGTCGAGCTCGATTCCGATGCTGAACGAGCTCACGCCCGATGGAGCGGCGACGACGAGATAGGGGCGCAGGAACGCCCAGTACCTGGCGAACCACTCAGCAGGGTCGGTCGGCTTGATCGTGCCTCGCCAATAGGGAGGAGGAAAGTCAGCCTCGCTCAGATAGGGCCGGAGCTGAACCTGGAGGCCCATGCCGCGGGCGAGCATCGCCAGGTCGGCGATGCGAGCAGGCGACGGTGTTCCGGCGCCCGAGCTCGGATCACTCGAGGTCTGCGACGTCATGTAGAAGGGAAAGTTGAGCGACACGGCATTGCCACCGAGGGACTTCACGTAGGAGAAGAGCTCCTTGGCCGTCGCCATGGCCTGGGGCGTCGTAAAGGCCGACTGGTTGTCGACGACGACGTCGATGCCGAGCTGTGGTGTGGCGGCGGCGCTCTGCGGTGTCGACGGCGCGCCTGAGACGGCCGGAGCGAAAGCGATGAAGAGCCCGAGCACGAGGCCGGCGGCGGCGAACTTTTGGAAAAGTCCTCGTCGCACGGGGCGATGATAGCAGCGCGCCCTTTGAATCAACGGTCGCCGCGGACTTCTGCGATGCCTCGCCTACGGGTTCTCGGCCGCAGCGCGAGGCCGGCGAAGACGGCCTCGTAGCGCTCGGCGATGGTGTCCCACGAGTAGGGATCCTCGTAGCGCCTGCCCGTGAGGCGGCTCGCCTCGAGGATGCCCCGGCGCAGGTCATCCGGCTCGGCCGCGTTCACGAACACCGCTCCCGAGTAGGCGCCAGCGGCCGATTCGAGGCCGCCGACGCGCGTGACGACAACCGGCAGCCCCGCCGTCATGGTGAGGTGCAACGGCCCGCTCGCCGAGGACCGCAGATACGGCAGTGCCACGAGGTCGGCAGCGGCGAAGAACGTGCTGGCCTCCTCGTCGCTCACGTAGCGGTTGACCACCTCGATGTCGCTGCGGTGCGGACTGGCGGCGATCTTCTCGAAGGGGAGCGTCCAGCCCTCCCATGTCTCACCGACGACCACGAGGCGCCAAGTGGCTCCGGCGTCTCGCGGCAAGCCGTCGAAGGCGTCGACGAGATCTTCGAGACCCTTGTACGGGCGGATGGTCCCGAAAAAGAGGATCGTGATCGTGCCTTCCGCCGCCGGGGCGCTGTCGGGGGTGGCGGCGGGGACGTCGACCAAATCGAATGGACCATGCGGGATGACGTGGATCCTGGCGTCGTCGAGCTGGTAGCGGTCGTGGAACCTTTGCCGGTCCCAGTCGGAGTGCACGACGTAAGCGTCGCAGCGATCGAGGATGAGGCGAAGCCAGCGTGTGGCGAGTCGGCCGACGAGCGGGAGGCGCGCTTCCGCCGTGTCGACGTCCTCGTGCAGCTCGACTATCACGCCGGCACCGATTCGGCGCGCCGCCCCCACGAAGCGGAGGTAGGCAGGCAGGGACGAGACGGACCACCACTGCAGCAGCAGGACTTGAGGTCGTCGGCGGCGCAGGAAACCCACAGCCCTGGGTAGGCTCGGCAAAAGAGTCCAGTCGACGCCGTCGAAGGTGGGTGCAAATTCCGCCGTCGAAACCTTGGTGAAGGCGCCCCCGACGCGTGCGCCACCTGGGTAGAGGGCCTTCGGCACGAGCTTTCGCATCAGGATGACCGACACGTCACTGTCAGCGGCCAAGGCGCGTGACAGGAAGTACGTGTAGTAGCTGATGCCTGACAGATAGGACGTCCCGGAGCCGACCACACAGACGCGACGACGGCTCATGGTTCAAAGGTCTGAGAAACGTGAGGGCCCGACAACATCCCCTCGTGGTAGAAGGCGAGCGTCTCGGTGGCGACGTCGACCCACCTTCGCCGGTGCGGAGGATGGGAAGACGCCCCCTCCAATGCCTGGGTCCTCTGCAGCGCAAGGGCACCCCGCAAGCATTCCGCGATGTCCTGCACCGTCGCATCGGTGCTGACCCAGGAAGCCTCGACGCCGATTGCCGCGGCCATCTCGCGGTGCGGCGGGATGTCCGACGCCACGAGGGAGGCGCCCGCAGCGGCTCCTTCGGCCAAGGAAAGCCCGAAGGACTCGTGGGTCGAGAGGCTCACGACGACCTTGGCGGTCCGTTGCCAACGTCGCAGATCGTCGCCGCTGACGGCTCCGAGGATGCGGACACGCTCCCGCACGGGCGACTGCTCCCTCAGGAGCTGAAGGCGCTTCTCATCCGGACCGGCACCGCAGATGACGAGATCGGCCTCCTCGTCGAGCAGCGCCATCGCCTGCACGACGCGGTCAACCCGCTTGTACCTCTCGAGACGCCCGGCACTGAGGATGACAGGGCTCGGCTCGCGGAACGGCTCGACGTCGAAGGAGTCCCAATCCAACGCGATGTGCTGCACGACAGCCCATGACTCGCAGAAGGCGTACTGCTCGAGAAGCGACTGACGCTCGGCGCTCGTCCCGCAAAAGACAACCTTCGCACTGTGGAAGATCTGGCGCGCCCACGGGTCATAGAGGACGTGGACGATGTCAGCAAGGCGGGAGCTGCCGCCGGCGTGGAAGACCGGCGTGAAGAAGAATGGCTGTACGCCCTTGCGTACCAGGCTGAGAGCGACGGAACCGTGGAAGCCGAAGGCATGGACGACATCGAACTGCATGCGGTGATCCCTGACCCACTGAGAGAGGCGGGGCGCGAAGGCAAAGCGCCGTCCGCCGACACGAACGGGAAACTTCTCGACGTGAAGCCCCGCCGTTTCGGTCGTTTCGCCGGCCACGACGTTGCCGCCCGGCGGCACGTGCGTGACCACCGTGACGTCGCATCCAATCTCCGAGAGCCCGCCGGCAAAGTGCGCGACATGCTGACCGAGTCCCCCGAGGTCCGGGGGGAAGCTCGGCGAGGCAATGCAGACCCGCAGCGGTCGAGCGACGTCGGTCACCGAGCGGCCCGTCGGCGACGACGCCTCGTCACGTCGACGAGCCGCTGTGCGGCGCCGGCAGGCGCCAGACGGCGGCGTCGTATTGGTGCGAGGGAGGTGTGCCGACGACGAGGGTCATGTATCGGATGGCGCAGGCGGCATTGAGGGAGGAGAGCGGTATGACGATGGTCTGCACTTGCCAGGTCACGAGGTTCTTCCGAGCGCCCCCGAGGGAGAGCGGCCTCGGCTCGTCCACCGTCGGGTTCGCCCAGCAGTACTCGTAGGCCTTCCCGATCACTCCGATGTGCGACTTGGGCACGGCCGCCTCGCCACCGGGCATGCGGTAGCGGAAGTTGTCGAGCGCTTGCCACAGCTCGGCCAGGTTGTGCTCGTTCGTGGCGATCGGGTACGGAAGCAGGCTCGATCCGACCGGAACCGTTTGAACGGCCGGTGAGCTGAACCAGGGCGGTACGGCCGTCTCGGCCGTGTTGTAGGGCCAGTTCGGCACGAGGGACACGATCCCGACGAGGAGCAAGGCCGCCGGGAAGGCGCGGTTGGTCATGCCGACCGTCGAGGTACGCCCGTGCCGCGGCGGGCGCCTCGGGGCGAAGAGCCACTGATCGGTGATGACCGCCACGATGAGAGCGAGAAAAAGCCACATGAACAGCGAGTAGCGGGACGCCACCTCGCTGTCGACGAACGGCAGGTGGGCGAGCACGTCAAAAGGCAGGCGCAGCGGCGTCTTGTGTCCGAGGAGATGGAAGCGACTCCCCATGGAGATCACGAGGGCGACGAGGGCCATGAGTGCCGAGAACTGCACGAGCCCGTTGCGCCGGTACTTCCAGACGCCCACACAGATGAGGATGAGGAGGGGGATGCCGATGTAGGCGCCGTTCTCCGTGACGTCCGGTACCAGCGGTTTGAGGGCCGGAGTCAGCCCGACGAGCCGGCTGCCGAGCGCGGTGGAGCCAAGAGGGAACCGCTGGTTCGTCGTCGGCACGACGAGCCCGGCGAGGTCGGTGGACAGACCGGCGAGGAGGCTGACGGGATGGACCGACCCCTTCGTGTGGTCCGGTCCGGAGCGTGCGACCTTTGCCACGACGGCGGCGAAGGGGAGCGTCAGGATGACGCCGAGGGCGAGCGCCGGCAGGGCATACGGCAACCGCGCGCGAAGCTGCCGCCGCTGCGCGACAGCGAACACGACAACGCCGATGGCCGTGACGAGAGCCATGTCGGCGAACAGTTCAGGCGACCATCCCAGCTCGACCACCTCAAGCAGGGCGAGGAGCAAGCCGGAGAACCACCATCGCAGCCGCTGCCGGACGAGCACCTCGTCGAGCACGAGCAGCACGAGCGGCGGGATGGGAGCAAGGAGGAGAAAGAGGTGGCCCGCTCCCTGGCCGATCATGTAGGGCGAGAAGCCGTACAGGAGACCGCCGACGAAAGCTGCCGCCGTGCCGGTCCAGCGACGGCAGGCGAGCATGCAGGCCGTTGCCGAGCTGGCAAAGGCGAACGTGATGAGCACGTTGTAGGCCGCAATGGGACCGAACACCCAGGTGATGGGCGCCCCCATGAATCCCGCCAACGGCATCGAGGTGTTGTCAGCGAGATCGACCCCATACGGGAAATCGATCCAGTTCGTGCGCAGCGGGTTCACAAGGTGGGTGAGGGCGTGCGCCGCCCAGGTCAGGAACCAGATTTCTTGACCGTTGTCGCCGCAGCCACCGCACTGCAGCGTGTGAGAGGCCCCGTGCAGCCAGGCGGGCAGGTTGGCGAGGATGCCGAGCACCAGGTAGACGCCGATGGCGACCCACAGCCCGGCTCTCCCCCGGCCGCCCGGGCTCTTCGAGGCGAGCGTCCGGGCGGACGGCTCGTCTCCGACGGCCGTGCTGGAGCTCTCGGTACCGAGCGTCTCGTCGGCGGCCCCCGAGGTGAGAAACCCTCGCGCAGCCATCCGCAACACCGTAGCTTCCCCCGCTGCTGCTGTGTCCGTATCCTCCCGGATCCTGCGCAACCGGACGACCTCGCCGAGAGCCCGGCGCCCACAGGCCCTATCGCCGGGGCCGCAGTACTGTGGACCGCAGACGCCAGAGGGCCCCGTCGTGCCATCCGGATATGCCGGGACACGGCGCATCGGAGGTACACCATGGAACGGTCCAGCCCGCACACGCCTCAGCGGGTCATCGGCCCGTTCGTCGCACTCGTTCTCGCCGTGGCCGTCGGCGGAGTCGTCGTGGCCGGCCCGGTCTCGGCGACAACGGCGCATCGCAGCGCCCCGACCGCCCGAACCGAGACGAGAAGCACACTGGCGCCGGCGGGCTTGCAGGAAACGCTCAGCGAGCCAGGCGCCGTCTCGACGCTCGCGCTCCCGGCGGGGACGGTCGGTCACCCGTATTTCGCCAGCATGCCCCGAAACGGGCCGGCTGCCTGGCGTCTGGCAGCCGGGTCGCTCCCGGCTGGTCTCTCCTACAACCCGGGCGACCGAGTTGTCATCGGTCTTCCGAGACAGAGCGGAGTCGGCCGCCTCCTCCTCGAGAGCACGCAGGGCGGTAGCCGTCACTTCGAAGTCCTGCAGGTCACGGTCGCCGCCGCTCCGCAGTTGCGGGCGCGACAAACCGTGCTCGCCGCATCGACAACGGGCACGGTCACCGGGACCGTCACGGCCGGCGGTACTGCACTCCGGCGGGCCTGCGTAACGGCCACCTCGGCTTCCGGCGCCGTCGCCAACACCCTGACGGGCTCGTCCGGGTCGTATTCGCTGAGCGGCCTGCTGCCCGGGAAATGGGAGATCTTCTTTGCAGGGTGCGCCAACAACGACATCGGCCAGTGGTGGTCGGGTCAGAGCACGCAGACGACGGCGCGGGCGGTCATGGTGACCGCCGGCAAGGCGAGATCTGGAGTGTCAGCCCAGCTGCGACCGGGTGGCGAGCTCAGCGGCATCGTCACGGTGGCCGGATCGTCAAGGGGTGCTGCCGGCGTCTGTGTCTACGCAGAATCGAGCGCCAGCCTGAACGGGCTCCCGACGGTGGCACAAGGCGTCGCCGAGAGCGGACCGACCGGCGCCTACGCCCTCGGCGGCCTTCCGACTGGTACCTACAACGTCGAGTTCACCCCCTGCGGCAGTGGCGTCAACCTGCAGTCGCTCTGGTGGAACGGCGAGGCTGACGCCATGTTCGCCACCGGTGTGTCCGTCACCGCCGGCGAGACGACCGCCGGCATCTCGCCGGCCCTCACCGTGGGCGCCGAGATCACCGGGACCATCACCGCCGAGGCGACGCATCAGCCGGTGGCCAAGGCCTGCGTGACCGCGCTCTCCTCCGCCATGCTGAACGGCGGGAACATCGACAGCTATCTGAACTACATCCCCGTCGGCTCCGCTGTGACGAACGCCGCCGGCGACTACGCCATCACCGGCATCGCCTCCGGCAACTATCTCGTCGAAGCCGCACCGTGCGGCCTTGGCGAGCTGAACGACTACGCACCGACCTACTGGCATCAGGCCACCCCGGTGGAGGCCACCCCCGTCGTCTCGGCGACTGCCGGCGAGACGACGCCCGACATCTCGATCGCGCTGAGGCTCCCCTCCTTCGGCAACGGGGCGGTGAGCGGCCACCGTGACGTCGGCCTCGACCCACGCCAGGCTGGCGGACATCTGCGTTCTCCTCGTGAATTTCACCGCCGAAGAGATCTACCTCGCCGTGACCGGCCAGAAGGGAAGGTACCTCGCCCGCGATGTCGCGGCCGGCACGTATGAGGCCGCCTTCGAGCCCTGCCACGGAGAGAACTACCTGTCGGCCCTCTGGCACAAGGGCGCAACGTTCAAGGTGAAGGCAGGCGTCAGGACGCAAGGCATCTCCATCGCCCTGGCGCCCGGCGGCGTCATCGAGGGAACACTGGAGACGGTGCACGGTGCTCCACTCACGGGCATGTGCCTGCTCCTCCAGCAGACAAGCGGGAACGAGTCGAGCGGCGAAGAGGTGGAGGGTTACGGCTTCGGGGGCGACTACGAGGTCGCCGGCCTCCCGTCGGGCAAGTACTCGATCGGCTTCGGCGCATGCAACGGGGCGAACTACACGACGCAGTTTTGGAAGCGTGGAGCCAACCTTCACGTCAAGGCCGGCGTCGTCATCTCCCACATCGACTTCAAGCTCGGTGCCGGTGGCGAGATCACGGGACGTGTGACGCTCTCCAACGGGACAGCCGTATCGGACGCCTGCGTCACCGTCAGCAACAACGACGCCACGATTCTCCTCCCCCCGGTCTTCGAAGCCGCCGTCTCGTTCCATGGCGGCTACACCGTGGCGGGGTTGGCAACGAGCGCGGACTACGCGGTCGGCTTCGGCCCGTGCAGCGCGACTGACAACTATCAGTCGTCGGCCTGGAACGGCAACGTCGCCGTGACGGCCGGCTCGGTGACGAAGGGCATCTCGGCGGTCCTGGCCGTCGGAGGAGAGATCTCGGGATCCGTCTCCGCCGTGGGCGGGGCACCCCTCTCGTTGATCTGCGTCATCGCTGTCCCCGCCTTCGGCGAGGAGTTCTACGAGGCGGAGACGCTCGGCGGCAACTACGAGATCGTCGGGCTGCCAGCCGGCAGCTACGAGGTGAATTTCGAGTCCTGCGACAGTGGGGCCTATGGCTCGCAGTGGTGGGACGGCGTCAGCCAGCAGCAGGATGCCACCCCGCTCATCGTCAGTGCCGGAGCCGACACGACCGGCATCAGCGCCGTGCTGCGCATCGGCTGAGGCGATCAGCCGGGCGGTTCTGCTCAGGCGTCTCGGCGCCTGAGCAGAATGCCGCCGATCACCCAAGTGCGGCCCTCCGCGGCGACCGCAACCTGGCCCCGCGAAGGGTTCAGGGCAGCGCCGCCCGGGATGCGTCGGCGGAGGCGGGGTCATCGTCGGTCACCCTGCGATCCGTGAAGTCCTGCAGCTGACACTTCGGGCAGCTAGCCAGCAGATCGCGGGCGAGCAGGAGGGCGTCGGTGTCCGCCCCGAGATCGAGGCCGGCCCCGAACTGCTCCGGTGATTGGAAGTTGCCGGGCCCTATTCCGGTGCCGCGTGCTGTCAGGTGCGGTCGCCGCGTCGAGAGGTGAGCCTGCTCGCGCGTGAGCAGCCAGGCCGCTCCGCAGGCCTTGCAGCGCCGCTCGACGAGGTGCTCGCGACCGAACATCACCCCTGCACGGTACTCCGGGCGCCGCCACGGCGCCCTCCGCTTACGAGAGCTTCAGGAGCAGCGCAGCGCCTTCTGTCGAGGCGGCGGAGGCATAACACACCGCCGTCGACGGACACGACAGGCCGGACAGGGAGGCGACGCCAGTCGGAAGTGGCTGCGTGCCCCAGGCCAAGCCGCCATTGGAACTGGCGAGCGAGACACCGCGCCCAGAGGTGGTGCTGCCGCCGGCCTCACACGACTTGACCGAGCTACAAGCCACGTCGTTGAGCGTGCCGACTCCGGCCGGCGCCTTCACGGCCTTCCACGAACCGCCGGAGTTGGCCGTTGCAAGCAGGACGGCGGGGCCGCCGGTGGCGCCTCCGGTCGTGCCTCCGACGGCGTCGCACACCTTGGTCGTCGGACATGCCACGGCGGAGAGGAAGCTGCCCGCCGGCAGGCTGGCGGGCGCTGCTTGCTTCTTCCAGCTCGAGCCGTTAGCCGTGCCGATGATGAGGGGACCGCCGCTCCCCGCATCGCCCACCGCCTCGCAACTCTTGGTCGAGGCGCACGCCACGTCGGTCAAACGGCCGAAAGCTGAAGGCACCGATTGCTCCGTCCACGACCCGCCGCCGTTGGTCGTCTTCAGCAACGAAGGGCTGTCCTCGGTGCTCGCGAAGCCGACAGCAAAGCACACGGTTGTCGAGGGACAGGAGACTCCGGACAGGCTGAAGGCGCTCGGAATCCCTTTCGTGGTCCACTTGACACCGCCGTCGGTCGTCACGGCGATGGCGCCAATCCCTGAGGTCGGGCCGGTATCGATGTCGCCGACGGCGACGCATTGCTTCGTACTGGCGCAGGCAACGTCGTCATAGGACCCTCCCACCTCCGGGATCGTCTCCAGCTGCAGCTTCCAGCTCGCGCCGCTGCGGGAGGTGCCGAAGAACATCCCGGTTGGCTGCGAAGCGACGGCCTCACAGACGGCTGCGGAAGCACAGGAGACGGCGTTGAGGGTGTTGACGCCGGTCGGTATCGGCTGTTGCTTCCAGCTCTTGCCGCCGTTCACCGTCCGCTCCACGAAACCGAAGAGGTAGAACGAGATGAAGCGAGCCTGCGTGTAGCCGGAGAGCAGACAGTCGTCGGCGCCGTGGCAGGCGACGTTGTTGAGCACGATGCTCGGGACGTACGCCTTCGAGAAGCCGTTGCTCGGAACCGGCACGGACTGTGACGCCCAGCTACCGCCCGAGTTCGTCGTGCGCCACATGGCGGCGACGTCCGGGAACTTCGACTCAGAACCGGCGGCTTCGCAGACGCTCGCCGTTCCGCAGGACACGCTGTTGAACCCGAGCGACGCTGCGATCGTGGACGAGTGCCAGCTCTTGCCGCCATCGGATGTCGCCCAGATAGTGGGCGAAGAGATGCCGGCAGCCAGGCACGACGTTGACGACCCGCAGGCCAGTTGGTCGGTGTCGTTGCTCTTGGTGGGCATCGAGTGCGTCGTCCAACTCTTGCCGCCATCGGCGCTGACAAGGAAGTTGCCATCGCCAAGGGCCCCACAGGCCGTCGAGGAGGAGCAGGTAATCCAGCTGAGAGGAAACGCCGTCTTCGTCTCCGTCGTCCAACTGAGACCAGCGTTCGTCGATCGCAGGAGGGCTCCGGACGTGGGGGAAGCCCCCGTGGCGGCAAGGCACGTCGTGGCCGTCACGCACGCGATGCTGGGATCGACCGTCAACTGCGGCGCAAAGGCACCGGGCAGTGCCGTCACCTTCCATTCGGCACCGCCGTCTGTGGTCGTGGCCAGCTCCGGATGCTCGTTCGACAGCTTCTCACCCAGCACGAGACACGTCGTAGCCGATGGGCAGGCGAGCTCGTCGAAGGCTTCCTGCGAGTCGCCGTCGATGAAGGCGCCCGAGACCGGCGCGAAGCCGGCCGGCAGCACCGTCACCTTCCAGGAGGTGCCACCGTTCGCCGTGCTGGCGAAAGCATCCTGTGCGAGGTCGTTGCTGACGTCGAGGAGGGCGAAGCAGGCCGACGACGTCGGGCAGGCGGAGCCGACCGACGCGACGGTGCCAGGCGGGTAGGCCGTACTCACATGCCATGCCACTTTGTGACGTGGCGCCCCTGCGGCGCCGGCAATGCCCGTGCCTCCGGCTGCCATGGCGACGACAACGGCACCGAGCGCGAAGAGCCGTGCGCCGCCCGAGCGAGCCGGCCGCCCCCGCCGCAATCCTGCCGACCATCCGGCCGTCATTGATGAACGCTCCCTCACCTGAGTCCCCCTCGTCCGTCCAGGCGGTCATCTTTGCACCCGGCGCCGAGGGGGCGAAAGTGAAGGCGCCGCTCACGGTTCGGGCGAACCGGCAGCGCCCAGACGGCACGGGGACCCGGCGCTCCGTCGGTAGATTCGAGGCAATGAGGGGACAACCGGCTGAGAGGCGCGCGGCCTCTTACCGGTCGCTCTGGCGGCTCCGTGGCTTCGTCCGCCCCTACTCGCGCCAGATGATCGTGATGCTCGTGTGCGCCACGGTGGCCGTTGCCGCCAGCACGCTCATCCCCCTCGTCCTCGAGGCTGTCGTGGACGGTCCCATACGCAGGGGCCAGCGAAGCGCCCTCGTGCCGATGTTCCTCCTCGCCCTCGGCCTTGGCCTCCTCGAGGTCGTCCTTGTCGTGGCGCGCCGCCGCGTGCAGTCCGTCGCCGTGCTGAAGATCGAGCGGGAGATCCGTGATGGGCTCTACGGGCGGCTGCAGCGGTTACCTGTCGGGCTGCACGACCGCTGGCAGACCGGGCAGCTCCTCTCGCGCACGACGACCGACCTTGGGACTATCAGGCGCTTCCTCGGTTTCGGTGCCATCTACTTCGTCGTCGACGGGCTCCAGTACCTCGCCGTCATGGCGTTGTTGATCTGGACCTACGCCCCCCTCGGGGCCGTCGCCGTCGTCACCACCCTTCCGGTCATCGTGCTGGCGAAGCGGTTCGGCGCCGGCTATGCCGCCATCTCGCGCCGGGTGCAGGATCAACAGGGCGACCTCGCCACCTTGACGGAAGAGGCCGCCAGCGGGATGCGCGTCGTCAAGGCCTTCGGGCGCGGGCCGCTCATGCAGGCGAGGTTCGGTGTCTCTGCCCGCGCCCTGCGCGGCTCGGCCCTCGAGATGGTGCGCCTGCGAGCCCGTTTCTGGGGGTGGCTGACGCTCGTCCCGAACCTCACGATGGCAGCGGCCGTGCTCATCGGAGGCATCGCCGTCGCGCACGGCTCGCTCACTCTCGGCGCTCTCGTCGCCTTCACGACACTGCTCGTTCTCTTGCAGTTCCCCATCATCGACCTCGGCTGGATCCTGTCGATGGCCAACGAGGCGGCCACGGCTGCCGACCGCGTCTGCGAGCTGCTCGATGCGGACATGACGGTGAAGGATCGGCCCTCCGCCGTGCCGCTGGTGGCGGCCACGGGACGGGTGACCTTCGAGCACGTGGGTTTCTCGTACCCCGACAGCGAGGCTCCCGTGCTGCGCGACGTCAACCTCACGATCGAGCCCGGAGAGACGGTCGCCGTCGTCGGTCTCACCGGGTCGGGCAAGAGCACGCTCGTGTCGCTGCCCTCCCGGCTCTACGACGTGACGTCGGGCCGCATCACCCTCGATGGACGCGACGTTCGCGACCTCACGCTCGAGTCCCTTCGCCGCCACGTCGGCATGGTCTTCGAGGACCCGGTGCTCTTCTCCATGAGCGTCCGGGAGAACCTCGTTCTCGGCCGCCCGGACGCCTCCGACGGCGAGATCGCCGATGCCCTCGAGCTCGCCCAGGCGGGATTCGTCTTCGAGCTCCCTTGGGGCCTCGAGACTCGAATCGGCGAGCAAGGGCTCTCCCTCTCGGGGGGCCAGCGCCAGCGGCTCGCCCTGGCGAGGGCCGTCATCGCCCGGCCGGCTGTCCTCGTCCTCGACGACCCCCTCTCGGCCCTCGATGTCAACACCGAGGCCCTCGTCGAGAAGAGCCTCGCCAGCGTCCTTTCCAAGATGACCGGCCTGCTCGTGGTTCACCGCCCCTCCACCGTCGCCCTCGCCAACCGGGTGGCACTGCTGCGCGACGGAGTGCTCGTCGCCGTCGGGACCCACCACGAGCTCATGGCGAGGGCTGACTACGCCTCCGTGCTGTCAGTCAGCCACGGCGACACCCGAGCGGCGTCATGAGCTCGCTCGACGGCTGGCATGGCGTCGCCGCCGAGGAGGTAGAGGAAGTCCCGAACGCCTGGACCGGTTTGCTGCGCCGGCGCACGCGCCGCCTGCTGGCGTCCCTCGCCGCTCCCCATCGGCGCCGTCTCGTGCTGCTGGCCGCACTCATCCTCATCGCCAACCTGGCATCGGTCGCCATCCCGTACCTCGTCGGCATCGGGATCGACTGGGGAATCCCGGCTGTCCGCCGCGGCGACTACACCGAGATCTCCCTCATCACGGGGGCCATCGTGCTCTGCGCCCTCCTGCAGGCCTTCCTGTACCGAGGCTTCGTGGCGGGATCGGGCCGCATCGGCCAGGAGATACTGCTCGAGCTCAGAGAGCGCGTCTTCGCCCATTTCCAGCGCCTCAGCCTCGCCTTTCACGAGCGCTACACGACTGGTCGGATGATCTCGCGGCTCACGTCAGACCTCGAAGCACTCAACGACATGTTCGCCGTCGGGCTCGACACGCTCATCACGGCCGTTCTCTCCGTCGTGAGCGTCGGCGTGATACTGCTCGTCCTCGATCTGCCGCTCGGTCTCGTGTGCCTCTCCGGCTTCATTCCGTTGTGGTTCCTCACGCGCTGGTACCAGCGCGAGTCGAGTGCCGCCTACCGCAACACGCGAAGCGCCATCGCCCTCGTGATCGTGCAGTTCACCGAGTCGCTCCGAGGCATCCGGGCGGTGCACGCCTTTCGCCGCCACACCCGCAACGACGAGATCTTCGGCCAGCTGTCGGAGAACTACCGCACCTCCATGAGCCGATCGTTCCAATTGCTCGGCATCTATTGGCCGGGCATCGTGCTCGTGGGCAACCTCACGACGGCGGCCGTCCTGCTCTACGGCGGCGTGCGGGTGATCGACGGGGCCATGAAGGTGGGTGTGATGGCGTCGTTCATCCTCTACCTCCGCCGCTTCTTCGAGCCGCTCGCCGAGGTGAGCCAGTTCTACGACTCGTTCCAGGCGGCTGCCGCCGGGCTCGAGAAGCTGGCGGGCGTCCTCGACGAAGAGCCCGGTGTGCCCATGCCGAAGGAGGGCACGCCGCCTCCTGCCGGCGGGTTCTCGGGCAGGGTTGACTTCAGCGGCATTCGGTTCGGCTATCGCGAGGGAGCCGACGTCCTCACCGGCTTCGATCTGCACATCCCGGCCGGTCAGACCGTTGCCCTCCTCGGCGTCACGGGAGCGGGGAAGAGCACCGTGGCGCGACTGCTCGCCCGTTTCTACGATCCGCTCGAGGGCGAGATCTGCATCGACTCGATCCCCTTGACGGCGCTCACGGAGGCGGCCCTGCACGACGCCGTCGCCATGGTGACCCAGGAGAGCTTCCTGTTCTCCGGGACGGTCGCCGAGAACATCGCCTTCGGCTCGCCCGGTGCTTCCGACGACGAGATTATTGCGGCCGCCCGCGCCGTGGGCGCCGACTCGTTCGTCGAGACCCTCGAGAGTGGGTACGCCAGCGACGTCGGAAAGCAGGGCTCACACCTCTCCGCCGGCCAGCGCCAGCTCATCGCCCTCGCACGCGCCTTCCTCGCCAACCCCGCCGTCCTCATCCTCGACGAGGCGAGCTCCTCGCTCGATGCACCCATGGAGCGCCTCGTGCAGTCCGCCCTCAAGACGGTGCTCGCCGGCCGCACCGCCGTCATCATCGCCCACCGCCTCTCCACGGTCGAGATCGCCGATCGGGTACTCGTGCTCGAGGGCGGCCGAATCGTCGAGGACGGCTCTCCCGACCGGCTGCTCGCCGAGCACCGTGGTCACTACGCCGCTCTCTACGAGGCGTGGCGAGACAGCCTCGTGTGAGATCCGTCAGTCCACCCGGCGGTAGGTGAGGCGCACCCAACCTTTCGGGTAGCTCTTGGCGCTCACGAAGCCGAGCTGGCGGCGATGACCGCCGGCGAACAGCAGTTTGCCGGCACCGAGCAGCACGGGGAGCACGTGGATCTGGTACTCGTCGATCAAACCGAGATCCGAGAAGCTCTGCGTGAGGCCGGCGCTGGCTAGCAGCACCATGTCGCCACCCTCGCCCGCCTTCAGCTCCTTCACGGCCTCGGCGGCCAGCGGGCCGGCCACGAGCCTGGCGTTGCCGAACTCGCCCCATGGGAGGGGTCCCGCCTCGCCCGAACGCGAGAAGACGACCTTCGGGGGACGGTTCATGAGGTCGGCCCATTCGCCCGTGGCCGGCGGCCAGTACTGCGAGAAGCCGTCGTAGCTGACACGCCCGAGGAGGATGGTGTCGATCGAGCCGAGCAGCGCGGCGTCGTCCGCCATGGCGACCTCGTCCATGTCGCCCACCATCCAGTCGAGAGCCCCCCGCCCGGCCCTTCGACGTAGCCGTCGAGTGAGGTCCGCACCGATGAGATGACTCTGCGCATGTGGCGTTCCCTCGCTCCGCGAGCTCGCTTGGACGAGCTACGCGCTGATTTGTCCCCCAAGAGACGCTGCCGATCGCCACGAGTTATCGCCCCCGCCGTGTCCGAGGCTGTAGCAGCCGCAGCGGACTCCCGCCTACGAGCACTCCATCAGGGCGAGCATCCACGCCGCCACGTGGGAGGCCACCTTGGCGTCGCGCCGCTTCAAGGCGTGGTCACCGTCGACCCAGACGTGAGTGACCGGGCCAACAATGGCCCGTGTGGCGCCCTGCAACTCGCTGCGCGAGGCAAAGGGATCTCGACTCCCCGACACGAACAGGCACGGCACGGTGAGCCGAGGAAAGTGGTTCGTCCGCAGCTTGTCCGGCCTACCGGGAGGATGGAGCGGGTAGCTCACGAGGACGAGACCTGCGGCCGCCAAGCCCTCCGCCACGGCCATCGAACAGATGCGACCTCCCATCGAGCGCCCGCCGAGCACGAGGGAGGCGGTGGAGGCTTCGACCGCGGCGACTTTGCCGGCGCGGGCGGCCGGTGTGCGGGCGGCCGGTGAGCGGGCGGCCAGTGACCGGGCGGCGGCGGCCACAGTCTCGATGAGCACGGCCGGCGGGTCGGGACGGCGGCGCCCGGCGAGGTGGTACGGGAAGTCGATTCGGTCGACGACGAGACCGAGCGCTGACACCGCTTCGTCGATGGCGACGAGAGCGGGCTGCTCCCTGCCGGCGCTGGCGCCAGGCGCCAGCAGCAAGCCGGACAGGCGCGGCGTTACGACCACCCCTGCACACTACAAGGACGCCAACCGACCCGACCCTCTGCGAAGTTGGGGCCACGGTGCGAGACTGTGCCCAGTGGATGATTGGCGACCGAGGCGGAAGTGACCGCCGGGGCTCGACGGCGGAGAGCATCCGCCTCAGTGCGAGGATCAGCTGCCGATGCGTGAGGGATACGGGCTCTCCCGTGGAGCCGACGATCCCAAGATGGCGGCAGTGCGGATCCCGCCGATGCCAGTCGCCTGGACGTCCGAGGTGGTTCGTGAGCTCTTCCCCATCAGGATCGGGATCGGCCGCGATGTGGATCTCATCCGACGCCCATCGGGTGTGGCGCTCTACCTGCGGGGTCCCCAGTCGAAGATGTTCCCGGCGACGGTGCAGGGCTGGATCGATCTCTGGAGGACGATGGCGGGGACAACCAAGCCCGACAAGGTGCAGTACTGCCGCGTCCAGGTCTACAGCGCCAAGCGGGCGATGACCTCGACGCCGTTCCGAGACGCCGAGGCGGCTCTGGTCGCGGAAGCGCTTGGGCGTCTCGTCCTGCCCGGCTTGATCTTTCTCGGCGGTCACGACTACGGCGAGGCCATGCAGCCCGGCGACGTCGTCGACATGCGCGCGTCTCCGCACGACCTCGTGCTGACGAGCATCGACACGGCCGCCGCCCTGTGGTCGGTGGCCGCTCGTCGCGTCGTCGAGGTCGAAGCGAGCGGTCCCGGCGCCACGACGGCGGGAGCCTTCGTCGCCACCACCGGCCATGGGCTTGCCGGCGATCTCCTCGACCGATATTCCGCCCAGTGGATGACCGACCGCTTCGGTAAGAAGACGGTCGCGACGCTCATCCGATTGGAGACCGACGCAAGCGAGCTGTTCCTGCGGAGCGTCACCGAGACGCCCGAGTCCGCTCAGGTGGCGCTGTCGGCCGTGCGCGCCCTCGCCCGCGGCCGGCCGCCGCGTGGTGACAGCGAGACTGCCGGTCCGGGCGGTACCGAGTCGTCTCCGACCGGGGCGCCCGTCGCCTCCCTCGCCGGCGCCGGGGCGACACCGGACGACCTCGTGTCCGCCTTGGAACGCCTGGCCCGGCTGCGGAGCGCCGGGGCCCTCACGGAGACCGAATACGAGCTCGCCAAGGCCAAACTGCTGGCGTGACGGCGGCAACGACGATCGAGCGGCGACACGAGGGGCTCTGGTCGGCGGCGCCCTCGTAAGGCATGCTTAACGGGTTGCCTGGGGGTCAGGCATGTCCAGTGCTCGGGAAAGGGTGCGCATGTTCGAAAAGCTGGTGGTAGCTCTCGACGCCTCGAAACACGCCGGGCCGGTGCTGAGCGCCGCCGCCGAGCTCGCCTCCAAGTTCGAGTCGGAAGTGCGCGTCCTGCACGTCGTCGAAATGAGTATCCCCGCACGGACCGGTCAAGGCTCGCACGAAGAAGACTCGGAGGCGCAGAAGCTCCTCGACGATGCTGTCGCCACGCTGCAGTCTCACGGCGTGGCAGCGACAAGCTCCCTCAGCTCGGCGCCGCACGGGAAGGTCGCCGGCATGATCAGCGACGAAGCCCGCCAGTGGGGCGCCACGGCCATCATCACCGGCACGCGCGGCCTCAGCGACCTGGAGGGGATCCTGGTGGGCAGCACGACGCACAAGCTGTTGCACCTGACGCAGCTGCCGGTTCTCGTCGTTCACTGACGAGACGGCACAACGGCCGCCGGGGCTGAGCCGCTTGCTCAGGCCATGGAGGCGATGATCTCCTCGACGAGCTCGAGGCTCGTGTCGGGATGGAGGAAGGCGAGGCGGGCGACCGGCTCACCCTCCCACGTCGTGGGCGTCACGAAGGCGATCTGTTCGTGCAGCAGGCGAGTCGACCACGCTCGGTAGTCGTCGGGGCCCCAACCCGGTCGTCGGAACAGCACGACGGAGAGCTCCGGTTCCCGCATCAGCTCGAGATGGCCGGATTGCTCGATGAGCCGGGCACTCTGCCGTGTCGTCTCCAGCACCGTCTCGATCGCCTCGCGGTAGGCAGCGATTCCGTGCACGGCGACGGAGAACCAGAACGGCAGGCCGCGGGCGCGCCGCGTGAGGTGGAAGGCATAGTCGCCTGGGTTCCAGGCCCCTTCCTGGTCGGTGTGCATGACGTCGAGGTAGGAGGCGTGCTGCGTGAGCACGGCCTCCGCCTGCGCCGGATGGCGATAGATGAGGGCAGCGGAGTCGTAGGGGGCGAAGAGCCACTTGTGAGGGTCGACGACGAACGAGTCCGCCAGCTCGACGCCCGCGAAAAGATGGCGGGCGGAATCGGCAAGGAGGGCGGCGGCACCATAGGCACCGTCCACGTGGAACCAGAGCCCGTGCTCGCCAGCCACCCGCCCGACGCCGGCGAGGTCGTCCACGATCCCCCCGTTCGTGGTGCCCGCCGTGGCGACGACGGCGATGACGTCCTCAGGAGACCGCTCAGCGGCAAGTGCCGCCTGGAGGCCGGCGCCCGTCAGCCGGTGATCCACCGTCGGGACGATGAGAGGTTCGAGGCCCGTCACTCGCAGAGCGAGGCCGACGGAGGCGTGCGCCTCGCTGCTGAGGGCGACGCGTCGGCGTGACGCCGGCGCCGCCCCACCACGCGCCAGGGCGACCTCGCGGGCCACGACGAGTGCCGAGAGGTTGCCGTTGGAGCCGCCCGACACGAAGCAACCCCCTGCCTCCGCCGGCAGGCCGGCCATGTCCGCGAGAAAGCGCAGCGCCTGGTTCTCCGCCATGACGACGCCGGCTCCCTCCAGCCAGGAGGTGGCGGGGAAGGACGAGCAGGACACCACCATGTCGAAGAGGAGGGCCGCTTTCGTCGGAGCGGCCGGAATGAACGCCAGGTAGCGGTCGCTGTCGCAGGAGACGACCGACGGCGCCAGATGGTCGGCGAAGACGCGCAGCACCTCGGCGGGATCGTTTCCCTCCTCGGCGAGCAAACCGTCGAGTGCGTCAGCCCCGGGAGGGCGCGAGCCGCCGAAGTCGAGCGGAACGGGATCGAGGCCGAGGCGACGCCGGCAGAACTCGATGACGAGCTCGGTGAGCTCGTCATCGTGTTGGAACATCCGACTTCCCATGGGTTGTCAGGTGATCGGGGCGGGCTCCAACGGCGGTGTGCCGCCCTCGGGCGCTCCGACGGCCGACTCGGCGGGTTTCAAGCCGTCTGCTTCCGTCATCATGACGCCGATGCGCCGGGCCGCCCCCGGTGCCACGATCACCGCCACGATCGCCACGGCGAGCCACCCTCCGGCCCAGATCGGCAACCAAGCAGCCGTGCCCGTCGGGTACGGCCAGACGTTGCGGTAGAGCGTGTACCCGAGGACGAGGGCGCCGGCAACCGGGATGATGATCTCCCAGCGGCGAACCTTGACCGCCCCGGAGAAGAAGAGCAGCTTGATGGCCCCGACCGTCGTGAGCAGGTAGACCACGAGCAAGATGAGCGTGCCGATGGTGCCGGACGTGTCGAAGATGTCGATGGCTGTCTGGCCGAACGCGCCGGCGTAGATGACGTAGACGGCGATTGCGCCGATGATGATGGCGACGATGGCCGGCACCGGCGTCTGCCAGCGACTGTTGACACGGGAGAGCGTCGTTCCCGGCTTGGCGTCGCGAGCCAGCGAGAAGAGCAAGCGGGACGACCCCACGACGCAGGCGAGGGCACAGGAGAAGGCGCTCACGACCGTCCCGAACGTGACGAGGTCGCCGACCCAAGCCGACACGTACGTCGAACCGAGGGCACCGAGCAGCGACCCCGTCCCGGCGTAGGTGGCGACGTCCTTGGCGGTCGTGCCGAAGCCCATGCCCTCGATGGCGGTCACGAACACGAAGTAGATGCCCCCGAAGATGACGGTGCCGATGATCGCCCGCGGGATGTCGCGACGGGGGCGGGCCGTCTCTTCCCCGAGGGTGGCAGAAGCCTCAAAACCGGCGAAGGACAGGAAGCCGAACACCGCCCCCTGGAACAGCTTCGAGGTGCCGACGCCGTGCGGCAGGCTGAACACGCTCATCGTGAACTTGTTCCCGCCCGGAGCGTGGCCACCGAGGAGCTTGACGAGCACGATGACGCTCACGAGCAAGATGAGCGCCACGGTGGCTCCCTCGAAGCCGAGGAGGGCCCCCGTCGCACGCTTGACCGGCGAGGAGGCGAGCAACCCGATCATGAGCATGAAGACGCCCGCCAGGATGTACGGTGCCCACGTCGGCGGGTTGGTCCAGATCTTGAGCGTGTTCAACAGGGACGTGCCGAAGATGCCGGCGGCGATGGTGGTCGTCACGGCGTAGAACATGTACGTCCCGATGAGACCCCAGCCGGCCACCACTCCGGGGCGGGCGCCGAGGGTGGCCCCCACGAAGCCGTAGACCGAGCCGGCGTGGTGGAAGTGCTGGCAGAGCCGGGCGATGCTGTAGGAGACGAGCAGGATGCCGACGGCCGCCACGAGGAAGGCGAGCGGGATGGCCCTCCCGACGAAGGACACGGCCCCCTGCGGGTTGATGTTCGCAGCCATGCTCGGGGCCATGAGACCGACCGAGAGCCCGATTGCTGCCCAGATGGTGAGTTTGCCCATAAGGCGGGACTGGCCCGAAACGTCCTGGCTCCCCCCGCCGACGGCCTGCGACGTCGACATGCCGATATGTTAAACACCTCGCTCGCCTTCGGCCAGTAGTACTTTGCCGGTCTCGGGTTTCCTGGTTCGGCGCCGCCACCGTGATCTGATCGCGAAGCGGCGCTCAGTGCGTGGGCATCTGCAAGTGGGAGGGGGGTCATGTCCGAGACGGTGGGCGTGGAGGGCGGTGCGGACCGCGAGGGTGGCCCGGCGCCGGCGCTTCTGGCCGAGCAGCTGGCCGAGCAGCTGGCGGAGCGGGGGGTGGACGGCGTCGCCCTCACCTACGTCGACAACACCGGGGTCACTCGCGTGAAGGCCGTGCCCACGTCGCGACTGGCGGCCGTCGTCTCCGCCGGCGTCGGGATGTCGCCGGTGTTCGACGTCTTCGTCCTCGACGACTCCGTGACCGTCAGCGAGACGTCGACCGGCCCCGTGGGCGACTTGCGGCTCTACCCGGACCTCGGGCGTCTCGTGGAGCTCGCCGCCCAACCCGGCTGGGCGTGGGCCCCGGTCAACCGGCGCACAGCCGCCGGCGAGGTACACGCCAAGTGCCAACGCAGCTTCGCTGTCCGCATGGTGGCGCAGGCGGCCGAAGCGGGGTTGTCGGCCGTGATGGCCTTTGAGCTGGAATGGGCCCTCGATACCGGCGCCGGCGACGGATTCACTCCCCCCACTCACGGTCCTGCTTATGGCATGACGCGGCTCATCGAGTGCTCGGACTACCTGCGCGACGTGCTGCGGGCGCTCGCTGCCGAAGGCATCAAGGTCGAACAGGTGCACCCGGAGTACGCCGCCGGTCAGTTCGAGGTGTCGGTGGCACCGAACGACCCCATCGGGGCGGCTGACGACAGCGTCCTCACCCGCCAAACGGTGCGCGCTGTCGGTCACCGCCACGGCCTGCGCACGAGCTTCTCCCCGAGCGTGGTCGCCGGGCAGGTCGGCAACGGCGGGCACCTGCACGTCAGCCTCTGGCGCGACGGGCGCAACCTCTTCGCCGGCGGCGACGGGCACCACGGCATCACGGCCGACGCCGAGGCGTTCGCCGCCGGCATCTTGCGCGAGCTTCCGGCCCTCCTCGTCATCGGGGCGCCGAGCGTCGCCAGCTACCTGCGCCTCGTCCCCCAGCACTGGGCGGGCGCCTTCCAGGCCTGGGGCTTCGAGAACCGAGAGACGGCGTTGCGGCTTGTCACCGGGACGGCCGGTCACGAGGAACGGAGCGCCAATCTCGAGGTGAAGTGCTTCGACCTGAGCGCCAACCCGTACCTCGTGGCGGGAGCTGTGCTGGCTGCCGGCCTGGCCGGTCTCGGGGACGGGCTGCGGCTGCCCCCGGAGGTATCGGTGGACCCGGCGACGTTGTCGGCCGAAGAGCTGTCGGCCGCCGGCGCCTCCCAGCTGCCGACGAGCCTCGGAGCGGCCCTGCAGCACTACGAGACCAGCACCGTGCTGGCCGAGGCGCTCGGCCAGCCCCTGCACGAGACGATCGCCGCCGTGCGCCGGGCCGAGCTGGAGCTGTTCGCGGACGCAAGTCCGGAAGAGGTCGCCGTGGCGACTCGCTGGCGGCACTGATGGCGAGCGAACCGGCCCGTCGGGCCACCGAGGCCGCCCCCCTCGTCGATCACCACGTCCACAGCGTCATCCGCGACGTCAACGACCGCAGGACGCTCGAGCGCTTCCTCACCGAGTCCGGCGAGCCAGCCGCCGAGGGCCACAGCTATTTCGACTCGTTTCTCGGCGCAGCCCTCCTGCGCACGTGCGCCCCTGTCCTCGACCTGCCGCCGGCGACGACGGCCGACGACTACCTGGCCCGGCGCATCGAGCTCGGTGGGGAGGAGGCGAACCGCCGGCTGCTCGGGGCCGCCGGGGTGGCCGAGCTGCTCGTCGACCACGGCTTTCGTGGCGGCGAGCTCGTCGACATCTCCGAGCTGCGGCGACTCGCCGGCACATCGGTGCGCCGCATCGTGCGATTGGAGCAAGTGGCGGAAGCCGTCATGGCCGAGGGTGGCGACGCTGCCGGCTTTGCCAACGCCTTCGCTGAGCGCCTGGCGGGCGAGCTCTCCGGGCCGGACGCCGCCGTCGGGTGCAAGTCGGTCCTCGCCTACCGTCACGGCCTCGACGTCGACCCGACTGAGCCGACTCCCGAGGAGGTGCGGGCGGCGGCGGCGGAGTGGATCGGCGGTGCCGCCGCCTCCGGCAGCTGGCGGGTCTCGCACCCCGTGCTGTTGCGCCACCTCGTCTGGGCCGGCCTGCGGGCTGGCGTCCCGCTGCAATTCCACACCGGCTACGGAGACCCGGATCTCGAGCTGCACCGGTCCGATCCCGCCTTGCTCACCGGCCTCATCCGGAAGGCGGACCCGCTCGGCACACCGATCATGCTGCTGCACTGCTATCCCTACCACCGGCAGGCGGCCTATCTCGCCGGCGTCTATCCGCACGTCTACTTCGACGTCGGGCTGGCGATCAATTACGTGGGCTACCGGGCAGCCGCTGTGCTGGCGGAAGCCGTCGAGTCGGCCCCCTTCCACAAGATGCTCTACTCGTCCGATGCCTTCGGCTTGGCCGAGCTCCACCTCATGGGCGCCCTGGCGTTTCGCGAGGCGCTCGCCGAGGCGCTCGACCCGCTGCTCTGGCGGGAGTCACGAGGAGAGGACGAGGTGGCGCGAGTCGCCTCCCTCATCGGAGCCGGCAACGCACGCCGCCTCTACAACCTGTCGGCGCTGGGCTGACACGCGCCGGGCGGCGCCCGAGACCCAAATCAGTCGGCATCGACCTCTGTAACCGTTGTTTCAGAAACGGGCCGGGAGGGGTAGTCTGTCACAGACGTGACGGGCGCCGTTGGGCGGACGCTCATCATCGCGGGGAGGAGGACTTCGATGTGCCGGTTGCTGGCGTATGCGTCGCAGACGCCGCGCGCCGTCGCGGACCTACTCGGTCCCGGCGAATACAAGGGCTTTCGAGAGCTCTCCCACCTTCATCGCGACGGATGGGGAATGGGTTGGCTGAGTGCTCCGGACGACGACGGTCTCCTCGAGCCGAGCCGCCGGCGGGAGAGCGGCTTGCAGACGCAGCGCTCCACCATCGCTGCCTACGAGGACCCCGCCTTCGACAGCTTGGCGGGCCGGCGCCTGGCGGCAGCGGGTTTCGTCCACCTGCGCTGGGCGACGAGTGGCCTTGCGATCGCCGAGGCGAACACCCATCCCTTCCTCGCTGACGGATGGGCATTCGCCCATCAGGGAAGCATCCCGTCGGCCGAGCGGATCGACTCCCTCCTTTCGAGCGAGTGGTCGGACAGGCGCCGGGGAACGACCGACAGCGAGCGGTACTTCCTCTACTTCCTGCAGTGCCTCGACGGTGGCGATGACGTCGTCGAGGCGATGCGCCGAGCCGTGAGCGACGTCGTCGCCGCCTGCGGCACGGCCAGCCTGAACGCCGTCGCGCTCTCCTCGTCCTGCCTGCTCGTCGTGCACGGACGGTCGGGTCTCGAGCCGCCCCGCCACGACCTCTTGGAGGCGATGGGTCGGCCGGAGGATGTGCCTCCCGACCACCTCGAGGGGTACTTCGGGCTCCACTACCGCCAGAGCGCGGAAGAGATCCTCATCATCTCCTCCGGCCTCACGGGTGCCGGTTGGCGGGACGTGCCCGAGGACTCCATCGTCCACATCGATCTGTCCACGCGCGCAGCGTCCTGCTACCGCTTTGACGGTTCGCCGGCGACACCGCTGCAGAGCGACGTGGTGGGCGAGGGCGCTTGAGCGCATCGCCTCGAGGGGGCCAGGAGCCGACGAGCGGCCGCTCGGTCGTCGAGATCCTCCGTCGGGCCATGGGGGAGCTGACGCCGTCGCAACGCCGGGTCGCCCGGGCGCTGCTCGCCGACTACCCGGCAGCCGGCCTCGTCAC
The DNA here is from genome assembly GCA_052143575.1 of Acidimicrobiales bacterium. GTDB lineage: Bacteria > Actinomycetota > Acidimicrobiia > Acidimicrobiales > Bog-793 > JAKACA01. The sequence goes on from JBKQSP010000069.1 coordinate 69,877, forward strand.
GGTGGCAGAGCTCGCCGCCGCTTCCTCGAGCAGCACGGCGACCGTCGTCCGTCTCGCGCGCGCCCTCGGATTCCCCGGCTTCCCCGCCTTGCAGGCCAGGCTCCGCGACGAGCTCTCGGTTCGCCGCAGTGGGCCGGTCGAACGCTTTCAGCTCTCGGCGAGCCTCATTGCGGGCAACGGCCTGTTGGCGGACATGGCCGGCGTTCTCGCGGAGCTCGCCCGATCCGTCGCCGCCACTGTCCCTGCGGCCGAGTTCGCCGAGGCCGTAGCCCTCTTGGGCGACACCGCCCGCCACGTCTACCTCATGGGCGGCCGCGTGACCCACGTGCTGGCGGAGTATTTGGAGTCGCACCTCTCCCGCCTGCGCGGTGATGTCACCTTGCTGCCACAGCAGTCGGGCCGGCGGGCGGCCGCCCTCCTCGACGCCGCCGGCGGCGACGTTCTCGTGGCCTTCGACGTCCGCCGCTACGAGCGCGAGACCGTGGAGAGCACACGCCTCGCCCAGCAGCGAGGGGCCAAGGTCATCCTCGTCACCGATGTCCTCATGTCACCGAGCGCCGCCCATGCCGCCATCGTGCTGCCCGTGCGGGTGGAGACGCCGTCACCGTTCGACTCCGCCGTTGCCGGCATCGTCGTCGTGGAGGCGCTCGCCCTCGGGACCCTGACAACGCTCGGCGACGGAGCTCTGCAGCGAATGCGGGCCTGGGATGGGCTGGCCGAGCGGGAGCTCGTGGCTGACTGACTCGTGCCTGGCGACGAGGGCCGGAGGGCTCTCAGGCCAGGCGGGTCCCTGCCACGTAGACCGCCCGCAAACGATGGAGGGCGCTAATATCGTGTCGCGGATCGCCCTCGAGGACAGCGATGTCGGCACGTGCCCCCGCTGCCAGTCGCCCGATCTCGCCGACGAGGCCGAGGGCGGCCGCCCCGCCCGCCCAGATCGCTCGCAGCACCTGCACGGGCTCGAAGCCGCCCAGCTCCACCATGCACTGCGCCCGCCAGGCGAGATCGTGGGCGTCGTCGAATTGGCCGAAGATGGCGTCGCTCCCGAGCGCCAGCACGACCCCCCGCTCCGCCAGTGACTTGGCGTTGTCCCAGATCGCCAGCAGGCGCCGGCCGGCCATCGACGGGTCGTGCCGAGGGCGAGCGACGAGATCCTCGGGCAGGGGGCCGGCGATGACCGCCACCTGATGGCGCTCAGCCATCTGCTGCACGAGGGCGGCCTCGGGAGCCGCCACTTCGCCCCCCGCGTTCATCCAGCTGCAGTGCTCGATCGAGTGGGCGCCGGCTTCGACCGCCCGGGCGATGCCTTCTGTCCCGTGTGCGTGCACCGCAACGAGGAGGCCGAGCCGGGCCGCTGCCGCTACTGCGGCAGAGATGGCGGAAGTCGAGAGCTGTGCCCGCCCGAGCGCCGTCCCGGGTGTGAGGGCGCCCCCAGTGGCGATCACCTTGACGACGTCGGCACCGAGAGCGGCGATCTGCCTGACCGCCGCGGCGGCGTCTCGGTCGTCCTCGATCTCGACGCCGAACGCAGCGAGGTGACCGGCCGGGCTCGTGAGGGGCGGACCCGAGGACACGATGCGGGGCCCCATCAGGTTGCCTCGCTCCACAGCGTCACGGATCTCGTGGACGAGACGCCCCGGGCTGCCGAGGTCGCGGACGGTCGTCACGCCGGCGGCGACGAGGCGGCCGCAGACGTCTCGTGCCGGCGCCGCCAGTACGGCAACGTCGTGCTCCGACAGCCGCAGCGTGAGGTCAGCGCCGAAGCGGAAGGCCAGATGCACGTGGGCGTCGATCAAGCCCGGCACGATGCAGGCCCCGTTGTGGCGCTCGAGGGCGGCCGGGGCGGCGTCGTCGGGCAGCCGACCGAGCGGGCCTGCCCACAGCACGCGGCCACCTGAGAGGAGGATGCCGCCGCCGTCGACGGCTTCGTCCGGTCCGATGAGGAGGCGGTCCGCCGTCACGAGGAGGCGAGGCGCCGGAGTCATGGCCGCTATGCGGTGAGCATCAGCATGCGGGCCGGATTGGCGACGAGCAACTCGGTCACGGTGTCCTCGTCAAAACCCGCCTCCCGCATGCGGGGCACCACGCGCTCGAGGATGTGCCCATATCCGTGACCGCCGTAGGTGACGAGCCAGTGCTTCACGGCGATGTCGAGGGAGACGAGGATCTGCTCGCCATGGCCGGCATCGATGAGGCGGGCGATGCGCTCTATCCGGGTGGCATCGTTCGGGAGGTCGACCGGGCCGTAGCGGATGTAGCTGGACTCCTGGCCGAAGAGGTCGAACTCGAGGTAACAGCCGGATCTCGCCAGTTCGACGAGGGCGGCGTGGTCAGGGATCGTGCGATCGAGGTGGCAGATGACGACGCGATCGAGGCGCGCCCCCTCCGACTCGAGCAGGCGCAGGAGGCGGGCGGGTGCCGCAGGATGGCGGCCCGGGTGCACCGAGATGGCCGCCCCGGTGGAGCGCTGCGCACGGGCTGCGCCTCGCATCGCCTTCTCCTCGGCAGGCGTCAGCGGCCACGAGCAGCCCATCTCGCCGATGATGCCTGCCTTCGTCGGCCCGCCGTCGATGCCGTCACAGATCTCTCCGGCCAGCAGCTCGGCGATCTGCGCGCTGTCCATGGCGCGGACGGCGTCGGACTGGAACTGGTCGAGGTAGACGCCGGAACCGGCGACGATATGAAGGCCCGTCGCCTCGGCGAGGGAGCGCAGGCCGGCGACATCGCGCCCGGCACACGCCGGCGTGAGCTCGACGAGCGTCCCACCGCCCGCCTCCTTGTACCGCAACAGCTCGCGGGTCTGTGTCGCGACGTCCTCGAGGATGAGGTTCTCCATGCACTCGCGGTGGTGGTAGCGCACCCAGGAGAGCGTCTCGAGGGTGATGGCCTCATAGGCGATCTCCTTGCCCTCGGGATCGGTCGGCGCGCTAAAGAAACGCCGCAGGTCGACCAGCACGTGCTCGTGCGGCAACACGACCCCGAGCTCAGCCGGGGCGACGTCGCCCCCGACCGTCCGTACGACGCCTTGTGCTGCGCTCACCTCCGGATCTCGAGGCCGTCTGCCGGCCGCTCGGGGGTGCGCAGCTCCTGCAGGAGGACCTCCTCAAGCTCGGCGAAGTGCGCTGTCCCAAGGCAATCGAGGCCCCGCGGTCGTCCGAGGTCCACCTCGACCACGCGCTTGACCGTGGCAGGACGGGCGCCGAGCACATAGACGCGGTCGGACATCAAGACTGCCTCGGGCACGTCGTGGGTCACGAGGATCACCGTCCAGTGGAATTGCTCCCACATGCTCGAGAGCCAGAGCTGCAGATCTGTCCGAGTCAGGTAGTCGAGAGCGCCGAATGGCTCGTCGAGCAACACGACCGGACGCCCCTGCACGACCGTGCGCAAGAGCGCCACCCGCTGTCGCATACCGCCCGACAGCTCGAAGGGATAGCAGCTCGCGAACTCGGTCAGCCCGAACGTCTCCAGGAGCGGCTCGACGCGGGCACGCGCCTGCGACCGCTTCATCCCCTGAATCTCGAGCCCGAGGCCGGCATTGTCGATGACGCGGCGCCACGGGAAGAGGAGGTCCTTCTGGGGCATGTAGGCGAAGTGCTCCGTCTGGCCGGTGACGACAGCGCCGTTCACCCGTACGTCGCCCGAGTCGGGGACCTCGAGGCCGGCCAGGATGTTGAACATCGTCGACTTTCCGCAGCCGCTCGGGCCGATGACGGAGATGAACTCGCCGCCGGCGGCTTCGAGCGAGATGCCCTGCAGCACAGACAGGCTCTCGCCCTTTCGCCGGAACGACTTGGAGACGCCCGCCACCTCGACGGAGGAGCCCTCGTGGACGAGGAACGTGTCGGGACTGGCGGCTGCCGTCATCACGATGACCTCTGAGCTTGGCGGGACCGGCTGTACCAGGGCATCACGAGTCGCTGCAGGACGAAGGTGAGCCCGTAGAGGATCATCGAGATGATGGCGGTGACGACGACACCGGCAAAGACGAGGTCGGTGCGCAAGGCGTTCTTCTCGAGCTCCATGTAGATACCGAGGCCGTTGATGGCACCCACCCATTCGCCGAAGATGGCCGCCAGGACGGCGAAGCTGACGGCCACCCGCAGACCCGTGAAAAAGAAGGGCAGCGACGTCGGCACGCGTAGCTTCCAGAACTCCTGCAGGCGTCCGCCCCCCATGGAACGGATGAGACGGGATGCCTCCGGCTCGGTCGAGTTGAAGCCCTCCAGCAGCGACACCGTCGTCGGGAAGAACGTCACGAGGATGATGACGAGCACCTTCGGCAGCAGCCCGAAGCCGAACCAGATCACGAACAGTGGGGCGATCACGATCACGGGGATCGACTGCGATGCGACCAGCATCGGGTAGATGACGCGCCGGGCGATCTTCGAGAGGTCGACGATGGTGGCGAGGACGGCCGAGACGACAAGGGCCGACGCGATCCCGATGAGGGTCTCCTGGATGGTGGGGAGGGCGTTCTGCCAAAGCTCCTCCCGGTTGTCCCAACCCTGCACCGCCACTCGCCAAGGCGTCGGGAGCACCGTCGGATTCGTGTGCAGCAAGGAGACGATCAGCTGCCACAACCCGAGGAGGACCGCCACGCCGACGAGCGCCGGCCAGGTCCGTTGGGCGGCTGCGCGTGCCCCACCAGACACCCGCGGGGTGCGGCGCCGAGGTGTGGAGGCTGGCGCCACGACCTGCGGAGCGACGAGCCCGTTGCTCCCCGTCTCCAGTGACCGCCGCGTCACGGCCATCTCAGCACCACCTCTCTCGAAGAGGAACGCGCGCCGGCCCCACGTCTGGCGTCGTCAACCGGGGGCGAGGTACTGGTTTGTGAAGTAGGACGCCCAGTTCGGCTCGGAGCTGAGCTTGTGGCCTGCCGAGTCGGTGAGCACGCCGGCCTTGTAGAGGAACGAGCCGTAGCCGTCCCACATGGCTGCCGTCTGTACGCCGACCATGCCGGTGGGGCTGAGCAGGAACTGCTTCGCCATGGCCTGGCTCGACTCGATGGCCGCAGGCAAGTCAACAGCGCTCGGGTTCAGATCCGCCTCGATCTGGGCGCCCTGAGTCGGGTTCTTCAAGATGTACTCGTAAGCGCGCTGGATCGCCTTGACGAATTCGCCTGCCTGCGTCGGGTGGCCGCTCAGCCATGCGTCGTTGCCGAGGAAGAGGGCTGCATACTGGTCCGGTTCACCGTAGTTCGTCGGGCGGAACCACTTGAGGTGGGCGTGCTCCTGCACCTCGGCCTGGATGATGTCGGAGAAGAAGAAGTCGGAGAAGTCGACCTTGCCACTGTCGACGGCCTGATAGGCGGAACTGCCGAGGGTGACGATCTTGACCGGGCACGTGAGGGAGCCGCCGGCGTTGTGGATCATCTCGTGGATCACCGGCGGGTCGGAGGCATAGCCGAAGCCACCGTAGGTCATGTTGCAGAAGCTCTTCGGGCTCGTGATGTCCTTCCGGCTGGCGAGGAACCCGTAGTAGTTCGGGTCGTGCTGCAGCACAGCGAAGACCGACCTCACCTGGTCACCGGAGGAGAAGTCGAAGAGAGCGTCCGCCTCGGTGGCGGCGATGGCGAAGTTGACCTTGCCGGTGGCCACGAGCGTGTCGGGCGGCGTCTCCCCGTAGGGGATCACGGTCACGTCGAGGCCCTCGTCCTTGAAGTAGCCGAGCTTCTCGGCGACGAAGACACCCTCGTTGTCAGCGTTCGGGATGAAGTCGAGCGCGACGGAGACGGGTGCCAGCGTGGGTGCCGACGTGCCGCCCCCGGAGCTCGGGGACGAGCTGCAGGCGGCAAGTCCCGTGCCGAGGAGCAGTGTCAGGCTGCAGAGGCCCACTCTTGTCAGGTGTTGCTGTCTCATCTTTCCCCCTTGAGAAGAACGGATCAGTCGGGACGGCCGCTTGTTCGGCCCCTCCCGGGAATCAGGCACTGCGTTGCTCATCGGGATTCCAGGGCTTCCTCGAGGGTGTCCACCGCCGCCAGCCCGCGCTTGGCGCCGGGCGCCCGCTCCTGGCGGTAGTGCTGGAACTCGCAGCCACAGGGCTGCCCAGCCGCCATGAAGAGCTCCTTGGCGTCCAAGTCGTAGATAACCGAGGCGATGGTGGCGTAGCGCTCCTGCAAGGGAGCCCGTTCGTCGCCGTGCGAGCAGACGCCGAGGGGAGCGTTGCGGTGGTCCGAGAGTATCTTCGTGAGGCTCTCGACCGTGATGGCGCCGGCGTCCCGCTTCAGTCCTGACTTGAGGCACTGCAGGCGGAACAAGGTGTTCGGGCTTTGTGGCAGCCGGCTGTCGGACCGGACGAAATCAGCCGAGAGGAAATGGTTCGTGTGGGTGAGCAGACCGTCTTCCGGCATGAGGGCTCGCACGGAGCTGACGCCCCCCGGTATGACCTCGAGGTCGATGGCGAGCCCATCGACGTACCCCAGCAGGTAGTTGGCCGACAGCGCCTTGTCGGCGGAGAAGACGAGGGACACGCCGTCGGTGATCGACTCGCAGTCGAGAAGGGCCCGCAGCATGACGTGGTACGGCACTCCCCCGGCACCGTCGTCGAGCACACTCACAAGGGTGTTCGTGCAAACGGCGAGGCCCGAGGAGTTCATGCCGGTCTTGGCAAGCAATCCGGCCTCCACGATCGTGACGAAGTCCGGCCCGTCGTCGCGCTTGACGTCGAGGAACACGATCGTTTCGCGGGCGTGCAGCAGCCAGTCCCAGTTCTGGCCGACGAGGGTGTGGCCCGAAAGAGAAGCTTCCGGCAGGACGGCGAACGCCGAGCACTCGTTGGCGAGAGCGTCCGAGATGTTGGCGTTGGCGTTGGCCCCGGAGGCGAACATGACCTCGCTGCGGACGTTCAGTGCGAGCACGTCTTCGAACTGGAGGCCCGCACCCTCGGCGATCCCTTTCATCTCCTCGAGGGCGTGCGGGGCGAACTGCTCGATTGCCCCGACGTAGCGACGCGCCTGCTGCACGACAGTCGGCCAGTCCCACTGGGCGTAATGCTCGAAGACGCGGCGGTAGGAGTCGACGGAACGACGAACGCGATCGCGTGCCTTCTCGCCGTATTGACGGCCGCGCTCGAGCGCCGAGCCGCGCAGCTCGAGTCGCGGCATCTCGACCGGAAAGGCCACCTCCGTCACGCAAGCGCCTTTCCGCTGGCGGCGTACATGATGTAGTTGGCCGAGCCGGGGCCGATGGCACCCGTCTTCACCTTGACAGGGGCGGCGTAGTTTGCTGAGGCGGTGCTTGGGTAGCTGCGTCCGGACTCATCGTCGGTCGTCCGCTCGGGCAGCTCGCAGATCGCCTCCTTGATGACGCGGCAGAAGTCCGGAAGGTCGTTGGGGAGCCGAGAGGTGATGATGTTGCCGTCTCGTACCACCGGCTCGTCCACGTAGTCGGCGCCGGCGTTCTTGACGTCGTCCTGGATGACCGATACGCACGTGAGCCGACGACCCTTGGCCAGCCCTGCCGTCGCCAGCACCCAGCCGGCGTGGCAGATGGCCGCCACGACGCCGTCGCGCTCGTGCACGCGACGGACGAGATCGATCATGGCGGCATTGCGGCGAATCGACTCGGGCGAGAAGCCGCCGGGCACGATCACGCAGTCGAAGTCATCCGGATCCACCTCGTCGATGGACACGTCCGGGACGACTGGATAGCCGAGCTTGCTGCCGTAGACCTGCCCCGCTTTCGGCCCCACGATGGAGACCTTGGCGTTGTCCTCCCGGAACCTCAGCACCGGGTACCAGAGCTCGAGCTCCTGGTACTGGTTCTCGGCGAGCACGGCGATGCGTGCGTCGGTGATCTTCATCAGAGACGTCCTTCCTTGCAGGCGGGGAACAGAGCGTGTGTTGCCATCAGAAGGCAAGTAGCCGACTGGGGTTGTCGACGAGCACCTTTCTGATGTCCTCTTCCGTGAAGCCCTTCTTCGAGAGCCGCGGCAAGAAGCTGTCGAACATGTAGCCGAAGTCGACCCGCTCGTTCAGCATCTCCGGCTCGTCCTCGGTGATTGGACCTCGGCAGTGGTGGAAGAAGCGGTCGTAGGTGAACACGATCTGGTCGATGTGGCCGGCCGCGGCGAGACTGCAGACGGCGTTCGCCATGGCCTCGTCGAGCGCCTCGGCGCTCGGGTTCTGCCACGGGATCCCGATGTGGTCCACCTGCAGGCTCGCCCCCCGCTTGCAGATCTCGAGGAGCTGCTCGAGGTGGGGGTTGACGAACGGGTGCCCGATGATGACCTTTGCCGGGTCGGCCCCTTCGGACTCAAGGAGGTCGAGCTGCTCGATGCCGGCGTTGCGCAGTGAGAAGTCCTGCGGTTCGGTGTGGGTGTTGACGCAGCATCCCAGCTGCGCCTGGGCACGCCCGGCAGCCCGTACGATGCGCACCTCTGGCGGTGTCATGTGGTGACCCTCGGCCGTGGTGGGCGACGGTCCCCCCTGCCAGTCCCCCGAACCGGTGGCGACCTTGATGGCGCCCGCCTTGATGTCAGTCGCCTCGTGCGCAAAGGCCATGCCTTCGGTGATGTCGGAGATGAAGTGGTCCCGGATGTAGTCGACCGATTGCACGCGCCAGTGGTACGGGATTCCGATGCGGTCGGGAAAGAAACCAGTGATGGCGACAATCTGCATCCCGCTGCGCCGTGCCACCTCCTCGATGAGGCGGGGGTGGCGACCGAGCTCGCAGGCGGTCATGTCGACGATGGTCTTGACCCCGTAGTCGGCCATACCCGCCCGCATCGTGGCGGCCACCTCCTCGGCGACGGTGTCGAGGTCGAAGGCGGCCTTGCGGTCGAATTCGACCCCCGGGTTGGCGTAGAGGATGTGCTCGTGGGTGAGCGTGATCCCAGCGTCCTCTCGTGCGATGTCGCCGGTGACGGTCCGGATCTTCGTCATGGTGTCTCCCCTCTCGTCAGCTCTGGCCTGCGGCGAGCGATTGGCGGATCGCACGTACGAAGGCCGGCAGGTCGTCGGCGTCCCGTGCCGTGATGACGCCGTCGTCGACGACCACGTCCTCCGTGCTCTCGCCGGCGACCCGCCGGCTCTCGACGACACCGGCGACCAGGATCTCGATCCCGCTGCCGAGGGCGGCCGTGAGGGCACCGCTCGCCTGCGCCTTGCGAACGAGCTCGACGGCTTCGTCGGAGCCGCTCAATCGTTTCCCCGCTTCTCCACCGGGCACGACGACCGCATCGAAGGCACCCGGGTCGAGCTCGGCGATCGTCGTCTGAGCGAGCAACGGGTAGCCGAGGCGGCTCTCGTAGGCACTCGTGGACTGGGGCGCGGCGATGACCACGTCGGCGCCTTCCTCCCGGAAACGCATCACCGGGTACCAGAGCTCGAGCTCCTGGTATCCCTCCTCGGCGAGCACCGCTACACGTCTTCCCTCGAGGCTCATGACAGCTCCTTCGTTGGCTTTGTTCTCGTGGTCCGTTTCGCCCCGCTTTTCCTGGAGCTCGTCTCGGCGGCCTGACCGCTCAGCGGTCGGCGGGACGACCGCAGCCTCGGCGAGCGCGATCGCTCCCGTGCCAGCTGCTGGATAGCGACCTCGACGGCGTCGAGGTGGGCATCCATCGCAACGGCGGCCGCCTGCCCGTCGCCGCGATCGATGGCCTCCAGCACGGCTCGATGCTCCTCGGCGGCCATCGCCCCCCGGTTCCGCAAAGCCGAGACCGCCAGCGACTGCTCCTGCAGGATCTCTCGCAAGTCCTCGATGAGGCGGAGAAAGAGCATGTTCCCCGTGGCGCGTGCGATGGCGCAGTGGAAGAGGCCGTCGTAACGGACGGCATCCTCCGAGGTCGTGGCGACGTCGTGCTCCGCCAGAATGTGGCGCAGCCCGGCGACATGCTCGGATTGGCGCCGCTCGGCCGCCAGCCGGGCCGCAGGCACCTCCAGGCAGCGCCGAATCTCGTTCAGGTCAGATGACGAGTACTGACCGAACGAGAGCGTCATCTTGGTGACGTTGGAGGCGACGAAGGTACCGCGGCCCGGCTGCGGCTCGGTGAGGCCGAGTGCCTGCAGGCTGCCAAGGGCTTCCCGTACGATCGGGCGGCTGACCCCGAAGCGGCGGGAGAGCTCTGCCTCCGACGGCAGCCGGTCGTTCACCTGCAGCTGGCCCGACTCGATGATCGCCACGAGCTGGGCGCGTACCTCCTCGGCGGCGCTCCGCCTGGCCACTCTGGAAAGGACGAGGCTGTCGTCGGAGTCACTTGCCAACCTAGTTGCCAGGTTGTCTGACAGGTCCACGACGGAGATCTTGGCAGGAGCTGCGAGCAGGCGCAAGGCGGCTGGGACAAGAATTCCCGTCTCCCCGCGGTGCAGCGCCGACCGCAGTAGCCCGGCCGTTCGCCACCTGGGCTCGGCGTCAGCTCCTCATGGCACGATGACAGTGTGATCGTAGACGCCGTCTTCCGAGGCCGAGTGAACACCTGGTGCCGGGAGCGGCCGACGGCGCGGGCAATCGCCGTCCTGCACGGCCGCATCGTCGCATTCGACGACGACGCCGAGTCGCTGTCGGCCACTGCCCGCGTGCGGGAGGACTTCGGCGAGTTGGCCGTCTTTCCCGGTTTCCACGACGCCCACTGCCACACGCCGAGCTACGGCATCTCCCTCGGGGAGCTCGACCTGTCGACGCCCCCCGTCTCCTCGCTCGACGAGCTCTACGGCGCCGTCGCCGCCCGGGCACGGACTACTCAGGCGGGCGGCTGGGTGATAGGTGCCGGCTACGACCAGAACAAGATCGGCGGGTCGCATCCCGCTCGCCAGCGTCTCGACGAGGCGGCGGGAGGGCGGCCCGTCTGGCTGCAGCACACCTCGGGGCACATGTGCGTCGTGAATTCCGTCGTCCTCGAGGCCATCGGGCCGGCACTCGAGGGACCGATCGAGGGCGGCTCGGTGGTGCGAGACGAGGACGGCCGGCCGACCGGCCTCCTGCAGGATCGGGCACAAGCCCTCGTGCAGGCGCTCGTGCTGCCCCGATCGCTCGAGGCGATCGCGACGGCCATCGGCCGGGCGCACGACGTCTACCTCTCCGAGGGCCTCACCTCGGTGTGTGACGCCGGCATCGCCGGCGGCTGGATCGGGCAGAGCCCGGTCGAGCTGGCCGCCTACCAGCTGGCGAGGGAGACGGGCCGCCTCCGCGTGCGGTCGACCGTCATGCCGTCCTCCGATGTGCTGGCGGCCGTCGCCGGACACGAGGACGACGACATGCGCTCAGCCCTCGGCCTGGCGACGGGGCTGCGCACCGGCCTCGGCGACGAATGGCTGCGCCTCGGGCCAGTCAAGGTCTTCTCGGATGGTTCGCTCATCGGCCGCACCTGCTGGATGGAGCACGGCTTCGAGGACGACCCTGACAACAGCGGTTATGCGCAAGCCGACCCCGAACACCTGCGCTCGGTCATCGTCGGTGCCCACCTGGCGGGCTGGCAGGTGGCGACACATGCCATCGGGGATGCCGCCGTCTCCTTCGTGCTCGACTGCTACGCCGAGGCCCTCGCCCGCGCCCCGCGGGCAGACCACCGCCACCGCATCGAGCACTGCGGCGTGACGCCGCCCGCCTCGCTCGCCCGCATCGCCGAGCTCGGCGTGATCCCCGTGCCGCAGGGACGCTTCATCGGCGAGATCGGCGACGGCATGCTGGCTGCCCTCGGCGAGGAGCGGGCACGGCATGCCTATCGCCTGGCGAGCTTTCTCGATGCCGGTGTCACCCTGCCGGGGAGCTCGGACCGACCCGTCGTGGACGGCCGCCCCCTCCTCGGCATCCACGACATGGCGAACCGGCGTACGGAGAGCGGGGCCGCATTCGCGGAGGATGAGTCGCTCAGTGTGGAGCAGGCGATGAGGGCGTACTCGGTCGGATCCGCCTTCGCCGAACGGACCGAGGGCGACCGGGGGTCGCTCGCCCTCGGGCAGCTGGCCGACTTCGTCGTGCTCGGGGCAGATCCCCGCGACGTCAGGGCTTCCGAGATACGCGACGTGCCGGTCGTAGCCACGGTCGTCGGCGGCACCCTCGGCTACGACGCCCGTCGATGAGGACACTGGACGCCGGTGCTCGACAGCGTCGGGCAACCGGAGCGCGCCGATGCGGCCTGCGTAGCGCAGACCGCATCGGCTTCGAGTCAGCGAGGCCGGAACCCGCTAGATGACGGCGGGCTGAACAGCGGGCTCAGGAGAGCCGATCACAACCGCGCTTTGCGACGCCAGCCGGCGGTCGTGATGGCGCTGGCGGTAGCCGGCGAATAGCCCGTCCATCCCGATCCAGCTCGAGGATCTCCAGGTGAAGAGAACAACGATGGCAAAGAGCGCGTACCAGCCGCACACGCTGGCCGTGCCCGACATGACGTAGGTGAACAGCAGCAGGAGGCTGGCGAGGGCCGCCGTGCGGGTGAAGAAGCCGAGCACGAGGGCGGTCCCGATGGCGAACTCTCCGACGGCGACGAGAATGCCGATCCAGCCAGCGTTCGGGACGACGAAACTGTGCAGGAAGGTGCCCCACCAGCTGTAGGCAGGAACACCGTGGGCTGCAAACCCGGCGACACCCGCTCCATTGTGGTGGAGGAAGAACGGGTTCTCCGCCCCCCACAACTTGGCCCAGCCGGCCTGCATCCACATGATGCCGACCCAGACCCGGACCGCCAGCCAGCCGACCGTCATGATCTTTGATTGGCGCAGCCAGTCGAGTACGGCCGGCGTGCTGCGGTCAGCCGGGTTGCCGAGCAACGCTACGGGGTTGCTGTTCATTGGACTTCCTGCCCTCTGGACGGGTTCTCACCGGCCGTGTTGTGGTGAATTGTGCCTGTTCGAATCTGGCGGTTCGCTGCTGTCACGGCTCCTCGCCCACAGAAGTGGCGGGCGGTGGCGCAGTCGATGACCCTGAGTCGCCGCCAAGCCGACGGCGTACCTGCAGGATGCGCAGGGAGGCGGCCACGGCGGCGAGAAGCACGCCGCCGAGCGCCGCGAAGATGAGAGCCACGCCGAGGGGGATGTGCCCGTTGGCGCTCAGGAACGAGACTTTGACCGATTTCGTGTTCTGAAGGATGAACACCAGCAACAGGGTCAGCACAGAGGCGCCGACGAGGATGCCCACCCACGTTGCCGAGATACGCGTCGGTGACACCACCGGTGAGGCGGTGCCGTTCGTGGTCGCCGGTGCGGTGCCGTTCGTGGTCGCCGGTCCTGTCACCGCCTCGGGCGGAGCCGCGACAGTGCGGACGACGTCAGGTTCCTCAGGCTGAGCATCCCGCTCCACGGCCGTGGTGTCGGTGCTTGTGTCAGTCACGATGCGCCCCTCGGGTTGCCCTCGGGCGGCGAGCAGGGGCGGTGGAGCCACTTCCGGCCGCGGCAGGGCGAGGCGTCGTCGCAACGTCGGAGCGAGGGTCGACAAGGATCGCGAGGACCTCGCCGATCGTCCGCTCCCGCGCGATGGCGTCCCTAAGCGGTAGGTGGGCCTGAATCTCGTAGCGATTACGGCGGCCGTCCTTGTCCTTGACGACGTACCCGGCCGCCGTGAGGTCGTTGACGATCCCGTAGGCACTGCGCTCGGTGACGCCGAGCTCGCCTGCGATGTCGCGCAGTCGCACTCCGGGGTCCTGGGCGATGCAGATCAGTGCCCGAGCATGTTTGGTGAGGAAGCTCCATTCGTCCATCACTGGAGTATCGTACCACGTTTTCTGGAAATTTATTGCTAGTTTTTTTAAACTGGAGTACAGTTACCGGAACTAGAGAGAAGGTGTGTGGCACGATGAGGAATGGATCGAACTACGGCACGGGCATCGCGTTCAGTATCCTGGCGATCGCCGCTGGTGCAATCATGTACTGGGCGATCACGGTGCCGACGCACGGCTTCAAGCTCAGCACGGTGGGCATCGTCTTGATGATCGCCGGGGTGGCGGGCCTCGTCATCTCGACGGCACTCTTCGCCACAGCGCGCAGCGGCAGTCGCCGCTCAACCTACGACAAGCAATCGGTCGACTCGCAAGGTCGCGAGACAGTCGTTCACGAGCAAGTCCGCTAGGACACGGAGGCGCCTGCGCCCCGCCGGGCAGGCGCCTCCGCCGGCCGACGATGTCGCCTGGCGACGACGGTGATGGCCACGAGCCCGACGAGGCCGCCGCCGACCTGAATCGCCGTGAGGGGCTGTCCGAGTATGACGAGGGCGGCAGCCGCGGCCACGATCGGGTTGCTCGAGCCGATCACCGAGGAGATGGACGCATCGACGTAGCGGTGTGCCCAGTTCATCATGAGATGGGCGCTTCCCGGCACGACCGCCAGCAGACTGATCCACAGCCAGTCGGCCGCCTTCACGCGAGCGAGGCTCTGCCCGGACAGAAGGACGATCGGCACCATGGTGAGGGCCGCCACGATCGTCACACCGGCGGTGTACTCGAGAGCATCCGACACGGCCCGGGCGTGCTTGGAGACGAGCCAGTAGGCGGACCACGAGAGCATGGCGCCCACCGCCAGCACGTCGCCGACGACCTCGTGGTGGTTCGTCACGCCGGGACCGAGGACGGCAGCCACGACGCCCCCGAGGGCGACGACGATCCAGCACAGGTCCCACCGCCCGATCCGTTCGCCGAAGAGGGGGCGCGCCGCAATGATCACGAGCACCGGCTGGGCTGCCCCGATGACGGTGGCGTCCACGACGCTCGTGAGCTTGACGGCACTGAAGAACATCGACATGTCGCCCGCCAACAGCACGCCGCCGAGCCACGTCGCCCGCAGCGTGCCTAAGCTCAAGCGCCGTCCGGAGGCGTACAGCACGACCACGAGAAGGCAAGCGCCCAACCACACCCGGTAGAAGGTCAGCACGAGCCCGGGGGCGAACGTCAAGGTGGCGAACACCCCTCCGAAGCCCCATCCGACGGCCGCGAGAACGGAGGCGGTGAGACCGGCCGACCGGCGCCGGCGGGCGACGGAACGCGATGCCAGGGTCGTCGGGTCGGACATTTCCAAGCGAGCGTAACGGCGGGCGCCGCCATCGAGAGGCGCCCGGCGCGGCCGAACGGCAGGCGAGGCTCGCCGCCACGAGCACTTCCCGAGGCGTCGGCGCCCTCCGGGCGGCTCCTCCATACGGCCCAGGTTCTCGCGCGATCCGCCGATATCCCTTCCAGACACAGCCAGCCGGTGACTGGCGCCGCGCGGCGAAGCGGACGCAGCGGCCGAGAACGACGGCGTGCTGGATCGAGCGGCCTAATGCGAGGAATCGCCCGAAGGAACCCCGCTCGTGGGGACGGCGGCGCCTGTCCGGATCATCCCAGGGCGCAGCGAGGAGAAACCCGACTCGAGGTGATGATTTTTTACCGGCCGCATGATATAAGTACTGGGGGCACGGCTCCGACCGGTGGCGCCCCGCCTGAGCGACCACCCGAGACATTTGCCCGTTGCAAACGGGGCGGGCGGCTGATTACAATCCGCAAAACTAGTTAAACCTGCATATGTTTAGCTGTATTGAGTTGACGGGACAGGAAGGGGGACCACGGTTGGGCACGCCATCGGCGGGCTTGACGGTGCGCCTCGCGCCGATGTCGCCGCCAGTCGCCCGGTACCTACGTCGTCGCCTGCTCGCTGGTACCTACTCGGATACCAGACGAGCCGGCTGTTCCATTCGGCTCTGACCTCGGGAGGGTCTTCTCAGTGGGAAAGCTTGACGGGCTCGTCGCCATCATCACCGGAGCGGGCAGCGGCCAGGGGGCGGCGGCGGCTCGGCTGTTCACCTCCGAGGGCGCCGCCGTCGTGGTGGCCGACGTCAACGCCGAGACGGGCGAGGAGGTCACCAAGGAACTGACGGTCACGGGTGCCAGCGCCGTGTTCGCACCGTGTGACGTCTCGGACTCCAAGCAGGTACAGGCGACCGTGCAGACGGCCGTGACCGAGTTCGGGCGTCTCGACATCCTCTACAACAACGCCGGGCTCTGGTTCTCCGCCCAAGGCAACTACCGGCCGGGCATCACCGACGCTCCCTCCCCCCTGCTGGAGGAGAACATCTGGGACCGCACCCTCGAGGTCAACCTGAAGGGCACCTACCTCGGCTGCAAATACGCCATCCCCGAGATGCAAAAGGTGGGCAAGGGCTCCATCATCAACGTCTCGAGCATCGCGGCCCTCCGTGTCGGCTCGGGCGCCTCCGACGCCTACACCGCCGCCAAAGGAGGTGTCGTGGCGATGACGCGCACACTGGCGGTGGAGCACGCCAAGTACCAGATCCGCTGCAACTGCATCTTCCCCGGTGCCATCAAGACACCGCTGGCCGGGCCATTCACGCCCGAGTACGAGCGAGCCGTCGAGTCGCACGTCCCCCTCGGGCGATGGGGGCAACCGGAGGACGTCGCCAAGATGGCCCTCTTCCTCGCCTCCGACGACTCGAGCTGGATCACGGGCGCCTTCTTCGTCGTCGACGGGGGGTACACGGCCGTATGAGCGGCGTGACGGCGGCCCCGCCGCGCACAATCGTGCACGCCCGGCTCTGGATCGACGGCGCAGAGGTCGCCGCCGGCAGCGGCGACACGTACTCAGTCCGGAACCCGGCAAACGGCTCTCTCGTCGCCGATGTCGCCGAGGCGGCCGCCTCGGACGTCTCGGCCGCCGTCGCCAGCGCTCGAGGATCCTTCCTGGACGGCCGCTGGCGTCACCTGCCGGCGCCGCGTCGCGGCGAGATCCTTCTCAAGGTGGCGGCCGCCATCGAGTCATGCCTCGATGAGCTCGCCCTCACCGAGTCTGTCTGCTCGGGCAAGCCCATCGGCGACTGCCGCGCCGAGGTAGGCGCCGCCGCCCGCTACTTCCGCTTCTATGGCGCCGCCGTCAACCACATGACCGGCCAAACCATCCCCGTAAACGCCACCGGCCTCGACTTCACCCTTCGCGAGCCCATCGGCGTTTGCGCCCTCATCGTGCCTTGGAACGGGCCCATCGCCATCGCCGCCAAGAAGACGGCGCCGGCACTGGCCGCCGGCAACTCGGTCGTGCTCAAGCCAGCACCGCCAACACCGCTCACCGCCCTGGCCCTCGCCCGCATCTGCGCCGAGGCCGGCGTGCCACCCGGTGTCGTCAACGTCGTCACGGGCTCGACCCGCCAGCTCGGCCAGGAGCTCGTGTCGCACCCCGACGTCGCCAAGATCAGCTTCACGGGCAGTACGGCGACGGGGACCGACATCCTCACGAGAGCGGCGCCCGGCATCAAGCGCGTCAGTCTCGAGCTCGGGGGCAAGTCGCCGAACGTGGTCTTCTCCGACGCCCCCGTCGCCGAGGTGGCGCGATCCGCCGTGGCGGCCGTCTTTGCGAACTCCGGCCAGGACTGCTGCTCCCGTAGCCGCATGATCGTGCAGCGCCCCATCTTTGAGGAGTTCGTCGACCTGCTCGCCAAGGAGGCAGCGCAGGTGCCGCAGGGGGACCCGCTCGACCCGGCCATCAAGCTCGGCAGCCTGATCTCGGCCGAGCAGCGAGACCGCGTGCTCGGGTTTCTCGAGCGGGCTACGACGGACGGGGCCGAGCTCGTCTGCGGCGGCGAGGTCGTGCGCATGACTGGCCTGGAGGCCGGCAACGCCATCTCCCCCACCGTCGTCATCGATGCCAAGCCGGAGAGCGAGATCGCCACTGAGGAGGTCTTCGGGCCGGTCGCCACGGTGCTGTGCTTCGACGAGGAAGCCGAGGCGGTCGCCCTCGCCAACGCCACGCGCTACGGCCTCAGCGGATCGCTCTGGACCCGCGACATCGGCCGCGCGATCCGAGTCGCCCGCGAGATCCGCTCCGGGCTGTTGAGCGTCAACTCGGACTCCAGCTCCTACATCCAGGCCCCCTTCGGGGGTTACGGGCAGAGCGGCCTCGGCAAGGAGCAGGGCCTCGAAGGCCTCTACGACTTCACCGAGGTCAAGAACGTCTACGTGAGCGACCGATAGAGACGAGGGGGAAGGCCAAGCGTGTGCGAGATCCTGGTCGTGACGAGCGCAACTCCGATGACGTTCTCGACGGTCGTGGACTCGGCGCGGGCCATGGAGTACTACGGGTCGGCCAACTTCGGGTGGGGCGTCGCCTGGCTCGACGGCGGTCGGGTGGAGCGCTACCGCTCCGTCGGCAGGCTCAGCAACGAGCCGGAGGTGGCACAACGCCTCGCCTCCGTCCGATCGACGCATTTCCTCGTGCACTTCCGACGGCCGAGCAAGCTCTCCACGATCCAGATGGCTGACACCCAACCGTTCCTCGACGACGCCGAGACGCTCGCCTTTGCTCATAACGGTCGCTTCATCGAGGAGGACGAGTACCGCCCGACCTACGCCGACCGGCTCTCGGGCGCCGCCGACAGCGAGGTGGGTTTCGTCATGTTCCAGGACCTCCTTGCCGCCGGGGCACCGATGGCCGAGGCCCTCGAGACGGTGCACTCCAAGCTGGGTGGACGCGCCAACCTGGCCGCCTTGGACGGCGACGGGCAGGTCGCCCTCTACAGCAGCTACGACGGCAACCGCCTGTGGACCTTCCGCGACGGCGACACGATGGTGGCGGCGACCGAGCTCCACTCGGCCGACGACTCGTTGTTCGAGCTCGTCTTCCCACGGGCCACGGAGCGACGTGCCGTCGAAGGGTCGGGCACGTTGTGAGGTCGGCCACGGCACGGCGGCGGGGAGCGGCGAGGTGAGGGAGCTGGCGGCCGACCGGACGGTCGTGGGCGGGGCGCAGCCCACCCGGCAACGCCTCGGCGAGCAGGTCGCCTCCCTGTTGCTGCAGGCCATCAGGCTGCACGAGTACCTGCCCGACGAGCGCCTGCCTTCCGAGGCGGAGCTGTGCGAGCAGCTGGGTGTCAACCGCATGGCCGTGCGAGAGGGACTGCGCTGGCTCGAGGACCACAAGTACGTCCGCATGCAGCGGGGTCGTTACGGCGGGGCGCTCGTCCTCGATCCGGGCCTCGATCTGGCTGCGGACCGGCTGCGGGGACGGGCGGAGGACCTGCGGCAGCTCTTCGAATTCCGCGCCGCCGTGGAGCCCCTCGTGGCCTCGCTGGCGGCTGTCCGCATCGAGCCCGTGGAGCTGGCGATGCTCGATCGGCTGCACGAGGAGGAGCGCCACTGGCCGTCGGTGCCACGCGGACGCTTCCGGGCTATCGACGTCGCCATCCATAAGGCCATCGCGGCGGCCTGCCGCAACCAGTACCTCATCGATGCCGTACGGGACATCCGGGTCTGGCTGGCACCGGGCCTGGATCTGCTCGACCCGTCCGTCGATCGACGAAACGATTCCGTCGAGTGCCACGGACGGCTCATCGCTTGCTTGCGCGCCGGCGACGGCGCCGGGGCGGAGGCGGCCATGCGCGCTCACATCGGCGTCACGGCGCACGCCGTCGAAGCCGCACTCGAGAGCCGAACGGCGACAGGTGAGAACCAGGTGGCGAGATCACCCCGAACGGCCGGCAAAGGCGCCAGACGGCCGGCGAAGACAACAGCGAGGCCGAAGGCGAAGGCAGGCCCACAGACAACGACGTGACGGCTCTCTCCGGCCCGGGTGGGCGGAGCGAGACGGCGCTGACCGAGTGACAGGAGGGGGGAGATGGAGCTCAAGAGCGAGGTCGGGGAGGAGGACGACGCCGCCATGCGAGCCGAGCTCCTCAAGCGCGTGAGGGACGAGGCGATCCGCAACGTCCGCCTCGTCGTGACCGACCTGTACGGCGTGCCGCGGGGAAAGGTCGTTCCGGTCGAGCGTTTCGAGCGAGCCCTCGCCGACGGTCACCCCTTCGCCATCCCGTTGCTTGCCTGCAACCTTTGGGAACGCCATTCGCCCGGCGAGCGCGCCTACAGCGAGGACATCGGCTACCGCAACGGTGTCCTACGGCTCGACCCCTCCACCTTTGCCGTGCTGCCCTGGACGCCGGCGACGGCGCACGTGCTGACCGACCTGTACGACGAGGAGGGCAACGTCGTGGCGACGCCGCGATCGGTCTTCCGCCGCGTGCTGGAAGACGCCCGCGCCCTGCGGATCGAGCCGGTGTTCGGCAACGAGCTCGAGTTCTACGTCTTTCGCCCACAAGGCGGTGGCGACGGCTTCGAGACGATCTTCGGCGAACAGTCGTGGTTCTCCGTCAACGCCCTCGGGCTGGCGCAGGAGTTCGTCGACACCTTGCAGAGCACGGCTACGACGATGGGGATCCGCCTCTACGAGATCTTCAGTGAGCACGGGGCGGGACAGTTCGAGGTCAACCTCGAGCCCGCCACCGGCGTCGCCGCCATCGACCAGCTCGTCGCCTTGAAGATCGCCATCAAGGAGGTGGCTCGATCGCTCGGGCTGGAGGCGACGTTCATGGCGAAGCCGACGAACCGGTCCGAGACGCCGCCGAGCGGCTACCACTTGCACCAATCGCTCCTCGGCGTCGACGGCGCCAACCTGTTCTACGACCCGGATGCACCGGAGCGGCCGCTCGAGACGGGACGGCACTACATCGGCGGCCAGATCGTTCATGCCGCTGCCATGACGGCCCTGGCAGCGCCCACCGTCACGGCCTACAAGCGCTACCAGCGAGGCACGTGGGCCCCCATCCAGATCTGCTGGGGCGTACAGAACCGCACGGCGCTCCTGCGCTACCTCCCAGCAGGTGCCGACTCGCGCATCGAGAACCGCCTCGGGAGCTCCGACGCCAACCCCTACCTGCTCGCCTCCGCCATGGTGGCCGCCGGCGTCGACGGCGTTCGCCGCCGGCTCGAACCGGGCGAGCCCGCCGAAGGCAACCTCTTCGACGACATCCGCTACGAGCGCCTCCCCGGCTGCCTCGTCGAGGCCCTCGACGCCCTCTCGGGAGACGAAGCGCTCTCGGAGGCGCTCGGCGCGACCTTCGCACGCACCTACACCGAACTGTTGCGTTTCGACTGGCAGCGGTACCTCAACCACGTGAGCGACTGGGAAGTCGCCGAGTACCGGGAGATGCTCTGATGTCCGTGGCGACCTCTGCACTCGTGGGGCCGGACCGCCTGGGCGCGGCCCGTCTCGATCGCCTGCGCGAGCTCGAGGTGCCCGTCCGTCTGCAGCGGGCAGACGTCTTCATGGTGGCGCTGTCGCTGCGCCGCAGCTTCCGGTCCGCCTACGGCGCCTCGGCACCGAGAAAGCGCGTCGTCATCGTGCGCCTCGAGGATGCCGACGGCGTCACGGGGTGGGGCGAGGCACCCGTGTTCGAGCGGCCCTTCTTCGGCGTCGACACGGCCGAGAGCACCTGGTCTGCGCTCGTCGACCTCATCCTGCCCGCCGTCGTGGGCGGCAGTTTCGCCGGCCCGGCCGAGCTGGCGGCCTCCTGGGCCGGCTTCCTCGGCCAGAACTACGCCAAGTGTGCCGTCGAATCCGCCGTCTGGGCGATCGCCTCAGAGCGGCTGGCAGTTCCCCTCGCCCGCCTCTGGGGCGGTGTGCGGGAGGGGATTCCCGTCGGCGAGAGCCTGCCCATCCACGACACCGTCGAGCTGCTGCTGGACGAAGTCGCCGAGCGCGTGCAGGAGGGCTTCGGCCGCATCAAGTTGAAGATCGCCCCCGGCTGGGACGTGTCGCCGGCCGCCGCCGTCAAGGCAGCCTTCCCGGCGCTGCCGCTGTCGGTCGACGGCAACTGCGGCTACCGCCTCGAGACAGGACCCTGGGACGAGCTCGACGAGCTCGAGCTGCTCATGATCGAGCAGCCGCTGCCGGGAGATGCCCTCGTCGAGATGTCGATGCTGCAGGCGCGCCTCGAGACGGCGCTGTGCCTCGACGAGAGTGCCTCCAGCCTGAACGTCACGCGCACGGCGCTTCACCTGAAGGCGGGACGGATCGTCAACATCAAACCGCCGAGGCTCGGCGGCCTCCTTACGAGCGTGGCGGTGCACGACCTCTGCGTGCAGAGCGGAGTGCCCACCTGGTGTGGCGGCATGCTCGAGACCGGTATCGGGCGCGGCTTCAATCTCGCCCTGGCGTCGCTGCCCGGCTTCACGCTGCACGCGGACATGTCGCCCACTCGCATCTTCTACGCGGAGGATCTCGTCGAGCCCACCTTCGAGGTCGGCAACGACGGCTGCATCGAGGTGCCGACGCGGCCGGGCAACGGCTTCCCGGTCGTGCCCGAGCGGGTGGCGCGCTCAGCCACGAGGAGGTGGAGCAGCCGGTCGACGACATAGTGCCGGCTGTTTGCCGGAAACCGGGTGCGCTCCGGGGAGACGGAGCCCACGCCGCATTCTCGCTTTTCGAAACAAGAGATCAGTTGAGACAAGGAGGGGAACTGATGGGCATCAGAGACAAGACACAGGTTTCGACGACGGGCGACGAAGAGCTGCTGAGCAAGTTCGGCTACAAACAGGAGCTGCATCGCTCCTTGAAGATGTTCTCCATGTTCGCCATCTCGTTCTCCGTCATCTCCTTGACGACGGGCATCTTCACGAACTTCCAGTTCGCCATCTCCCATTTCGGCGCAGCATCGATCTGGCTGTGGCCGGTCGCCTTCGGCGGCGCACTCGTGCTCGCCTTCGTGCTCGCCGAGCTGGCCTCGAGAATCCCCTTGGCCGGCTACTCCTACCAGTGGGGCGGCCGGCTCGTCGGGCCGGGTTTCGGCTGGTTCGTCGCCTTCAACCTGCTGGCGTGCTTCACCCTCGCCAGCGGCGGTGAGACGCTCTTCCTGCTCTCCCCCATGATCGGCACCGTGCTCGGCCTCAACACCGGCAACCTGTCCCTCATGATCACGATCTCGGTCATCGTCCTCGTCCTCGCAGGGCTCGTCAACATCATCGGTGTCGTGCTCGCCGCCAAGATCAACAACATCTCGGTCGTCACCGAGATTCTCGGGACCTTCGTGCTCGGCGTCCTCGTCGTCATCGCCTTCCTCGTGAAGACACCCCACATCCATCCCGCCAGCTTCATCTTCCAGCACGGTCCCCTCAACGGGCAGGCACCCTGGTACGCCGCGGGGTTGGCGCTCCTGATGGGAGCCTTCACGATCGGAGGTTTCGAGGCCTGCGCCGACCTCGGGGAAGAGGCCATCGGCGTGCAGCGCACCGTCGCCAAGGCGATCATCTGGGCCGTCGTCATCTCGGGCGTCCTCGGGATGATCACCCTCATCTTCTTCGCCCTCGGGATCCCGAACCTTCAGCAGGCGGCCGCCAGCAGCACGCCCATCGCCTACATCGCAACGTACTGGTTCGGCTCAGTCTTCTCGCGCGTCTTCCTCGTGACCGTCGTGTACTCGGTCTTCGCCCTCATGGTGGTGCAGATCGCCGCCATCGGCCGGCTGATCTTCTCGCTCTCGAGGGACAACATGTTCCCGGGCTCCAAGCTGTTCGGCGGCGTCCACAAGAAGACGCGCACGCCGATCGCCGCCCTCGTGCTCACGACCGTGCTCTACATCGCCGTCATGGTCTTTGCCGCCAAGAACGGCAACGCCTACATCAACCTCATCGGCGCCACCCCCATCTTCGCCAGCTTCGTCTACCTGGCGATCGTGGGCGCTTACGGGGCGCGCCGAAACAAGATCGCCCCATCGAAGGGCTTCGACCTCGGGCGCTGGGCGATACCCCTCATCGTCGTGTCGATGGCGTGGGAGATCTTCCTCATCTGCGACTTCACGCTCCCGCAGATCTTCCACTCGGCCGCCGAGATCGCCTTCGGAGCCCAGATCGTTCCCATCGTCTGGTACTTCGGCGGTCTGCGCTCCCGCCTCAAGCGGGGTATCGCCGGCGCCGCCCTCGCCCACGGGCAGCTGGCCGGCAAGGGCGTCATCGACCAGACGATCGCCACGGAGCGCGCCATCGGCGAGGTCGAGGCCGGGGCCGGCGAGTGAGCGATCTCGTGCGCCCCGACGAGGCGCTGGCGTCGCTGCGCCGCGAGGAGTTCCTCGTCACCCAACACAAGGTGTGGTTCAACACCGCCACCTATGGCCCCCTGCCGGCCTGCAACCTGCGGGCGCAGTCCGCCTTCCTCGAAGAGATGATGGCCGGCGGTGGGGCCAAAGGCGTCGGGCACTGGTGGGAAGGGGCGGCGCAGGTCCGCGCCAAGGTGGGTGCCCTCATCGGGTGCGATGCCGACGACGTCGCCCTCCTCCACAGCACCGGGGAAGGACTCAGCCTCGTGTCGCTCGGTCTCGACTGGCGGCCCGGCGACGAGGTCGTCCTCTACGACCAGGAGTTCCCGAGCGGCGTCTACCCCTGGCTCGCCCTCGAGGAGCGCGGCGTGGCGGCCCGATTCGTGCACGACGGCGGGCGTTTCCGCTTCGACGTCGCCGACGTCGAAGCGGTCCTGTCCGAGCGTACGCGGGTCGTCTGCATGAGCCTCGTCAACTGCTATCACGGCTTCCGTGCCCCCATCGAGGAGATCTCGAAGCTGTGCAAGGCGCGCGGGATCTGGCTGGTCGTGGACGCCGTGCAGGCCGCCGGGGCCCTCCGGGTCGACGTCGCCTCGCTCGGCGCCGATCTCGTGGCCGCCCACGGCTACAAGAGCCTCTGCTCGGGCTATGGCATCGGCTTCTGCTACGTCTCGCCGGCCCTGCGCGAGGTGCTCCACGTCTCCGCCCCCGGCTGGAAGAGCATCGAAGATGCGCCATTTCTGGACAAGCAGTTGCAGTACAACCTGCGCTACCCGGCCGACGCCCGGCGCTACGAGTCGAGCGTGCCGAACCTGGCGGGCATGTACGGGCTCGGCGCCAGCATCGACCTCTTCCTCGCTGCCGGCGTCGAGCTCATTAACCACTGGGTCCTCGCCATGAGCGCCGCGGTGATCGACGCCCTCGACGAGAAGGGCTACCCCGTCGTGAGCTCGAGGAGGGAGGGCGAGCGGTCCGGGATCGTCTCGGCGCGCGTGCCCGACGGGGACGCCGCCCGCGTCGCCAGCGCCCTGGCGGAGCAGCAGGTGGCGTGCGCTGTGCGCGATGGGCGCATACGCGTCTCGAGCCACCTGTTCAACGACCGCAGCGACATCGAGCGTCTCGTGGCGGCGCTCCCCACGCCCTGAGGAGCCAATCGCACAGGCACGTCTCGTCGCCTGCTACAACGACGGCGACGAGACGGCGACCGAACGGCGACCGACGGCGACGACAGCGAGGGAGAGGAGAGCCATGACGGCGAGCGAGGACGACATCGAGCGGCTCCTAGTCGAGACGTTGCCGGTCCCGAAGGGCACGTACGTGCACGCCGTCGTCCACGACGGCCTCGTCTATTGCTCCGGCCAGCTCGGTACGGACCCGGAGAGCGGCGAGGTCGCCACCGGGGTCGCCGCCCAGACGAGGCGCGCCCTGCAGAACCTCGCCCTCGTGCTGGAGGGCGCCGGCAGCGACCTCTCGCACGTCCTGCAGTGCCGCGTCTACTTGCGCGAGGCCGCCGCCTTCGCCGAGATGGACACCGCCTACGCCGAGGTCTTCGCCGCCCACCGACCGGCCCGCACGACGCTGCCCGGCATCGCCTTCCGGCAGGGCGTCGACGTCGAGATCGACCTCACGGCGGCGCTGAAGCACCCCCAGCCCTGAGCTAGAGGGGGTGCCAGGAGGTGCTGGCGAGGAAGTCCATCGTCGTCGTGAGATCGACGATGCCGGCATCGGAGCCCAGACCCTGGGCGACAAGGGCGCCGGCCGCCGTCCCCAACCAGGCCGCCTGCTCGAGGTCGGCGCCGGCGCCGAGGGCGCGGATGAAGCCGGCGCTGAAGGCGTCACCGCACCCGGTCGTGTCGACGACGTTCACGTCGGCCGCCGGGAGGGCGAAGCTCCCCTCCTCACTGAAAACGGCGCAACCCTCACTCCCGAGGGTGACGGCCAACGCCTTCACTCCGAGGGCGAGAACAAGGCGTGCCGCCGTATCGAGCTCACGCGTTCCCGTCAGCCCGAAGAGCTGGTCGTTGTTCGGCAAGAAATAGTCGGCGAGGGCGAGCACGGGCGCCAGGCGTTCGAGCGACTGGACCTCTCCGGGCCGCAGGAGGTCGAGCGTCGTCGTGACGCCGGCCTCCCTCGCCCAGCCGAGGACGGTCGTGGCCGGCTCCCCGCCGAAGCGCCCGAGGGCGTCGGGGCCCCCGAGGTGGAGCACGTCGGCCCCGCCCAGCAAGGCGCTGTCGACGTGCTGCAGCGTCATCATGCCGGCCGCCCCGCGCACGTGCAGCGCCGGCCGCTCACCGTTCGATCGAATCGGCAGGATGGTCGTCGCCGTCTGGGCGCCATCCACGACCGCCACATGGGAGACGTCGACGCCGTGGCCCGCCAGCAGCTCGACCACGAGCCTGCCGGCGGCGTCGTCGCCGATGCACCCGACGGAGCTCACCTGCGCACCGAGCTTGGCGAGATCGACGGCCGTGCCGGCCGCCGTCCCGGCAGCCGTCAGCCGGATCTCCTCGAGAGGCACGGACCCTTGTCCGGGCGGGAGGGAGTCGACCGGGCGCCCGAGCACGTCGAGGATGTGGACGCCGACGGTGAGCACTCGGGGGGCCGGTGCAGCCACCCAGCTCGCCCTGGCGTCGCTGGCCGCACGGCTCGGCTCGCCCATGACGGTGCGCGACCTCAACCCATGCGGGACGTCGTGGAGGTGCCGAATCGAGCCGACACGGCCTCCTTCAGGGTATGCGGCCACCGCCGTGAGGTCTCGCGCCCCGCTGCCGCCAGCTGCCGTTGTGCCCCCCCGTCGCCCGAGAAGGCGAGCACCGCCAGCTCCGGGTGCAGGTTGGCGATCGCCAGGATGGCGCCGGCACAATGGAGGGCACCGGCGACGAGCACGAGGTTGGCCGAACCCGTGTACAGCCAACCGTCGAAGGTGTCGAGCTCCTCGTAGAGGCGGGCGAGATCGCCGCTCGAGTCCTTCAGGCCGACGACCGGCAGCTCGGCGAGCGCAGCCACCGGCAGGCCGGGAGCCGAAACGGCAGGAAAGTGGTAGGCGAGGAGGGCCGACCCCTCGGCGGCCGCCGCCACCGTCTCGAAGTAGGGCCGGGGATCGGAGCTCTGCGGGGGCGACAGAGCCAGCACACCGTCGGCTCCGGCGTCGAGCACCGTCCGGGTCAAGGCAGCCGCCTGGCGGCCGGAGGCCGCCCCGGCGCCGGCCAGCACGGGGACGTCGGACGGGACGGCTTCCTTGACGGCCCTCACGAGCCGCCCCCGTTCCTCGGCCTCGAGCGCGAAGGCCTCCCCCGTCGTGCCGGCGACGAGCACGGATCGCACGCCGAGCTCGACGAGCTGGCGGGCGAGGTCGGCCGTGGCGGCGGTGTCGAGCCCGCCGTCGGCGTCGAAAATGGTCAAGAGGGCGACGCCGATGCCGGAGAAGATGGGCGTCGTCATGACGGGGACACTTCTCTGTTCACGCGTATCTCCTCTGCTGGCGAGGGCTATTTGATGGCGAGGGCGTTGGGGGGCGAGCCGATCCCCCGCCGCGCGTGCAGCGGAGCACTCGTCAGGAAGCACTCGTAGACGCCGTCCTCGGCACAGTCTGCCGCCAGGGCGTCGAGCGACCACAGCTCGCCGAGGGCCATGCCGAGCTGCCCGATGAGGACGCGGTGGAGGAACCCGAACGGGAATGCCTCTGCCGAGAAGTCCGCAGGCCAGACCTCGACGGCAAAGGTGTCAGCAGCCACCGCCGCGATCCCGTTGTCCCAGAGATAACGCGCCATGTCCTCGGAGTGTTCGACACCGGGCGCCTGCAAGCGCCGCGCCGTGCGACGCCTGACGGCGTCGGGCTGAGCCTGGTACCAGCCGAGAAACCCGGTTCGCAGCAGGACGACACAACCCGTGGAATAGGTGACGCCGGCGTTCTCACGCGCCCGCTCGAGATCGGCCACGGAGAAGGCGGTGGCGCCCTCGGGGGTATAGGAGCCGCCGCCGGCACCGAGCGTGCGCTCGAGATCGAGCAGGACGGCCCGGCCGGCGATGCCTCGCTTGGCCCAGTGCTCGATCGTATTCCGCCCACCCGTGAGGACGTCTTCGGCGGAGGCGCCGTTGTAGAAGATCCCGGGGGCGTAGGCGACGTGCGCCAGGGAGTCCCACTGGCTGGATGCCTGCGGGTAGAAGTTGTCGTAGACGTCGTCGAAATCCTCCACGGGCCCCGGCCGGTAGAGGACCCGATGACGGGGAAGACCGCGATCAGCGTCGAGGGCCGGCTCGACGCCATCGAGGGCGGCGTCGAGGGGAAAGACGACACCCCGTCTCACCAGCTTGCTGGCCGCAAGCGTGCGATCCGCGGTCTGCAGGTGCATGAGCCCGACAGAGTCGCCCGCCCCGAAGATCCCCCAGCCGCTTCGGCCTCCTCGATCCGCCGCCGGTAAGTCGTCGTAGCGGGGCAGGTCGCGCGGGTGCCTGCCCCCTTCCACCGACTCGTCCATACCCCCCTCCACATCACGTCGTCACATCACGTCACGGACACCGGCACTGCCGCTCGGGCGGCAAAGGAGTCAAAGTATTATATCAGTCGCCCGGATTACAATCAGGTCCTCAACTGCGGCGCGCCTCAGCGCTGACTTGGGTGAGGAAGCTCTCGAGGACCTTCTCCTGGCGAGCCGGCAACGCCCGCTCGGGATAGAGGACGGCCTCGATGGAGAGGCCCTCGACGAGGCTGACGAGCTGGTGGGTGATGGCGCTCGTGTCGAGGTCGACCGATATCTCACCGAGCTTCTGCGCCTCGCTCACCCGGTAGTGCAGTACGTCCCAGAAGCGCTCGAATTCGTCGTGCTGCAGGTCGCGCAGGCCCTCGTTGCCGAGGGCGAGCGACCAGAAATTCACCTCGATCTGCGCCTCGAGGAGGCGTTGATCGTCGAGGGGGAGGGCCTCCAGCATGATGACGCGAAGCGCCGCGATCCCCATCAAACCCTGCGTCCGGACCTGCAGGCGCTCGTACACCTGGCGGTGGGAGAGGCGAAGGGTCGTCGCCAGCAACTCCTCCTTGTCGCCGAAGTAGTGCGCCAGGACGCCGGTCGAGACGCCGGCTTCGCGGGCGATCTCGCGAGTCGTGACACCGACGATCCCCGTGCGGGCGATGACCCGCCATGTCGCCTCGACCAGTTCCTGTCGCCGCTCGTCGTGGTCGACGATCTTCGGCAAGCTGTCTCCCTTCCCGGCTCGAGGGTTACGAAAGGATGTCCGCAGACTACTGGTTGCGCGCCCGCCCACTCGGGGACGAGCAGCTCGAGTCTGCCTCAACCACGGGCGACTTCCCTCCTTGATAATCGGGCGCCCGATATGTATTGTGGCACGGCCGGGCAGGCGAGGCCGGCGGCCTGCCGTCGCTGTCCCGCCAAGGCTCAGCAGCCGACACCGGCCACGGGGGAACCACGTTCGGCCACGCCCTACGGTGAAACGGGTACGAGGACCGCTGCAGGGAGAGCCAGTGCCACAAGCCAGAGCACCGCATCCACCGAGATCGAGCCCGGGGCGCCA
The DNA here is from genome assembly GCA_052143575.1 of Acidimicrobiales bacterium. GTDB lineage: Bacteria > Actinomycetota > Acidimicrobiia > Acidimicrobiales > Bog-793 > JAKACA01. The sequence goes on from JBKQSP010000069.1 coordinate 99,174, forward strand.
GGAGCTCGTCGAGCGACTCGCCGACCGCGCCAAGTTCATCCGTCTCGAGACCGTACGACTCACGCGCATCGCCGGCGCCGGTCACTATACCGGCACGTTCTCGGCCGCCGAGATCCTTGCGGCCCTCTACTACGCCGAGCTGCGTTACCGGCCGGAAGAGCCGTCGTGGCCCGATCGCGACCGCTTCGTTCTCAGCAAGGGGCACGCCGCCATCGGCCTCTACCCCGTACTGGCCGATGTCGGTTTCTTCGCTCCCTCCGCTCTCGACGACTACACGAGGCTCGGCAGCTCGTTCGGGGACCACCCGGACATGCGCAAGATCAAGGGCATCGACTTCAGCTCGGGCTCGCTCGGCCACGGGCTGTCCGTCTGTGTCGGCATGGCACTTGCCGGGCGCGTGCAGCACCGGCCGTACCGAACGTACTGCGTCACCGGTGACGGCGAGTTGGCCGAGGGCCAGATCTGGGAGGCCGCCATGGCAGCCGGCCAGTTCCGCCTCGGGTCGCTCGTGTGCATCGTCGACCGCAACCGTCTCTCCATCGACGGCCACACGGAGGACCTCATGGGCATCGAGCCGCTCGAGGCCAAGTTCGCCGCCTTCCGATGGAAAGTGCAGCGCATCGACGGCCACGACCTCGATGCTCTCCTCGATGCCTTCTCGTCTCTCGAGAGCGATCCCGTCGGGCCCCCGCAGGTGATCATCGCCGACACCGTGAAGGGACGCGGCGTGAGCCGGATGGAGGGCGACGTCGCCTGGCACGTCGGCAACCTGAACGGCAGCGACTACGACGACGTCATCGCCGAGCTGCAGGCCGGCCTGCGCCCGGTCGCGACGGGAGCCCGCAATGGCTGAGCAGGCGACGCCCACCGGGTCCGGGACCCCGGCTGCGGCGGCGAGCGGGCAGGCCCTCAGCGAGGTCTTCCGCGGGAGCGCCGGCGACGAGCACGCCTTGAGGGACGCACGGTCGTCGAAGGGCATCGCGGAGCGGACGATACCGGCCTTCGTCGCCGGTGCCGAGCTGGCCGACCTCGCCGAGGACGACGAGCGCATCGTCGTGCTCACGGCCGACCTCGCCAACGCCAACCGGACGGCCGACTTCGCCAAGCGCCACCCGGACCGGTTCTTCAACATGGGCGTAGCCGAGCAGAACATGGTGTCGGTCGCCGCCGGCCTGGCGGCCGCCGGCCAGATTCCCTTCGTGGCGACGTTCGCCTCCTACCTCGCCCTGCTCGCCTGCGAGCAGATCCGCACCGACTGCGCCTACCCCGGCATGCCCGTTCGCCTCCTCGGCCACCACTCCGGGATGAGCCTCGGCTACTACGGCACGAGCCACCACTCCCTCGAGGACATCGGCATCATGCGGACGATCGCCGACCTGACCGTCGTGTCTGCCGCCGACGCCAACGAGCTGCGCGCCATCCTGCGGCTGTCGCTCGACTGGCCGGGGGCGATGTACATCCGGCTCGGCCGCGGGCGGGATCCGGAGGTGTACCCGGAGCCGCCCGCCGCCCTCCGAATCGGTCGCGCCGTGCGGTTGCGCGACGGCGGCGACCTCACGATGATCTCGACCGGCTCCGAGGTCCGCGCCTGCTTGGATGCCGCCGAAGCGCTGGCGAACGACGGCATCTCCGTGCGCGTCGTCGACATGCACACGATCAAGCCGCTCGACACCGACGAGATCCTGGCGGCCGCCCGCGAGACGAGCGCCATTCTCAGCGTCGAGGAGCACAACCGCACAGGCGGGTTGGGCTCGGCCGTCGCGGAGACGCTCGCCGACGCGGGCATTTCGACGGCGCTCCTGCGCCACGGCGTGCCCGACGTCCACGTCGTTCTCGGTCCGCCGGCCGGCCTCTACGCGCGCTATCAGCTCGATGCCGACGGCGTAGCCTCCAAGGCGCTCGAGCTTCTCTCGTCCTCGAAAGGAGCCAACTTGTGACTCGGGTGGCGAACGTGAGCCGGACGCGGGAGATCGATGCCGCCCTACGGCGGCGGGCTCGAGAGGTGATCCCGGGCGGCATGTACGGGCACCTCAGCGCCAACAACCTGCCGGAGGAGTACCCGCAGTTCTACGCCCGCTCGGAGGGATCGCGGGTGTGGGACGTCGACGGCAACGAGTACGTCGATCTCATGTGCAGCTTCGGTCCTGTCATCCTGGGCCACCGTCATCCGGCGGTGGAAGCTGCCGTCTCCGCCCAACTCGCCACGGGCGATACCCAGGCCGGCCCTGCCCCCTGCATGGTCGAGCTGGCGGAGCTGCTCGTCGAGCGTGTCTCACATGCCGACTGGGCGATGTTCGCCAAGAACGGCTCGGACGCCAACACCATCTGCCTCATGATCGCCCGCGCCGCCACCGGCAAGAACAAGGTGCTCGCCGCCCGCGGCGCCTATCACGGCTCGGCTCCGTGGTCGACGCCCGTCGTGAGAGGCGTCACGCCGGAGGACCGCGCCTCGGTTCAGTACTACACCTTCAACGACCTCGCCAGCGTGGAGGCTGCGGCTGCCCATGCCGCTGGAGACGTTGCGGCCGTCATCGTGTCGCCGTTCAAGCATGACGCCGGCTTCGACCAGGAGCTCGTCGATCCAGCCTTCGCCCGCGGCCTGCGCGGCCTCTGCGATCGCATCGGCGCTGCCCTCGTGCTCGACGAGGTGCGGGCCGGGTTCCGCCTCAACCACGGCGGCAGCTGGGAGACGATCGGCGTCGAGCCGGACCTGAGCGCCTGGAGCAAGGCGATCGCAAACGGCTATGCGCTGGCGGCCGTCCTCGGGAGCGCCCCCCTCGCCGAAGCGGCTTCCTCCATCTTCGTCACTGGGTCGTTCTGGTACCAGGCCGCCCCCATGGCAGCCGCGGTGGCGACGATCACGGCCCTCAGGGAGCAGAGCGCCGTCGCCTCCATGCTGCAGCGAGGCATTCGCCTTCGCGAGGGCCTGCAGGCGCAGGCGCGGTCGGCCGGCGTCGCCATCTGCCAGACCGGTCCGCCCCAGATGCCGAACCTACGCTTTGTCGGAGATGAGAACTTCGAACGCTCGAGGCTCTTCGGCGGAGCCTGTGCCGCCGGCGGGGTCATCGTGCACCCCCGCCACAACTGGTTCGTGTCGGCCGCCCTCAGCGATGACGACGTGGACGACGCCCTCGCCACGACCGAGATGGCCTTTGCGGCCGTGCGCGAGCAGTTCGGCGGCAGCTGACACCGAGGCGCTCACCGACAGAGGAGGCAGTCACGATGGCGGCAGATCCGCTCAAGGTGCTCGTGGTGACCGGAGGGCACCCTTTTGAAGAGGAGCCCTTCCTCGCCATCTTCGAGGCCCTCCCGGGCATCGTGTGGCAGCACGAGCAGCCGCCGGAGGCCCGGCAGCACTTCCGGCCTGACCGGGCCGGTGAGTTCGACGCCATCGTCTGCTACGACATGCAGGGCATCGTGTTCAACAAGCCGAACCTGCCCGACCTGCTCAGCCCGCCCCCCCAGTACGCCGAGGCATTCCGGGAGATGCTCGAGACCGGTCAGGGGATCGTCTTCCTCCACCACGCCATGTCGGCGTGGCCGACCTGGCCCCTGTGGGCCGAGGTGGTCGGGGGGCGTTGGAACTACGTGCCCGGCGAGCTGCATGGCACCCGCTGGCCCCCCTCCGGCTACACCCGCGAGGTCGAGCACCACATCTCGTGCATCGACCCCACGCATCCGATCTGCGCCGGCATCGAGGAGGGCTTCGACATCGTCGACGAGATCTATCTGAACCCCGTGCTGGAGGAACGGATCGTGCCGCTCTTGCGCACGAGCTTCGACATGTCGGCCGAGTCCTTCTACTCCGGCCAGCATGCCATCCAGGGCCGCCTCTACGATCGCGAAGGCTGGACGCACCCGCCGGGCAGCGGACTCGTCGGCTGGGTGAAGACGGCCGGCCGCAGCCCGATCGCCTACCTGCAGTCCGGCCACGGCCCGGCCGCCTATGGCAACGCCGGCTTCCGCCGCCTGCTCTCCAATGCGATCGCCTGGGTGGCATCAGACGAGGCGCACCGGTGGGCTGCCGAGCACGAGACGGCCTTGGCGGGATGACCGCTCGCCCAGCCGCGCAACGGGCGGAATCCGGCGAGCATGGCCGTCGCCGAAGGGAGACATGAAATGGAGACTGAAGCGGCGCGGCTCAACGACGCCAAGAGCTCCCTCGCCCTTCTCGGCCGCTCGCTCATCCCCGACGGCCTCGCCATCGGCTTTGCCGGCAACCTCAGCGTTCGTGTGGGAGATCTCGTGGCCATCACGCCGTCGGCCGTCCCCTACGACGAGATCACCCCGAACGACATCTGCGTGGTCGGCCTCGACGGCGAGGCGGTCGAGGCCAACGGCCGCATGCTCTCCTCCGAGACGCCCATGCACCTTGCCGTCTACGCCGCCACGACGGCGGGGGCGGTCGTGCACACACACTCCCCCGAGGTCGTGGCGCTCTCCACCGTTGCCAGCGAGCTGCCGGCGATCCACTACGCCATCGTCGGGCTCGGCGGTCCGGTTCGCGTCGTCCCCTACGTGCGATTCGGCTCCGACTCACTGGCACAGGGCGCCGCCGCCGCCCTCGAGGGGCGCTCTGCCGCCATCTTGCAAAACCACGGAGCCATCACCTATGGCGCCAGCCTCGAGGCTGCCTATCAACGCGCCCGTCTCCTCGAGTGGCTGGCGAGGGTGTACCGGCTGGCGCAGTCGCTCGGCACGCCGCGGATTCTCAGCGCCGAGGAGCTGGAGGAGGTGGCGGCGGAGAGCCGCCGACGTCGCTACGGGCTCGCCGCCCCGTCGTAACCTCTGTCCGTGACCGACCGAGGGCAGGTGCCAGGCAGCTGGCCGCTCTTCGGCCTCCGGCTGAGTTGTGGTGAGGTTTCCCTGCAACCCGTGTGCGAGGCCGACCTCGACGAGTTGGCCGGGATGCTGCCCGACGACTACGAGCACGATCCCGCCTCCGTCTTGTTGCCGGAACTCGACCTCGACGCAAACCGGCGGCGCTTGCTCCGCCAGACGTACTGGCGAGCATGGGGTACCTGGTCCGTGGACTCATGGAAGCTCCCGTTCCGAGTCGCCCACGACGGGCGGCTCGTCGGCGTCCAGGCTCTCGAGGCTGACCACTTCCCGGACCTGCGCACGGTCGACTCGAGCTCGTGGCTCGACAGTGACTGCCGGCGCAGAGGCATCGGCACCGCCATGCGAACGGCCATCTTGGCGCTCGCCTTCGACCACCTCGGTGCGCAAGCCGCCGTCACGTCGGCGCGCCACGACAATCTGGCGTCACTCGGCGTCTCGAGGCGGCTCGGTTACCGCGACAACGGGGTCAGCATGACTCGCTCACCGACCGGCCCCTGCCAGCTTCGCCACATGCGGCTGACTCGCGACGACTGGGTGGCCTCCTCGTGGGGCGATTCGGTGACGCTCACCGGCATCGAGCCGTGTGCCCCCTACTTCGGCATCGACCTTGGACCCCGATGAAGCAGGCTCGCTGCGGTGAGCGCCTGCTCAGTGCAGGCTGACGAGCTGAGCGACGTCGACGTGAAGCTGTGCAAGGCCCTCGTCGAAGATGGCCAACCCCCCTCCGTGACGACGCGCCAGCTCCGCCAGATATGCGGTCACTTGGCGACGTCCGATAAGGGGATGCGAACGACGATCGATCCTGGCATCACTACATCTTGATGCAACCACGCGGATCAAGACCCCCCGACACCTGCACGTCCTGCCCGGGCGGTGCAACATGGATAGCCGTGGCGACGAACGAGGACATTGCCTCCATCCTGCGTGCCCGCAAAGCGGAGCTCTCCGGTGAAGTGGCCAGCCTGTCGCAGCCCGTCCGAGCGCCCGGTGTCCAGATGCAATTCGGGAAGCGGGCGGGCGATCACACGAGCGACGCCGTCATGGCGATGGAGCGATCGGTGGCGGCCGAGCAGCTCCATCATGTCTCGCTGGAGATCGACAGGGCACTCGCCAAGCTGGCGGAGGGCAGCTACGGACGATGCGACGCCTGCGGAGGCGAGATCGCCCCGGAGCGTCTCGAGGCCCTCCCCTGGGCGGCGCTCTGCATGGCATGCAAGGCGGCAGGGCGCACCGCACCGGACTCGTAGAAGCGGGCCCTGACGCCCAGTCTCCGCTCGTCCCTATACTGGCGCCGCACTGACATCTTGGAACGGAGGGCCTCATGGCCGACGACTCAGCCCGGGTACCGCTGGCGGGAAGCACTCGAGCTGCTCCCGAGCACGACCGCGTCGGCGTGCCCGACGACTCGTCGTCCACGACCGTCACGATCTACGTGCGCGGGGCTGCCGAGGGGCCCCCGGCCGGACGGCTTTCGCGTGAGGAATACGCCGCCGCCTACGGGGCAGCGGCGGCTGACGTGGAGGCGGTCGGCAACTTCGCCCGCGCTCACGGGCTCACGGTCGGCGCCGTCGATGCCGGCCGCCGCAGCATCGAGGTGACGGGGACCCTCGCCGCCCTCGCAAGGGCCTTCGGCACCTCCTTCGCCCTCTTCCGTGACACCGACGGCCGCCAGTACCGCGGCCGGGAAGGCACGCTGCAGCTGCCGGCCGAGCTCGACGGCGTCATCACCGGGGTCTTCGGCCTCGACGAACGACCGCAGGCCCGGCCGCACTTCCGGCCGCGCACCGTCGCCACCACGCAGTACACGCCGCCCCAGGTGGCCGCCGCCTACGACTTCCCATCCGGGGTCACGGGCAGCGGCGAATGCATCGCCCTCATCGAGCTCGGCGGCGGCTTCCGCCCCGAGGACCTCAGCGCCTACTTCTCGTCGCTGAGCATCGCCGAACCCACCGTCGAGGCGGTGCCGGTCGGCACGGGGTCGAACGACCCGGGAACCGCCAACGGCCCCGACGGCGAGGTCATGCTGGACATCGAGGTCGCCGGCAGCGTCGCTCCTGGAGCGGTCATCGCCGTGTACTTCGCTCCCAACACTGACCAGGGTTTCATCGACGCCGTCACGACGGCGGTGAACGACACGGCGCGCAAGCCCTCCGTCGTCTCGATCAGCTGGGGCGGTCCCGAAAGCACCTGGACCGCGCAGGCCATGAACCAGATGGAACAGGCCTTCACGGCGGCTGCAGCCATGGGCGTGACGGTGACGGTTGCCGCAGGGGACAACGGATCGACCGACGGTGTCACCGACGGGCTCCAGCACGTCGACTTCCCCGCCTCGGCCCCGCACGCCCTCGGGTGTGGAGGCACGAACCTCCAGGTGAACGCTGGTGTCATCGAGTCCGAGACGGTGTGGAACGACGGCCCCGGTCAAGGCGCCGGGGGCGGTGGAATCAGCGACGTGTTCGCCGTGCCGAGTTACCAGTCGACCGCCTCCGTGCCGCCCTCGGTCAACCCGGGCGCTCGCGTCGGGCGCGGCGTGCCCGACGTCTGCGGTGATGCCGACCCGGATACCGGCTACACCATCCGGGTCGACGGTCAGACGATGCCCATCGGCGGCACGAGTGCTGTGGCACCGCTCTGGGCAGGGCTGGTGGCGCTCCTCAACGAGTCGCTCGGTCACCCCGTCGGGTTCCTGCAGCCGTTCTTGTACACGGCTGCCGGGACGGCTCTACACGACATCGTGTCGGGGTCCAACGGCGCCTACTCGGCCGGACCGGGTTGGGACGCCTGCACGGGGCTCGGGTCGCCCAACGGAGCTGCCCTGCTGGCGGCCCTCGAAGCAAGCGCCGGCTCCTCAGGTGCCGGCTCCTCAGTGTCCGGCTCCTCCTGACAGCTCAGCCGGTCACCAACAGCGCCTGCCCGTCCCGCCACGAAGCCGGGCCGCCACCAGGACGGCGAGGGCGATCGCTCGTGATCGTCGTGCCGCTCACACTCGCAATCGACCGCGGGACATGGCCATGGCCTCGTCAGCTGTCCGCGGCACACGCCCGGCTGCAGCCATCTCGATCACGAAGGAAGTACCCGCAGCCACGCCGTTGAGGAACAACCCGTTCTGCTGATCGCTCGTGAGGTCGAACTGCGTCGCCGTCAGCCCGAGATTGTCGACAAAGACCGTCCGCCCTGCCGTTCCCTCGTCGATGGCATAGGAGTCCCACTCGTTCATCATCGTGCGCAGCGCCCGGATGGCCACCTGCAGGACGTCCTTGGCACCCTCGGTCTGTGGGAACAATGTCTGCAACGACGACAGCTTGATGCCGATGGTCGGCCACCGCGGCGCCGTGCCGTCAGCCCGGTTGAAGGCATCGATCGGGAAGTTCCGCAGCATGCCGCCGTCCACCCAGGTGACCGAGCCGCCCTCGTACTCCTGCGCCACGACGCCACCGTCCGGTCTTGGCAGGTCGATGTTCGCCGACACGGCGTCAAAGGTGACGGGCTCGAAGAAGAACGGGATGGACATCGAGGCTCGCACCGCATGTGCGACGCTCTCGTTGTCAGGGTTGTGCCCATAGAACGGGTAGTCCCACGGCAGTCGCACGAGCTGTGCCCGCGTGATGTCGGAGGTGTGCACGAGCAACCGGTACGTATGGCCGTTCGGCAGGCTCATGCCCGGGTCGTCCGCTTGGGTGAGCTTCAGGTCGGAGAAGGTCGAAACACCCAGATCGGCCAGGATCGGACCGAGCCAGCGCTCCAGGTAGTCGCCGGGGTAGATGCCCATCTTGTGGGTGAGGGCGGCGGCGTCGTCGATGAACTCCCCGATCTTGCCGGTGCGGCCCTCCCACATCTTGCGCAGTGTGCTTTCCGGCATGAAGTTCGTGAAGTCCAACGTCTCTAGCGACGTCCGCAACCGCGTCATCGGCTGGCCGGCCGCCGTGATGGCGGCGATGAGGGATGCCGCGATGGCGCCCGCACTCGTGCCGGCGACGCGCTGGAAGCGGTAGCCCGCTTCGCTCAGGGCGAGGACGACTCCCACGAGCCCGATGCCCTTCACGCCTCCGCCCTCGAGGGCGAGGTCGGCGACGAGCTCCTTGGCGCCGGCCTTCGCCGGATTGGCCCAGCCGTCTGACTGCCGGAGGGATTCCGCCGCCTGGTCGAATTGGTCCTGCAGGGCGGCCGTTCTCCGGAACCCGAGATCAGTGCTTTCGTCGAGGGCCACCTGCGATGCGATTGGATCTGGCGGATTCCCGGTCACGTTGTTCTCCTCTCGCGCGACGACGACGCAGTCACGCTCGGGGGAAGATCGAACATCGCCGAGCTCTGCCGCCGAGCCGCCTCCCATCATGAGCTGCCCGCAGGTTGCGTGCAAGGGCTTTCTCGCCGTCCGACGGCGCGGCGTCGCCCCAGGCCAACCGTCGCGAACGGGGGCTCGAGAAGGCGGTACGGAGAGTAGAGCCCCAGCGTGCAACCTCATCGGACCGTCATCGATGTGGAACACTTTTGGCCGATGATCGCCGACGGCGCGCCGATGATGGCCGACGGTGCGCCGATGATGGCCGACGGCGCAAAGGAGGACTATCCGCCGGAGGAGTTCATTCTCGATCTGCAAAGCGCCGTCTATTACGTCTTCACCCGAGCCGGGCCCTTCTTCGCCCTCAGCTACTTTCGGTTCCTGGCGGCTTATCTCAAGATATGCCCGCGATCGACGGGATCCCGGGTGCCGGGCCGAGCGTCCATGTCCTCGTTCAAGCTGGCCGTCGCCCGCCGCTCGCCCGTCTCGCTGACGATTCCTGTCGTCGTCGGCGCGGTCCTCGTCGCCGAGATCGTCACCATGCCGGTGCAGTTGGCCCTCTCCATAGTGAAGACGGGATGGCGGGTCATGGAGGTGAGCGTTCGCGGCCTTCCGGCGCTCATAACCGCCGTCGTCGTCGTGTTCGTGACGAGTGACGCCTGGAAGATCCTCGGTGTCGGCTACACGCCGAGGTTCTATGGACTCGTCGCTCTGTTCCTCCTTGCGAGCCTCGTCTTCATGATCCGATCACCGAAGGGATACTGGGAGCGTGACATCGAGTTGGCAATGGACGACGAGTCGAAGGCCGAGGGCGAGTCGACGGCCGACGACGCGTCTTTGTTTGAAGGACTCGGGGAGGCGAACTGGCTCCTCGTTGCGGTCGCTCACCGAGTTGGGTGGCTGCGTCGGTTGGCCACACCCCGGAGGTACACCTGGCTGATGGTCCGAGGCGCCGCCCCAGCGCCGCTCGAGGAGCCGCAGGGGCGTAGAGAGCGCGCAGCCGTGTATCTCCTGTACGTGGCCGCCTGCGCCTTCGCCTTGATCGTGCTCGCCCTCGTCGTCGCGGGTGCCTTGATCCTTGTCGGCGCCATCCTCATCAGCGGCCCTGAGACAAAAACGCTCGCCGGCTCCCTCCACGTCTCCTGGAAGGTGCCGCTTCTGCACCTCGTCATCAGCAGGCAACTGCTGTCGCTCTCGCTCAGCCTGGGTGCGCTTGCTCCCCTCTTCCTGCTGGCGGGCCAGCACCCGGAGGATCGGAGGAGGTTCATGAGCCACGTGCTGTTCCGGTTCCGGCGATCCCTCGTCGTCTACTCGGTCTACCGACATGCCCGTGAGCAGACAGAGGCCTGGACCGGCGTGATAATCCCGCCCGAACACGGACAAGCAGGGCTTACGCAAGATTCCGTCTCACTTCGACGAGAGACGAGGAGGCGGAGGGATCGTCTCATCTCGCCTGATGGGACAGGCGATCGACTCTCGTCTGTCCAAAGGCGCTTCGGCGAAGCCGACTCCTGAGCGTCACGGCTCGCGAAGCTCCGCAAAGGCCGTACCGTTCTCGTCGTGCTGCACCTCCACCGCTCGGAACGAGCCGACGGCCTCGTGACGATGTTGGCCGACCTCCTCGCCGAGCCCCTCGGCGACGCCATGTCGGCCGAGGTGGTCGCCGTGCCGACTCGTGGCGTGGAGCGTTGGTTGACCCAGCAGCTCTCGGCCCGCCTCGGGGTGACGCCCGGGCGCCAGGACGGCGTATGCGCCAATCTCGAGTTCCCGTTTCCCGGCTCGGTGATCGGCGCCGCCTTGGCGCTCGGCGGTGGCGTCGATCCCCATGCCGACCCATGGGCACCGGAGCGGTCGGTCTGGCCCTTGCTCGAGGTGGTCGACGCCAGCCTCGGCGAGCGGTGGCTCGCTCCGCTGGCGGCCCACCTCGAGAACTCCGCTCCGAGCGGCGAGATCCGGCGCTTCGCCAGCGTCCGGCACATCTCCGACCTCTATGACCGCTACGGCGTCCATCGACCCGGCATGGTGAGGTCATGGTTGGACGGCGGTGCCGATCGCCCGAGCGACGGCTGGCAACCCGAGCTGTGGCGGCGGCTGCGGCGCCGCGTCGGTACGCCGAGCCCGGCCGAACGCCTCATCGAGGCCTGCGCCCGCCTGCAGGACGAGCCGGCCCTCCTCGAGCTGCCGGCACGCCTGTCCCTCTTCGGCCTCACGCGGCTGCCCGCCAGCTATCTCGACGTCCTCGACGCCATCGCCGCCGCCCGCGACGTCCACCTCTTCCTCCTTCACCCCTCACCGGCGCTGTGGCGCAAAGTGGCCTCCAGGATCGAGAGCCCGACACGCGGTCTTCCCCGCGCTGAGGACCCGACGACCGACGAGAGCGACAACCCGCTCCTCACCTCCTGGGGGCGGGACGCCCGCGAGATGCAGCTGGTGCTTCGCGGCTCTGCCAGCACGTCGGTGACCGACCACCACGTCGCCATCGAGGACGACGCCGACGACCTCCTCCATCGGCTGCAAGCCGATGTCCGTGCCGACCGCCGGCCCCGCGGGCTCCCGACGCCGGGGAGCGAGGACCAGCGGCCGCTGCTCGATCCGGCCGATCGCAGCATCCAGGTGCACGCCTGCCACGGGCGTGCCCGCCAGGTCGAGGTCGTGCGGGACTCCATCCTCCACCTCCTCGAGGAGGACGAAACGCTCGAGCCACGAGACGTCATCGTCATGTGCCCCGACATCGACACCTTCGCCCCCCTCATCCAGGCGACCTTCGGGAGCTACGACCCCGACGACACCGACACCCACTCCCTGCCCGACCTTCGCGTCCGCCTGGCGGACCGCTCGCTTCGCCAGACCAACCCCGTCCTCGGCGTCTTGGCGGAGCTGTTGGACCTCGCCGGCGGGCGGCTGACCGCCACCCAGGTGCTTGACCTCGCCAGCAGGGAACCGGTGCGCCGGCGCTTCCACCTCGACGACGACGACCTCACGCGCATCGAGGAGTGGGTCGCCGGCACGGGCGTGCGCTGGGGGCTCGACGCCCCGCACCGCGCCCCCTTCCGGCTCGAGGAGCTGGCGGCCAACACGTGGCGGGCCGGACTCGACCGCGCCCTCCTCGGCGTCGCCATGGCCGAGGAGGGCCAGCGACTCTTCGGAGGCGTCCTGCCGCTCGACGACATGGACAGCGGGGACATCGAGCTCGCCGGCAAGCTCGCCGAGCTCCTCGACCGCCTCGGCGCCGCCGTCTCGCTCCTCTCGGGCACCCGGCCCCTCGACGCCTGGGCAGCCGGCATCGCCGAGATCGCCGACGCCTTCACGGCGACCTCCGAGCAGGACACCTGGCAGCGCCTGCAGCTGCAACGCCTCCTCGACGACCTCGTCGGCGAGGCGACGACGGGCGATACGGTGAGCGGCGTCGAGCTCAGCCCGGCCGACGTCGGCGCCTTGCTCGCCGACCGCTTGCGGGGCCGGCCCACGAGGGCCAACTTCCGCACCGGGCACCTGACGATCTGCACGCTCGTTCCCATGCGCTCGGTCCCCCACCGGGTCGTCTGCCTCCTCGGCCTCGACGACGGCGTTTTCCCGCGCCATATCGAGCGTGACGGCGACGACCTCATCGCCGCCAACCCACAGGTTGGCGACAACGACGCCCGCACGGAGGACCGCCAGCTCCTCCTCGACGCCCTCCTGGCGGCGGCAGACCGGCTCGTCATCACCTACACGGCTCGCGACGAGCGCAGCAATCTCGCCCGGCCGCCGGCGGTTCCCCTCGGCGAGCTCCTCGACGTCATCGACCGCACCGTCCGTACCGACGGTGGCGCCTTCGCCCGCCAGCAGCTCACGATCCACCACCCGCTGCAGCCCTTCGATGTCCGGAATTTCACGAACGGGGCGCTCATCGCCGACCGGCCGTGGAGCTTCGACACGGTCAACCTCGACGGCGCCCGCGCCGCCACGCGGCCGCGCTCCACGCCGGGGCCCTGGCTTCCCGCTCCCCTGCCCGAGGTCGAGCTGCAGTCCGTCGAGCTCGAGCGGTTGGAAGCCTTCCTGCGGCATCCGGTGCGCGCCTTTCTCCGCCACCGGCTCGGTATCTCCCTCACCGACCGCGCCCGCGACGTCGGCGACGCCCTTCCCATCGACCTCGACGGCCTCGAGCGCTGGGGGGTGGCCGAGCGCATCCTCACCGCCCGCTTGGCGGGCGCAGAGCTCGACGACTGCATCGCCGCCGAGCGCGCCCGCGGCCTCTTGCCTCCCGGTGAGCTCGCAACACCGGTGCTGGACATGATCACACCGGCGATCGAGCAGCTCGTCGCCGTCGGCCGGAGCGACGTCGAGCCCACCTCGCTCGACATCAACATCGAGCTACCGGACGCAACGGGGCTCATCGGCACGGTGGCCGACCTGCAGGGCGACGTCCTCCACACGGTGACCTACTCGAGCCTGTCGCCCTCCCACCGCCTCATCGCATGGGGGCGGCTCCTCGCCCTCAGCGCCGCCTGGCCGGAGCGAGCCTTCGAAGCGGTGACGATCGGGCGCGCCCGCGAAGGGGCCCGTGGCGCCACGGTGACGGCGGCGAGCATCCGGGCGCTCGGCGGCGACCCCGCCACTCGCCAGCAAGTGGCCCTCCGATTCCTGGGCACCCTCCTCGACCTCTATCGGCGCGGCCTGTGCGAACCCCTCCCTCTCTACCTGAAGACGTCGGCCGCCTGGACCGCCGCCGCCCGCGACCGGAAGGACGCCGCCAAAGCGGCCAGCAAGGCGTGGACGTCTGACTTCAACTACCCGCGGGAGAACAGGGACCGGGAGCACGTGTTGGTCTTGGGGGGCGAGGTGAGTTTCGACTCGATGCTGGCCGGGAGCGGGCAGCCCGGCCCCGGCGAGGAGGGCGATGGCTGGGCGGCCTCGGAGGCGACCCGCTTCGGCCGCTACGCCCGCCGCCTCTGGGACGACCTCCTCGATCACGAGGAGCTGGTGGACCGGTGAGGGCGGGCGGCCGCGCACCCGAGCCCTTCGACGTCTGCGGGCCACTGCCGTCCGGCGTGACGCTGCTGGAGGCGAGCGCCGGCACGGGAAAGACGTTCACGATCGCCGCCCTCGCCGTCCGCTACGTGGCCGACGGCCTGCCTCTCGACCGCCTCCTCATCGTCACCTTCACCCGCATGGCGACCGGCGAGTTGCGGGAACGGGTGCGCGAGCGCCTCGTCGCCACGGCCGAGACGCTGGCGGCAGCCCTCGGCGGCATCACTCCTGCCGATGACGACGATCTCGGCTGCCTGCTGGCGGCGGGCTCGCGCCAGGACGTGGCGCTTCGCCACGAACGGCTCTCGAAGGCGATCGCCGACTTCGACGCCGCCACCATCGAAACCACCCACGGTTTCTGCATGCAAGTCCTCTCCGGGCTCGGGACGGCGGGCGACGTGGAGCGCGATGTCACGCTCATCGAAGACGCCCACGACCTGCTCGAGGAAGTCGTGGACGACCTCTACATCCGGCGCTTCTGGGCTCGCCCAGACGGGCTCAGGTTCCCCCGCAGCGAGGCACTCGACATCGGCAGGGAGGTGCTGCAGCACCCGGCGGCCGTCATCGTGCCGCCTCGCAGCGACGATCGTGACGCCGCCGCCATCCGCCGGCGCCTTGCCGATGCCGTCGCCGGCGAGATCGACCGGCGCAAGCGGGCGGCACAGGTCCTCACGTACGACGACGTCCTCATCCGCCTGCGCGACACGCTCGTCCACCCGGACCGCGGCCCGGCCGCCTGTGCGCGCTTGCAGGCCCGCTTCAGCGTCGTGCTCGTGGACGAGTTCCAAGACACCGACCCGGTGCAGTGGGAGATCATGCAGCGCGCCTTCGGCTCGGGCACCTCGACCCTCGTGCTCATCGGCGATCCGAAACAGGCCATTTACGCCTTCCGGGGCGCCGACGTCTACGCCTACCTGCAGGCCGCCGAGCAGGCTGGTTCCGAGGCAACCTTGGCCATCAATTGGCGCAGCGACGGCGGGCTCATCGAGGCCTACGACGCCCTCTTCGCCGGTAGCCAGCTCGGGCACGCCGGCATCGCCTACCGCACCGTCAGAGCGGCTCGCGCCAACGAGACGCCACGTCTCATCGGGGCACCGAGTGGGGCGGCCCTCCGCCTGCGCGTCCTGAACCGCGAGGACGGTCTGGCGGCGAGGACGGCCCGCGGGTACGCGTCGGTTCCCGGCGCCCGCTCGCTCATCGCTCGTGACCTCGCCGCCGACGTCGTCGCCCTGCTCTCCTCGGGAGCCGAGATCGTGGAGCGACGCCAGGACGGCTCCGAGACCGGCCGCGAGGGCATTCGGCCGGGCCATGTCGCCGTGCTTGTGCGCGCCAACAACCATGCAGCCATCGTCCGCGACGCCTTGCACGAGTTCGGCGTCCCCGCCGTGGTCGCCGGCGCCGGCAGCGTGTTCGCCACGGAGCCGGCTACCGAGTGGCTGCGACTCCTCGAGGCTCTCGAGCGACCGACGGCGCGCGATCGCGCCGCCTCCGTGGCACTCACCGCCTTCGTCGGCTGGGAGCCAACGCGGGTGGCGACCGCCAGCGACGAGGAGTGGGAGGAGCTGCACTGGTCGCTTCACCGCTGGGCGGCCATCTTGCGCCAGCGCGGCGTCGCCGCCCTCCTCGAGAACGTCACGTTCCGGCGGCGGGTTCCCGAGCGCGTGCTCGCCCGCCCGACAGGCGAGCGCTACCTGACCGATCTCCGCCACGTCGGCCAGCTGCTGCACGCCGCCGTCGAGTCCGACGGCCTCGGCTCGACGGCCCTCACGGTCTGGCTGCGGCGGCGTATCTCGGAGGCCGAACAGGACGCCGGCGACGAGGACCGCAGCCGGCGGCTCGAGTCCGACGCCGAGGCGGTGCAGGTCTTG
The DNA here is from genome assembly GCA_052143575.1 of Acidimicrobiales bacterium. Lineage (GTDB taxonomy): Bacteria > Actinomycetota > Acidimicrobiia > Acidimicrobiales > Bog-793 > JAKACA01. The sequence continues at coordinate 115,173 of JBKQSP010000069.1, forward strand.
ACGGTGCACCGCAGCAAAGGGCTGGAGTTTCCCGTCGTCTACTGCCCCTTCATGTGGGACGGCTACAGCCGCGAGGACGCCGTGCCCGTCTTTCACGACCCGGACAATGCCAACCGCCGCACGATCGACGTCGGTCGCGAAGGGGTGGCCTTCTCCAAGCACCAGCACCTCGCCATCGTCGAGCAGCGCGGCGAGGACCTCCGCCTCCTGTACGTCGCCTTGACGCGGGCCAAGCATCAGGCCGTTCTGTGGTGGGCGGGGGCGCACCAAGCCGAGCACTCCCCCCTCGCCCGCCTGCTGTTCTCCCGCGACGACGCCGGCGTCGTGAACGCCTTCGGGCAGCATGCGATCGGGGACGACGAGGTGGCCGCTCACGTGGCGACCCTCGGGAGCGGCATCTCCGTCGAGCGCATGGCGGAGGTGGCGACGCAGCGCTGGGCCGGCACGGAGAGGGCTGTTCCCGACCTCGAAGCCGACTGTTTCGACCGCAACCTCGACTGGGGCTGGCGGCGGGCGTCCTATACGAGCATCACGCAAGCGAGCCACGACCAGACCGTCGGGAGCGAGCCCGACGAGGGCGCCACGAGCGACGAGGAGGCCGTCGGGGTTGCCGCCCCCGCCGAGGGCGGTGACGGCCGCCTGCGGGAGGTGCCACTGCTCTTGGCCGCCATGCCGGCCGGTGCCCGCGTCGGGACGCTCATCCACTCGGTCATGGAGGCGACCGACTTCGCGGCGCCCGACCTCGCCGCCGAGCTGCGGACGACCCTTCGTGCCCAGCTCACCCGGCAGCACGTCGAGCTGGGCCATCTCGACGCCGTCGTCGACGGGCTGTCCGCCGCCATCGAGACGCCGCTCGGCCCGGCCGTGGACGGCATCGCCTTGCGCGACATCGGGCGGGGGGACCGCCTCGATGAGATGTCCTTCGAGCTCCCGCTGCTCGGAGGCGATACGCCGCGAGGCGAGCTCGACGTCGCCGATGTCGCCGCCGTGCTGACCGCCTTGCTGCCGGCGGGCGATCCGATGGCCACCTACGCCGAGCGACTGGCCGACCCGGCCGTGAACGCCCCTCTGCGCGGCTACCTGACGGGCAGCCTCGACCTCGTGTTCCGCCTTCCGGGCGAGCGTTTCGTGATCGTCGATTACAAGACGAACCGCCTCGGCGGCACGGACGAGCCCCTCACCGCCTGGAACTACCGGCCGGGTGCGGTCGGGGCCGAGATGGAGGCAGCCCACTACCCGCTGCAGGCCCTCCTCTACACCGTCGCCCTCCATCGCTACCTGCGCTGGCGCCTGCCTGACTACGAAGCCGACCGCAGCCTGTGCGGAGCGCTCTACTTGTTCCTGCGGGGCATGAGCAGCCGCCAGCTCCCGCAGGTCGACGGGAAGCCGTGCGGAGTCTGGTCGTGGCAGCCGCCGGGCTCGGTCGTAGAAGCACTCAGCGACCTCTTCGACCGGGGGCGGTCGCCGCGATGAGCCTGCTCGACGTCGACGCCTACGACATCCGCCTCGCCCGGCGCGCCGTCGGCGTGCTGCACGAGTTCAACGAGGCGGGCGTGCTGAGCGCCGCCGACGTGCACGTCGCCCTCCGTCTCGGCCAGCTCGCCGGCACGAACGACGGCGCCGTCCTGCTGGGGGCCGCCCTGGCGGTGCGCGCTCCCCGCCTCGGCCATGTCTGTGTGGATCTCGCCACCATCGCCGCGACGGCCAGCACCGATCTCGACCTCCCGATCGACCTGCAGGCGCTGGCGTGGCCGGCGCCGGGCGACTGGACCGAGCGGCTCCGGCGGAGCCTGCTCGTCGGCACAGGCCTCCCTCTCCAGCTCGAGGGGACGACGCTCTACCTCGAGCGCTTCTGGGCGGAGGAGCGCCAGGTGGCGGCCGACCTGCTGGCGCTCTCGGAGCCGCCGGCCGCCGGCGTCGACCTCGGCTTGCTGAGCGCCGGACTGGCGCGTGTCTTCGCGAGCGAGGACGAGCCCGACTTTCAACGACTGGCGGCTGGCACGGCGGTGCTGCGGCGCTTCTCGGTCATCGCCGGCGGCCCCGGCACGGGAAAGACGACGACGGTGGCGCGCGTCCTGGTGCTTCTCGACGAGCAGGCCGCCGCCCCGGGCAGGCGCCCTCCCCTCGTCGCCCTAGCGGCGCCGACCGGGAAGGCCGCCGCCCGCCTGGAGGAGGCGGTGCACACCGAGGCGACGGCGCTCGGCATCTCCGCAGAGGAGCGGAGGCGCCTTCTGCTGCTGCGTGGTACGACGCTTCACCGCCTCCTCGGCTTCAACCCCGCCAACCGCAGCCGCTTCCGCCATCACCGCCTCAACCGTCTCGCCCACGACGTCGTCGTCGTGGACGAGACGTCCATGGTCTCGCTCTCGCTCATGGCCCGCCTCGTGGAGGCTGTGCGGCCGGATGCTCGCCTCATCCTCGTGGGCGACCCCGAGCAGCTTGCCTCCGTGGAGGCGGGCGCCGTCCTGGGCGATGTCGTGGGGCCGGCCAGCCGGCAGCTGCTCATGCGGACATCGGCCCGCCTCGAGCTCGCCCGTGCCTGCGGGCAGGCCGTGCCTGCGTCCGACCCGCCCGGCAACAGCCCCATCGGCGACGGCGTCGTCGTACTGCGCCACGTCCACCGCTACGGCGGGGGCATCGGGCGTCTGGCGGAGTCCATTCAGCGGGGCGACGGCGATGCCGTCGTCGAGCTCCTGGCAGCGGGCGGGCAGGACGTCGGCTGGGCCGCCGTCGACGTGGCGGCCGACGGCGCCGCCGACGGCCTCGGAGCCGTGCGCGCAGCCGCCGTCGCAAGCGGCCGGCAGCTGGTGGAGGCGGCTCGGTGCGGCCGCGCCCTCGAGGCCATCGCCGCCCTCGGCGCTTTCCGGCTGCTGTGCGCTCACCGCCGCGGACCGGCGGGCGTCAGCACGTGGATGACGACCGTGGAGCGCTGGCTCTCGAGCGATATCGAAGGCTTTGCCAGCGACGGCCTCTGGTACGTCGGCCGCCCCCTCCTCGTGACGGAGAACGACTACAGCCTGCGCCTCTACAACGGCGACACCGGCGTCGTGGTCGCCGCCGGGCCGAGCCGCGTCGTCGCCGTGTTCGAGCGCGGCGGCGAGGTCGTAGAGGTCAGCCCGACCCGCCTCGCCTCCGTCGACACCGTCTACGCCATGACCGTCCACAAGGCGCAGGGCTCGCAGTTCGACACGGTCGCCGTCCTGCTGCCAGGCCCGGACTCCCCGATCCTGACGCGGGAGCTGCTCTACACGGCCGTCACGCGCGCCCAGCGACGCCTCTTCGTGGCGGGCACGGAGGAATCGGTGCGAGCTGCCGTCAGCCGGCCGATCGCCCGCGCCTCCGGCTTGCGGGGGGCGCTTTGGGGCGGCGCCTCCTGAGGGCGGCGCGTGCCGCCGGGGCGCTGCCGGCGTGCCTGGCCGCTGCCCGCCTCCTGTGCCGGCAGGCGCCGAGCCTCAGATGCGCTGGGTCAAGAAGTCGAGCTGGCTGGTATTCGAGAGCTCGCCCATGCGCGTGGGGAAGGCCGTGAACCCATGGGGCGACGCCGGGTACACCTGCAGCTCGGCCTCGTTGCCTGCCGCCTGCCAGCGAGCGGCCATGAAGAGCGAGTCGTCGAGGAGGGGGTCGAGAGCCCCCACGCTGAACAGGGCCGGTGGGAGGCCGTGGAGGTCGGCGTACAACGGCGAGACCGCCGGGTCCCGGCGCTGCTCGCTCGTGCGACCGGGCAGGAATTGATCGGCGAACCACTGCACGATGGGCGTCGACAGGAGCAGGTTGCGCTCGCCCCAGTTGCGGGCGCTCGGTGTCATCGAGAGGTCGAAGCAACCGAACACGAGGTTGGCTGCGGCAAAGGCGCCGGCGGCATCGTGCCGGTCGCGCAGCTGAATGAGCGTGAGCGCAGCCAGGTGGGCGCCGGCCGACTCGCCACCGATCAGCAGCCGGTCCGTGCCGAAGCGCTCGACGGCATGCTCGACCAGCCAGGAGGCGACGGCTTCACAGTCCTCCGGCCCGGCCGGGAAGGGGTGCTCGGGAGCAAGTCGGTAGTCGACGCTCACGACGGCGAGCCCGACTCGGTCCGCCAGCGACGTCAGCAGCTCGTCCTGTTGATCGGCCCCGCCGAGGGTCCAGCCGCCGCCGTGGATGTGGAGGTAGACACCCTTCGGGTCCTGCGGTGCAAGGATGCGCACGGGAACCTCGCCGGCGGGCCCGGCGATCGTGGAGTCGACGGCGCGCCCGGACCGGACAACCGCCCCGAATGGCCCGCGACCCTCGGCGCGGGCGGCCCGCGTCTGCTCCGGCGGCACCGTGTTGACGGCCGGGACGGAGGCGAGCATGGCCTCGAGGGCGTCGTTGAACCGGCGCGCCTCGACGACGAACTCGTCAGGGACCTCGACGTTGTGCAGAGCCATGGCGACACGATAGTGACGGGCTGCGACAATGTTGACGTGCGGATCGCCATGGTGTGCCTCGGGAACATCTGCCGCTCCCCCATGGCTGCGGCCGTGGCGACGGCCATGGTCGAGGAGGCGGGTCTCTCGGGCTCCATCACCGTCGAGTCGTTCGGCACCGCCGGCTATCACGTGGGCGAGGCGATGAACCCATCGGCCGCAGCGGCCTTGCGCCGCCGCGGCTGGCCCTCCCGGTGCCATCGTGCCCGCCAGCTCGGCCGGGACGATCTCGCCACCATCGACCTCGTGCTCTGTGCGGACCGGGGGAATCTCGCCGACGTGCGCCGCTTGGCCGGCCCCGGGGCCGATGCGGGCAAGATCACCTTGCTGAGATCCTACGAGGCCGAGGGGTCGCCCGGCGACGACGAGGTGCCCGACCCGTGGGGTGGCGACGACGCCGAATTCGACGCCACACTCGAGCTCATCGAGGGCGCCTGCCGTGGGCTCGTCGGGCTGCTGGCGCCAGCGCCTCACTGAGGCGCTCGGACCGGGCGTCGGCGCCGTCTCGCCCCTCGGAGGGCGTGCGTGCCGGCTGTCGGCGGGGGGGCGCCAGCTCGTCGCCAAGTGGGGCGACGGCGTGCTCGACGAGGCCGAGGGTCTGCGGCGTCTCGCCGCCGTGCCCGGAGCTCCACCGGTGCCGGCCGTCGTGCTGGCCGAGCCCGGTCTCCTCGTCACGACCTGGGTCGGCCAAGCTCGCCGGACCGACCGCCAGGAGGAGGCGCTCGGGCGGATGCTTGCTCACCTGCACGATGCCCCCTGGCTCGAGTGGGGAGGGGGATCGTCCTTCATCGGCGACTGCGAGGTGGACGGGTCGGTGGCCGGGGACGGGGCGGGTTTCTATGGGGGTCGGCTCCTCGAGCTGGCCCGCCGCTGCGCCCTGCAGGGCGACGTGGAGCCGGTCGTCGCCCGCCTACCCGAGCTGCTGCCGCCCGGAAGGCCGTCCCTGCTGCACGGTGACCTCTGGTGGGGAAACGTCCTCTGGGGTGCCGACGACCGGCCCTGGCTCATCGATCCGTCCGTCCACGGCGGCCACCGGGAGGAGGACCTCGCCATGCTGGCCCTCTTCGGCGCCGTGCCGCCGCGACTCCGCCGGGCCTACGGCGAGGTGGCACCGCTCGAGCCGGGCTGGGAGGAGCGGGTCGCCCTCTTCCAGCTCTACCCGCTCCTCGTTCACAGCATTCTGTTCGGTGGTTCGTACCGCCAGCAGGCACGGGCGGCGGCCCGGCGCTACGCCTAGGTGTTCGTGCCCGCGGCGGGGCCGGCGATCAGGCGGGCCGGCGGTCAGGCGGCTGCCGGCAACGACACCGTGCCGCTTCCGGAGAACTCACCGACGAGCTCGAGCGAGTGGGCGTTGCTGGCCTCGTCGCAGGCGCCGCTCTTGAGCCGCGGCCGGACGCCGTACACCTTCCCGCTCAGCGAGAGCGTCCCGGAGATGCCCTTGTAGGCCCCCGTGCCGCCCTGCAGGCCGATCGATCCGCCGAAGGTGTCGATGAAGAAGCAGGTCTTCTTGCTGATCGAGCTCTTGCCGGTCAGCTTGCTGTTGTTCACGATGAAGCTCCCCTTCGACAGCGTGACCTTGTTGCTGCCAGTCGTACCGGCGTCGGTGAAGAGCCCGGTGGCGACAAAGGTCGTCGGGTTGCCCGTGAGGCGATTGAAGCCGGACACCCAGTACTGCTCCTCGCCCGAAGTCCTCGAGGTCGGCCGAGCGGCGGCGGAGGCGATGCCGGCGGCCGTCCCTACGAGCACGACAACAACGACGACAGTGGCAACGAAGCGGAAAGGCATGATCCCTCCTCGGGTAGATGTCGGATGCATCGGGTCCGGCGACGTGCCTGCGGGCCGGCGGCGTCCCGTCTCACGGCTGCCACCGCGTCCGCTGAAACTCCTCGCGGGTGCCATAGATCATGCGAGCCGACCACATCGGCAACCTCGCCCTCGCCCGGTCGGCTGCTGCCGGCGACAAAAGACCATTGGCGAGCGCCCGGTCGACACCGACGGAGGCGTCGCGCATGACCGCATCGACGACGGTGCTGACCGTCACTCCTTTGGCGGCGGCCGCCTCGGCCACGGAGCGGCCTTGCTGGAAGCCCCGCCGCAGCTCTGCGGGATCCACGCCGATGACCGCTCCGGCCACCTCGAAGGCATGTGGCGCCAGATCTCGCAGCAGCTGGCGGACGGGTCCCTGGTTGGCGGCACCCCCGCCGCCCGGCCCCGGGCGGCGCCGGCGGCCCCGCGAACTCGAGAGGAGGTAGACGACTCGCAGGACGGCCGCCCCCGCGACCAACCCGCCGATGAGGACATCCCCACGCACGAGCAGGACGGCGCCGAGCACAAGGCCGAGGGAGACCGCAGCCCAGCGAAGCGTGCGGAGCGAGCTGCCGCGACCTTGCATCCTCAGAGGCTACGACAACGCCCCGGCGCGTCCGCGCACCCGTGGCGCACGCCACGGCGAGGCCACCCTGCTCACACGCCTCGGCCGCTCCGCACGATCGTCAGGCAGCGCCGCCCGGTGAGGACGCGCCGGAGCGCAGGGCGCGAGCGACGAGGGTGACCGGGTGGGCGACGGTGACGCCGGCCCGCTCCAGATGGATCGAGCAACCGGGGTTGGCGCTCGCCACGACGTCGGCTCCGGCTCGCTCGATGGCAGCCAGCTTGCGGGCGCGGATGCGAGCCGCCGTCGACGGCTCGAGGATGGAGTAGGCGCCGCCGGCGCCACAACAGAGCCCTTCGTCGTCGAGCTCGACGATCTCGGCCACAAAGGGGGCGAGCAAAGTACGGGTCGACTCGTGGACCCGCTGGGCGTGACGGAGATGACAGGGATCCTGTATCGCCACCCGCAGGTCAAGCGGGCCCGCCACCGCTGCCAGCGCCCCCATGTGGGCGGCGAGCCACTCGTTGACGTCACGCACGCGCCCCGAGAACGCCCGCCCCTCGTCGGTGTCGAGGAGGTGGCCGTAGAGCTTCATGGCCGCACCGCAGCCGGCCGAGTCGACGAGGATGGGGCGGTCGCCGGGGAGCGCTCGAATCGTTTGCTCCGCCAGTCGACGGGCACGTCCGGCGAGTCCGGCGTGACCCTGCAGCGCACCGCAGCACGGTGCCCGGTCGCCCGTCGCACGCACGCCGAAACCCGCTGCCTCGATGACCTGCTGAGCGTCGCGGTGGACGCCGCGCTGCCAGGCGTCCATCACGCAACCGGTGAACAGGTAGACGTCGTCGCCCGAGGGCTGAAGCGGGGGCGAACGCAGGGGCAGCCTCGGCAGGGCGAGACGACGAGGGGCAATTCGCAGCCGCTGCGACACGGCGAGCGCCCGGCTGCCCGCCCGCAAGAGGCGGGGGTGCGCCAACGGCACGAAAGCGGCCCGCAACCACCACGGCGTCAGGGCGTGGACGTCGGCCAGTGAGGCCCGCGTCGTCTCCATGAGGTGGCCGAAGGGAACACCACCTGGGCAGGCCGTTTCGCACCCGAGGCACTGCACGCAGGTCTCGAAGGAGCGAAGCACCTCGGTCGTGACGGGAGCTCCCTCGTTCTGCACCGCTCGCATCAAGGCGATGCGCCCGCGGGGCGAGCGGCTCTCGTCGCCGCTCACGCGGAACGTCGGGCAGTGCGGCAGGCAGAGGCCGCACTGTACGCAGGACGCCAGCTCGTCCGGATCGAGCTTCAGGTCCACGCCGTCACGCCCATCGGCGAGCGGCCGGGGCTCAACCGACCGTTCGGATCGAATTCCTTCTTCAAGCGCCCGCTCAGTGCCTGCAACCCAGCAGGCAGCTCGCTGCTTGCCTGAGGTCGCGTGGCAAAGACGGTGCCGACGGCAACCGAGGCCACGAACGGCCCCGTGGCGGCACGGTCGAGGGTGCGCAGTTGGGCGGGCTGCAACGACCAGCGGTGCGGCGGCAGCTCCGGCGCCTCGGCCACCTCGGTCCAGGGCCCGAGGGCGGCAAGGGCGGCCCGGTTGGCGGCGACGTCGGTTGCGTGCCCTTCGAGATGGACCCAGGTGCGTCCGCCGTCCCACAGGACGGCGGACGCCTTTTAGACGAGATCCGCCACAGCGAACGGGAGGGCCTCGGGACATTGCAGCCACGTCGAGGCGGAGGGTACGGGGTTCGTGCGGAGGATCACCTCACCGATCAACCCGAGCGTGCCGAGGGAGCCGACGAGAAGCCGTGGGAGGTCGAAACCAGTGACGTTCTTCACCGTCGGGCCGCCCCCCGTGATGAGGCGTCCTTCCGCCGACACGTAACGAACCTGCAGCACGGCGTCGCGCACGCGTCCCCGTCCCAGAACGGAGACGTCGTTCTCGCCGACAGCGAGCGCACCGCCGACGGTGCCCCCGCGGCCGGGGAGCGCCGTCAGCTGCCGACGGGCGCCCAGCTCGCCGTGCAGCTCCGCCACCGTCGTACCGCAGCGCACCCGCACGGTCATCTCCTCAGGGTGGTGCTCGAGGATGCCGGCGGGCGCCCGCACGAGCCGCGTGCCGGGCGCCAATGCGCCGCCGAGGCCCCAGCGGGTCCGCCCGCCCTCGACGGCAACGGCACCGCTGTCGCCGATCTCGGTGGCGAAGTCCTCCAGGGCGCCGTCGCGTCCGGCCGACGGGCGGGCAGCATCGCTCACAGCCACACCCCGGTCGGGATGCGCCGCAGCGCCTGGATGTCGGCGCAGCTGTGGGAGGCCGGGAGCACCTTGCCCGGGTTGGCTCGGCAGCTCGGGTCGAAGGCGCGCCGCAGGCGGTTCTGATGGTCAAGATCGTCCGAGGTGAACATCCAGCTCATGTACTCCTGCTTCTCGACGCCGATGCCGTGCTCACCGGAGAGGACGCCGCCGGCATCGAGGCAGACGCGCATGATCTCCCCGCCGGCGGCGTGCACGCGATCCATGACGCCGCTCTGGCGGGCATCGAAGAGCAGCAAGGGGTGGAGGTTGCCGTCACCGGCGTGAAAGACGTTGACGACGAGGAGGTCGTGCTCCTCGGCGATCTCGTAGACGGACCGCAGCACCTCGGCGAGCGCCCGGCGCGGGACCACGGCGTCGTGCAGGTAGTAGGAGGGGGCGATCTGGGCGACCGCACCGAAGGCCGTCTTGCGACCCTTCCAGAGGCGCTCGCGCTCGGCCTCGTCGGCGGCGACCCTGACGCTCGTGGCGCCATGCATGCGACCGATGGCGGCGATCCGCTCGGCGTCGATGGCCGTCCCGCCCTCCAGGCCGTCGACTTCGGCGAGCAGCACGGCGGCCGCCGTTGTCGGATAGCCGGCGTGGACGAAGTTCTCGACCGCTTCCACGATCGGGCGGTCCATCACCTCCATGGCGGCCGGGACGATGCCGGCGGCGATGACGCCGCTCACGGTGTTGGCGGCCGCCTCGATGGAATCGAAGGCAAGGAGGAGCGTCCGTACCCACGGCGGGTTCGGCGTCATGCGGACGGCGATGCGAGTGGCGATGCCGAGGGTGCCCTCGCTGCCGATGAAGGCGCCCCGCAGGTCGTAGCCGGCCGGCTCGGCCTCGAGGCCGCCGAGGGTGACGACGTCACCGTCCGGCAGGACGACGTCGATGGCGAGCACGTGCTGGCTCGTCACCCCGTAGGCCAGGCAGTGCGGTCCCCCCGAGTTGGTGGCGACGTTGCCGCCGAGCGTGCAGGCCTGCTGACTGGACGGATCGGGCGCGAAGTGGAAACCCAACGGGCGAAGCTGCCTCGAGAGATCGAGGTTGATGACGCCCGGCTCCACCCAGGCGACCCGGTTGTCGAGATCGACCTCCAGGATGCGGGTCATCATCGTCGTCACGACGACGACCGGGGCGCCGAGCGGGATGGCCCCGCCGGCGAGACCCGTGCCGGCACCCCGCGGCACGATGGCACGGCCGTGCGCCGCCGCGATGCGGGCGACACTCTGCACTTCGGCCGTACTCGTCGGGTAGCAGATCGGGCCGGACAGGCCGCCGGAGAACACGGAGGCGTCATGAGCCATGAGCGATCGCTGGGCGCTGTCGTAGCGCACACGGTCGCCGCTCAGGGCGGCGGCAAGCTCCTCGACGAGGGGGTCAGCCGGTCCGTGCCGGCGCAGTTGCCGAACCACCCGATCCCCTCCCTGGCTGATCAGAGGAGGCCGACCGGCGCCCCTACCTGGTCTCGACCAGTAGGGATCATAGGTTGGGGACGTGGCGGACCCGACATCGTCGTGCTGGCTCTGGCCCTCGTCTCAGCCTACGGAAGCCTTGCCTCCCTCACGCTGAGCTGTCCGGCGTGCCACCCTCACCGAGTTCGCCTCGTGCAGCTTGCTCGGCGGCGCCGCCGGCGCTCGGCGAGCGTGTCCCGCTCGGTGGCTCGGCCGGCAACATGCCTCGCAAACCGTTCAGCAGCCCCCCGAGCTCCATCGGGACGACGATCTTTGTCGAGGGGGCCGTGCCGACATGCTTCAGGGTCTCGAGGTACTGCAGCTGCATTGTGTTGCGGTCGAGACCTTGTCCGACGACGAAGATCGTCTCCAGGCCTGTCGCCAGTCCCTCGGCGCGGAGGATGGCGGCCTGCCGCTCCCCTTCGGCCGCCAGGATGGCGGCCTGTTTCGTGCCCTCGGCGAGCGTGATGGCTGCCTGCTTCTGGCCCTGCGCTTCGGTGATGGCGGCCCGCCGCGTGCGCTCGGCCGACATCTGCCGGGTCATGGCGTCGAGCACGCCGGCCGGCGGGTTGACCTCGCGGACCTCCACCGTGGTGACCTTCACGCCCCAGCGTTCGGTGACCTCGTCGAGGCGGACACGGAGCGAGGCGTTCATGTCCTCTCGCTTCGACAGCACGTCGTCGAGCGGCATGTCGCCGACGACGCTGCGAAGCGTCGTGGCAGCGACGTTCTGGGCGGCGCCGGCGAAGTTCTGCACCTGCAGCACGGACATCGACGGGTCGACCACCTTGTAGAAGATGATGAAGTCGATCGAGATCGAGGCGTTGTCCCGCGTGATGGCCGTCTGGTGCGGGATCTCGAGATACTGCTCGCGAAGGTCGACCCATGCCGTCCGGTCGGTCACGGGGTTGATGAAGACGAGCCCGGGACCTCTGAGCCCGATGGCCCGACCGAGGCGGAAGAGAAGGAACCGTTGGTACTCACGGACGATCTTCACCGAGAGCACGAACATCACGAGAAGAAACAGCACCACGACGCCGACGACGATGCCAACGATCATTTCTCCGGCTCCTCGCTCTTCTCCGGCTCCTCGCTCTCGCCCTCCTCGAGGCTGAACCTGGCCCCTGCGGTCACCGCCTCGGCATCCTCGCCCCAGACCTGCAGGCGCACTCCGGCTGCCTGCAGGACCTGCACGCGGGTGCCGGCACGCACGGTCCCGTTGACCGACACGGCGGACCATTGCTCGCCGCGGACACGGATGATGCCCTCCGGCGAGAGATCGCTGACGGCGGTGCCCTCCGCACCCTGCAGGGAACCTGCGGCGTGCTCAGGACTGCCATGCCTCGTCAGCCCCGTCCACGCCATGACCCCCACGCCGGCCGAGACGATGACATCAGCGCTGAGAAGCGCCCACAGCACCGGTGCAGAGCGACCGTCGACGGCCATCACGATGAGCCAGACGGCGGCGAGGACGCCGACGCCGCCCGCCACGACGTGCGCATGCGGTCCAGAGTGGAATCCGACCAATGAGGCAAGGACGACCAGCCCGAGCAAGATTCCTGCTATGACCCACATGAGCGCCCCCTCAGGACGGCTGCGCTACAACGATTATACCGGGCGCCTTCCGGGAGAACCGGGCGAGGGGATCAACGGTCTGATGCTGCTTTTCGGTGCTCAGGCGCGAAGGGCGGGATCGGGCAGCACGACGTCGCGAATTGCCCCCGTGAGGTCGTGGTAGGCGCTGATGAAGCTGCGCAGGGTCCGAACCGTCGCACCGTAGCCGTCGAACTCGGCGATGCCCAGCCCGTCCGGTTCATAAGCGCGCCGGAAATCCGGCAAGCGCGTCAGCAGCTCCGCAACGATGGCCGCGTCGACGGGAATCTCGATGCGGGGACTCGGGTCGATGCCGCTGTTGTTGAAGCGGACCTGCCACTGGTGCGTGAGGGTCAGGATGACATCCCCACCCACGAGCTCGGTCCAGTGCAGCCGGTGCCGGAAAGCGGCGGCGAGGAGCCGGGTGCGGTAGCCGCGCTCCTGGAAGATCCCGTAGGCCCGCTTGAAGGCGGCGATTCCCGCCCAGTCCAGCACGGTCGGGTCGACGGCGACGTCGTCCCGCTCGACCAGTACTTTCAACCAGTCGTCCAGCCGGCCGATCATGATCGTGCACACGGGCGTCATGGAGCTCACATCGGCACCCGTGCGGGCCCGCCGGTGTAGCCCTCGCTCGACCGCCTCGGCAACGGCGATCGCCTGGGCGACCGTGAAGCACACGGTGGCGTTGACGTTGATGCCGGCGGCGGAGGCCTCCTCGATCCCGCTGATGCCGGCCTTCGTGGCGGGGAACTTGACCTGCATGTTGGGCGCCAGACCGTTGAATCGCCCGGCCTGCTCCACCATTCGCTCCGAGCTCGAATAGTGCACGGGGTTGGTCTGCAGCGACAGCCGACCGCGTTGCCCCCGCTCGCGTTGGAACACCGGCGCGAGAACTCCGGCACCGCGCACGGCCATTTCCTCGACGACTGCCCAGGTGACCTCGGTCTCGCTCCAGGTCGGGTTCGCCTCGGCGAGCTCGCGGACGCGCGGAACCCAATGCTGCTTCTCTTTCTTCAGCACCTCGTACACGATGTTCGGGTTGGATGTCGCTCCCGTAGCGCCACGCCGGATGGCGTACTCAAGTTCATCGGCCGAGCACGAGTCGTTCCAGTAGTCCGTCGGCGTCCCCTGCACCGTGCGCAGCATCGGGCTGTCGATCATCGTCGCGCCAGACTCAGCTTGATCGACGACCCCGACTGTCGACGCCATGGCGGTGCCTCCTTCAGACATCAAGACGGACGCTGCGCGTCCAGTTAGGGATGAGACCGCAAGGACCTCGGACGTCGCACAACCGAAACTGGTTGCTTCACAAGCTACTCCGCAGCCACGGCGCCGCCGTCAGGACATGGCGCTCACCTCGGTCGGCCGGCTTCCAGCGGCCTCGCTCTCCCCTTTTGCTCCTCGAGACTGAGGGATGAGCTTGTGTAGCCTTCGAGATCTTGACTCCCAGCACATCGGTCGTCGTCGGCCTCGACAACGGCGGCAATTCCAACAACGCCACGGTGCTCGACGCCACCGGCCGCTTCTTGGTGGACAGGCTGGTCGAGAGCCCGAGCCGCGTGCGGGAGGGGCCCGACGTGGCCATCGGAGCGCTCGGCGATGCCCTCGACCAGGTGCTCACCCTCACGGGCGTAGCGAGGGACTCGGTGCTCGCCGTCGGACTGGGGACACCGGGCCCGGCGAGCGCCGACGGTGTGATCTCCTCGAAGGGCTCCACGAACTTCACGCACGCCGCCTGGCGCGGCTTCGACGTCCGCGGGGCCCTGCAGGGCCGCCTCGGCGTTCCCGTCGTCTACAGCAACGACGGCAACGCAGCGGCGCTCTACGCTCACCACACCCACTTCGCGGCCGCCTCCGCGCTGCGCTCCTCCGTCTCGGTGATCGTCGGCACCGGTCTCGGGGGTGGAGTGATCGAGACCGGGCGGATCATCCGCGGCGCTGCAGGCATGGCCGGCGAGCTCGGCCATGTCCACATACCGATGCACGGTCTCCTCGCCGACGGGCAGCCGGTGCCGGAGTGCAACTGCGGCTTCCTCGCCGACGCCGAGAGCGTCGCCTCGCTGACGGGGATCGAGAGAAACCTCCTGCCCTACTGGCTGACGCGCTTTCCTGATCACGAGCTGCACAGAGCGGGCTCGATCGGCGAGGCAGCCAAGCTCGTTCGAGGCTACGGAGACGCCGGGGATCCGATGGCGCTCGAGATCTTCGAGCAGCAGGCGATGGCACTCGGGCGCCTCTTCACGATCGCCAGCAACTTCATCGACCCGGACGCCTACTTCGTGGGTGGGGGCGTCGTCGAGGCATCGCCCGAATTCGGGGAGTGGTTCCTCTCCCGGGTCCGCCAGCACACCTCGCTCCGCCTGGAGCAACTCGAAGTGGCGGCCTTCGCCCTCATCCCCAATTTGGACATGGCTGGTGCCCGCGGGGCCGCTTTGGCGGCTCTCGACTCGCTCGAGGGCAGCTGACGGGTCTGCTCACCTCCGCACCGTTTCCCGCCCCGGTGAAGCGGGTCGCTCGGCGGACATCCCTCGTCCGCCGGAGCGACGCTCAGGGACCGACGCCCTCCGTCGTGGGCCGGCGGTCGGCTTGGGCGTCTTGCACCCGTTGGATGAGATTCTCCGCTGCCTGCAGCTCTGCCATCGTCGCCGTGTCCGCCAGCATCAGCTTGTCGCCTTCCCATTCGTTGCCGATCATGGCTCCCATTGCGGCGTACTTCTGCACCACCATCATGATGGTGTTCAGGTGGTCTGTGGCCGTTCCCAATGGCGGCTCGTCGGCGTCTTTTTCGTAATAGAGGTCCCTTCGGGCGCCGTTGACGTGGTCTCGGGCGCTCGCGAAGCGGCCGACCGCCGTCCCGCGGGCGCCGGTGGCACCGCCGCCCGAGACGACATCACCTGCGTGGCTCCACCAGGCGGACAGGTCGTAATCGCACTGGCCCGTGAATGGCCACGTTGTCTCCTTGCCTTCCACCGGCTGGTGGGCGTCGATGTGTACCTCGGTCGAGCCCCCCGTGATGACGTGCAGGCTCGGCGCCCCCGCCGTGCCGGCGATCTGTCGGTGGGCGTCCGTCGTTCCGTGGTACAGAAGCGCCGTCACCGGGTTGTCGCGACAGAAGCTCGGGTTCGCATCGAGCGATGACCCGACTGTGGCCCCGCTCGTCCACTCGATCTTGATGCCGAAGTTGTCCGTGATCCAGGCACCACCGAAGCTCTTGACCGAAGCCCACAGAAACGGTGCCGTCGCAGAGATCATGGCGGCGACCCGAGCCAGCACGGCGAGCGTGCCGTTGTCGATCTTGCCGAGCGCCTCAGCCAACGTGGCGGCGCCACCCCAGTTGTACACCGTCTTGTCCTTCAGCTTGGCTTGCAGCATCGGGTCGAGTGTCTCGAAGGGGGTTCCCGTGAGGTCGCCTGCATCCTTGTCGTCGCCCGGCGTCGTCGCCGGCGGCGCCGGATCGCGCTGGACACCGAAGGGCTCGGATCCCTGAGTGTCCGAGTCGACCCGGCAGCTCGAACACGTGCCGCCGCAGCTGCAGGCACGCTGCACGAAATGGGCTGCTCCCACGAGGCGGGTGGCTGCGCCGTTGCCGAGCGACGACTGCACATCGAGCAGGACCCGCGAGCTCTCGGCCGAACCGAGCCGGCCAAGGAGGAGGGCGAGAGACCCGGATCGGCGCCCCTCGGTCGAGGAGGCGTGCTGGTCCGCTTGAGCGACGTGCTGCTCGGTGCGCGACACCTCCGCTACATGCAGGTCGGCCACTGCGAGGATCGTACCGGTGGCGGCTCATCGGCACCCTGGCCGGTCGCACGCCTAAGAGCGCAGTTCGCCTGCCCTTTCGGGCAGCCCGTGGCCCAGCGCGCTACGGCTGCACGCCATCGCCGGGAATCGTCGCCTCTCCGGCCAGAGCTTCCCGCACGGATCTGTCGAGGCTCGGGACCTTCGACTCGCATCGGCTGACGCCATGACAGCCGCGTCGAGCGCGCGCACCTCCGCGGCACGCCTCAGCCGACAGGCGCCTCGCCCGACAGCTCGCACACCGCTCGGCGGGCCTCTCTTGCCAGTTCCAGCGTCGAGCCCCAACCGGCAGGCCCTGGGGTCAGCACCTCGCCGATGGCAACCGCGACGTTGCCCCTCCTCGGGAACTTCCCGCCCGGCCGCACGACGTCACGGCTCCCCCGGATGCCCACCGGCACGACGGGGACGCCGACGTCGGTCGCCGCCCCGAAGGCTCCGAGATGGAACGGCCGCACTCCGACGGCTCGATCGAGCCCGCCCTCCGGGAAGACGGCAAGACGCCGCCCCGACCGCAGCACGTCGCTGAGCTTGCGGGCAGCGGCCGCCTCCCTCGCCACGGCCTCGCGGTTGACGAACTCGCACCCGATGCGGCGGAGGAACGGCCCGGCGATCCGCTGCGCGGCGAGCACGTCGCCGGCGACGATGGTGAGGGGGGACGGAAACGACTCGATGAGGAAGAGGCCGTCGAGGAAGCTCATGTGGTTGGCGACGACGACGTACGAGCCACTGAGCTCGGGCGGCGCACCGGACACCACGAAGCGCACCCCGACAACTGCGCCGAGCGCCCGGCCGGCACGACGGACGAGCCGCCAGCGGAGCCCCACGGTCGGCAAGACGGAAACGGCCAGCCAGACGGGAACGCCGACGGCGATGACGACTCCCCAGGCAAAGGTGGCGGCCCCGAGCGCACCTGCGGAGCGCCCGAGGCTCCGCAGTCGGGGGACGCTCGCCGACCATGCGAAGCGCACGACCTGCCATCGCACTCCGTGCGCCTGCCTGCCGATCTGATGGCGCTCGTAGCGGTCCCGCGTGGCGGCGCGGCGGATCTTGCCGCTCGGTGTCTTGAGCACGCTGCCGGGGGGCGCCAGCACGATCTCGTCTGCGCTGGCGCCGGCGACGTCGACGGTGGCGGCCGCGATCCTCCGCCTGAGATCGGACTGCCCGTCGACGTCGTTGCGACGGATGCTCGTTTCTGCCACCACGATGAGGCGCTCCGTGCCGAGGCGCCCGTCGTCGCTGGCGAAGACGGCCACACAACCCCGCCGCACGCCGGTGACGTCGCCGACGACCTCCTCGATCTCCTCCGGGTTGAGGTTCTCGCCGGCACGGATCACGAGGTCCTTCGCCCGGCCCGTGAGGTGTAGCTCGCCGCCGGCCAGGTAGCCGATGTCACCGGTGTCGAGCCAGTCGCCGTGGCGCATCGCCTCGGTGGCAGCCGGGTCGCCGAAGTAGCCGCTCGTGGCCGACGGCCCGCGGAACTCCACTCCACCTTGGGTGCGCTCGGGAACCTCATGGCCGGTGGCGTCCACGATGCGCACCTCATATCCCGGGAGCGGCCGCCCGCACGACACGACGAGACGCGCCGAAGCCTCGTCGCGGGAGGCGACCGCCCGGCCGGATCGAGCAAGCACCCCGCGGTCGATGGCGTCGATCACCGGCAGGCGCCCGCGGGGCGGAAACGTCAAGGCGACCGCCGTCTCGGCGAGGCCGTAGACGGGCGTCATCGCCTCGGGGCGAAAGCCGTACGGACCGAAGCGCTCGCTGAAGCCCCGGATCGTGTTGGCGCTCACGGGTTCGGCTCCGTTGCAGGTGAGACGCCAGGTTGACAGGTCGAGTCCTGCGAGCTCCTCGTCGGTGATGTGGCGAACGCACAGCTCGTAGCCGAAGTTCGGCGAGGCCGAGAGTGTGCCGTGATGCTGCTGCACGGCGCGCAGCCACCGCACGGGGCGGGCGAGGAAGGCAAGTGGCGACATGACGGCGAAGACGTAGCCGAAGTACAGGCTCGTGAGCCACCCGCCGATGAGGCCCATGTCGTGATAGAGCGGCAGCCAGCTGACACAGGTGTCCTCGGCGGCGACGCCGGCCGCCGCCCCGAGAACGCGGATGTTGGCGAGGAGCTGCTCGTGGCTGAGCACGACGCCCTTCGGGTGACCGGTGCTGCCCGACGAGTACTGCACGAGCGCCGTGTCTCCCGCCCGGACCACCGGCAGAGCCAGTCTGCCGTCTTCAGCCGTACGCAGCTCCTCGACGGTGAGACACCCGCGCAGGCCCGGAACGCCGGCGCGCAGCAGGTGCGCCGCCGGTGCCACCGTCGCGTCGGTCACGAGCAGTGCGGCCCGCACGTCGCGAAGGATGCGCCCCTGGCGGCGAAGGTGTTCCTCGAGGAGGGACGGCCGGCTCGGCGGGTAGAGCGGCACCGGTACGCCTCCGGCGAGGAGGACGCCGCAGAAGGCGTCGAAGTAGTCAGGGTGCGTTGGCAGCATGAGGGCGACGGTGTCACCGGGGGCGATCCCCTGCTGGCGAAGACCGTTCGCCACCTGGCGGCTCCCCGCTGCAAGCTCGCCATAGGTGCGCTCGACGACCGGTGCAGCATCGGCGAGGTGCAGCACGCGGACGTGCGGCCGCTCGGGCTCGTGCTCGACGTGCCAGGCGAGAGCGTCGAGGAGCGTGCCCGTGTCGAGCGGTGGGGCGCCGGCGTGCTCCCGGTTTGGCGGGGACGCCAGCTCCGGCAGCGGCCCCTCTATGCGGAGTTGCCCGCGGGCCGTCCACACGGCTCGCACCCAATCCTCCAGCGTCGCCCCCGTCGCGAAGACCTCGTCGGCGAGGGTGACGGCGAAGGCATCCTCCACGCGTGAGCGGAACTCGACGAGGGCGAGGCTGTCTATCCCGAGGTCGGCGTCGAGCCGGCTCCGCAGCCGTACCGGCGAGAGGAGGGTGCCAGCATGCAGCTCGGCGGCGAGGCCGCTCGCGATGACGAGCACCCGATCGACGTCGGCGCGTTCGTCCATCACGCTTCGGGGAGGGGGTTCTCCCGGTGTTGTTGCGACCGCGCCTCGATGTGCTCGACCATCGCCTTCTCGCATGCCTCGCAGAGGGCGTCCTCGAGGACCTCCGGCAACTGCGTGCCACAGCGCTCGCAGGTCGGCGGCGGTGTCCCTTCCATCTCAGGCATCGCGGCCAGTTCTACACCCGCCGAGCGACGCCCGCCTCGCCGCATCGGAAGCGGCTGGCCCATTGCTTGTGAACAGGGCAGCTGCGATGATTCGGCTGGCCGACCCGATCGCATCGGGCCCGCCCCGTCGGCGCCAGAGGGGGAGCAGATGACGACACCGCCGGAAGCGGATCAGCTTGGCGCCATCGAGCACGTCGTCGTGCTCATGCTCGAGAACCGCTCCTTCGACCACATGCTCGGCTTCCTCTACTCCGACTCCAGCAACGTGTCGCCCCTGACGGGCCAACCCTTCGCCGGTCTCACCGGCACGGAGACGAACCCGGACGCTACGGGGACTGCCGTCCCGGTGGTCGCCCTGACAGCGGCCACCCCAAGTGTGTACTTCATGCCGGGCGCCGACCCCGGCGAAGGCTATGCCGCCACCAATCAGCAGCTCTTCGGCCAAGCCGATGCCCCCAACCCGCCCCTTGCCAGCAACGAGGGCTTCGTCACCGACTTCGCCACGACGCTGACGGGAACCGACGCCAACGAATCGGTCGTGGCGGGTACGGTCGCCGCCGACATCATGGCGATGTTCACCCCCGAGCTGCTGCCGGTGCTGTCCGGCCTGGCGCGCGGCTACGCCGTGTGCGACCAGTGGTTCAGCTCGGCACCGACCGAGACGTTTCCCAACCGGGCCTTCGCGAGCGCCGCCACGAGTCAGGGCCACATGAACGACTCCGTGGCCAGCTACACCTGTACGAGCATCTTCGGTCTCCTCAGCACACACGGACTGAACTGGTCGATCCACGGCTATGACAACCCGCCCCTCACGCGCCTGGACTTTCCCGACACCACGAGCGCCGCAGAATCGCACTTCGGGCTCTTCAGCGACTTCCAGGCAGCCGCAGCCGGCGGAACGCTCGGCGTCTACACGTTCCTGGAGCCGAGTTGGGGGTCGTCGGGCAACAGCCAGCACCCCAACTACGACGTCGCCCTCGGCGAGCAGCTCATCCACGACGTCTATTACGCCGTCCGCAACGGCCCCGCCTGGAACCAGACGCTGCTGGTCGTCACGTACGACGAGCACGGCGGCTGCTACGACCACGTTCCGCCCCCGCTCGGAGCGGTCCCGCCCGACAACAGCGTGGGGCAGTTCGGCTTCGACTTCACTCGTTTCGGCGTTCGGGTGCCAGCCGTGCTTGTTTCACCCCTCATCGCTCCCGGCACCGTCTACCGGCCGGCGGGGCCGGTCCCCCTCGACCACACGTCCATCTTGAAGACGGTCGAGACGCGCTGGCAGCTGCCGGCCCTCACCGCCCGCGACGCGGCGGCGCCCGACTTCGGGGGTGTCCTCACCCTCACGCAACCGCGCACAGACGATCCCTTGGCGGGCGTGACGGTGCCGACGTCGGCTGGCCCCAACCCGGCCGCCGGCACGCCCTCTCACATCCAGCAGGTTCACGCCCGCCTCGTCTCGGCGCTCCCGGTGCCGGCAGACGAGCAGGGTGGTGCCGCCGCGACGCCGGCGCTGCACAACGAGCGGGATTATCACGACTTCATCAAGGCACGGACAGCGGCATGGACGGCCGGCCGGCTCAGGTGACCTTGAGCGTCACCTTGACCGTGGCAGACCTGCCGCTCTCCAAGCTCAAGACTCTGACCCGGACCGTGTAGGTGCCCTTTTTCCGGTAGGCGTGCCAGCCGTACACGGTGAACCTGCCGCTGCCACCGCTCAGCGTGGCATCCGAGGTGGCGGTAGCGTCACCCCAGTTGATGAGCCCGTCGAGGTCCGGCGAGATGTCTGTCCTGTCGCTGTCGGTCACGGTAGCGAGCGCCGTCGCGATGTTGACGGTCGTGCCAGTGGAGACGGCCTTGGCAGAGATGCCGAGCCGAGAGTCGTGCTTGGGCGAGCACCTCCACCAATGGGCGAGCCCCTGCGCGATGGGTGCCGCCAACAGCTGGCCGCTGGCGCCGTAGAAGGCGCTGGCGGCGACGGTGTCGTCGGGATTGGCCTCAGATGCTTCGACGGCGTCGCTGACGAAGTAGCCCCAGGTGTATGGCGTGTGCGTCATCGTGGTGCCGCTGCAACCCGGGATCTGGGCGCTGCCGGCGAAGACCCACCACGTGGCCTCCCGACACGGCGTCGTGGCGCAGTCGACGACCCAGTAGTTGCCTCCCTTCACGCTGACGCTCATGTGGTCGATGAACTGCTGTGTCTGGGTCGAAGAGAGAGCCGCGGGAGCCTCTTGCATGGCGATCGTCGTCATGGAGGGCCAGATACCGGTGAAGTCGTAGCCCTGGCTGTTGTTCATGTCCCGTCCGGCGGCCAGTTCGTAGAAAGCCTCGGCATAGGGTGCCGGCAGGGCGGCGACGGCAGCCCACAGCTTGGAGGCATCCGCCAATGACATGGTGTTGCCGTCCACGGTGTGCGGGAGGGGGTCGTAGCCGTAGCTCAGGCAACCGATCACGTTGAACCCCGGCGGTATCGGCGAGGTGTGAAACCTGGTGTGGCGCATGCCGAGGGACGTCGCGAAGGCGTTCAGGTGTGCGACACCGAAGTACTGCATGAGCTCGTCGGTGCGGTTGTTGTCCGACACCTCCATCATCTGCTGGAGGGCGGTGCCGAGCGGCTCGGTGCCGCTGAAGGTGTCCGGCGGGCAGTCCTCCCTGCCGCCCGATTCGTCGATCCTCGGCACCCTGTCGCTGAGATGGGCCAGCCCCTTTTCCACCTGCGTGATGGCGTAGAGGGCGATGACCGGCTTGATGCTGCTGGCGGGCTCGAAGGGATACGAGGCGTTGTCGCTGGCGAGCACGCTGCCACCGATCCGTTGCAGGTAGACGCCGTGGATACCGCCGGCCGGCGCCAGGATCTTCATGACGCACTTGGCGAGAGTCGCCATGTTCGAGCAGTTCCCGCTGTCGTGCGGCCGCACGCTCGCCTGCCCCGGCGCGTCGAAGGACACGGCCCGGTGCGCCGGCGCAGCGGTCGTGGGCGAGCCCGTGGCGGCGGTGCCGGTACCGAGGATCAGCGCCGTCATGAGGCAGAGCGGTCCGCTTACGAAGGTGCGTCTCAGAGTCGACATACGCATCCTTTTCGGTCCAGCGCTCACGGCCCCTGCCTGCAAGAGGCCACGACGTCGAATTCAGGCATCGGACAGCCAAGTATGCCGCCTGCTGGCGGCGCGTTGGGTCTTTCGACCCTGGTGATCGACGAGTCGGGCGGACACGATGAAGTCGGTTCGGAGCGTGACGCTCCATGTCCCGTCGTCCGGAGGGCTGCGCCTCGTTCCATCCGTCGGGCAGGAGGAGGAACATCGTGTCTCTCGTCACTCGTAAGTCAAACCCTGACAAGAGCGCCGCAGGCGGCATCGCGCCTCGGCGCCACCGCGGGTGGACGGTGCTGGCGGCGGTCGTCGCCGCCGGCTGCCTCGTCGCAGCAGGCTCCGCTGCCGCCGGCTCGACCGGTGCCAAGCCGGCCGTGAATCCGCTCGCGCCCATCGGTATCCTCAGCGCCGTCGGGGTCGAACAAGCCCCCGTACTGGCCGCCATGCACGTGACAAAGTCCGTCACCTTCGACGGCTACCTCTTCTACGTCGGCACGATCAACGGCCACCCGGTGGTGGACGCCTTCAGCGGAGAGTTGGACGAGTCTGCCGAACTGGCCGCCTACCTCCTCATCACGCACTTTCACCCCCGTGCGATGTTGTTCTCCGGCACGGCAGGTGCAGAGGCCGCGCCGATCAACGTCGGTGACGTCGTCGTGAGTGGCATGGTCGTGGACAAGTCCAACATCCACTACCAGCTCGGTGGGTATCAGACGCCCTACGAAGGTGTCGAGATGCACCTCGGGCACGGTGCCCTTCTGGCTGGTGACACCGTCACCGGGTACGACACGACGCTGCCAACACCTGCCGACGCCAAGACGTACGGCTATGGGAATGGCAAGCCGGACAAGCAGTGGGTCTACGTCGATTCATTCGCCGGCAACCGCCAGCTCGTAAAGATGGCCGAGAAAGCGCCGTCGCTCGGCACCAACACGGTCGCCGATGCCACGGGTCACAACGGTGCCAAGGGCACCATCAAGAACAAGGTCATCGTCGGCGTGATCGGGCAGGCCGCCGTGTGGACCGAGCCACTCTCCTGGATCGAGGCGCAGGACTTCCTGTACCAGACCGATGCCGAAGAGAACGAGGGCACCGGCTTCGCCTTCGCCTGTGCCTCCCAAGGTGTGCCCTGGATGCTCATCCGCGGCATCTCGGACACCCCTTGGCACCCGAACGCCTACGACGGCATCATCGCAGCCGACCACGCCGCCAAAGTGGCCGTCTACGTCGTGGACCACCTCTCAACCACGGTCAACCGGGCGCCTGCCACCTTCGCCGACCTGTCTCCTGAGACGAACGCCCGTACCGACGGCTACGTGATCGCCAGTGGGGCGTGGTTCAGCATCGGCCCGGTCACGAAGGTCGCCTACACCGCATCGAACGGCAAGGGCGAGACGCTGTCCGGCGCTGCCCTTCGCCTGCTCGAGAAGGAGTACACCTACGCCGCCAGCAAGATCGGGCCCGTCGGCTGAGCAGCGCCCAGTCCGAAGCCGCCCGGAGCGTGGACGCCGGGCGGCAGGGCCGTTCAGTTGTGGATGTAGGAGAACTCGTCGCTGGCGCGCGCCGCCGAGGTACCGCTGGGCGTCGTGACCCGCACGTACACCTTGCCCGCCTTGCCGGCAGGCGTCCTCATGGTGCAGGAGTCGCCGTCGCACGACACGTCTCGCGCCGGGTTGTCGGGGCCGAAATCGATCACGCTCACTCCCCACAGACTCGTGCCCGAGATCGTCATCGAGGTCCCGCCCGCCACCGCACCGTGCCCCGGCGACAGCCGCACAACGGTGGGGGCTGCGAGGGGCTCGAGCGCCGGGTGCTCCCTGAAGTACTTCAGCTCGCCCGCCCAGCTGAACACGAGGTGGCGGGTGGGGTAACCGAAGACGAAGAGGAAGGCGGCCGAATACCCGTAGGCGGCGTGCGACCCGGTGACGACGCCGCCGCCGCCGACGATCGAGCCGGAGGAAGCAGACAGCGTGATGTCCCGGTGGCCCCAGCACCCCGACTCACCCACCGACGTGCAATCTCCGTTCGGCCCGGGATAGCCGTCGTCGTACAACCAGGCCCAGTCGGAGTACTCGATGGAACCGTAGCCACCGGCCCAGATACTCCCCCACCCGAACCCGTCCGGCCCGAGCGGGTCGGTGCCGTTTTCCGCTCCCGTCAGGGCATCGGCGTCGAGGGAGGCGTTGAGGCCGGCAATGGGCTCAAGGCCACGGTTGACGCGCTCGATGTTGAACACGACGAGCATCTGCTCGGGGCCGGTCAGCTTGGCGTAGTTGGAGGGCAGCACAAGCGGCCCCACCCCTTCGAGCGCCCGGCATTGATCGATGTCGGCGACGGCGGTGGCCTCGGCGGACTCGCAGTTCGACGATGGCACCGCGGGAGGCACGATGCCGATGACTTTCTCCGGCTTCCGGGGCGAGAGCGAAAGGTTGACGCCCCTCGTCGTCTTGCCCGCCGTGACCTTTACGGATGTCCGCTTCGCCGCCAGGTAGATCGATGACCGCGAGTCCCCGCACGTCGGGTCGGCCGTGACCGTGTAGGAACCGGCGCCCAGATCGGAGATGGAGTAGGTGCCGTCGGGGGCGCTCAGAGCCGAACCGGATCCCGCACCCTTGGCGGTCACGCAGACGCCCCCGATGAGGGCCGGGATCTTGGCTTCCAGCACACGCCCCGTGATCGTCCCCCCGCTGCCGGCCGCCGGCGATCTCGGCAGCGGCGCCGCCAGCACGCTGCTCGGTGCGAGGGCCACGAGCGCCACCGTGACCACGACAGCAGCCGCCCGCCGTCGCCGCGCGAAAGGCAACGAACGCCCGCCGTCCGAATTCAGAATCATGCTTGCCGCCGTTGGGTCCACGTGGCCGCGTTCCCCTCGCTCCGCCTACCGCCGAAAGGCGCTGGCGTCACGATACTGCACCCTGGACGGGCGACTGAAAGGCTGCCCGCCACCGTGGCGGCCGCCCGGCAGCCGTTACGATCGGGACGCCAGCCGCCAATCGGTGGCGATCGCCGAGGAGACAGACCATGCCGTACGAATTCAGCAAACAAGGTCTGCAGGTTGGCGGCTCGGTGCGCCAATTCATGGACGACGTCATCTTCCCGAACGAGGAGACGTATTACAGCCAGCTTGCCGAGGTGGGAGCCGACGGGTACCCGCCGGTCCTCGACAAGCTGAAGGCCGCCGCCCTCGAGCGAGGCCTCTGGAACCTCTTCCTGCCGCATCTGCGGCCGGGCGACCCGGGGACGCCGCTGTCGAACCTCGACTACGCCCCCGTGTCGGAGATGCTCGGGCACGTCACCTTCGCCTCCGAGGTGCTCAACTGCGCTGCGCCCGACACGGGAAACATGGAGATACTCAACCTCTACGGCTCGGAGGGCGTGAAGGAGCGTTGGCTGCTGCCGCTGTTGGCCGGAGAGATCCGCAGCGCCTTCTCGATGACCGAGCCGGACACGGCGTCGTCGGACGCCTCCAACATCGGGCTGTCGATCGAGCGCGACGGCGACTGCTACGTCCTCAATGGCCGTAAGTGGTTCAGCTCGGGGGCTCGCTCCGAGCGCTGCAAGGTGCTCGTGGTGATGGGAAAGACCGATCCGGACGCCTCGCGGCACCGCCAGCAATCGATGGTGGTCGTGCCGAAGGACACGCCGGGGGTTTCGCTCGAGCTCGACCCGCACGTCTTCGGCTACACCGAGCGCGGCGGGCACCCCGAGGTCGTCTACCGCGACGTCCGCGTGCCGGTCGACAACCTGCTCGGTGAGGAAGGCGACGGGTTCGCCATCGCGCAGGCTCGGCTCGGGCCCGGTCGCATCCATCACTGCATGCGCACGATCGGAGTGGCGGAGCGCGCTCTCGGCTTGATGGTGACCCGGTCGCTCGAGCGTCACACCTTCGGCTCCAGCCTCGCCCACAAAGGTGTGATCCAGGACTGGATCGCCGAGTCGCGTATCGAGATCGACATGGCTCGCCAATATGTTCTGCACACCGCTCACCTGATGGACACCGTTGGCAACAAGGGAGCGGCCACGGAGATCTCCGGAATCAAGGTCGCCGTGCCGAACATGGCCCTCAAGGTGATCGACCGGGCGATCCAGACACATGGGGCGGCCGGCGTCACGCAGTTCTTCCCGCTTGCCCACATGTACGCAAGCGTGCGCACGCTGCGGATCGCCGACGGCCCCGACGAGGTCCACAAGATGACGATCGCCCGCGCCGAGATACGCAAGCACCACCCGGGCTTTCGGATGAACGGTGCACCGGTCGCCACCGGGGCGCCAAGCGACGACGCCCCTTCGCGGGCGCGGCAGTAGCGAGCCACCAGGTACCTGAAGCTTCTTTCAGCCGGCCTCCACCGACGGGCTCGCCGTCGGTGAGCGGCCGGTGCCCGGCCCTCGCCTCCCACGAACGGTGCCCCGCCTGCGGCCGGTGACGGCCACAGTTGGGACCTTCGCCCCTGTTTGCTCAACCGCCAGACTCCCATCATGGTTCTGTTGATCAGACCGGCCGCATGCCGATCTCGATGCCCGGGAGGTGGCTTGATGACGAGTCTGCCGATTCCAAGGTTGGCGTCCGAAGTCTCCGTCTCGCTGCTGGGCGTCGGTTCCTATCTGCCGGAACGCCGAGTCTCCAACGCCGAGATCCTCGACTACCTGCGTCCCGTCCGCCCTGACGGGAGGCCGCTCGAACCGGAATGGGTCGTCAAACACCTCGGCATCTTCGAGCGACGCCTAGACTACGAGTTCGGCTCCACGCGCAAGCGGAGCCGGGCGGACGGCGGCCTCTTCGACGGCGATCTGGCGCTGCGAGCCGGCCGGGCCGCCCTCGCCGACGCCGCTCTCGACGCCGCCGACGTCGACGTCGTGGTCCACGTGACGACGACGCCCGACCTCATCGCCTGCCAGGACCATTTCCGCTTCCTCATGAACGAGCTCGGCCTGCGTCGCGATACCGACCTCGTCCACCACAATCTCGGATGCGCCGGGCTGTCCTCCGGATTTCGTACGGTGGCCTGCTCGCTCGTCTCGCTCGTTCCCGCCACGGCGCTCGTGCTGGCGAGCAACTGCCCGTCGGGCTACTTCGGCCCCGAGGTGCACGACTACTACTACAAGCACCAGAGCGGACTCGGGTGGCTGGCACCGCTCATGTTCGCCGATGGCGCTGGGGCTGCCGTCTGGCGGTCGGCGCCCCGTGACGACCGCCATGGCCCCACAGGCTTGCTCTCGGTACGAAACGAGACGAGCCCCGACGTCGAGCTCGTCACCTACCCCGGGGGCGGCTGCCTGCACCACACGTCGGCCAGCAATCTGGCTGATCACGTCTTTCTCATGGACGGCGTCAAGGTGGCCGAGGTCTTCCCACCCTTGATGGCACGAGATTTCGAGATGCTGCAGGAAGACTGGCCGACCGCTATCAAGCCCGTCACCGGCTCCGACTTCGACGTCGCCTCCGTCGCCCGCTGGTATCTGCACCAAGCCAACGCCGTCGTGGTACGTCAGGCGATCGAGATGCTCGGACTGCCGCCTGAGCGGGTGCCGATCAGCGTCGACCACTACGGCAACACGTCGGCGGCCAGCACCTTGATCCTGCTCGACGAGGATCGCCGCGCCGGCCGGGTGGCGGAGGGCGATCTCGTCGTCTTCATGTGGATCGGGGCCGGCAACGGAGCCATGAACGGGTACGCGGCCGCTGTGCTGTGACCGGCGGGCTACTCGAGATCCGCGTCGCCGTCGGCCGGCTTCGGCCCGGGGCCTGACTCGAGTGCCTCCCGGGTTGCCCGCGCCACGGCCCGCAGTGCGGTGCGCACGACGCTGAGAAGCCTCGGGCCCTCGGCAGGAGGGATGTCCAGGGCGACCCGTGCCACACCCGGCTCCTCCGGCTCGACGCGGGCGCCTGCCGCCGACAGCGTCTCCAAGAGCTCGCGGTTGTCCCACAGGATGTGACTGACGAAAGTCGTGATGCCGTTGCGGCGGGCTTGATCGGCCAGCATCCTCAACAGGAGCGTGCCGAGGCCCCGACGCTGGTAGTCGTCGAGGACTGTCACCGCCACCTCGGCTTGGTCTGGCTGGGCGGCGTCTCGGATGTAGCGGGCAACCCCGATGCCTGGCTGGTCGGGCTCGTCGAGGGCGAAGGCCGCCCAGGCGAAGTGGTTTTTGTAGTCGAGGTTCGTGAGGTACTCGAGGTCCGCATCGGAGAGCCGAGACGGTGCCGTGAAGAAGCGGAGGTGGCGCGCTTGCATCGAAAGGTGCTCATAACCGACCGCCAGCTCGTGCCGGTCCGTAGGCAGGATCGGTCGCACGAGCACGCGGGTGTGGTCGGCCAGCTCGTGAACGGAGGTGCTCGAACCGAGCGTGTCGGTCGGGAGTGACTCGAACATCATGGTCTCCGTACGGGGCAGTCCCCGCCTCGGCTCAGGTCCCGTAGAGGTCGTCGATGACTGGACCATAGGCCTTTTCGACGACGGCGCGCCGCACCTTGAGAGTCGGCGTGAGCTCGCCGTTGCCAACCGTGAGGTCGTGCGGCAGCACGGCGAACTTGCGGATCGACTCGGCTCGTGACACCGACTGGTTGGCGTCATCGATGGCTGCCTGCACCTCGGCCAACAGCGCCGGATGATCGAGGGCCTGGGCGGGCTCTGTCCCGCCGAGAGCACCCTTGGCAGCCCAGGACGCAAAGGCTTCCTCGTCGATTGTGACGAGCGCCGCCACGAAGGGACGGGCGTCCCCGACTACGACCGCCTGACTGATCAGCGGGTGGGCGCGAATCCGGTCCTCCAGTGGCGCCGGCGCCACGTTCTTCCCGGCGGCCGTCACGATGAGCTCCTTCTTGCGTCCCGTGATCCTCAGGTAGCCGTCCTCGAGGTCGCCGATGTCACCGGTCTTGAACCACCCGTCCGCATCGAAGCTCTCGGCGGTCGCTTGCTCGTTGCACCAGTACCCCTGGAAGATCTGCGGTCCCTTGGCGAGGATCTCGCCGTCGGAGGCGATGCGGATGCTCGTGCCCATGAGCGCCTGCCCGACGGTGCCGGGTTTCCAGGCCCCGAGCCGGTTGACGGTCAACGTCGGGCTCGTTTCCGTGAGGCCGTAGCCCTCGAACACCTTGACGCCAACGCCGTTGAAGAAGTGTGTGAGGCGCTCCCCGAGCGGACCTCCGCCGCTGAAGGCGAAACGCAGGCGCCCACCGAAGGCCGCCTCCACCTTCTTGTAGACGGGCTGCTCGAAGAGGGCGTGCTCCGCCAAGGTGAGTGGGTGGGGCACGCGGTCTTCATGGTGGCGCGACCACGCCACGGCGACGTCAGCCGCCTTGTCGAAGATGGCGGCGTGGCCCTCGGCGTGCGCCTTCTGCTGGGCGCCGTTGAACACCTTCTCGAAGATGCGGGGCACGGCGGCGATCATCGTGGGTTGCACCATGGCGAACTCCTGGAGGAGCGCAGCCGGATCGCTGGCGAAGGCGTCCTTCGACCCCCACTCCACCCCGACAAGTGCGATGATCTTGGCGAGCACGTGGGCGAGCGGCAGGAACAGGAGTCCGACCTCGTCGGTTTGCAGCATCGGCCCGATGGCGTCCATGGTCTGCCACACGTTGCCGCGGAGGTTTCCGTGCGTGAGGACGCAGCCCTTGGGCCGACCGGTCGTCCCGGATGTGTAGATGATGGTGGCGACGTCGGTGGCCTGGAGAGAGCCGATGCGCTTGTCGAGGGCGGAATCCTCGACGGCCTGACCACGGCGGGCGAGCTCGTCCAGCGCCCCGTCGTCAATGACGAGGACTTCCGGGCGCCCGTCCGTGCCGCTGCCGCCAACCTCGTACAGCTCCCGCATCGCCGACGTCTCGACGAGGAGCATCTGGACGTCGCTGTCCTGCACGATCCACTGCATCTGCTCTGCCGAGGAGGTCTCGTAGATGGGGACGGTCACACCGCCACTTGCAAGGACGGCGTAGTCGATCAGCAGCCACTCCAGCCTCGTCCGCGACATGAGGGCAACACGACCGCCCGGTTCGAGCCCACTGGCCAGGATGCCCTTGGCGACGGCACGGCAGCGTTCGTAGAACTCGGCGGCCGTCACGTCGACGAAGTGGTCGCCGTCCCGGTAGGCAGCGACAGCTCGGCCGGGTTCCTTCTCGGCACGCTGGATCACTGGTTCGAGCAGATTGGTACCTGGTGGAATCACATCCATCGGGGGCCCGCACGCGTCGCGCATCACCATCACCCCTTCCACCGGGGTCGCCCGACTCCGGCTCATCCCATCATTGATGGTCTCCGAGCCACGATGCGGGCCTTGACGCTCCAGCGCAAGAGGCGAAGGTCACTTCGAACGGTCACGACCCGCGCCGGTATGCGGGCGCCACACACTTCACTCGCACGACGACGACCGCAAAGGCTCGGGCGTCTTCCTGGCGGGCTAGGCAGGGGCGCCTCGGTCAGTCGGTGCCCTCGTACTTGAAGGAGACCTTCACCTTGGCCCGGTACGCCGTGACGTGCCCGTCTTCGATGTGCATGTCGAGCTCGGACACCTCGGCAACGCGCAGGTCGCGAAGCGACTCCGACGCTTTCGTCACGGCGGCGGCGGCCGCCTTCTCCCATGACTCCGTGCTCGTCCCCACAAGCTCGATGACCTTGTAGACGCTCTCTGACATGTCCTCACGTCCTTCCCGGAGGCGCGACATGACGTCGGCTGGCACGCGCGCCACGACCACCTCCGGCTCAACTGTCCGCGGTCGGCGACTCGCTGAACAGAGGCAAAGGTCCCGATCCTGAACGGAGCGCTCAGCCGATGGTGACCTCGGCTGCCACGACGCCCTGGGCGTCACCGAGGGCAACGTAACCACCGGCGATGTGGGCGACGGAGTAGAAGCGGCTGCTCGCCTCGATGCCAGCGACGGAGGTCACGTCTCCCGAGGCGGCGGCGACGATCGCGCCGTAGACGAAGACGTTCGGCGGCGCCCCCGCCGGAGCGTTCTCTTCTCCCACGGCCGTGCAGCTCGAGCCCCCACAGGCGATCGCCGCCAGCTCGGGCGTGGTCTTTGCGGTGGCGCTGACCACACCTTTGTCGAGCGTCAGGATGCGACCCTGGGCGTTCACGTTCCCTGCCACGTAGCACCGTGTCGTGCTCGTGCAGGACACGCCCGATACGAGATCATTGGCGACGGTGCGAAGCTTGCCGGGCTTTCCGTGGCTGATGGTCAGCAACAGGCCCGTGGTCTTGATTCCGTCGAGGGCATATCCGGCGGCCTCGCAGGTCGTGCCCACGCAGGAGACGCCTCCCATGTCGAGGAGGTCGGTGCCCTTGGGGGCGTCCACGTGGGACAGCGTGAGCTTGCCCTTGCTCCACGTCCCCACGACGATCTCCTGCGGTGACGTGACCGTCTGGATCCCGAAGACGACGCAGGAGCTGAGGCTCACGCAGGCGATGCGGGCGAGCTCGACGCCGACGGCCACCTTCGGGTGGGCGGGTTTCGACGGCTTGCCCGAGGCACTGATGCTGATCAGGAGGGGCTGCACAGAGTTGTTCTCGCCGAGAGCGACGCAGCCAGCCGAGCTCGGACAGCTCACGGCGTAGATCTGAGGCGACCCTGCGATCGCGTACGCATGGGACTGGACGCCGTTGTCGATGTCGACGATGTCACCGACGTTATGGGTGTTGGCACCGACGAGAACACAACGGCTCGCGGTGAGGCAGCTGACTTCATTCTGGAGACCGGAGATCGTGTGGCTCGTCGGGCCAGCGGCATCGGCGGGTCCCACTCCCAAGACGACCGTCGAGGCGATGAGTGCGAGAAGAGCACCAATTCGTAGGAACGATCCAGCCCCCCACGGACGTTTCACAGCCCGAGTGTAACCCAACACAAATCCGGCCAGCATCGGCCCTCCGTTCCCTCGAGGCCGTTCCGCAATGTTGGCGCGGATCGGGTTTCCCCGACCCGGGATCGGTCTGCTTGGTCAGGCGCTGGCGCTCATGAGGGCCGGCGGTCGTTGCAGTAGTGCGTCCACTCTCGGCCGTCCCACCAGCGCAACCGACCCGAGCCGGACTGGTCCCATGGGTCCGTGCACCAACCGGGGGGCGGAAGCCAGGGTGCGACCGCAGACGGTTGCGACGAAAGAGACGCCCCGGGGCGACCGGGCACCGGCGCCTGGGCGATCTTGCCCTGCGCGGCGAGGACGCTAGCTTCGGTGATGCGGTCGGCCGGGATGGCCAAGAGCCTCAGGTCCTCAGGACGCAGATGTCGAAGGTCGTGGCGGACGGCCACGCCCAGCGAAGGTAGGCGACGGCAAAGCCCCGGTAGATGAGCTCCTCGCAGACTCCGGCCGAGAGGGCGACGACGACGAAGGCGGCTCGTTCCTCATGATTGGCGGGGAGAAATTCCAAGAGTCGGGGCTGCGTCGCAAGAGAGCGAGTCACCGATGCCGGCGAAGCGCGCATTCGAAACGCTCCGAGAGCCAGACCCACGAGCAGCACGACCGACATCGCGACGGCCACCGCAGACCGAAACGTGGGCAGGGCGAGGCCGATCGAATGCGGACTCCTGTGAGCGAGCAGGCCGACGACGGCCATGGGTGCAAGAAGGAGGACCTTCCTGGCCGAGCTGCGATAGTAGAACCTCAGCTTTGCTCCGGGTTCGCTCTGCTGGCGCTCGAGCATGCGCTTGTACTGGGAACGGCTGCGCAGCGGAAGCACGACCACGATCAACGCCGCGTAAGCAGACGCCGGCCCTGCCGCCACGGCCTGCATGCCGGCAAGGGTAGACGGAACCCCCTGCCGGGCGGCTGAGGTCGTCGGCCGCCAGCGAGGTGAGGCGGCGACCCGGAGTTCAGTCGCTGGGCGCGCGCAGCTTGAACTGGGCGCCGGCAGGGTCGCTCACGGTTGCCAGGCGGCCGTAGGGCGTGCTCTGCACGTCCGTCACGACCGACCCACCGAGGGCCTCGACCTTGGTGACTGTGGCGACGGGGTCTTCAACCGACCAGTAGACCGACCAGTGGGCGGGAACGCCCTCGGGCAGGAAGCTGGCAGCGTCCATGATGCCGGCGAACTCGCCCTCACCGTTGGGGTCGCGCATCATCGTGTAGCGGAACTCGTCACTATCGGCGACGGTGTCCGTGTCCCAGTGGAAGACAGCGCGGTAAAAAGCGACGGCGGCGGCGTGGTCCCGGGTGTGGAGCTCGAACCAGTCCGGCGAGCCCGGCTCGTTGAGGACCGTGAAGCCTGGGAAGGTTCCCGGCTGCCAGGCGCCGACGCGGGCACCCGTCGGGTCAGTGAGGATTGCCTGGCTCCCGAGGTCGGCGACCGGCATCACTCCTTGCAGGATGCTGGCGCCGGCCGCCTCTGCGGAATCGACGGTCTTGGCGATGTCGTCGGTGGCCAGGTAGATGCTCCACACGTTCTGGGCGGGCACATCCCCCATACCTCCCATGCCACCCGCCACCGGCACGCCCTCACGAGTGAACATGAAGTAGCCGCCGAACTCCGGGCTCGGCGCTTCGGCCTCCCAATCGAACAGCTCGCTGTAGAAACGGCGGCTGCCCTCGACGTCCGAGGTCCACAAGTCGGTCCAGCACGGTGATCCGTTGGGGGGTGTGTCACGGGCGGGCATGGTTGGCTCCTCCTGGTCTGATGGGTTCGGTCACGTTCATCGACGGTCCCGGCGACTGGAACTCATCGTTGCTGCACAACCAAGCCGGCGCAAGGGACAAACCCACGCCCTCGCCTGGATGGACGCTGCGGCTCGTCGCCGGCGACACCAAGGTGGTCCTGCCCGCACGACGGCGCCGATCAGGCACGGCGGACACGCAGCGTGAGGCGAAGCAGATACTCCGCAATGCCAACGGTCTTGCCGCCGTCGCCGGCGAGGCTCAGCCGCTGCACAACGTCGCGGCGCCACTTAGGATTGCCCACCGCCGAGGAAGAACTCGACGCTGCGAGGAGTTTGATGGCGCGCCTGCCTCCCTATCACATCGACCGACCGCGCCTCAGTGGGAGGTGCGTTGACGAACGCGTCGTCGTCGTGGAGGCGGGAGGCGGATACGGAAAGACGACACTCGGCGCCGAGCTCGTCGATCTCTGGCGGAGCGTCGGTATCGAGGTCCTCCTCCTTTCAGAAGGAGTGAGCGCTGCCCTCTTTGCCGCCAGGCTTCGGGCTGCCGTCGCCGACTCCGGCTTCAGCGAGGCGGCCGCCACCATGGCCGGCGCTGGCGACGATCCACAGGGCGCTGTCGATGCCGCCGTGCGCGCTCTCGCCGCCGAGCAGTGCGCTTTCGTCATCGACGACGCCCACCACGCCTCCCGTGGAGCCGCTCAGCTCATCGAGCACCTCGCCTCCAGCGTCACGTCGACTCAGCACGTCATCGTGCTCGCTCGCCA
Organism: Acidimicrobiales bacterium; assembly: GCA_052143575.1. Taxonomy (GTDB): domain Bacteria; phylum Actinomycetota; class Acidimicrobiia; order Acidimicrobiales; family Bog-793; genus JAKACA01. Next base: position 149,714 of record JBKQSP010000069.1, read on the forward strand.
GCTCCCGCCGGGTTCCGAGCGGCTTCGCCGCGCCGAGTACTTGCACCTGAGCGCCACCGACCTGGCGCTCGATCCCGGCGAAACGCTGCAACTCTGCAGGGAGGGTTTCGGTCTCGATGTCGGCCCGGCCGATTCGGAGGCCGTCGATGAGGCGACGGGAGGCTGGACAGCCGCGGCCGTCCTCGCCGTCTCAAGGGCGAAGCGGACCGGGGAGCAGCTGCGCACCGTGGCCGAGACGGCGCGCACGAACCGGACTTCCGGCGCCGTCGCTGCCATCCTCGAGGGCGCCGTCACGAGCCTCTCGCCCGCCGACCGCACGAAGCTGGCCCAGGTAGCGCGGCTCCCCTATCTCGACGAGGCCGTCGTCGACACCGCCGCCGGCAGCGACGGCTTCTTCGCCCGCTGCTTGGAGATCGGCGTCCCCCTCACGCGCGGTGCCGGTGGGTGGTGGGACATTCCCGGCCCCGCCAGGGAGCATCTCGCCACCCTGGCACCGCCTGACCCCGTCGCCCTCCGCTCGGCGGCTGCGAGCTACGAGCAGCGGGGCGAGATCAGCGCCGCCCTCCAGCTCCTCCTCGGATTCGGCGACGTCATGGCAGCCGCCGATCTCTTTGCCAACGCCGCCCCCGCCGACCTCGAGGCCATGGACGTCCTCGAGGTTCAGGCGGTCGTCGGCGCCCTCGGCGAGGAGGCGCTCAAGGCACATCCCATCGTGTTCCTGCATCTTGCCCGCAGCCTCAGTACCGCCACCCTCATGAGCCGTCGGGAGACCGCCTTGCGGCGCGTCGAAGCCCTCGCCGCCGACGTCGACTCGCCATCGCTACAGCGCGCCATCGCCAGCGAGCGGGCAAAGGACCTCGTTCGCGACGGCGAATTCGAGAAAGCAGCCGCCCTGGCGGCCGACGTGCTCGGCTCGACGCCGCCCGACGAGCTTCTCTCTCGTGCGGGCGCTCTCGCTGCCTTGGGCCGGGCGCTCGTCTGGCGCTTCGACCCGCAGGGGCGGCGCGACGAGACCAGTCTCAACGAGGCCGACGAGCGCCTCGGCCAGGCGATGGACCTCTACCAGCAGCTCGGCATGCGCGCCTCTGCCGCCGTCCTCGTGCTCTACCGGGCGATGTGGATCGAATTCGCCCGTGGGCATCCCTACGGCGCCCTCGAGCGGCTGCGAGACGGGCTCAGCCTCGTCGTCGACCGCCCGAGGACGTGGGCGCTCCTTCTCATCCAGCGAGCAGAGGTGGAGCTCGAGCTCGGCCTCTTCGACGAGTCCGAGGCCACGATGGCCGAGACCCTCCGCCTCGCTGAGGTCTACGACGACGAGGTGCTGCGCGCCTACACGTTCTGGGAGCAGTCCATCGTCGCTTCCCACCGGGGCGACCGGGAGGCCGTGCTGGCATCCGTGCGGCTCACCCAGCAGCACAAAGGGGACTGGTGGGACTACGCCTCGGCCGACTTCCTCGCGAGCGCCGCTGAGTCGCTCGCCCGCGTCGGCGAGACGGCCCTTGCTTGGGACTGCCTCGCCCGTGGGAGGGAGGACCCGCAGGACGCCCTCCCGCTGCTTGCCTTGGCCGAAGGAGTCCTGAACGCCCGCTTCGGCGACCCGGAGCTGGCTGAACGACAGCTCCGCGACGCACCCAACAAGGGTGTCGACCCGCGGGAGTACTGGCGGATGACGCTGTTCAGAGCGCTCGCCGCCTTCCGCCGCGATGACCGCAGCGCCGGAGCGCTCGCCGCCCGCGCCTTCGAGGAGGCGTCCGGCCTGGGCCTCGGTCACCTCCCCCTCACGAAGGAGCGCGCCGCCACCGAACAGGTGCTCGGCCTCGCCGTCGAGACGGGCCAGCCGGCCGCTCTTGCCCTCGAGGCTGCCGCCCTCCCGACAGCCATCCGTGTGCTCGGCACGTTCAGCGTCACGAGCGGCGGACGCGAGGTCGCCGTGTCCCCGGGGCAGGGGCGCCGCCTCCTGCAGATGCTTGCGGTCTCCGCCGGACGTGTCGTCACCGACCAGGCGATGGAGGCGCTCTGGCCGGATGCCGATCCCGACGCCGCCCGCAACCGCCTCCGCACCGTCCTCAACCGCCTCCGCTCGGAGGCCGGCGACGTCGTCGTTCGCTCAGGCGAGACACTCGAGCTCCGCTCCGGCGTCTCGGTCGACCTCGCCCTCTTCGAAGCAGACGCCCGCCGATCCCTCGCCCTCGGAGCGGGAGAGCCCACGCTTGCGGTTGCCCTCGCCCGCTCCGCCATGACCCGATACCGGGGGGAGCTTCTCCCCGAAGAGCCCTACGAGGACTGGGCGGCGCGGCCGAGAGAACGAGCCCGCCGCACGATGCTGCAACTGCTCGACCTCTGCGCGGATGTGGCCGCCACCCGCGGTGACCTCGACGACATGCGTCGCGTCGTCGAGATGACGATCGACCTCGCCCCCTACGACGACGATCGCTACCTGCGTGCTGCCTCCCTCCTCCTGCAGCAGGGACGTCGCGGGGCCGCCCTCATGGTCGTCCGCCGCGCCCGCCGCACCCTCGCTGAAATCGGCCTCGAGCCACCCGCCCACCTCCTCCGCCTCGAGGAGGAGATCACCGCCTGAAGCCTGCCCCGCACGCGGCGCTGCCGGGCCCCTCCCGAGGGAAGGACCCGGCGCACCGCGCATCCTCTAACTCTCTCGAGCGAGCCGGAGGCTTCTTGACCGGAGGACCCGTCGGTTGATGGCTGCCACGGCTCCCCTGGCGCTCAGCGGCGCCTTGCCGTCACACCTTGACGAGGCTGAAGGTCCCCTTGTACGGCGTGGGCGCCTTCGCTCCATTGCCGCTTCCGGTCGCAGCCACACCGGAGGCTCCGATGGCGAGCCCTTCGTTGCTGTCGAAGTAGAGGGGCTTCCCTCCGTAGGTGACCTGCTCGGTGCCGTCACCTCGGGCGACGGTCCCGAACTTGCCAGCACTCAGTCCGGCGGTGATGCCGGCCGTGCCCTGGCTGATGACCGGCGGCCAGGTGTCTGAGCAGATCGACTGGCAGGCGCTGCCACCCGAGTAGGTGTACACGGGGAAGAGCACGTAACCGCCCCCAGCCGTCATGTAGGCGGCAAGCACGGACTTGCCTTTGATCGTGACGGTGCCAAAGAGCGCCGTGCGGGGCAGGAACGCTCCCTTGGCATTCACGAGGTACCAGTTGCCGTGCCACGGCGGGAGCGTGGGCTCGTCCCAGTTCTCGCCCGTGATGATGCCGGCGATTTCGTCGAAGAGGTAGAGCGGATGCCCGTTGTAGGTCACCTGCGTACCGAGACCGGGGATGTTGACGGTGCCGAGAAGCTTCTGGCTGACGCCGGCGCCGGCAACCGGCTTGCCGGTCGTGAGGTACGCCGGCCACTCCGTCGTCGAGGCGCTCAACGAGCCGGTGCAGGACATGCTGGAGCCCACGACTTTCACGATCTTCGTCGTGCAGCCGATATGGGACCCGTAGTCGGCGGTGATGGAGTAGAGCGCTGTTCCGGCACCTTGGCCGGAGCCGGCCACGAGCATCGTGCCGAACTCCCCCTTGACGGCGGCCACGACCGAGCCGCTCGCCGCCTTCTGTGCCGAGGCGATACCGGCGGGGACGGTGGCGGCGCAGACTGCCGCCAAAACGCCGACGGAGACGGCAGCTGCGCGGGCTCGCCGCCGGCCGAACAGCGCGCTGAGACGCGCGGTGCTGTGCATGTGTTTGGTCCTTCCTGTCTCTTCAGCCGAGCGCGGTACCCGGCTGGGAGACAAGCTGCCGGTGCAGCGTCACACCAGAGTCACACGGGGCAATTCTGCTGAATTATTTCCCGGACTCAGCCACGACCTGCATCGCTGACAGCCCCGTCGACGGAGGGTTCTGATGGGGGAACCTGGACCCGCACGTTGGTGATCGGCGCGATGAACGCCTCGCCCAGTTCGGCGCGCCGGGGCGAGATGTCCGCCGGGATCGCCGCGCGGGGGCAGCTGGCCGGGAACGCCTTCACCAGGAGCTCTTGCACCTGCGAGGGGCCGACCGGCGTCAGGTGGATCATGCAGAGCAGCTCGCCGCTTCGACCTGGGATGGACCAGGTCACGTCGGCCGGTGTCACGGCAGAGACGACGTCAGAAGGCGGTGGGGAGTCGAGCAGGGGTCCGATCTCAGCGACGAGGCGCTCGATCTCGGCCCGCCGTTCTGGCAACGGGCGGTCGAAGTCCACGTTGTCGGCCAGGGTGCGAGACGCCAGCTCGTCGTCCCAGTGGCGGATCAGCTGCTCGACCTGTGCGCGCAGCGCCACGGTCTCCGGCCAGAGCGCCACTGTCGACGCCGGCACTCGGTGCCTCGACAGGGCGCGACCAAGCGCTTCGCTGCACAGGGTGATCGGATCCCCGCGGTGGCTGTTGGTGAGGACGATCGCACCATGGCCCGACTCCGGGTGCCAGGTCATGAACAGCTTGAAGCCCGGAAGGCCTCCGGCATGTGAGATGAGCGTGCCGCGATGGAAGTCGGTCGCCACACGGAGCCCGAGGGCGTACCCGCCCGTCATCACCTGGATGGCGCCACCCGCGCCGACGACGAGCGCCGGCGGGGCGGCGATGTGAATCCGCTGGAGCTCGCGGCGGGATGCCCGACTCAGGATCCCGGTGCGGTCGCTGCCCGGCGGCCGAAAGGCGGAGCCGAGCCACGTGATCCACGTCGCCAGGTCTCCGACGGTGCTCACGATCCCGCCGGCGGCAGCGAAGGCGTCCGACGCCTGCGGCGGAAACGGCACCCACGTGCCGCTCGAGTCCAGGGAGTACCCGACGGCGCGCGGGACGTCTCGTGGCACGGCACTGTCGAAGTATGTGGACGTGAGGCCGAGCGGCACCAAGAGGGTGTCCCGTACGAAGTCCTCGAGAGGGCGGCCGACGGCGCGGCTGACCGCCAAGCCCGCCAGGGCGAACCCGAGATTGGAGTACTCGAACTCCGCACCGGGGAAACGGCTGAGGCGCACGCCCCTTCCGATTTGAGCGAGAAGCCTCTCGGTCGGGAGGTCGATGAACGGGTCGACCCAGGAGTTGTCCTCTGTCAGGCCGCCGCACATGCTGAACAGCATCCCGACGGTGGGCGGTCCCTCGGTCTCGCTGGCCTCTCCGCCGACGACGAACTCGGGCACGTGCGCCGTGATCGGATCGTCGAGCGACAAGAAGCCCGCATCGCGGGCCACCAAGGCGGCGCAGGCGACGAAGCTCTTGGACATGGATGCGATCGGGAAGACCGTGTCGGCGTCCGGTACTAGCCCATCGTCGTTGGCGACGCCGAAACCGGCACAGTGCGAGAGACCCTCCGGCGTCGTGAGCCCGTAGACCAAGCCGCGCGACTGTCCCGCCGCCGTGTACTGGCCGAAGAAGGCGTCGAGCTCGGCCTCGAGCGGGACAAGAATGGTCTCTTCAGACATCGGTCCTCCTGCCTCCCTTGCCCGCGATGTTCTCGGCCGGCGTGGCGCCAACGATAGGGCGATGGCGGCGAACTCGGTATGAGGACGGGGATACGACCCCGGTCTGGCCGAGGCGATGGGGCGCCTTGCCTTGGTTGAACGCTGCGACCGCCATCATCTTCGAACGGCGAGATCAACCTAGGAGTGAAAGACGCCGATCCCGGTGCCGGCAGAGCAGCCGGCTTCGCCGTACTCGGCGGCGGCCCATACCCCGCGGTCGTTCTGGCCCGGGTCGACTGAGATGCCCGAGTAGTCGCCCCAGCGCCGGTCGGGACTCGTCTTGAAGCTGGTGCAGCTCACCGATCCGGGCCCGGTGAAGTAGACGTAGCCCCCGATGCTGGACCCGAAATGGCCACCCACGACCTCTGAGATCTCCGACGACGCAGTCTGAGTTGCCGAGGAAGACGTGTACGAGATCCAGAGGTTGCCGCTTCTGTCGATGGTCAGCGCGGGAAAGTAGACGTAGCCACCAACGAGGCTGACGTCGACGAGGTGCACAACGTGCGCACCAATGTCGGCATCATTGACGTCACCCCGCTCGGCAAGCTCGACCTCCGCGGCCCGGACGTCGCGAAGTTGCTCAACTTCGTCTACGTGAACAAGTGGTCGAAGCTCGACATCGGCTCTGTGCGCTACGGGGTCATGTGCGGCGAGGACGGCGTCGTCTTTGACGATGGCGTCACCGGCCACCTTGCCGAGGACCACTACTTCATGTCCACCACGAGCTCGGGGGCGGCGACGGTGCTCGACTGGATCGAGAGCTGGCTGCAGACGTCGTTTCGCGACTGGACCGTTCACGTCACCTCGATGGTCTCGGCGTATGCCAGCATCAACATCGCCGGCCCGAAGTCGCGAGAGCTCCTCAGCCGCCTCGTCGACGACGTCGACCTCTCCAGCGACGCCTTCAAGTACATGCAGGTGCGCACGGGCACGATCGCCAGCGTCGAGGGCTGCCACATGTGGCGGATCGGCTTCACCGGCGAACTGAGCTTCGAGATCCACGTCCCGGCCGCCTTCGGGCTCTACGTGTGGGAGCGCCTCATCCAAGAAGGCAAAGACCTCGGCGTGGCGCCGTTCGGCCTCGAGGCGCAGCGGATCATGCGCCTCGAGAAGGGTCATTTCATCGTCGGGCAGGACACCGACGGCGTCACGCAGGCGTTGTCCGCCGGGCTGGACTGGCTCGTCAAGCTCGACAAGGACGACTTCGTCGGCCTGCCCGAGCTCACCTGGCAGAACGAGACGGGCGCCGGGCTTCACCTCGTGGGCATTCAGCCGACGGACACCTCCCTCGTCCCAACAGAGGCGAGCCAGATCGTGAGCGGGCTCGGGACGATCGAGGGACGGATCACCTCGAGCCGCTTCTCGCCGACCCTCGGTCGCTCGATCTGCCTCGGCCTTGTCTCCAAACGCCTCTCGGCTCCCGGCACGACGGTCACCATCAAGCTCCCAGACGGCTCGACGGCACTGGGGACGGTCATGGAGCATCACGCTCATTTCGACCACGAGGGGGTGCGCCTTCGTGGCTGAAGCCGTCACAACCAACCCTTCTCCGCTCGGCCGCTCGCCGGTGCGCCCGCGGCCGCCTCTGCGGGAGCACGCCGGCTGGGAAGTCTCCGCCGTCTCCTCGTCGGCGGCCCTCCGCCTCATAGATCTCACCCCACTCGGCAAGGTCCGGGTGCGGGCCGAGCTCGGCTCGCCGGCGGCAGCAGCGCTCGCTTGCGCCTTCGGATCCGCTCGCCGGGAGGGGATGAGCCTCGTGATCGGATCGGGCCCCGATGAGTGGCTCCTCCTCTCGCCGGCCGGCAGGCGTCCCCCTCTCCTGGAGTCCATCCCGGCCTCGGACGGTCGTGACCCCGCTGCCGGCGGCCTCGTATCGGTCGTCGACGTCACCCACGCCGGTGTCCTCCTCCGCCTTACGGGTGCCGATGCGGCCGAGCTCCTCTCTCGGGTGTGTGCCGTCAACCTGTCCGACAAGACCGCCCCGTCCGGCTCCGCCTTCCGCAGCTCGGTCGCTCGCATCGTCTGCGACGTCGTCCGTGATGACGTCGACGGCCTCCGTTCCTACCTGCTGCACGGCGACCGCTCCTCCGGCCAGTACCTGTTCGACTCCCTGCTCGAGGTGGGTCGGGAGTTCGGCATCGACGTCGATGGATACCCCGAAGAGGAGATCGGACATGTCCTTCCCGAGCGATCTCGAGATTGCCCGCCAAGCGACCCTCAAGCCGATCGACCAGATCGCCACCGACATCGGCCTCGACCCTGCGCTGCTCGAGCACTACGGCGAGAACGTCGCCAAGATCAAGCTCGAGGCCATCGAGGCGCTCTCGGAGCGGCCACGGGCGAAGTACGTCTGCGTCACAGCCATCACGCCGACACCGCTCGGCGAGGGCAAGACGACGACAACCGTAGGGCTCGGACAGGCCATGGGCCACATCGGCAAGCGGGCGACGATCTCCATCCGCCAGCCCTCGATGGGACCGACCTTCGGCATCAAGGGCGGTGCAGCCGGCGGTGGTTACAGCCAGGCGGTGCCCATGGAGGCCTTCAACTTGCATCTCACCGGCGACATGCATGCCGTCACGGCCGCCCACAACATGCTGTCCGCCATGGTCGACAACCACCTCCATCAGGGCAATGCCCTCGGTCTCGACCTGCACAACATCACCTGGCGGCGCGTGCTCGACGTCAACGACCGGGCGCTGCGCAACATCATCGTCGGTCTCGGCTCCAAAGACGATGGCGTGACACGGCAGACGGGTTTCGACATCACGGCCGCATCCGAGGTGATGGCCATCCTCGGGCTGGCTACCTCGCTGCAGGATCTGCGCGCCCGGTTGGGTCGCATCGTCGTCGGCTACACGGACTCGGGCGACTCCGTCACCGCCGAGCAGCTGAAGGGCGCCGGGGCGATGGCGGTCATCATGCGGGAGGCCATCAAACCGAACCTTCTGCAGACGATCGAGAACACGCCGGTGCTCGTCCACGCCGGCCCTTTCGGCAACATCGCCACGGGCAACTCCTCGGTTGTTGCCGACCTGATCGGGATCCACACGGGCGACTTCTTGTTGACCGAGTCGGGCTTCGGGGCTGACATGGGCGCTGAGCGCTTCTTCAACATCAAGTGCCGGACGTCAGGGCTGGCGCCGGACGCCGCTGTCATCGTCTCGACGGTGCGCGCCTTGAAGGCGCACTCGGGGCGGCACCGCGTCGTCGCCGGCAAGGACCTTCCGCCCGCCTTGCTCGAGGAGAACCCGGACGAGGTCCACATCGGTGGGGCGAACCTTCGCAAGCAGATCGAGAACATCCAGCTGCACGGTGTGACGCCCGTTGTTGCTATCAACGCCTTCCCCGGCGACTTCGACTCCGAGCACGCCGCCATCCGCGAGATCGCCGCCTCCATGGGCGTGCGAGCGGCCGTGTCGCGGCATTTCGCCGAAGGTGGCAAAGGGGCGACGGAGCTCGCCGAGACGGTCGCCGAAGCAGCCGAGCAGCCGAGCGAGTTCCACGTGCTCTACCCCAGCGAGCTTCCCCTCCGCGAAAAGATCGAGACCCTCGCGACGAAGGTCTACGGCGCCGACGGTGTCGACTACGCGCCGGTTGCCAACCGCCAGCTCGACAACTACGAGCGCAACGGCTTCGGCAACTTGCCGATCTGCATGGCGAAGACGCACCTGTCGATCTCCTCCGACGCCAGCCTGAAAGGGGCGCCGACCATCTGGCGCTTGCCGGTCCGGGAGGTGCGAGCATCCGTGGGAGCGGGCTTCGTGTACCCGATCTGCGGCGACATGCGCACGATGCCCGGCCTCGGCTCGGCCGCTGCCGCCGAGCGCATCGACATCGACGAAAACGGGGAGATCGTCGGGCTGTCCTGACACGTCGCGGCGGGCGCAAAGAGGCCCGCCTTTCGCAGGAGCGCTCGCCGGCTGGTCTTCGATCGGCCGGACCCAGTCGCCCACGACCTTCCGGACCTGGGTTCGGAAATCGCAGGTTCTCGACAGTGGTGAGGGCCGCTGAGCTCATGCGACCGGCGTCGGAGGGCTGGGTCGGCGTCGCGTCAACGGCGGACGTGCAGGTGTACCGTCGCCAGTGTGATTGACGTGTTCGTCGGGTCAGTGCCGGACGAGCGCAACCCGTCGATGAGCAGAGCGGTGTACCACCTGGGCGGCGATCGGCTCTGGGAGACCTTGTGTGGCGAGGACACGAAGACGTTGGCGAAGGTCGCCATGCCGTGGGAGGAGCTCGCACCCATGCATTGTGAGACGTGCCGCCAGCGGGCCGTGCAGCGGGAGGCCACCTGAGGCTTCTGCGGCTCTCACTGGTGGTTCCGACGAGACCGCTACGGCCAGCTTGACCCTGGTGATGCGTACGCTGCTCCTTCGAGGACGCTGGATGCGGTCATCGTGCTGCGGCGACTATGGCTTCTCGCAGTCGTTCGAGACCGCGGTACCGGGAGAGCAGCACCTTGTCGCGACGAAAAAGCGAGACGTAGAGGTGGACGAACAAGGGTGAGACCCGGTACTCCGTCTGCTGGGTGAGCTGGGTCCCCTCGGGAATGCTCTCGAACGTTGTCTTCACCCGCATCGTGGCCTGCCCGATGCTGAGGGGAGCGTACGGCTTCACCGTCTGAATCGAGGAGCCGCCGCTCAGCGACGTCCTCTCCAGTTGTTCCGTCTCAACGCGGACCGTCTTCCCGCTGCGGAGCACGACATGAGCACGCAAGCTCTTGCGGCCGTCCGGGTGCACTCTTCGCTCATCGACGACAAGGGCGGGACCCAAGAGCGCGAGGAGCCGATCGGCGTCTGACACGAACGCGCACACCTCGTCCCTCGGGACCGGAATCACGATGTCTTGCACGAAGTTCATCGTGGGCACAATGGCTCGGCTCGTCGCCCGTGGCAAGCAGGGTGCTTCGGCCGATGTCATGCGAGCACTCCCGAGAGGGGCAGGCCGATGAGTGGCGGGGCTCACGCGCAGGACGAGCAGTGTCACTGCCCTCACTGTTCGCGCCGTGCCGGTCGAATGAGCAGCCGATCGATAGACGTCTGAACGAAGCCGGCGCTGAGGTAGAGGCTGCGGGCGACGTCGGTGCCGAAGCCGACTTTCAGGCGGCGTGCGCCTTTGCGTGCGAGCCGATCGAGGCCGTTCGTCAGCAACATGCGGGCGAGGCCGCGTCGCTGGTATTCGTCCTCGACGCGCATCGGTTCGAGGAGTCCG
>JBKQSP010000070.1:0-6493 GCA_052143575.1 Acidimicrobiales bacterium
GGACGTTGACGGTGCCGAGCGGCGACTCCACGGACTTCGACATCTTGCGCGTCGGGTGCTGCAGGTCCATGACCCGTGCCGCCACCTTGGGGATGGCTGCTTCCGGCACGACGAAGGTCTCCCCGTAGCGGTTGTTGAAACGGATGGCGAGATCCCGCGTCAGCTCGAGGTGCTGGCGCTGGTCGTCCCCGACGGGCACGCGGTCGGCGTCGTAGATGAGGATGTCGGCCGCCATCAGGACGGGATAGGTCATGAGGCCGGCCCGCACGGAATCCTGCCCATGGCTCTTTTCTTTGAACTGCGTCATGCGGCGAAGCTCGCCGACGGTGGCCGTGCACTCCAACAGCCAGGTGAGTTGTGTGTGCTCGGGTACGTGGCTCTGTACGAAGATCGTGCAGGCGTCCGGGTCAAGACCGGAGGCGAGGAGGCCGATGGCCGTCTCGAGGGTGCGCCGACGCAGGTCAGTCCGGTCGTGCTCCGCCGTGAGGCCGTGCAGGTCGACGACGCAGAAGAAACTGTCCGCCTCGTGCTGGTCCGCCGCCCACTGCCGGAGGGCGCCGAGGTAGTTGCCGACATGGAGCGCACCGGAGGGCTGGATACCCGAGAGGACTCGTGTCATCGGTCAATGATAGGGGCGCCGATCCAGGTGCCTCGGCATCCACGGAATCCGCCCTCCCCGGCGATATTCTCGCCGGCGTGGCCTACGCCGTGCGGACCGATGTCTATGACGGGCCGTTCGACGTCCTGCTGCGGCTCATCACCGAGCAGCGCGTGGACCTCTACGAGGTCCGCCTGTCCGACATCGTCGATGCCTTTCTCCTCGAGATCGACCAGCTCGAGCGGGTGGATCTCGAGTCGGCGACGGAGTTCCTCCTCATCGCCGCCATCCTCGTCGAGCTGAAGAGCCGCCGGCTGCTGCCCGATCGCGACGGCGCCGTCAACGAGGACGACCTCGCCCTTCTCGAGGAGCGCGACTACCTGCTTGCCCGCCTCGTGGAGTGCACGACGTTCTCGGCGGCCGGCCGGCGCCTCGCCGAGATCGAAAAGGAAGCCTCGCGCTCCTACCCCCGCCTCGCCGGCCCCGACGAGCGTTTCGACGGCCTCGCACCCGACCTTCTCGCCGGTCTTACCGTCGACGACCTGCGCCGGGCGGCGGAGCGGGCGCTGGCGGAACGGCCCGTGCCCGTCGTCGACGTCGAGCACGTGCTCGTCGACGAGGTGACCGTCGCCGAAGTCGTGCAGCGGCTGATCGGCGTGCTCCCCGGCTCACCCCCGATCACTTTTCGGCAGCTCACGGCCAACGCGGTCTCCCGTATCGAGATCGTCGTCCATTTCCTCGGCGTCCTCGAGCTCTACAAGCAGGCGCTCGTGGAGCTCGATCAGGTGGCCACCTTCGGCGAGCTCGTGGTGTCCTGGGTGGGCGAGGCGGAATCTGACGGCGATGCCCTCGACGATCTCGTCACTTCGGCCTACTTCGGGGGCAACATGACCGACATGGAGTACCGGGGATGAGCGATCTCGAACCGTCCGCTGAGCTGCAAGAAGAGGGCTTCTCCGGCGGCGCCGCCGAGCCGGACCGCGCCGCCGAGGCGGCCGTCGAAGCCGTTCTCACGGTGGCGACCGATCCGGTCCCGCCCGGCCTGCTGGCCGAGCTGCTCGAGCTGAGCGTCGACCGCGTCGAGGCCCTCTGCGCCGAGTTGGCGGCGAGCTACGAGCGGGAGGGTCGCGGCTTCAAGCTCGCCCGCGTGGCGGGCGGCTACCGCCTGCAGAGCCACGAGGCCTATGCCGGTCACGTGGAGCGTTTCGTGCTCGACGGCTCCCCGACGAAGCTCTCCGCCGCCGCCCTCGAGACGCTGGCGGTCGTCGCCTACAAACAGCCGGTGTCTCGTACCCAGGTCTCCGCCATCCGTGGTGTCAACGCTGACGGCGTCCTGCGCCTGCTGGCGGCCCGCGGCTATGTCGCCGAAGTCGGCCGAGACTCCGGCCCGGGGCAGGCCGTGCTCTTCGGGACGACGGACGGTTTCCTCGAGCGCCTCGGCATCGACTCCCTCGGCGACCTCCCGCCCTTGGCGGCGTTCGTGCCCCCCGCCACGACCGTCGAGATGCTCGAGCAAGTCCTCCGACCCGATCTCGGGACGTAGGCGAGGCGATGCCGGCTGCTCCGCTGCCGGAGGGCGAGCGGCTGCAGAAGGTGCTGGCGAGGGCGGGGTTCGGGAGCCGGAGGGTCTGCGAGAACCTCGTCGAGGACGGCCGCGTCACCGTCAACGGCGAAATCGCCGAGCTCGGGCGGCGGGTGGACGTGCGCCACGACGACGTCGCCGTCGACGGCACGCCCGTCGGCGTCCTCCCCGGCCTCGTCTACTACCTGCTCAACAAGCCGGCCGGCGTCGTGACGACGGCATCGGACCCGGAAGGGCGGCCCACGGTCGTCGAGCTCGTGCCGGCGACACCCCGCGTCTTCCCCGTCGGGCGGCTCGACGCCGCCACGGAGGGCCTCCTCATCCTCACGAACGACGGCGTCCTCACCCAACTGCTGTCGCACCCGAGCCACGGCGTCGAAAAGGAGTACCTGGCCGAAGTCGACGGCCACCCGGCACCCGGCGCCGTGCGCGCCCTGCGGGAGGGCATCGTGCTCGAAGACGGCCCGACGAGCCCCGCCAAAGTCTCGCTCGTGGCCCCCGGCCTGCTCCGCATCGTGATCCACGAGGGAAGAAACCGCCAGGTCCGCCGCATGTGCGAAGCCGTCGGCCACCCTGTCGTGCGCCTCGTTCGCACCCGCATCGGACCCCTGGCCGATCGCCAGCTGGCGCCGGGCGCCTGGCGGCCGCTCGACACCGACGAGGTGCGACGGCTCTCGGAGGCAGCGATCGCTCGTCCGCAGGCCAAGAAGTCTGGTCCTTCCAGGGCGAACCGGTAGGCTCCGCGGCCATGCCGGCCGCCCGAGTGAGCTTTTCGGAATGAGCCCCGACGCGGCGGGATGTCCGGGTGCCCCTGTCCTGACTGCGCGCCCATGACGCCGAGCCGATGACACCGCCCCGATGACACCGCCCCGATGACACAGCGTGCTCAAGTGGTCGGGCTCGGCCTCGTCGGGTCGTCCATCGCCGGCGCCCTGCGGGCACGCGGCTGGCATGTGACCGGATCCGATCTCGACGAAGCTCGCGCGGCGCGAGCCGCCGCCCTCGGCGTCGTCGACGCCCTGGGCAGCGACGCCGGCGCCGAGATCGCCTTCGTGGCGACGCCGGCCTCAGGCGTCGTGCCGGTCGTCGACGCCCTCTTTGCCACAAGCGAGCTGCCCGAACTGATCGTGACGGACGTCGCCGGCGTGAAGGGCCCCATCGTCTCGCAGCTGGCGTACCCTCGCTTTGTCGCCGGGCACCCGATGGCCGGCTCGGAGCAAGAGGGCCCCGACGGGGCGGATCCGGAGCTCTTCGTCGGGGCGACCTGGGTGCTGACGCCCACCGACGCTACCGACCCGGCTGCCTTCACGGCTTTGCAGTCGGTCATCGCTTCACTCGGGGCCGACGTGGTGGCGCTGGCTCCTGACCGCCACGACGAGCTCGTGGCCGTCATCTCGCACGTCCCCCACCTCACCTCGGCGACCCTGATGAGCCTCGCTGGAGAGTCGCCCGTCGACCATGCGGCCCTCATGCGCCTGGCGGCGGGAGGTTTCCGCGACATGACGCGCATCGCCGCCGGGTCGCCGGCGATCTGGCCGGACATCTGCCGGGACAACGCCGGCGCCATCGTGCCAGTGCTCGACCGGTTGATCGATCAGCTGACCGAGGTGCGCCGCATCGTCGCCGACGGCGACCGGGTGGCGCTGTCGTCCCTGCTCGAGCGGGCGCGCAGCGCTCGCCAGAACCTGCCGGCCCGAGGCGTGCGGCCGGCTGCCGTTGCCGAGCTGCGGGTCCTCGTGCCGGACCGCCCCGGCGTCCTCGCCGAGGTGACGACACTGGCCGGCGAGCTCGGCGTCAACATCTACGACCTTGAGATCGCCCACTCGGCGGAGGGGCCGCGGGGCGTTCTCGTGCTCGTCATCGATGCCAGCCTGGCGGAGACGGTCGTCAGCCCGCTGAGGGCTCGAGGGTTTCGCGTCTCGTGGACGACGTCGTCGTGACAGCCGATCCGGCGACGCCGGCGACGGTGATCGCCATCGACGGGCCGGGGGGGTCGGGCAAGTCCACAGTCGCTCGCGCCGTGGCAGAGCGGCTCGGCTACCGGCATCTCGACACGGGCGCCATGTACCGGGCGGTGACGTTGCTGGCTCTGGGAGTCGGCGCCCTCGACGACCCGGCGGCAACGCTGAAGCTGGCGGAGGAGATGTCGCTCGAGGTGAACGGGACCGTCGTGCTGAACGGCGAGGATGTCACCGTGCAGATCCGGACGCCCGATGTGGATGCGGCCGTCTCGGTCGTGGCGGCCAACCCGGAGGTTCGTGCCAACCTCGTGGGGCGACAGCGGGCCTGGGCGCACGAGGGCGGGGGTGCGGTCGTCGAAGGCCGCGACATCGGAAGCGTGGTCTTCCCGGGCGCACGACTGAAGGTGTACCTCACGGCCACCCCGGCCGAACGCGCCCGCCGGCGCCTGCAACAGCTGGCTCCCTGGGTCGGCGACGGCGAGGTGTCCACCGCCGGCCAGACGGCTGCCTCGCTCTCGCGGCGCGACGACCTCGACACGTCCCGACTGGCATCCCCGCTCATGGTGGCCGATGGTGCCATCGTTGTGGACTCGACCGGACGATCCGTCGAGGAAGTCGTCGAGGAGGTGCTGTCATACCTGTGAGCAAGACTCAACGCCCGGCGCCTGCGACATCGGGACCTCCGAGCAGGGGAGAGCTGTTGCTCTACAAGGCGGCGCGGGCCTTTGCGGTCGGCATCTCCCGGCTCTACTTGCCCGGCCGCGTCGTCGGGCGGGAGAACCTGCCCGCCACGGGCGCCTATCTCGTGGCTCCCGTGCACCGCTCGTACCTGGACTGGCTCATCGTCGGGCGCGTGACCGGGCGGCGGCGCATGCGCTTCATCGCCAAGGCGGAGATCTGGCAGTCGAAGATCGTCGGGCGCATCCTCGAGACGCTCGGCGTCTTTCCCGTCAACCGCTCGGGAGCCGACCGGGAGGCCCTGGAGCGCTGCCGGGAGGTGCTCGCCGGCGGTGAGCCGCTCGTGATGTTCCCGGAGGGCACGCGCCGCTCGGGGCCTGTCGTGAGCGACCTGCGCGAAGGGGTCGCCTATTTAGCCTTGCGCGCCGGCGTTCCCGTCGTGCCGATCGGCATCGGGGGCAGCGAGAAGGCGATGCCCCGAGGCTCCGCCATCCCGCGGCCGCACCGGGTCGAGGTCGTCATCGGCAAGCCCATCTGGCCGCCGAGCACGCCGCCTGCGTCCGGCGCCGCCGTCGGCGACGAGGCCGGCACCGCCGCGGCAGGCGACACGGCGCCGGTTGCTTCGGAGGGCGCCTCCGAACCGGGTGAGGAGGCCGAAGCGAATGCGCCGCCCGCCAGTCGCCGCAAGACGGGGCGGGTGTCGCGGCGAGCCACGAAGGAGGTCTCGGAGGAGATTGCCGCCGGCATCCAGGGCGTCTTCGACGAGGCGCAGCGGCGGGCCGGTGTGAAGCTGCCCTGAGCTCCCGTCGAGGGTCGTAACTGTACCGTCTGGACGGTACAGTGTCCGGATGCCGAGGGTGACCGACACGCGGGAGCGCATCGTGTGCGCCGCCGAGGACGTCGTCATCCGCGAGGGTGTGGCTCGCCTCACGCTCGAGTCGGCCGCCGCTGAAGCCGGCGTCAGCAAGGGGGGCGTGCTCTACCACTTTCCGAGCCGGGCGGCCCTCGTTGCCGCCATGGTGGAGGGCTTCGTCGTGAGCTTCGACGCCGACCTCGAGCGCTTCGGCGCCTACGGAGGTCGAGCCGGGGACTTCATCCGCGCCTACGTCGAGGCCACGCTCGCACCGGCCGAACCCGGGGACGCCCGGGCACGCCGCCTCGGCAGCGCTCTACTCGCAGGGGTGGCGTCCGATCCGGAGTTGCTGGAACCGCTGCGGCAGCGCTGGCTGGCCTGGCAGTCGTCGATCGAGCGGGACGGCCTCGAGCCGTCGATCGCCACCGTCGTCCGCTTCGCCGCCGACGGCATGTGGTTCTGCGACCTCTTCGATCTCGCACCGGTGACGGAGGAGCACCGGCAGGCGGTCGGCGACGAGATGCGCCTCCTCATCGAGCGGTCCGGCGCCTCATGAGACGTTCCTCGACCATGGGCGCCACGGAGTCGCGGGCCGTCCGGCGTGTCGTGCTCGCCTTGTCGGCCTCGGCCTTCGCCGAGTGGTGCGGAGCGACCGCCGTCCTACCCCTGCTGCCGCTCTACCTGCGTCACCGAGGGGCGTCCACCACCCTCGTCGGCGTCACGATGGCGGCCTTCTTTGCTGCCGCCCTCCTCGTGCAGTACCCGCTCGGGCGGCTCTCGGACCGCATCGGGCGACGCAAGATCCAGGTGGCCGGTTTGTC
>JBKQSP010000071.1:0-51864 GCA_052143575.1 Acidimicrobiales bacterium
TCACACTCTGTCCCGCCACGCCGCTCTTCCGATCTTTCACATGGACGTTGTGAGGTGATTCGGGACTCACACACTGCGTCGCAGATGCCAATCCCGGTAATCCTTGGATCAATTGGTCAGGGTGGTGCTCCCGCAGTTCGGGTCCGGAAGGAGGTGGTACTGCAGGATCGTCGCCTGGATCTTCCCGCTGAACGCCGTCGGCGAGCACATGTCGGAGCCCGAGCCAACAAAGACCGTCTGCAGTTCCGTATCGACCGTCGTCGAGCCGGTCACCGCGGCCGTGGGAATCACGTTGTAGACCTCGCGCTCGAACGCGCTGGGCACCGTGATGCCCGTCTGCGAACCGGGTGCGTTCACGACCTGCGGCTGCCAGACCGAGCCGCCCGTGTTCTGCAGGTCACCGAGGACGCTTCGACCGCGCAGGTCGGTGATCAGGCCCTCGGCCTGGATCTCGTACTGGGCGATAGAGAACGGCTCGAGCTCGTAGTCGCCGAGCAGCACTCCGGTGTGCTCCTCCCAGATCTGGGAGGGGTTGGCCGGGTTGACGCCGTTGATGATGCAGCCGAGCGTGCCGCCGCCGAAGGTGCCGGATCCGACGGCGCTGTCGGTGATGCCCATCACACCCTCCCAGAACAGCCGGGTGCCGGACCCGCTCTGCGGGAGCACCGGGTTGCGGGCGTACCCGTTGAATCCCGGGTTGCCCGCGCCGCCCTGTGTTCCGACGACCGCGGACTGGCAGGTGTAGTAGGCCTGCAGCTGCGCCAGGCTCAGTGTCCGCGGGATGGCGCTCGTGTTGGTCACCGCGAAATCGACGACGTCCAATGCGAACGGGATCCAGGTCAACCCAGTCGGGTCACCGGTGGCCGGCCCACGAGACGCACGAGCGAACTGGAAGCAGCCCGCCGTCGTGCCGGCCAGGGTTCCGTTCAACGACTTGAGACCCTGCCCCGAGCCGTTCGGCCGCGTCTGCGCCGTGCAGTTGAGGCCTGTCGTGTTGGGGTTGGTCGTGTTGACGGTCGCCGACCCGGTGGCGTCGAACGAGTCGAACAGGTTGGTGGTCCCCTGATGCCCAGGCGTGGCAATGAGGGAGATGGCGTCCATGACTGGGGTCGTCGTGTCTGACCCACCCGCGGCCAGGTCGAACGTGTCGCCAGCGGGGAGGTCGGCGCGGGCCACCCCGGGGATCATCCCGACGGTGGCCACCGATGCCAGGACCGCCGTGGCAAACGCCGCGAGGCGATACCTCGTCGGTCGAGTCTTCTGTCTCATGTACTACTTCCTTTCGCTGGCTGATTCGGGTAGGGGCTCAGTTAGCAATTGCACTGTCGCATGGCACTGAGTCCAAGGCAAGCTTTTGTCTGCCAAGGTGCAGAGAATTCACCAGCTTGATCGATATATGGGGCCGTCTGTGCATGGTCCGGCCCACTCTCGGCTCACATCTGAACTCTCGACATCGTCCTCATCTGAATTCGCAGGTGGAGAGGGCCGGCGCCATTCGCCGGGGCGGTGTCGGTACTCCGACATGGTCATGATGACAAGATGAGGTTGAATCGACGCGCTGGCTTAACATTAAGTAAATTTCAAGCGAACATTGCGAGACTATTTAGTCGCATAGCCAGCGATCAACTCAGGACTGATTACGGACAGAGAAGGTCGGACCTCACATGACGCAGCTTGTTCGAGGCCCGAAGAGTGCACCCTCCCGGTCGACCGGAGCGGTGCTCGCCCACCTGGGGGATCGACACCGAAGGCCACCCGCTTGGCCGCCCGTCGGCTCGTCGCTTCCGCCCAGCCACGCTGCGGCTCCATGGTCCCGTTGATGTGGGCCAGTACGCCCGCCTGCGTGAGGCCATTCCTGTGGTGCGTCCTGCCGCGGGCGAGCGCCTCGAAAGGCTCCGACCCCCGGGGTGAGTCGGAACGTCGACAGCAAACGTCGCTTCAACGACTTCACCGATCTCATGGCGGAGCTGGTGAACCTTCAGGCTTCGGAGTCTGGCGCCTCCGTCGAGTGAGGAGGACGATGCCGGACAACCCAGCCACGGCGCCGACGATGAGAACCAAGAGTGGAACCATGCGAAGGGGCCCTACGGGGTCGGCCGGCGTAAAGGCGGCGGCGGGAGCCACGCCCGATGGTCTCTTCGCGACCGGTCGTTTGGGCGGTGGCTTCACGACCGGTCGGGTGGGACGCGTGGTCGGCGGCACCGTGGTGGGAGTGGGCGCGGTCGTGGTGGTCGTCCCACCCGCGGTGCCGCCGTGGTGCCGTCGGCCTGTCGAGCCGGTCTGGCCCCCGCTCGCGACCAGTTTCGCGGCGGTCAAGGTCTGGGCGGCCAGCAAGGAAGTGAGGGGCAAGTACCCGGGTGGCAGTTGCCCGAGCTTCACTCCGGTCTGCTGGCCGGGTCCGGCGGCGTAGCGCAACAGCGCGGAGTAGACATCGCGTTGTGACGCGCTCAACAGGGAGGGGACGGTCGCGGCGTACGTGATGGTGGTCAGCGGGTAGGCGTCGGCCGCCGTCGAGTTCGGGTTTGGCTGCAACAGACCGGTCGCGGGATCGTGTGTCATCGCCCCGAGCGCCGCCGACATCGTCGTCGATGTCGGCGTGACGAAGTTGCCGTCCTCGTTCTGGAGCGCCGCCATCGGCAGGTCGTAGGTGTCCGCCGTGGACAGATCGGTGAAGGCCAACAGCGAGATGGCGCCGTCTGCTTGCGGCGGGTCCGTGCCCCAGTTCGGTGGGACCGAGCTCGCGTTCCACACCGTCGTCGCCTCGCTCAACCCGCGGCTGATCGACCGGGCGCCGTCGTGCAAGCCATTTGAGTACGGATGCTCGTCGAGCAGGCACATCGGTTTTTCGCTCGGGATGCTCATGCAATATGGGTCGTTCTTCGGAAAGTAGTTGGGCGGTGCGGTGATCCCCTTGAAGTACGGGTTGACGATCATTCCGTCGGACTCGTGATCAGGCGCACCGGCCAGCCATCGGCGTGCGGCCGGGTTGCCGAGGACCCACTGCCACAATTCGGTGATCGCGTCGGAGCTGCCGATCGGAGTCAGGATGTCCGGCAGGGCACTCTGCAGGCGGAGCAGCTTGAACTCCGGGTTCAGCGCGAGGAACTCCGGGTCCGAGCTGAGGTCGAGCGGGTTGTTCTTGATCACCGGATCGGTCGGGTCGGCGCCGAGCCGGTACGACTGGGTCAACAGCTTGGCCACGAGCAGCGGCGTGAGTTTGAGGCTGTTGATCCGTCGCCCGTCGAGCGCCTGGACGGCTTGCGGCTGCCCGTAGGCAGCCTGCCAGTCGATGTTGAAGGCGATTCCTACCGCGTTGATCGCGATCGGTGCGTACACCGGTTTCGTTCCGGTCGGGAAGGCACTCGGGGGGGCGCCCTGGCCGACCAGGTCCAGGTCGGGGGTGGCCGAGGCCAGATACGTGCGAGCCTGATCGTCCGAGACCTCCGAGAAGGTCACACCTCCGGCTTCCTTGCACAGCTGCGGTTGCCAACTCGTGAGGGCGTCCTGCGGCACTTCGTCGCCGACGACGGGTACTTCCACCCGGCCGACCCCGCACACGCTGCTTACCGGCTGGAACTGCAACGGGAAGACGATCCGCTGATCCCAGTTGGTCTGGGACAGCGGGGACGATTCGAGTATTCCGGTCGGCGACGGCTTCCCGTTCACCTCGAGCGTGCCGCGCGGGACGATCACCAGCCAGCACGGCCGCCCGTACGTCTGCTTCGCAGCGTCGACGAGCGGCGCGCCACACCCGAGTGCGGGCGCCTCCGGAGCCGGCAGGACGTTGAAGTAGGCAACGCCGGTGCCATTTCCGTAGGTGCGGCCGAAGTCATACTCGTTGGTGGTGTACGAGTCGAACCACTGGCTGGTCCCACCGGTCTCGACCGTACCTGCGACTGAGTCGAACGGCACGTAGCTGTTCTCGGTGCTGCCCGGCGGCGGCAAATACTGGTGCTCGTTCGGGTCCACGATGCCGAACCCGTAGTTGACCTGCCGGGTGGCGGTCCAGTCGCCGTCCTGTGGCGTAGGGTTCTGCGCCCAGTTGCCGCCGAACTCGCACTGGGTCCGGTCCGGCGGGTCGACGGTGGCCGGGCCGCTCGGGTTGCTACCCCAGCACTGCATGATCTGCAGGTAGTTGGCCGTGAAGTCGAGCCGGCTCGGTACGGTCGGCGCACCCCCGGTCCAGGAAATCGTGATGACCTGGTTGGTGAGCCCCTGGGTCTGACTGACGGTCACCTTCAGGTTGGCGAAGGCGCCGGTCCCTGACTTCGTCATCGCCGACCCTGCGGCGGCTGCGCTGTGAGTCGTTCCGGACGGGCTGACGGCCCCCGCCTTTGAAACGGCGACGCCGAGCGAGACGCTCGCGGTAGCGGCCGCCAACAACAAGGCCGCCGATGCCAGCGGCGGCCGGAACCGCCGGCGCAGGTGCCGACCGGCGGTCACCGTCGTCCTCGTCTTCGCAGGGCGCGGGACAGCAGCGGCGGCCC
This sequence comes from Acidimicrobiales bacterium, assembly GCA_052143575.1. Lineage (GTDB taxonomy): Bacteria > Actinomycetota > Acidimicrobiia > Acidimicrobiales > Bog-793 > JAKACA01. Next base: position 4,488 of record JBKQSP010000071.1, read on the forward strand.
GACAACGACGGCGCCGAGCAGCACGAGCGAGCCGAGACCGTACGGCAAGTCACCGGCGCCGAGGTCGCTGCCGACAATGACCGATTGCGCAATCACCGGCACCGTGGTCACCGAGGTCCCCGTTGAACCGGGCAGGGTCGTCCCGGTCGAGGTCGAACCGCCGGGGCCTGTGCCCGTAGACTTGCTCCCGTCGCCCTTGGAACCCTTTCCGGTGCCGGATGGTCCGCCCGTTCCCTTGGACCCCGTTCCCTTAGAGCCCGTTCCCTTGGAGCCCGTTCCCTTGTTGCCCGTTGTCGGCCCGGTCGTGCCTGTTGCGACCATCTCGATGGCGGTGCACTGGGTGGAACCTGCCTTGGCGCAGGCCGGGGGGTAGGGGGCATCCAGCGCAAGGGTGTTCTTGCCGGACGGACTGAACGTCGGGTTGTCGCAGTCTTGGATGTTGATCGACTCGACGTCGACGCCGGGAATCTTCCGCACTTGGGCGAACCCGGCCTCAGCCAAGTTGATCGGCAACGGCGAGTAGCCGAGAATCGGCGCTTCCTGCTGGCCTTGGCACAGCGCGTAGTACACGAACTTGCCCAACGTGTAGCCCTTGTCTGTGCTGAACCCGTCCTCGATGGCGGTCGGGATGATCAGGTAGCTGTAGCTGGACATCTCGTAGGTACGGGGATCCGGATCGTTGTAGACGTTGGACAGGTTCTGCGTCAGGTAGCCCGGTGAACTGGGGTCGTCGTTGATCTGCGCCTTCAGTAGAGAGACCGCCACGTTGTTGGCTGTGGGCAAGGTGTAGTAGCCCGCGGAGTTCTCGAGTGCGACGGCCGGGAACCCGGTCTCTATCGCATAGGAGTACTCGACGTAGGTGATGGCGCCCTCCGACGTAGACTGGGCCACGTAGCCGGACACGCCGAGCGAGCCGCTGAGAGCGATCATGTCGGAACCGGGCACGACCGGATACACCGACGTGAGCCCGCAGGGCGCCGAGATGCCGAACCTGGCGCAGTAGGCGTTCCACACGGCGGGTTCCATATGGGTCATCCACAACGTGAACTGCGCCGTGGTGCCGGAGCCGTCCGAACGGACCACCGGCACGATCCGTTCGGCGGGCAGCTGGAGGTTGGGGTTGTCCCGCTCGATCGCCGGGTCGTTCCACTGGGTGATCACACCGGTGAAGATCTTCGCCAGCGTGTTGCCGTCAAGTCGAAGATTGCGGATCTCATGACCGCCGAAGTGCAGGTTGTACATGAAGGTCGTTCCACCAGCGACGTCCGGGACGTACGCGAAGTGCCGCGCAGGCAGCGGGTCGCTGCCCGTGAAGGCGTCGTGCAACCCGTACGGGATCTCGGTGGCGCCGAAGTCGACGGTGCCGTTGCGGAACTCGTTCCGTCCGTCGGACGACCCGGTCGCTGCGAAGTTCACCTGTATGCCGTTCTGAGCGATGTTCCGAATCCATTGGTCCAGGGCGTTCGACACCCAGGTGGAGCCGGCGCCGCTGATCGGGACCACTATGGGGCTGGCGCCAGCCGTCCCCATCGAGAAGAGCAGCCACAGAGCACCGAGCATCAGGGCGAGGAGGAGGCGTCCAAGCCGCCTCACGCCACCTCTCTTGCTCGTCGCTCTCAATTGACTTTGCCTCTCTCACTCATGCGTTGAAGGTCGCGGATGGAGGCAGCCGCCCGACGTCGCTCCTGACGAACGGTGGCATGACCCGGGCCGCGACCACCGATGATCCGGGCGACGGTAAAGAGGATGAGGACCAGCAGCAGCAGGGCGGCGCCGGCGCCGAACCCGCGCTCGATCATCGTGTGCTCCGGCGATTGCACCGTTTCGAACGTGTAGAGCGGCAGCGACACCATCGGACCCCGCAACGGGTTCGTGTTCAACGCGGCGGTGAAACCGGCGGTCAACAGCACCGGCGAGGTTTCCCCGATACCGCGTGCCGAACCGAGGATGACCGAGGTGGTCAGGCCGGACCGCACGGTCGGCAGGACCACGTGCCTGACGGTCCGCCACTGGCCGGCGCCGAGCGCATACGAGGCCTCCTTGAGTGAGCCGGGGACCAGCCGGATCACGACGTCGGCTGACCGGATGATGATCGGCAGCATCATGACGCTGATCGCCAGCGCGGCGGCAAAGCCCGACTTGTTGAAGCCGAGGCTGAGGATGAGCGTTGCGTAGATGAACAGGCCGGCGACAATCGACGGCAGAGCGGTCATCGCCTCGGTGAGCGTGCGGACGAAGCGGGCCAGCCGGCCGGGCACCTCGGTGAGAAACACGGCGCAGGTGAGCCCGAGCGGGATACAGATCGCCAGGGCGATGAAGATCATCCAGAGGGTGCCGACGATCGCGTGCTCAATCCCGCCGACGGTCAGGGGCTGCAGCGGTCCGGCCTGGACCATGTCATGAGTGAAGAAGTTCAGATGGTGCAGCGCCGCGGACCCGCGGCCGACCGTGTAGATGATCACCGAGCCGAGAGCGATGACGGCAACCAGCGCCAAGCTGTGGACCACGACAGTGACGAGGCGGTCGCGAACGAGCGGCCCGGGCGCCTCCAGCCAGCTCACCAGGGCGTAGAGCGCGAGGAAGGTCACATAGGTGGCGGCGAGGAAGCCGAGTAAACCCGTGGCCGAGGTCAACTGGGTGAAGAGCAGGATGTTGATACTGAGGGCACTGACGAACGAGCCGAGCAAGACGTACACGTCCTCGGCCCGCCAGGCCGAGACGTTGCGTCGCTTCTCGTCTGAGTCCGCGACAGGACTTGGAGCCGGAGCCCGTTCCATCACTGCAGACATGGCCTAGACCTCGCTCTCCGCACCGGACCGGCTGCGGGCGACGATCGACGAAGCGATGAAGTTGACGATCATCGTCAGGACGAACAAGGCCAGCCCGGCTGCCATCAACGCGGACGTGCCGAAGAACGAGGCGTCTCCGTAACGCAGGGCGATGAGCGCGGAAACCGAGCTGCCACCGTTCTGCAGCAGATGCGGCTGGATGGCGAAGACCAACGAGATGATCATGTAGACGGTGATGGTCTCGCCCAGCGCCCGTCCGAGCCCCAGCATCGTGCCGCCGATCATGCCGCCGCGGCCGAACGGAATCACGACGGTCCGGATCATCCCCCAACGGGTGCCGCCCAACGCATAGGCGGCCTCCCGTTCCCCCGAAGGTGCCTGGGAGAACGCTTCCCGCATCACCGAACTGACGATCGGCGTGACCATGAGGGACACGCACATCCCGGCGATGAACGTGGAGGACGTGTAGACGCTCAACGAATGCAACGGGCTGTTCGGGTTGGCGCCGTCGACATGGAAGATGGGAATCCAGCCCAAGTAGGTGGACAGCCATTGGGCCAAGCCGAGGACGTGCGGCTCGAGTAGGAAGAATCCCCACAGTCCGTAGACCACGCTCGGTACGGCGGCCATCAGGTCCACCGTGGTCACCAGCGTCCGCTTCAGCCGCGGCGGAACGTACTCCGAGATGTAGAGGGCTGTGCCAATGGCAAGCGGAATCGCGAAGCAGATCGCGGTCAGGCCGATGAGAATGGTACCGAGCATCACGGCCGCTATGCCGAAGTGACCGTGGCCGGCGTCCGGGAACCACTGTTGGGTGGTGAAGAACGACCAACCGGCAGTCTTCAAGGCAGAGAATCCGCGGACGGTCAGGAACGTACCGATAAAGGACATGATCAGCAGGATGATCAGGCCGCTGCCGCGGGAAGTGCCTCGGAACAGCCGGTCACTTCGATCGAGCGTGCGGGTGAGGGCGCGGGGAGTGTCGGACCCGACGAGGTCGGCTCCGGTCCCTGCAGTCGTCACGCCCATCACTGTCGCATGAGCATAAAACGAGGGCAAGCCAGAGCAGTACAAAGTGCAGAGAATTCACCAACGTGGCGACATACCTGAACTATCGACGTCGATCCCACACAAACACGCTGCTTGAAGCCCTGTCCCTGTGCTGAAAGCACCGTCGTCAGTCCCGCGAGGTACTCATGACGACAAAATGAGGCCTAGTTGACACCTGTCGTTAACTTCTACCCGGTCGACTGGCGCGTCCCGCATCACGCCATGTGCGACCCTCGATGGGTCGGTGCTTCTTCACATCGAAGATCACCCGATGGCCCCACCTCAGAAGCGGACCCGCTGTTACACCGCTCGAGGGAACATCAACTGGTCGGGAGCGACCACTTTCGCCGCCTCTTTGCCAACTTAACGCCAACTGTTTGGCGATCGTTAATCACCCGTTAATCATCTGGTCAGACTGTCCACCTAACGTCCGGGCCATGGCACCTCGCTCAGGCGTGATCGCTCGAAGCGCCGGGCCGCGCTACAGCGCTCGACTCCTCGTCATCGACGAAGACGAGAAGCGAGCTCTCAAGATGAAGGCGGGGCTGGAACAGCAGGGCTTCGCTGTTCGGTGCGCCGGCGACGGGCCGGCAGGCTTCGCGCTCATGGCCCAACAGATGCCCGATCTTCTGCTCGTGGACGCCATCCTTCCGGGCATGCCAGCCATCGACGTGTGTCGCCACCTGCGCAGAGTCGGGTCGGACGTGCCGATCATCGTCTTGAGCCCACGATCCGACGAGATCGACGTCGTCGTCACGATGGAGATGGGCGCCGACGACTTCATTGCCGAACCCTATGGCATGCGCGAACTGGTGGCTCGGGTCAGGGCCGTGCTTCGCCGGAGCAACAGGTCGGCGATCAGCCATTCCACACCGCCCCCGGGCGAAAGGTATTCGTCGGGCGGACGGCAGTCGGCCCGCTCCGCGGCGACGGGCGCTCAGAATGATCCGAGCCCGCAGGCCCAGCCGGCACGGATCACGGGCGCCCGGGTCGGATCGTCGCGGAACGGCATGCCGGACCAGGGCGGTAACGCCAGGCCGGACATCCTCAAGGTCGGCGATCTCAGCCTAGACCGGGCAAGACATGAGGTACTTCTCGAGGGCAAGCCGATCGAAGTTCCGCGGCGAGAATTCATCCTGCTCGAGGCGCTCATGGAGAAGCCCGGGCGGCTGCTCACTCGCCAGGTGCTGATCGAGCGGATCTGGGGACCGGGGTGGGGAAGCCGCAGGATTCTCTCGACTCTGGTGAACCGGCTGCGTGCCCTGATCGAGTCCAATGCGGACCACCCGACGCGGATTGTGACGATCCGCGGCATCGGCTATCGCTACGAGGTTCCGAACGAGGGCGGGGCAGCCCGTCCCCGCGTTATCGAACACACGTACGTCTCCTCCCCTGTCAGTGGGCAAGGATGACGGTGAACCCGAGGCCCCGGTAGATCATCCGCAGCCACGAGCGCTCCCTTGGTCGGCGCGCTCGAGTTCGGATCAGGAGCTCCCGACAGAGGGCAGTCCGAAGTCGTGCAGCACGTTGGTGAAGGCCACCTCCTCGGTCCTGCCATCGGTCGAAAACGCTTGTTCCCAGGCTGCCAGCCGCTTCCCGGTCAGCCCGGGCAGCTGCTGTAGATCCTCCAGCAGCCGCTCGTCGTCGAGCACGAGGACGGCCATGTCGTCCGCGATGCGACGGGGTGCCGCTCCCCTTTCCAGCGCCGCATCGAGGGCTCCTAGCGCCGAGATCACCGGCGCCGCCTGGTGGTAGAGCAAGTCGCCGTCGGGATGGCGGTCGTGGCCGACCAGCTTGGAGTATCCAAGGAAAGTGAACGGGACCCGCCCGAGCAGGCTGGCGTACTTCACCCCCAGGCTGGGCACACGAGTCGGCGGCGCGACCGAGCTCCCCGGATGCTGCGCCGCCCCGCACGCGGTCAGCAGCAGCGCGCACAGGGTTAACAGGCTGGCGAACCGGCGCACCGGGCAAACCTACCAGTGGGTGCGTTCATGGCAGTCCAGCGATGACCCCGGTAATTGGCCTGATCCCCCACCCGAGCCTCGTCGGAGAAGAGCTGACAGTTACCGCCGGCACCGGCCGATATTACCTAGGTGATAAAGGCGCCGGTTCGTCGGGTTATGGTCGCAGCCGCCGTGGTCGGGCTGGCTGCGCAGCTCGGCGGCCCGCCGGCGCAAGGGGCCCTGAGCCGGCCGCGGCTCGCCGCCGGCCAGGTAAGGGTCATATGTCCGGTCACGGAACGGCAGCTGCCCGGTGCGGCCACCCCGCCTCGGCCGGTGGCGACGGGAACAAGCGAGCAACTGCAGGTGACCGTGCCTCCCCTCGTCTTCGTCAGGGCAGAGCCCGGCATCCTGCTGGTCACCACCAATACCGGACGCCCGCCGGCGACGACGGACGTCTTCTACCTGATCCGCCGCGGCCGGGCCGGCCGCGCCCCGGCGCCTATGGCCGAGACGGTCCTGCGCTGGTGTGGCTGAATAGCGGCGGAAGGTCAACCGGCAAACGGTCTGCGATGGCTCGGCCTCCTTGCTGCGAGCGTGTTGGGGACGGCTACGGTGACGTCGGTGACCGCTCCATCGCCTCCGCCGCGGTCTCCCCGCCCGGCTGACCAGCCGCGAACGCTCAGCGGGACGCCGTCAACGGCGCCGCGACGATGACGGGCACCGTCGACACCGTCGGCCCGATCGCCGGGCTGATCATCGGAATCGTCCTCCTGGCTCTGGCGCCGCTCGTCTACCGGTTCGCTCCTCGCCTCAATGCGGCCGTTCGCGGCCTTCTCAACCGTGGCGCCTTCGGCGGGATGGATCGGGGAGACGACTACTGGGAGCGGTTCAACGCCTTCGAGCGGGTGGCTGCGGCCCTCATGGTGGGAGGCATCGGCGTCGCCGCCATCGTCGTCTCGATCCTGACGCTGGCGGGTCACTGATCGGCAACAGGCCTCCTCGCCACTGATGACCGGATTACTGTCACATCGTCACCGTCTGCCGCTTCGTCGCGAGCGGGTCGCAGAGGAGGGGGTTTCGTTGAACGTCGCACCCGGGCTCGCCTCTCCGAGGCGCCGATCTCTCGCAGCGGCTACCGCCGCCGTGGCACTCGCCCTGGCGGCGGCAGCCTGTGGCGGTGCCGCCGCGCCCAGCACGACGACCCCGACCATCTCGATCGCAACCTCGACAACGGCCCCGCCCGGCGGTTCGACGGCGCCGAGCACGACGAGCCCGGCGACGTCCACCACCTCGAGCGGCGGCTGCTCGCTCGGCGTGATCGAGCAGATCTCGGGAGAGTCGGCGAGCGAGGACGAGCAACGGACGGCGTCGTGGGTGACGCTCGGCGTCAACAACTGGACGGTGTTCGTCCCCAACGGTTCCTGGCACCTGTCGGCGAGCACGGCCGCCGGCGCCGACGTCGTCTCTCCCGACGGCTTGTCGGACGCCAGCCTTTCCGAAGGTGGCGGCCTCTCCCCCTCCACCTACCAGGCGCTCGCCCAACAGCTGCTCTCGGGGGTCTCCAACCTCCAAGTCATCTGCCAGTCGCCGAACGAGCAGAGCGCCGCCGGCGAGACGCAGGCAACCGAGGCCACCGGTGTCTACAACGGCGAGGCGATCCATCTCGTCTACGCCTTGACGATCCAGGCCGAGACGCCCTCCGGTTTCTTCGGCGCCGTGACACGGTCGATCTACGCCCCGATCTCGCAGTGGTCGACGAGTGTCGAGCAGGCGCTCTGGCTCATCATCAAACGGGCCGTCTTCGTGCCCTCCGCTCCGTGAGAACGGGCCGCCGTGCCGTGGCAGTGAGCGCCCACGCCATCACCCTCGTTGCAGCGATCACGCGGCGGTTACTGCGGCGGTAGGGCGGCGATGCCGTCGATCTCCACGAGCTGGCCCCGGTAGCCGAGGGCAGCGACGCCAAGCAGCGTGCTCGGGGGGCGGTGGGGGGCGAGGCGGGCGGCGAGGGCGTCCCAAGCCCGAACGAGATCGCTCTGCCCGCCGACGACGTAGATCGTCGTGCGGACGAGATGGGCGGCGCCGGCGCCGTGCTGAGCGAGGACGGCCAGCAGGTTGTCGAGGGCGGCGTGGGCTTGGGCGGTGACGTCGCCGGGGGCGACGACGTTTCCCGCTCGGTCAAGAGGGCAGGCGCCCGCTGTGAAGACGATCGAGCCGGCCGTCACGACGGAGGCGTAGTCGTACGGCACTCCGGCATAGAGCGGTGCGGCCCCCTGCTCAGGTGGCGACATGAAGCCGAGTCTCGCACTCAGGAGGCGCCGCCAGGAGGGCCTCGATGCCTCAGCTCTCCCCGGCCTCGAGAATCCGCCGCAGTTGGCGCACGGCCGCCCGGTCACCCGGGCCGTCGCGAGCCAGCAGGCGCTCAGCCACGGCGCTGCGGTGGGCGGCGTCGACGTTGCCGCCATACTTGAACTTGGCGCGGACGCTCTCGACCGTGATGCGGATGCCCCGGATCGCCCGCAACGAATTGGCGTGCTCGATGGGGTCGACCTGACCCTCGTCGATGGGCAGCGTGCTGAGCTGGCGGCGCAGGATGGCGGCCGTCTCCTCCGCCTCCTCGGTCAGCTCCACCGTGCCGAAGAGCTGGGCGGCTGCGTAGTAGGTCGTCGGGATGCCATAGGCGGGATCCTCGTCGCCGATGGCCTTCCACGACGCCGGGATGAAGGCCCAGTCGCCGGCGACGCTCAAGACCACGTGCGGGTTCTCGGCGAGCGCCTCCCAGATGGGGTTCGGCCGCGCCAGGTGCAACAGGACGAGATCTTCGCCCCCCTCCCCCACCGTGAGGGCGAACTGGGTCGGCACGATGACCGGGTAGAGGCGACCCGACCCGGCAGCCACGAGATGCCCGAAGCCCTGCGCCCGCACGAACTGGCGCCATTCGTCGTCGTCGCGGGCGGCGTCCCAGCGATGGATGAGCATGCTCAGGCCTTCTGTCGATGCCACGTCATGCACCGCAATCTAGGCGGCAGCTACGGTGCTGTCACCGCTCCCTGCGACGTGCCGGTCCTTCGCCCATGCCCGAGCCCTCCCACCGTCCTCCCGCCTACGGCGCCGACCGCCGTTTTGCACGAGACGTCCGCGGCGTCATCGAGGAGCTCCGGCCGGGCGAGGTCGTGACCTACGGCGAGGTCGCCCGCGAGGCCGGCCATGACGGTGCCGCCCGCGCCGTCGGGACGTTGCTCGCCCGAGAGGGTGACGACCTGCCCTGGTGGCGCGTCGTCACGACGACGGGACGGCTGGTGCCGGGGCAGGAGGCCGAGCACGCACGGCGACTGCGGGCCGAGGGCGTCGAGCTCACCGGCGTGCCGGCGCATGTCCGCCGGCTGCGACGCCGGCGTGCTGGCCCGCCGTAGGTCGTGGCGAACCTTGGCAGGGGTTTCATGGCCACTTTCGACCGGAACGGCATACCAAGGTTGCTGCCGAGGGGCGGCGGTTATCGGCCGGGGGCAGTCACTTGGGCCGAGCCGCCTTGTGTGCCGCCCGCCGCGGCACGCGCAGACCGAGGAGGCGGTCCACAAAAGGAGCGATGGCGTTGGCGAGCACCTCGCTGCCGGCGATGTTGAGGTGGATGCCGTCGAGGCGCACGGGCGTGAGGACGCCGTTGATCACGAGGCTGCCGGCGTATCCGCCGCTGCGGGTGTCGAGGACGATGCCGGGGTTGTAGTAGGTGACTCCGCGGTGGCGTGCGGCTTGCGCTGCGTAGATGCGGTCGATCGCCTCCATGGCTGCGTTGAGCGTGGGGTCCTGCATGGCGGGCTCCCCGATCCACAGCACCTTGCAGCCCTCTTTCACCAAGGCCTCCATCGTGGAGGCGACGGTCTTGGCATAGGCGGCGTCCCAGAGCCGGCTCCCGACGGGCCGGTAGAGCCCGTCCACGAGGATCTCCTGGTCGTCGTTGGCGCTCCCCATCCAGATGACGAGCTTCGGCCGGCGCGCCGCCACGACGGCGAGCAAATGGCTCGGCCAGTCGAAGAAGTCCGGCCGCACCATCCCCGTGCCGACTTGGTACTCCGCCAGGGTGCGCGTCGTCGTGGAGTTCTCGTGCAGCGCCCACCACGCCCACTCCGGCCCGGCGGCGGTCGAGTCGCCGGCGAAGTAGATGGGCGGTCCGGCCGGCCCCGCCTTCGCAAGGCGCAGCGGCCCGCGGGGCAGGCGGTGGGCGAGCACGTCGTGCCCGAGGGCCACGAGCTGCTTGGTGTTGAGGGAGGAGAAGTCCCCGGGCGACTGCCACAGGAGCCAGAACGACGTCGTGCCCTGTGAGAAGTAGAGGTAGCGGTTGTTGGCGATGATGGCCTCGCGGCCGAGCCCGTTCACCGTCACCAAGGTGTCGACGTACTGCGTGGCCTCATCGAACGAAGTCCGCGGCTCGACGGCGAGGGCGAGGAAGGAGTTCTTCCCGACGAGCCACTGGCAGTACGGGTAGGTCGGTGTCGGCTCCCCGACGGGGCCGCCGAACTGTCTTTCGATCTGTGAGCGGCTGAGCAACAGGCAGGCGAGCCGGGTGGCGCGATTGCCGAGCGACCCGTCGTCGATGCGCTTCGGCCGCCGTCGTGCGACCGTGCTCGGGGGGACGCTCGAGGTCGTCGTGCTCACCGGCTTGGTCGAGCTCGAGCGGCAGGCGGCCGACGACTGCCCGGCTGCGCAGCTCGAGGAAGCCTTCGTGGCCGACCGCTCTGAGACGGCGACGAGGATGCCGCCGGCGAGCCCGAGAACGACGACGAGCGCCACGACGAGCGCGACAAGGCGCGAACTACGAGTCACAACGGCAACGACGCTAGGCGACCAACGGATCTTGCGGTCAAATCTGCGGTCATCGTCCTGCCAGGAGAGTGCGGATGCCGGTGCGTGGGGCGGCGCTCGCGTATCGTCGCGAGATCGCCCACCGCCCGCCACCCTCGGACACTCCGCTCAGCCCGAGCGCCCTGGCTCGCCGCCCCCGGCGTCTGGCCGCCGTCGTGCTGGCTGCGTGCCTCGTAGCGGCTGTCGTCGTCGGCGTCGTGACTCGCAACGGCCACCACCAGGCGGCGCCGTCAGGGTCCACGACCTCGACCGCAGCGAAGTCCTCGACATCGCTCGGCCCGGCCTCGACGACGAGCACGACGGTTCGAAAGGCGGTGCCCATCACCATCGCCGCCGTCGGCGACACGATGCTCGGGAACACGCCGCTGCTCCCGCCAGACCCGGCTTCCTACTTCGACGCCGTCAAGTCGGAGCTCGTCTCGGGTGCCGACATCGTCTTCGGGAACCTCGAAGGCACCCTCACGACGGCCTCGGCGAGCAAATGCGGCGTCGGCAGCGTGCCCTCGGAGGACTGCTACGCCTTCCGGGACCCACCGAGCTACATCCAGTACCTCAAGGACGGGGGCTTCACGGTCCTGAACGATGCCAACAACCACTCCTTCGACTTCGGCGCCGCCGGCCAGGCACAGACCGTGCAGGTGATCCACGCCGCCGGCCTGAAACAGACCGGGCTACCGGGCGAGATCACCCTCGTGCCGGTGAAAGGGGTGACGGTGGCCTTCCTCGCCTTTGCCCCCTACAGCTACGACGCCAACCTCCTCGACTTCACGGCCGCCCGCGCCTTGATCGAGAGAGCCAAGAAGGAGGCCGCCTTCGTCGTCGTCTACATGCACGCCGGCGCCGAAGGCTCCGACGCCGACCACGTCACGGGGCAGGAGGAGTACTACCTGGGCGAGGACCGGGGAAACGCCGAGGCCTTCGCCCACATGGCCATCGACGTCGGCGCCAGCCTCGTGATCGCCAGCGGGCCGCACGTGCTGCGCGGCATGCAGTTCTACAAGGGACACCTCATCGCCTACAGCCTGGGGGACTTCGCCAGCTACGAGGACTTCTCCACCGAAGGCCTCCTCGACATCAGTGTCATCCTGCACGTGACGCTGTCGTCGACCGGCGCCTTCGAGCACGCCCAGATCTTTCCGATCGAATTCGTCGGCGAGGGCCAACCGGTGCCGGGCGGGGGCGCCGTCGCCTTCGTGAGCCAGCTCTCGACGGAGGACTTCGGCGCAAGCGCTGCTCGCATTTCGGCCACAGGCGTCATCAGCCAGCCCTAGCTGCGGGTCCGGCGCAGGGCGGCTCAGCCGGCGAGGGCCACCAGCTCAGCCATGTCGTCCTCGATCCCGCGGCAGAGCACCTCGATGTCCGGAGCGGCGTCGTAGTCGCCCGTGACGCCGAAGGTGACGTGGCCGTCGTAGGAGAAGATGGCGATGCCGATGCGGACCTGACCGGCGAGCGGGACGTACGGATAGGCCATCAGCATCCGCCGACCGAGTACGTAGAGAGGGATCTGGGGGCCGGGGACGTTCGTCGTGACCGTGTTGATGTTGCGCTGCGGCGTCTTGGTGGCGATGCGGGCCCCGAGGGCGAGCAGCGCCGGCGGGGCGAAGCCCGACAGGGACGTGAGCGCCTCGCCGGCCACGGCCTGGCGCGAGTCCTTCAGGTCCGCCAGCTGGGCGCTGACGGCGTGCAGGCGCTCAGCGGGGTCGGCGAGCGCCACGGGCAGCTCGGCGAACATAGCGGACACCTTGTTCGCCATGCTGCCGTCCCCGACGGCGACACCTCGTTCGTCCCGTGGGCGGACCGAAACGGGCACCATCGTGCGCAGCACACGGTCGACCGGCTCGCCGCGTGACTCGAGCAAGGTTCGGAAGCCCCCCGTGATGGCCGCCAGCACGACGTCGTTGAAGGAGCCGCCGAGCCCCTTTCGCACCCGCTTGATCTCCTCCACCGAGCTCGTCGCCCAGGCGTAGCGCCGGTGCGGCCCGATTGGGCCGTTCAGGCTGGAGGCCACCGTCGGGCGGATGAGGCCGGCGAGGCCGGCGAGCCCCTGCCCGGCTTGGCGGAGCTGCTCGACAGCATGGCGGGGCACTCGGGTGGCGGCCCGCACGGCGCGCATCTGCTCGAAGGGGCTCACCGCCATGGCACCGACGGCGTCCAAGGCCAAGGCCACGCCGGAAAGCGACTCGGCCGGGTGCCAGGGCGCCGGGGCGGGGCGGGGCGGATCCGGGTCGGCGTCGAGCACGACGGTGAGCAGCTCGGTGCCGGAGACACCGTCGACCATGCAGTGGTGCACCTTCGACATGATCGCCCACTCGCCGTCGTCGAGGCCCTCGACCATCCAGAGCTCCCAGAGGGGGCGGTGGCGGTCGAGCTGCTGCCCCATGACACGACCGATGAGGCGGCGGAGCTCTGCGTCGCCGCCCGGGGCGGGCAGTGCCGTGTGGCGGACGTGGTACTCGAGGTTGAAGTGGGGGTCGTCCACCCAGACCGGTCGTCCCAGGTTGAGGGGCACGAACTGCACGACTTTGCGGTACTTCTCGACGAGGGCGAGCTTGCCTTCGATCATCGACAGGAGGTCCTCGTAGCGCGGTGCCGGGCCCTCGAAGATCAGGGTCGAGGCGATGTGCATGTGCGTGACGCTGTCCTCGACATGAAGAAACGTCGCATCAAGGGGGCTCAACCGCTCCACGGACCATCGACTCCTCGTCGTCCAGGCCAGCTCCGGCCGAGCACCACGGTACAGTTCGCAACAGATGGCCTCATCGCAGACGACGAACGGGAGCGGGCAGGGCGGTGCGGGTCACGGGGCGGAGCCGCTGAAGCGCCCGCACCCGTTGCTCGTCGCCAGCGAGGCGCCCCGTGCCGTCGCCGAGCTCGCCTGGTTCGGCGCCTCCCGCCGCCTGCTGGCGCGGGCGCCCCGCGGGGACGGACACCCCGTCCTCGTGCTCCCCGGCTTGATGGCGAGCGACCTCTCCACCGGGCCGATGCGTTCGTTCCTGCGGAGCCTCGGCTACGACGTCGTGGGTTTCCAGCTCGGGCGCAACCTGCCGACGCCGGAGCTCATCGAGCGCCTGCGCGAGCGCCTCTCCGACCTGCGTATGAGCGACGGCCGCGCCATGAGCATCATCGGCTGGAGCCTCGGCGGCATCTATGCCCGCCAGATCGCCCGTGAGGCGCCCGACTGGGTGCGCCTCGTCGTGACGCTCGGGAGCCCGTTTCGGCGCGTGGCCGGCGAGGAGAGCGTGGCAGCTCCCCTCATGCGGGCGATGTCGTCCCGCCGCCGCCTCACGCGGCCACGCTTCCCGGCCGGGGACACGCCGCTCCCGGTGCCCTCGACGTCGATCTTCTCGCGGTCCGACGGCATCGTCCCCTGGCGCGCCTGCCTCGACACCGTTGGCGGCCCGCACGAGACGCTCGAAGTCACCGGCAGCCACTGTGGACTCGGTCATCACCCGGCGGCGCTCTGGGCGATCGGCGACCGCCTGGCCCAGCCGGCCGGCCAGTGGAGGCCGATGGAGGTTCCGCCGACGCTGCGCCCCCTCCTTCGCACCCACCCGGGAGCCTGAGGCGCCGGACGATCCTCAGTCACCGGCGGGCGGGCCCTCCAGCAACCGGCGAGGGTGCCGCCCGTCCACGTAGCCCGTGAAGGGCGAGGCGATGTTGTAGCCGAGCAGCTCCTGCAGCCTCGGCTCGAGCTGGCGCACGATCGTGGCGGGCACGGCGAGGACGTGGTTCTCGACGGGGCGGAGCCAGGCGGCGCTGTAGTGGAGGATGACGCCGAGGCGGTCGTCCTCCGTGCGGTTGGCACCGCCGCCGTGCCAGAGGCTGCCGAGGAAGAAGAGGGCGCTTCCCGCCCTCAGCGCCGGCGCCACCGTCGCCTCTTCTGCACCCGGGCGACGGTCCACCCAACGGTGGCTGCCGGGCACGATGCGGGTGGCGCCGTTGTCGGCGGTGAAGTCCACGAGCGGCAGCATGATGTTCACGACGAGCTCGGCGTGCGGGCGGGCGATCGGGTACGTGGCGTCGTCGGGATGGAGCGCCTGGGCGGGGTTGCCGGGACCGATGCAGATGCCGACGGGCGCGCTCAGCTGGTACTCGCCGAGCACCGCGTCGAGCACGCCGAGCACGAGGGGATGCACGGCGGCGGCGTCGAATGCTCGCGTCTTGGCAAAGAGCGCGTACACCCGCCGCGTCTGGTGGCCCTCGAAGTCGTTGCGCCCGTAGGGCGTCGACTGCAGGATCCCGTCGAGATCGGCGCCGGCGTCCGCCACCTGCCCAGCCGACAAGAAACCCTCCACGATCCCGTACCCGTCCGCCGCCAGATCCGCCAGGAGGTGCTCGAGGAGGGCGGCGTCATCGCTCACGACGGTCACGAGGGCTCCTCCTTCGCGATGGGGTCGCCGAGGCGGACGCTCCCGCCCTCGACGATGCGGCAGTTCACGCCGCGCATGCGCAGCGCCCGCCCCGCCGGGGCGTTCACGAAGCGCATCGCCTCGGCCCCGAAGCGCGCCACGAACTTCACGCACCCGGTGTGCGGCTTGGCGCTGATCTCGAGCACGGCCGAGCCGAGGCGCACCCGTGTGCCGGGTGGGAGGTTCGAGACGCTCACGTCGAAGTCGACGAAGATCTGGTCGCCGGCGAGCTTCCAGCGCTCGCCATTGCCGAGGGAGAGGAGATCGGCGACCCGGGCGTTCATCATGGTGACCTGGGCCTCGGGGTCGGCCGAGTGGTCGGGCATGCTGCTCGACCCCCGCAGGCGCCAGTTGTCGCCCACGACGCCCTCGGCGACGTCGAGGAGGAGCTCGGGCGGCGTCTCCCGCTCGTCGACCGCCGGCCGCCGCACGAGCAGCTGCACGACCCCGCGCTCGGAGGGCGATCGCCGGATCTCCTCGATACCGGCCTCCAGCTGCGCGACGGTGATGTGCTCCGTTGCAGTCGTGTGCTCGATCCCTCCATCATGCCGCAGGAGTCACTGCGGAGCCGCAGCGCCACGATGCAGGCTTTTGCAGGGGGCCGCCAATTAGCATTCGTCCCATGGCCCGGGGCGAGAACCAGTACGAGGCGTTGGTGCTGCACTCGACTGACATCGCCATGGTGTTCGCCAGCGACGGCACCATCCGTTACGTGACACCGTCGATGGAGGCGGTTTCGGGCTACCGCGCCGACGAGCTCGTGGGCACGCAGGGGTTCGACTTCGTGCACCCGGAGGACTTGGCGGCCGACCTCGAGGCAGTCGAGACGGCCATCGCCGTGGGCGGCTCCATCACGCGGGAGTGGAGGTTGTGCCTGGCCGACGGCAGCTGGGCCTGGTACGAGTTCACGCTGACGGACCTCTCGGAGGAACCAGCCATCCGGGGCATCGTCGGCCACTTCCGCGACGTCACGGCCCGCCACTCGGCCGACGCCGCCCGCCGCCAGAGCGAGCTGGCCTTCACAAAGACCGTCGAGCTGGCGAGCGACGCCATCTTGGCGATCGGGCCGGACGACCGCATCACCGCCTGGAACCCGGCGGCGTCCGAGCTCTTCGGCTGGTCTGCGCAGGAAGCGCTCGGCGCCGAGGTCGCCAACCTCCTCGTGCCTCCCGAGGAGCGCGAGCGCTACCGCCGCCGGCTCCGGCGCACGCTCGAGGAGGAGCTTCCCACCTTGCTGGAGCGCCCCCTCGAGATGGTCGGCATGGACCGCAGCGGACGCACCTTCGCCGTCGAGGTGACGGTCGTGCAGTTCGAGCTGGGCGGGCGCTGGCAGCTGCAAGCCCTCGTGCGCGACATCGACGCCCGCAAGGACACCGAGGCCCGTCTCGCCGGCCATGGCTTCACCGACCCGCTCACGAAGCTGCCGAATCGGGCCCTGCTGCACGACCGCCTCGCTCTTGCCCTCTCGAGGCTGGCGCGGCGGCCCACGAGGCTGGCGCTCATGCTGCTCGCCCTCGACGGCGGCCAGACCGAGACCGACGGCCAGACGGAGACCGACGGCCAGACGGAGACCGAACGCCTGCCGGAGGGGACGCGGGACGAGCTCATCCGGGCCCTCGGGCGGCGGCTCGCCGTCGCCATCCGAGCCAGCGACACCGTGGCGCGCTACGCGGACGAGCAGTTCGTCATCGTGGCGGAGGATCTCAGCACCGTTGCAGACGCCGAGATCATCGCCGCCCGCGTGCTCGAGACGATCTCGGCGCCGTTGTCGCTTGCGGGCAGGGAGATGCATCCGAGCGTCAGCATCGGGATGGCCTGGGCCGCCACCAGCAACACGGCCGCCGCCGACCTCCTGCGCGCCGCTTACGACGCCATGGAGCGGGCGCGCGGCGAGGGCGGGGGCCGATTCGCCACCTGAGCCCGCCCGGAGGCGCCGTCGCGGCGGCGCTGCTCGCGCCGCAGGGCGGTGCTGGGTGGACTAGACAGAGGAGCGCCCCGCTAAGAAGGAAGCCGCTATGACCCAGATCGAGCCGGCCCTCAGGTACCCCGACATCAGTGCGCAGGCCTTTGCTCACCCCGGAGACCGAGCAGCCCAGGCCGCCCTGCACGCCGTGCCCATGCTGGACAAGGTCATCAAGAAGCTCTCCGAGATGCAGTACGAGAACCACCTCCGCCAGATGCTGCTCGGCACGGCCGTCCGCCTCGGCGAGGATCAGATGCCGTCGGCCTGGGCGATCCAGCGACAGTGCGCCAACACGCTCGACATCGAACGCTGCCCCGCCTTGTACGTGACCCAGCAGGCGATCGGGCAGGCCGTCACGATCGGCACGCACGAGCCGGTCACCCTCGTCATGTCCGGTCTCATCTCCGGTTTCGAGGAGGACGAGCTGCGCTCGGTCCTCGCCCACGAGATGGGGCACGTGCTCGCCGACCACGTCGGGCTCACAACGACGCTGCAGCTCACCCGGGCCATCCTCCACACGGTCTTCCGCGGCCAGTTCCTCGCCGCCCTGCCGCTGCGGGCGCTCTACTACGCCCTCCTCGAATGGGCGCGCATGGCCGAGCTGACAGCCGACCGGGCGAGCGCCCTCGTCACGGGTGACCCCCTGCTCCCCTGCCGCACCCTCATGCGGGTCGCCGGCGGCCCCGTGAAGGACCTCAATCTCGACGCCTTCATCCGCCAGGCCACCGAGTACGCCGAGGAGCCGAACCCCTTCACGCGCTACCGGCGTTTCTGGACCGAGATCGGCGTCACCCATCCCTTCCCCGTCCGCCGTGTGCGGGAGCTGATCGCCTGGGTCTCCTCCGGCGACTACGACCGCATCCGCTCCGGCGCCTACGTCCGCCGCGGCCAGGAGCCGCCGCCCTCGGCCGAGTTCGATGCCGCCTTCGCCCACTACAAGCAGCGCTTCTCGACGATCGTCGAGCACGCCGGCAGCGGCGTGGCGACGGCTTTCGACAAGGTCACGAGCTGGCTCGACGCCCGCGGCAACAACGGCGGCGGCCCGGTCGACGGCGACGATGACGATGACGACGAGGGTTTCGACGCTGACCTCTGAGCCATGAGCACACGACGTCCCGCCCCCGAGCCCGGGCGTGGCACCGCCGTCGTCACGGGTGCCTCCGGCGGCATCGGTGCCGCCACCGCCCGCGCCCTCGCTGCCGCCGGCTTCGCCCTCGTGCTGGGGGCCCGGCGCCTGGACGCCCTGCAGGCGCTCGCCGCCGAGCTCGGCGCATCGGCACGGGCGCTGCCCCTCGACGTGACGTCACCCGAGTCCGTCGCCGCCTTCTGTGACGACGTCGGCGACTGCCGGCTCCTCGTCAACAACGCCGGCGGCGCCCTCGGCCTCGACCCGATCGCCGACGCCGACGAAACCAAGTGGCAGCAGATGTACGACTCGAACGTCCTCGGGACCCTGCGCATGACAAAGGCGCTCCTGCCGCGCCTCATCGCCTCCGGCGACGGCCACGTCGTCAACGTCGGCTCCGTCGCCGCCTTCGAGCCCTACGTGGGCGGCTCCGGGTACAACGCCGCCAAGGCGGCCGTGCGCGCCTTCAGCGACGTCCTTCGCATGGAGCTGCTCGGCCAGCCGGTGCGGGTGAGCGAGATCGACCCCGGCATGGTGCAGACGGACTTCTCCCTCGTGCGCTTCGATGGTGACGCCGCCAGGGCCGACGCCGTCTATCGCGGCACCACCCCGCTCACGGCTGAGGACATCGCCGACTGCATCATGTTCATCGTCACACGTCCGAGCCACGTCGACATCGACCAGCTCGTCATCCGGCCGCGCGACCAGGCCCGCGTGCATCTCGTCCATCGCTCCCCCGCCTGAGGGAGGCCGGCCGCACCGGCCGGACCGGCCGGACCTGCGGCGAAGCCGGCCGGCGGCTAGCGGAGCCCGGGGACGATGTCGTCGAGGTCGAAGCTGACCGGCCGCTCGAGCTGCTCGAAGGTGCAGGACTCCGGCGTGCGGTCCGGTCGCCAGCGCGAGAACTGCGCCGTGTGGCGGAAACGGGTGCCCTCCATGTGGTCGTAACGGACTTCGACCACGCGCTCGGGCCGCAGCGGGGTGAAGGAGAGATCCTTGCCGGCGTTCCAGCGCGAGGTCTCCCCGGAACGCGGCGTCCTGCTCGCCTCCGGCACCTCGGCCCAGTTCCACGGGTGCTCGCCAAACGTCGTGACCCACGGTTGCAGCTCCTCGTAGAGCTCGTGGCGGCGCTCCATCGGGAAGGCTCCGATGACGCCCACGGAGGCAAGGGTGCCCGCCTCGTTGTAGAGACCGAGCAGGAGGGAGCCGATCGCCGCCGGGCCCGACTTGTGCAGCCGGTAGCCAGCGACGACGCAATCGGCCGTCCGCTCGTGCTTGATCTTGAACATGACACGCTTGTCGGGCTGGTAGGTGCCCTCGAGCGGCTTGGCCACGATGCCGTCGAGGCCGGCGCCCTCGAAGTCGGCGAACCAGCGCAGCGCCAGCTCGCGGTCGGTCGTGGCGGGCGTGACGTGCACGGGCGGCCGGGCGGCGGCCAGCGCCGCCTGCAGGAGCTCACGGCGGCGGGCGAACGGCGTGCCCATGAGGTCGTCGTCGCCGAGGGCGAGCAGGTCGAAGGCGACGAAGGATGCCGGCGTCTGCACGGCGAGCAGGTTCACCCGCGAGTCGGCCGGGTGGATGCGCTGTTGCAGCGCCTCGAAGTCGAGCCCGTCGCCGGTGGCGATGACGATCTCGCCGTCGACCACACAACGCGCCGGCAACTCGGTCTTGAAGGCGGCCACGAGCTCGGGGAAGTAGCGGGTCATGGGCCGCTCGTTGCGGCTGCCGATCTCGATCTCGTCCCGGTCGCGAAACACGATGGCTCGAAACCCGTCCCACTTCGGCTCGAACGACCCGCCGGCGGGCACGCCCGACACCGACTTGGCGAGCATGGGTGAGACGGGCGGCATGACGGGCAGCTGCATGTCGCCCATTCTGACTGCTAGACCGGCGCCTCCGTCGCGAAGAGGCCGTGGATGCGCCGGGTCGTTCGCCACTCGACGTAGAAGGCCAGGAAGGGAAGGAAGCCGGCGCACACGACGGCTACGAGCTGTCCGACCGTGAAGCGGGCGCGCCGCGCCAGGTCGGCTGCGCTCAGCAGGTAGACGATGTAGAGGAGGCCGTGCACGACGGACACGACGTTGGCCATGGCCGGCCTGTGCCCGACGTACTGCAGCGGCATGGCGACGCCGACGAGGACGAGGAGCATGACGCCGACGACGATGGACATGACCTGGTAACGGCGCAATGCCTGTTGCAGGTCCGGAGGGATGCCGGCCGTCACCGTTTCTGGCGCCCCGTGTGGAGGCTGGCGAGGTAGCGGTTGTAGGCGGCCAGCTCGGGGTCGGACTCGTCGTAGGGGTCCCAGTCGAGCGGTGGGACCGGCCCGTCGGCCGCCGTCGGCGGCACGGGATCGGCCGGCGTCGCCACGGCCGCCGGCTCGCGCCCATCGGCCGCCTCGGAGGCCTCCCCCTCGGCCGTGGCGGCCTTGGCCTCGGCCCGTTCAGCTACCTCCTCGTGCACGAGCTTCCACCACATCCAGGTGGCATAGCCAGCAAAGAACGGCCATTCGAAGGTGTAGGCCCAGCTCAGCACGTTGCCGTGCAGAGCGCGGCTCAACTGCCAGAAACCGAGGGTGAGAAAGAGGGGGACGGCGACGACCAACGCCACGTGCAGCGTGATCGCCCGGCGCGACCACCAGCCGCTGTTCATGTCACAAGGCTAGGCCGGGCCGGCCGCGGGCGGTAACCCGCCATGGCGGCCGCCCTCAGCCGGCGACGTCGGCGACGCGCTGGTCGAAGGTGGCGATGAGGTGGCGGGCGGCTCGCGCCTCGTCCACGCGGCCCACCGGGCTCGTGCGGGGCGCCGCCTTGGCTTGCTCGGCCGACCCGGCCGCCCGCGCCTCGTTGGCGATGAACTCGAGCGCCTCGGCGAGGGCGGC
The DNA here is from genome assembly GCA_052143575.1 of Acidimicrobiales bacterium. Lineage (GTDB taxonomy): Bacteria > Actinomycetota > Acidimicrobiia > Acidimicrobiales > Bog-793 > JAKACA01. Next base: position 25,506 of record JBKQSP010000071.1, read on the forward strand.
CACCGTCTGCGGGCTCTCGGTCTCGGTCGGCTCGATCATGAGGGCCTCGTGCACGATGAGCGGGAAGTACACCGTAGGGGCGTGGAAGCCGAGCTCGAGGAGGTGCTTGGCGACGTCGAGGGCGCGCAGGCCGGTCTCCTTCTCGAGGGCCTCGGCCGACAGGACGCACTCGTGCATGACGGGCCGGTCGAAGGGGATCTCGTAGACGCCGCGCAAGCGCTCCTTTATCCAGTTGGCGTTGAGAACGGCGACCTCCGCTACGCGGCGGAGGCCATCGGCCCCGTTGAGGCGGAGGTAGGCCCAGGCGCGCAGCAGCACGAGGGCATTGCCGTGCCAGGAGTGCAACCGTCCGATCGAGCGGGCCGGCGTGGCGTAGCCGAAGGTGCCGTCGTCGAGGCGGGCGGGCTTCGGGCCGGGCAGGAACTCGGTCAAGGCCTCGCTCACCGCCACCGGCCCGGCGCCGGGCCCACCGCCCCCGTGGGGCGTCGCGAAGGTCTTGTGCACGTTGAGGTGGACGATGTCGAAGCCCATGTCGCCCGGCCGCACGACGCCCAAGATGGCGTTCAAGTTGGCGCCGTCGTAGTACATGAGGCCGCCGACGTCGTGCACGGCGGCGGTGACCTCGACGATGTTCTCCTCGAAGAGGCCGAGCGTGTTCGGGTTCGTCAGCATCATGCCGGCGACGTCGGTGCCGAGCACCTGGCGGAGGTGGTCGATGTCCACTCCCCCCCGCGCGTTCGTCCCGACGGTCGTGACCTCGTAGCCCGAGAGGGCGACGGAGGCCGGATTCGTACCGTGGGCCGAGTCCGGGATGATGACGCGGTTGCGGTGCTCGCCGTGGGCGTCGTGATAGGCGTGCATGAGGAGGAGGCCGGTCAGCTCGCCGGCGGCGCCGGCGGCCGGCTGCAAGGTGGCCTCCGCCATGCCCGTGATGGCACAGAGCGCCTCCTCGAGCTCGACGAGCACCTCGAGCCAACCCTGGATGGCCGAGGGCGGCGAACCGGGGTGCACGTCGGCGAAGCCGGGCATGGCGGCAGCGACGTCGCACGACTTCGGGTTGTACTTCATCGTGCAGGACCCGAGCGGGTAGGCGCCCAGGTCGACGGAGTACTGGCGGTGCGTGAGGCGCGTGAAGTGGGCGACGAGGTCGCGCTCGGCCACCTCGGGCAGCTGCACGGCCTCCGTCGCCCGGAAGCGCTCGGGCACGAGCTCGGCGACCGACCACTCCGGCAGGCCGTTCGTGCGGAACGAGGCCGACCGCCGGCCGGGCTCTGACATCTCGAAGAGCGAGGGCTCCGTCCCCCTCCCCATGAGGGGGGCGCTCGACGCCCGACCGCCGGGGGCGCTCATCGCACGGCCTTGTCGAATACCGCCACGAAGGCGTCGATCTCGGACTTCGTGCGCCGTTCCGTCGTCGCCACGAGGAGGGAGCCGGCGTAGCTCGTGCCGGCGAAGCCCTCGTCCACCACCGTTCCAGCCAAGAAACCCTCCTCCAGCAACCGCTCGATCAACAACGCCGGCTCGAGGGGCGTCCGCACGGCGAACTCGCGCAGCACCGGTGCTGTCGCAGCCGGCGTGACGCCGTCGAGGCCGAGCAGGGACTCCCTGCAGTAGCGGGCGGCCCGCGCCGAGCGGGTGGCCACCTCGACGAGACCGGCCGTGCCCAGCCAGCCGAGCTGGATGGCGGCCGTCACGGCCATCAGGGTCTGGTTCGTGCAGACGTTGGAGGAGGCTCGCTCGCGGCGGATGTCCTGCTCGCGCGTGCGGAGGGTCGTCACGTAGGCGGTGCGGCCCTCGACGTCGACCGTCTCGCCCACGAGGCGCCCGGGGAGGCGGCGGACCTCGGCGAGGCGGCAGGCGAAGAGGCCGAGGTACGGGCCGCCGAAGCTGAGCCGCGTCCCGAAGGCCTGCCCCTCGCCGACGACGATGTCGGCGCCGAGCGACCCCGGCGTCTTCAGCACGCCGGCGGCGACCGGGTCGAAGCACACGACGAGCTGGGCACCGAGACGGTCGGCTGTCTGGCGGGCTGCGGAGAGATCCTCGAGGCAACCGAGGTAGTTCGGCGTGGCGATCACGACGGCGCCCACGCGGTCGGCCGTGGCGGCGCTGGCGTGCTCCCAGTCCGTGACGCCGTCGAGGAGGGGGACGCCGGCGATCTCGTGACCGGGCCCGCGGGAGAACGTCTGCAGCTGTGCCCGCCAGCGCGGGTTGACGCCGTCGGAGCAGAGCACGCTCGAGTGCCCCGTGTCGGCCACCGCCATGTTGACACCCTCCACGAGGGAGGCGGCCCCGTCGTAGAGGGAGGCGTTGGCGATCTCGAGGCCCGTGAGGCGAGCGATCATCGTCTGGTACTCGAAGAGTGCCTGCAGGACGCCTTGGGCGACCTCGGGCTGATACGGCGTGTAGGCCGTCACGAACTCCGAGCGGGAGGCGAGGGCGCCCACGACCGCCGGGATCTCGTGGTCGTAGGCCCCGGCGCCCGCGAAGCAGACGAGCTGGCGGCTGGCCGGTCGGTTTCGCCCGGCCAGGTCCTCGAGACGGTCACGCACGTCGGCCTCGCTCCAGTGCTCCGGGAGCTCGAGGCCGCCGGCGAGGCGGATGGCCGCCGGCACGACGGAGAAGAGGTCGTCGAGGCTCGAGAGGCCGAGGAAGGCGAGCATCTCGGCGATCTCGGAGTCGGTGTGGGGCACGAAGGGCGCCGTCATGACGGCTCCGAAGTGGTGGCGAGCTTCTGGAACGGGGGTTTCACGACCTCGGCCGGCACGGCGCTTCCTCGGATGTCGATCTCCACCATCTGTCCCTCCGTCGTCGCCGGCGGGAGGAAGGCGAGGGCGATGCCCCGCTCGAGCACCGGCGAGTAGTTGCCGCTCGTGACTTCGCCGCCCGTCGTCTCGGTGACCCGCACCGGGTCGCCCGCCCGGGGTGGCCGGCGACCGGCGGTGAGGAGCCCCTTCAGCAGCCGGCGCGGTCCGGCCGCCCGCTCGGCCTCGAGGGGCGCCCTCCCCCGGAACGGCCCCTTGTTCCAGCCCACGACCCATCCGAGACCGGCCTGCAACGACGTGATGCCGGGGCCGAGCTCGTGGCCGTGCAGCGGGAGCCCCGACTCGAGGCGAAGGGTGTCGCGGGCGCCGAGGCCAGCCGGCTGCGCACCCGTGCCGAGGACGGCCCGCCAGAACTCGGGGGCGACGTCGGCTGGCACGGCGACCTCGATGCCGTCCTCGCCCGTGTAGCCGGTTCCGGCGGCGACGCATTCGACGCCGCCCCAGCGAAACGTCGTCACGTGGAAGTGACCGACGGCGGCCGCCTCCGGCGCCACTGAGGCGACGAGGGAACGCGCCGCCGGCCCCTGCACGGCGATGATGGCGCGCTCGTGGGTGACGTCGTCGCCGCCGATGGCGGCGCGCACGCGGGCGGTGTTGGAGGCGTTCGGCATGACGTCGAAGCGCTCCGGCGACACCCACCACACGATGATGTCGTCCAGGACGGAGGCGTCGTCGGGATCGAGCAGGTGCGTGTACTGCGCCCGGCCGGGACCCACCTTCATGAGGTCGTTCGTCAGGTTGGACTGCAGGAGCTCGAGGGCACCGTCGCTCACGATGCGCACGGTGCCGAGATGGCTGACGTCGAAGATGGCAGCCTTCGTTCGGCAGGCCATGTGCTCGGCGATCGTGCCGCTCGGGTATTGCAGCGGCATCTCCCACCCGCCGAAGTCGACGAGGCGGGCGCCGAGGGCCTCGTGCTCGGCTCGAAGGGGGGAATTCCGCAGGGGTGTGTCGTTGGTGGAGCCGGGTGTTTCAGCCGTGTCGCTCACCTGGCCAATCTAGGACTGTACGAATCACCCGGCCAGTCTCGGGGTGGAATCCAAGTGGTATTTGTCGATGAGCGCCACGATGTCGCGGCGGTAGAGCATCTTCACCTGCACGTCGGGATACAGCTCGGTGAGCTGGCGCACCTTGCGGTTCTTCGCCGTGACGAGATCCTGGCGGAGGGTCGTGAGCTCGAGAAAGATGCCGTGCTCGGGAAGGTAGAAGTCGGGACGGAAGGCCTGCAGGGGCGAGCCGTCGGGCCGCCAGGCGAGCACGAACTCGACGGGCTCGTACTCCCAGGCGACTTCGTAGAAGTCGAGGAGCTCGGCGAAGAGGCGTTCGGTCTCGTGGGCGAAGCGGACCGCCGGCACCTTCTGCGGCGTGGCGACAAACGTCGCCGCGCCCCACCGGCGATCGTGCCGGTGGGGGCCCAAGCGAAGCGGGTGCCGAGCGATCGTGCGCCCCCTAGGCCAGGTTCGCCGGGCGGGCTGCCGGTGCCGACGAGTGCCCGGGTGGGCCGGAGGAGGCGGCCGAGCCAGTCGTGGGCTCAGCCGCCGAGCCGGCGCCGACGATCTGGACGATCGCAGAGTCCACGTCGCCCTTCACACCGGACAGCGCCACGACGTTGAAGACGCGCTGGCCGCCCCGCAACAGGTCGAGGAGCTCCTCGTCGTTGCGGGCGAGCACGGAGCCGGCGGCGCCGAGCACGAGGCTGGCGCTGGCGAGGTCGTCGCCCGACTCGCGCAGGAAGTCGATCGCCTTGCGCGCCCGCTGCAAGGTGACGCCGGCGTCGAGGAGCTGCTTGATGATGCGCAGCTCGACGACGTCCTGGTAGGAGTAGAGCCGCTGCGTGCCGCTCCCCTTCGCCTGCTCGAGCGAGGGCGACTTGAGGCCGGTGCGATCCCAGTGATCGAGCTGACGGTAGGTGATGCCGACGATCTTGCAGACCTGCGGACCGCGGTAACCCTGTTGCGCCATCTGCTGCCCCTGTCGTTTGAACCGCAGCCCGGACCGCAGCCCGGACGACAGCAACGTAACTACACGATCGTCATCCACGCTACGGGGCGCCCGGCTCCACGTCAACCACCACTTGAGGGCTGCACTGGCTCCCCCCGCCTCTCGACATCAACCACAGCTCAACCCCGCTCGGCCGCTCGCCGGCGACGCGAGGGTCGGAGCGAGCATCACGAGCGCACTCAGAGGACCGAGCTCGCCGGCAGACGTGGAGGACGTGCAGGGCGGCATCGATGGTGGGCCAGGTGAGGTCCCGGTTTGGGACCGAACCGGCGCACGATCGATGCAAGGAGCAGCTACGGAGCGAAGTCCTCCGGCGTGATCGTGTCGAGGAACTTCTGGAACTCGTCCACGAGCTCCTCAGGCGTACCGGCCTCGCTGACGTCGTCGTCGTCCGGCTCGACGACGAGCCCCTCGGCGTCCATCAACTCGTCGGCCACGTAGAGGGGCGAGTGGGTGCGGGCGGCAAGGGCGATCCCGTCCGAGGGCCGGCAGGAGACGGTGACGTCCCGCTCCCCGGCACGGATCTGCAGCTCGGCGTAGAAGGTCGACTCCCGCAGCTCGGTGACGACGACACGCAGCAGGCGAGCCCCCAGGGAGTCGAGCAGGACGCTCATGAGGTCATGGGTCATGGGCCGCGGCAGCTCGACGCCTTGGAGAGCGAGGGCGATGGCCGCGGCCTCGGGCGGGCCGATGAAGATGGGAAGGGAGCGACGAGTCCCTTCGGTCTCCTGCAGAAGGACGACGGGCGTGCTCGACGTCAGGTCGACTCGAACGCGGGAGAGCCGTACTTCCACCATGCCAACAAAAGTTAGTGGCCCGGGAAGCTCTTCACACTCGCGAGTCCCCCTCATCTTCGTCGGGGTCGTCCGGGCCGCCATCGGCGGCACGAAGCGTGTCCGGCTCCACGACGACGAGCATGGGGAGGTTGCGGTACCGCTCCTGGAAGTCGAGCCCGTACCCCACGACGTACTCGTCGCCGATCTCGAGGCCGACGTATCGCAGGTCGACGGGCAACAACCGCCGCGGCCTGCGGTCGAGCATCGTGCAGACGTCGGTGGAGCGTGCACCCCGCTCGTTCATGAGGCGGCGGACGTAGCTCACCGTGAGGCCGCTGTCCACGATGTCGACCGCCACGACGACGTCCCGCCCGGCGACGTCAGCCTCGAGGTCCTTCGACAGCTTGATGCGCGCCCCGCCGGCGCCGTAGGCCGAGAGGGCAAGGAAGTCGACGGCGCAGGGGACGGAGATCTCCCGCGCAAGGTCGGCGATGAGGCACACGCTGCCTTTCAGGATGCCGACGAGGACGATGCCGTCAGGGTGGTCCGCCGAGATGGCCTGACCGAACCTCCGCACGATCGAGGACAGCTCGTCTGCTTCGAGCAGGGTGCGCCCGGCAACGCCGGGAACGGTCATCCCCGCGTGAGGTCGCGCAACACCGCTTTGGCGAAGCACGCCTGCATCGACGCTCCCAGCTCGGAGAGCCGCACGAGGTCGTCGTGGGCGCGTCTGCGGGCGTCGGGATTGCGCTGGCGCAGCAGCGGCATGACGATCTGGGAGTACATGGATGCCTGCCGCTCGGCCGCGTGCTTGAACATGCGCAAGTGCCGGGCCTCGACCCCGAAGCGTGCGAAACCCGCCGCCAGTCCCGCCACCACGAGGGCGTCCTCGTCGAAGCAGTGGACGCCGGCGACAAGGTGGCTCTCGATGAGACCGTAGGACTCGAGCTCCTCGACTTGCTTGACGTCCAGTCCGCTCGCTTGCGCCAACTCCCCTGCCGTCAGGCTCGCACCGGCGAGCGATCCGGAGTCGGGGTGGGCCGCCGTCTCGGTCGGACCGTGCTGGGATGCCGGGGGCGATGCGGCCGTGGCGACTTTGCCGCTCGCCGGCCCCGCCGGCGTGCTCGTGGCGCCAGGCGGCGCCCCGGAGGAAGACGATGCTTTGGCGCCGAGGTCACCGCCGGTCCCCCCGTGCGGCCCTCTCGCCGCCACGGCGCCAGCGCTGCCGGCGCTCCCTGTGCTCGACCCGCCAGCGTGCACGACCCGGCCCGCGGCCGCCACGGCGGCAGCAGGGCGAGCGGCGGCGGGCTGCTGCGCACGTGCTGGCTCGACAGCCGACTCCGCCGGTCGCGTGGTGGGGTCGGCTCCGTTCGGCGGCGGCGCCTCGCCACCGGGGCCGTCGGCGGCCGGGCGCGGCGTGATCGATCCGGTGCCTGCTCCGACACGCCCCGTCCGGCCGGCGGCGACACTGGCTGCCGCCTTCGTCGCAGAGGCGACACCGGCGAGGGCTCCCTCGGGATCGCGCAGCTGCGGCCCGCGGACTTCCGCCTCGCCACCGTGCACCTCGCGACCCTCCCGCTCGCGGCTTTGCACCTCGCGCCCGTGCGACTCCCGCCCGGCGGCCGGCGCCGAGGCGTGGGCGACGACTTCGTCGCCATGGCTGTAGGCCCCGTTCGGTTGCTGGGCGGCGAAGACCGGCTCGAGGGGCACGTCCTCGTGCGTGCCGGCGACCTCGAAGAGCGGCGTCGGCTCGGAGCTCGGCTCCTGGCCGTCGAGGCGTCCTTTGATGACCTTGAGCGGGAGGAAGTTCTCCCGCTGCTGGCGGAGGATCCAGCGCAGACGGTCGACGTCGTGGTCGTAGAACTTCCGGTATCCCGACGGCGTCCGCTCGGGGACGAGGAGGCCGCGACTTTCGAGGAAGCGAATCTTCGAGATCGTGATGTCGGGGAATTCAGCTCGCAAGAGCGTGAGCACGTCGCCAATGGACAGGTAGGCCCGCTCGTTCACCCAGGCCTCAGTTCGCGCCGGTGGAAAGAAACAGCAGCTTGAATTTCCCGATCTGCACCTCGTCGCCGCTCGAGAGGCTCGCCTCGTCGATGCGCTCGCGGTTGACATAGGTGCCGTTCAGGGAGCCGACATCCTTCACGCGGTAGGTCGTCCCGCTGCGGACGAACTCGGCGTGCCGGCGCTAGACGGTGATGTCGTCGAGGAAGATCTCGCTCTCGGGGTGGCGACCGACGTGAGTGACGTCGGGATCGAGGACGTACTTGGCGCCGACGTCGGGACCGCGCTTCACGACGAGGACTCCGGTGCCGTCCGCCAGCTCCGCCACGCCGACGTTGACCTCGTCTTCTCCCTGCTCACCGGAGGGATCCTGCGGCACGAACGACACCGTGGTGTCCGGTCCGGGAGACAATGGGCTGCCGCACGACGAACAGAAGTTCGCATCGACCGGGTTGCGATGACCGCAGTTGTTGCAGAACACACCGGCAACGCTAGTGCCGGGATCGTCGATCTGCATCCTGAACCTGTGGGTTTCTTGGGCGGTGGAGCCACGTCGTCGCCTCCCGAGTCGAGGGTTGCAGAGGCGGCGGCGAACCGTCTGTGCGGCACCCGTACCAAAGGTTGAGGTTGAGGGTTGCAGCAGGCCGGAACCGCTCACGCGTCCGTGGCGGTGCGGTACTCCTCCGGCCCGAGCAGCGTCTCGAGCTCACCCGGGTCGCTCGCCTCGATGGCACAGATCCAGCCCTCGCCGTACGGCTCCGAGTTCACGAGTTCCGGCGCCCCGCGCAGCTGCTCGTTCGTCTCCACGACCGTTCCGGACACCGGTGCGTAGATCTGGGAGACAGATTTCGTGGATTCGACTTCGCTGAGCGGCCCACCCTTGCTGACGACGGTGCCGACGGCCGGCAGCTCCACGAAGACGACGTCGCCGAGGGCATCCTGGGCGAAGTCGGTCAGGCCGACTCGCAACGCCGCTTCGGCCGGCCGGATCCACTCGTGGTCGCTCGTGTAACGAAGATCATCGGGGACGTTCATCGGGCTCCTTCGTCATCGCGGTTGTGTGATCGGAGACCCGAACGCTGAAAGAGCGCCAGGGGTACCGAGCCGGATCGTAGTCAGGTTGCAGCCGCAACGATGGCGGCGATCTCGTCCGCCATCGCCTGGGCGCGCACGCCCGCTTCCACGTCGGAATCGGCCTCTGCCGTCACGAGGGTGATCGGGTCCTCCGGATCGGGCAGCACGAGGGTCCACCCGGATTCGTCGACGACCTTGACGCCGTCGATCAGCAAACGGCCGGCCGGGGCGCGCTCGAGAAGGACGCGCATCACGAGCCCCTTGTGCTCGAACGGGGTCGGCACCTTGAGTCGGGCGATGGAAGGCATGCGGAGGGCACCGACGACCTCGGAGAGACGGCTCCCGCTGCGGGCGAGGAGAGCCAGGAGGTTGACGAAGCTGGCCACGGAGTCGAAGGCGGGCAGGAAGTCCGGGAAGACGAAACCTCCCTCGGTGTTCCCGGCGAAGGTGACGCCGGGGCCGCCTGCCGCATCCATCAGGTCGGCCGGCCCGAGCTTGGTCCATTGCAGCTTGCAGGACGTCTCCCGGCAGAGGCGCTCGACCTCGCGAGGGGCGTCCACAGGCACCGCCACGGTGCTGCCGGGGGCGTCCCCGACGACAAGGCGGACCATGACGCAGAGGGCTTCGTCGTCCGAGAGCACCCTCCCCGTGTCGTCCACGATCGTCAGCTGCTCGCCGTCCGGTTCGAAGAGGGCCCCGAGGTGGGCTCCGGAGGATCTCACGAGCTCGCCCATGCGGGCGGCGTGCGCCGAACGCTCGAAGCTCAGCACCCCGGGCGTCGAGACGTGCGGGTTGATGACGAGGACGTCCGCCCCGAGCTTGGCGAGGACGTTCGGCATGACGAAGCTCGCCGTCCCAAAGGCGTAGTCGAGGACGAGCTTGAAGTGGGCACCGCGGATGGCCGGCAGGTCGACCGAGCCCGTGAGGTCGAGCGTGTAGGACTCGAGCGTGCGGGAGGGAAAGTCGATGTCGCCGATCTCGGCCGCCAGCACGCGGCGTGACTCCTCGCGGTCGTGCAGACGCTCGATCTTGCGCTGGGCCGCCTCGTCGAGGTCGACCCCGTCAGCATCGAGAAACCTGAGATTGACCGACTGCGGGTCGCCCGCCACGAGCCGGACCGTCACGCCCCCGCTCGAGCCGCTCGTGCGGATCTGAAAGCGCGTGACCGGCACCGTGGCGGCTTCGAGGTCGTCGACGCTGCAGCCGGCAGCCGTGATCCCCACCATGACAGCCCGCTTGAGGACGCGGGCGGCCCGGCTCGAGTCGCGCGAGGTCGTGATGATGGAGCCCTTCGGCAGGACAGAGGCGTACGCCATGGCGACACGCATGGCCAGCTCGGGTGAGAGGTCGACGTTGGCCAGGCCGGAGACGCCGTAACGACCGAAGAGCGCCCTCGACCCCTTCGACTCCCACACGATCGAGGAGCTCACGACGGCGGCAGGCTCGATCGTCTTGTTCGGGTAGACCTTCACGCCGGCCCGCAGGACGGCGTCGCGGCCGATGCGGCAGCCGTCGCCCACGACGACGCCCTCCTCGAGGTGGCTGCCCTGGCGGATGTCGCACGAACGCGAGATGACCGCCCCGCGGGCCGTCACCCCGGAGGCGAGGTAGGAGTTCTCGTGCACGACGGTGCGCTCGATGAGGGAGTTGTCCCCCACGCGGACGTTGGCGCCGAGCACGCTGTGGTCGCGCACGAGCGACTCGGGACCAACCCGGCAGTTGTCGCCGATGAGGGCCGGCCCGACGACCTCGGCCGTCGGATGGATCTCGACGCCTTCGCCGATCCAGACGCCCGGCCGCAAGGGGAAGCCGGGCACGTCGACTTCCACCTTGCCGTCGAGGATGTCGGCATGCGCCCGCACGTAGGCGTCGTGCGTGCCGACGTCCTCCCAGTAGCCGCCGGCTACGAACCCGTACATGGGGCGCCCGGCCGCCAGCATGGCCGGGAACACCTCAGCGGAGAAGTCGACCTGGCGACCCTCCGGAATCCACTCGAACACCTCGGGCTCGAGGACGTAGATGCCCGTGTTGATGGTGTCGGAGAAGACGTCTCCCCAGCCCGGCTTCTCGAGGAAGCGCTCGACGCGCCCGTCGGCGCCGGTGATGACGATCCCGAACTCGAGGGGGTTCTCCATCGCCTTCAGGGCGAGGGTGACCTTGGAGGCCTCCTTGTCGTGGAAGGCCACGAGCTCGGAGAGGTCGATGTCGGTGAGGACGTCTCCCGAGATGACGAGGAAGCGCTCGTCGAGCTCCTCACGGGCGTTGAGGACCGAGCCGGCCGTGCCGAGCGGCGTCTCCTCGGTGGCATACACCATGCGGACACCGAACTCGGAGCCGTCTCCGAAGTAGGTGCGGACGTGATTGGCGAGGAAGGCCACCGTGACGACGATGTCCTCGAAGCCGTGGCGGCGAAGGAGGTTCACGACGTGCTCGGCCATGGGGCGGTTGACCATGGGGAGCATGGGTTTTGGTTGGTTGGCGGTGAGGGGGCGAAGCCGCGTGCCTTCCCCACCGGCCATGATGACGGCCTTCACGTCACGATCTCCTCACGGTCATGGCTCCCCATCGTCGTGGCACCCCAGCGTCATGGCTGCCCGTGTCATGGCACGGCCGTGCCGGCCGCCGGCGGCCCGCTCCGCTCGGCGAGGGCCCGGCGGGCGATGGGCACGTAGGACACGGCGGCGGCGAAGCTGAACAGAAGGGCCGGCACGAGCGCCACCCAGGTGACGTCGCGCAGCACGCGGGCCCATTCGGCGTGGGTGTCACCGAGCAGGAACAGCGGGAAGCAGCACATGAGCCCGAACGTGCCCGCCTTGCCGACCCAGAGAACGTCGATCCGTCGCGTCCCCATCGCAGCCAGGGCGAGGACGGCCCCCGAGACGAGGAGCTCGCGGCCGAGCACGACGCCGGCCAACCACCAGGGAACGGCGCCGTAGGCGGCGATGGCGACCACCCCGGCTCCGAGCACGATCCGGTCGGCCGTCGGGTCGAGCACCTTGCCGAGCGTCGTGACCTGGTGAAGGCGCCGAGCGACATAACCGTCGAGGAAGTCCGTCGTGCCCGTGACCATGAGCACGATGGTGGCGGCGACGCGCTCGTGCTCGGCGAACAGCAGCCAGAGGAAGACGCCGACGAGGACGAGGCGGCCGACGGAGAGGAGGTTCGGGACGGTCCAGATGCGGTCGAGGCCCTCCTCGTCGAGGCTGTCCTGCGTGTCGCCCGTGGCGGCTGCACCCTCTGCCGCAATCTCCGACCCCACGTAGCCGAGTCTACGGCTACCTCGGCGGGACACGCCTGGGGAAGTTCCGCGCTCCTCGGTGGCGCCCGCCGTTCCTTCCGGCCGTTCGCCTGCAGCCCAATGAGGCAGCACCGAGCCGTAGCACCCTTGCCACGATCGGAACGGAGATGTGGGTCGACCCGGTCGGGCGCCCTTGCGCACGGCGAAGGGCGGGCGTCACACCCGCCCTCGTCAGGGAGGGCAGCGCCAAACACGCTTTCCACTGCAGCCGGTTGGTCGGGTTGCGAACCGCTCTGAACCGCCAGAACGTTGGGAGTTCAGTCCTGGCAGCCTGGAATCCCTCAGAGCCTCCTGATCGCGATGCGTTGTCAATGTTGGCTTTGAAGCGAGCAGGCTCGCCAGAACTCGCCGTCGAAGGCGAGCAAGTTGTCTACGTGGGCACTCACAATCGCCTGCCGGCCGAAGGGATGGTCGAAGGGCAGCTCATACACCCATCCGGGGACGGCAGTCACCGAGCGAGGGCCGCCGACGTCGGCGCACCACTCCTCAACGGCGGCGTCGTTGTCCCAACGGACGGCCCGCACATTCGCCCCGGACAGATCAAGGTCGAGCGAGGCGTGGCCGACATGTCGGACGGCGGCGACCAGGTTGCCGTCAACCTGCAACTCGAGCGCGGCCTCAGGTGAAGTGGTCAACTCACCGAGCAGCCTTCGAGCCTCCGCCGCGAGGTCGTCGAACGGCGGCGGCGGCACGTGCCCCTCAGCCCATGTCGAGATTCGTTTGCCGAGCACGACCTTCTCTCTGGCGGCGTCTGGTGGCAGCGACAGCTCAACAGGCTCGGCCTTGCGGCAGCTCTCGACCGTGCGGCGAAGCTTCTCCCAGCGATCGCTCGGTAGTCGGCCGATAAAGCGCCCGACGGGCGATGGAGGCTGTGATGCCCTCGCGATGGTCCGCCACAATCGGTAGGAGCCGTCGTCGGTCACCGTCAGCACCTCGTGGTCTGGTGGCGGACTCCCCCCCTCGCGGCGAAAGGTGAGCGCCGGACGGGCGTCCTTCCGGGGCCAGGCAGTCACTAGTGATCCTGCACCGGATGCCACGATCCCCGACCGAGCACCGTCTGGACGTAGAGGGCGAAAGCCCGCACGTGGCGGGGCTCAACCGGGTGCGTGTGATCCGTCATCTCGCCCATTATCGAAGTGCTGGTGACCTGGAAACTACCCAGCACCTGCTCGCGCCATTTGTTGAACTCGTCGTTGTCGGTATCGATCCGATCCATGAAGTCGACGCTCATCTCGTGGCCATATTTGGCCTGGTACTGGATGGCCACTTCGCGTGTGAGTGGAGTTCGCGTCGACTGGTAGTTGGCGACGATGTGATTGTCGGCGAGCACCTCGTTGACCGCCTCCATGCGCTGCCGCTCGCGGGTACGGTGGAGGTTGTACCAATGCCGAGCCGACAGATACAGCCCGTCGTGGATGCCAGTGGCGATCGTCGTCGCCATCGCCAAGTCGCCGCTGCCGCTCGTGGGGGCCTCGCCCGTGACTCGCTGATAGTCGCCGACATCGCGCTCGTACTCATCCTCGAGGCCGATCAGGTGGCCGAATTCGTGTGATACGACCGATGACAGATCCGACGCACCGGTGTAGTAGTGGCCGGCATTGGCTCGGCCGTCACCGGACGAGACCTGAATGTCGTGGCCCGATCCTCGGTATGGGGCGAAATCGATCGCCAGCTTCTCACTGGGGTTCGCCTGATTCACTGCGCTGAAGTGATTCCAGGTGTGGCGGATGAAACCGAACCACTCGTCTGCTGGCACGCTGACACCGGAGTCGGGCGAGAAGTTCATGCCGACACTGATGCGGACTGCCTCCGGCGTGATCGCGTACGTGTAACCGCCCCTTACCTCGTAGAGGCTTCCACCGACCTGCTCGTCTGCTCGTGTCTCGACTTCCACGCCTGCGACCCCGTTGACGAGGCGAGCCATCCGCCCGCCCCCAACCTTCGTATCCCCGGCCGCCGTCTTCATGTGCCGCAGTTGCTCGGGGGTAAGGCGGTTCAGCTTGGCGATGATGTCGGTGTCGTTGAATCCGTTGAGGTTGACGATTGCTGCATCCCAGGCACCAGCGGCGAGAGACGACTCGTAGTTGAAGCCGAGTAACCCAACACGGTCGGCTTCCGCGTCGAACTGGTGAACGTTCAACGTCACTCGTTGGAACGAGGTCGGCATGGCCATGCGGGCGCCGGTGTCAAGATCGACGAGCTGCTCGTGATTCAAGGCGTGGACTTTTGCGTAGATGTCGTCATCGTCGAACCCATTGAGGTCCAGCGCCGCCTGTCGCCAGTTGCCCGCTGCAACGGCCTTGTGATAGCTGGTTTCCAGCGCGGCCACCCGCACAGCCTCGACCTCAGCAGCCCGAGGTGCCGGCGGAGCGGTCGTGGCCGAATCACGCTGCGCGACGACCCTGGGCCTGATGAGGGCCTTAGCTGCCCGGTTGCCCGCCAGGCGTTGGATGGACGTGAGGACGGCGGGTCCCAGCTGCGAGACCGTCGGGAGTCGCGGCGACCAGGGCAGGACGTCAGCGGCAGGTCGATGATGATCGCGACCCGGACGTCCTTCGACGTCGCGAAAGACTTGGTGCACGGTCCTCCCGGCACGGTCGGGAACCTCGTCGAAGGGGACGATAGCGCAGGACCACCGGCGACACGGGGCTCGCCGTGCCGTCTTCAGTGCAGTTCACACTGCCCGATTGGGCAACGTGCGTCCTGCGTGGCTCGGGCCTAGAAGATGCCCATCCCGAGCCCGGCCGCCATCGAGCCGCCGAGCTCGCGAGCCGCCTCGAGGTCGGCCGCCCCGACATCGCCGACGACCTCGAGGACCGGCAGGACGCGGCGCCACCGCAGTCCGGCCACGATCCGCTCCACGCTGCTCACACCACCGCTGACGTCGGTGTCACCCTTCACGAACAAGGCCCAGGGCAACCCGGCGGTGACCCCGAGGCAGGGGTGGTAGACGCGCTCGAGGAAGTCCTTCATGGCGCCGCTCATGTAGCCGAAACGGGCGGGCGTCCCGAGGATGACGCCGGCGGCGGCACGCACGTCGTCCGGGCCGGCCGCGAAGGCGTCGAGGGCGCGCACCTCAACCGTGCCGGCTGCGGCGACACCGGCCAGGACGGCGTCAGTCAGCAGCTGGGTCGTACCGGATCGTGAATGCGTGACGACGAGGAGCACGACGGCGGCCGCCCTTCAGGGCGAGACGGACGACGCCTTCGTGGCAGCGGACACGAAGGCCCGGAACAAGCCGAGGTCGTCCCCCGCCTCCGGGTGCCACTGCACGCCGAGGAGGAAGGGGAGCGAGCGATCCTCGACGGCCTCGATCGTGCCGTCGTCGGCCCAGGCCGTCGCCACGAGGCCGACGCCGACCCGCTCGATCGCCTGATGATGGTGCGTCGGCACGCCGGCACGGTCCCAACCGAGCGCGCCGGCGAGCCGGCTGCCGGCCTCCACCCGCACGTCGTGCAAACCGTGGCCGCCGGAGATGGGGGCGTGACCGGAGTGACCGACAGCGTCCGGCAGGTGCTGTACGAGCGTGCCGCCACGGGCGACGTTGAGGACCTGCATCCCCCGGCAGATGGCAAGCGTCGGGAGCGCCTCGCCGGCCGCCGCCTCCACGAGGACCGCCTCGAGTTCGTCGCGCTCGTCGCGCGGTTCGCTCGTGCTGGCGTGCGGCTCGGCCCCGTAGCGGACGGGATTGACGTCGGGGCCACCCGAGAGGATGACGCCGTCGAGGCGCGAGAGCAGTTTGCGGGCATCCTCCTCGCTCAGGCGCTGCACCGGGATGAGGAGGGGAAGCCCGCCGGCGGCCTCGACCGAACGGGCATAACGAGCCGGCAGCAGGCTGGCGCGCGCATGCCACTGGTTCCAGCTGGCCCGCTCCTCGTAGGCCGTGATCCCGATGACGGGCCGCGAGCTCACAGGGGCGTCGTGTAGGCGGCCGTGAGGCCGCCGTCGACGAGGAACGTCGAGGCCGTGATGAAGGAAGCATCGTCGGAGGCGAGAAAGGCGGCGGCGGCGGCGATCTCCTCCGGTTCCCCGAAGCGGCCCATCGGGACGTGCACGAGACGGCGCGCTGCCCGCTCGGGATCCTTGGCGAACAGCTCCTGCAGGAGCGGCGTGTTCACCGGACCGGGGCACAGGGCGTTGACCCGCACGCCCTGCCGGGCGAATTGCACGCCGAGCTCACGCGACATCGCGAGCACGCCACCCTTGGACGCCGTGTAGGAGATCTGAGAGGTGGCGGCCCCGAGGATGGCGACGAAGGAAGCCGTGTTGATGACACAGCCGCCGCCGTGCTCGAGCAGCCGCGAGATGCCGTACTTGCAACACAGGTAGACGCTGGTGAGGTTCACCTCCTGCACGCGCTTCCAGGCCTCGATGTCGGTCTCGAGGATGGAGTCGTCCTCCGGAGGGGAGATGCCGGCGTTGTTGAAGCAGACGTCGAGACCGCCGAAGCGCTCGATGGCGACGTCGTACATCGTCTCGACGTCGTTCGCGTCGGTGACGTCGGCGTGCACGAAGAGGCCCCCGATCTCGGTGGCGAGCGCTTCGCCTGCCTCGTCGGCGAGGTCGACGACGACGACGGTGGCGCCCTCGGCGGCAAAGCGCCGGGCACTTGCCTTCCCGATGCCGCTGGCAGCTCCGGTGATGACTGCGACCTTGTCCTCGAGGCGTCCCATCGTGAGTGGCTCCTTCACTTGTCCTGTTGTGATCGTTGCCCGTCGGGCGGGCGTCGCCGGAAGCGCCGCGTCGTCAGTCGGCGGTGGCGATGAAGACGTTCTTCAGCTCGGTGAAGCTCTCGAGAGCGTCCGGACCGAGCTCACGGCCGAGCCCAGACTGCTTGAAGCCGCCGAACGGTGTCCAGTAGCGCACGGAGGAGTGCGAGTTCACCGAGAGGGTCCCCGTTTCGATGGCGCGGGCGACGCGGAAGGCCTTGCCGAGATCTCTCGTCCAGATCGAGCCCGAGAGCCCGTAGGGCGTGTCGTTGGCAATGCGAATGGCATCGGCCTCGTCCTCGAAGGGCACGATCGTCAGCACGGGGCCGAAGATCTCCTCCCGGAAGGCCGCGGAGTCCGGTGACACCGGGGAGAGGACCGTCGGCGGGAACCAGTAACCGGGCCCCTCCGGGACCGTGCCGGCGAAGGCGACGGGGGCGTCCGCCGGCACGTAGGCAGCGACCGCCTCTCGCTGGCCCGCACTGATGAGCGGCCCCATCTCGCTCGTCTCGTCGTTCGGGTCGAGGACGCGAAAGCTTCGTACGGCCGGCTCGAGCAGCTCGAGGAAACGGTCGTGCACACTCGCCTCGATGAGCAGCCGCGAGCGCGAGCAGCAGTCCTGCCCGGCGTTGTCGAACACCGATGCCGGCGCCGTCGCCGCCGCCCGCTCGAGGTCGGAGTCGGCGAACACGACGTTGGCGCTCTTGCCCCCGAGCTCGAGCGTCACCCGTTTCACCTGCTCGGCACAGCCCGCCATGATCTGCTTGCCGACGTCGGTCGAGCCCGTGAAGCAAATCTTGCGGACGAGCGGGTGAGTGACGAACCGCCAGCCGACGACGCTCCCCCGCCCGGGCAGAACCTGGAACACCCCCTCGGGAATACCGGCCTCCAGCAGCAGCTCCCCGATGCGGATGGCCGTGAGCGGCGTCAAATCGGCCGGCTTGAGGACGACGGCGTTTCCTGCCGCCAGCGCCGGAGCAAAGCCCCAGGAGGCGATCGGCATCGGGAAGTTCCAGGGGACGATCACGCCGACGACGCCGAGCGGCTCCCGGAACGTGACGTTGACGCCGCCCCCCACGGGTATCTGGCGGCCGAAGAGGCGCTCGGGGGCGCCGGCGTAGTAGGCGAGCACGTCGCGAACATTGCCGGCCTCCCAACGGGCATTCGAGATCGTGTGGCCGGCGTTGGCGACCTCGAGGATGGCCAGCTCCTCGCGTGCCCCGTCGACGGCGGCGGCCGCCCGAGCCAGCAGCCGGGCGCGGTCGCCGGGCGCGAGAGCAGCCCAACCCCGCTGGGCGACGGCCGCCCACGCGATGGCTGCGTCGACCTCCTCGAGCTCGAAGAGCTCGATCTGCTTGATGACCTGCTCGTCGGAAGGGTTGACGACGTCCCGGGTGATGCTCACGCGCTCATCCTCACATCCGCTCGAAGGAGCGGAAGCGCTCCCAGTCCGTCACGCTCGAATAGAAGCTGCGCATCTCCACCGCAGCCATGTTCGTGTAGTGCTCCACGACCCGGTCGCCGAAGGCTTCGTGGGCAAGAGGACTGGAGGCGAAGCGGTCGGCCGAAGCCTGCATCGTCTTCGGCAGCCGGGGGGCTGTCGAGTTGTACGCATTGCCGACGAATTCAGGTTCGAGCACGAGCTCGTTATCGACTCCGTGCAAGCCACCGGCCACGAGGGCGGCGATGGCGAGATAGGGGTTGACGTCCCCCCCGGCGACGCGGCACTCGACACGTATCGAGTCGCCATGACCGACGATGCGGAAGGCGCAGGTCCGGTTGTCGCGGCCCCAGGCGATGGCAGTCGGGGCGAAGGAACCGTCGGCGAAGCGTTTGTAGCTGTTGATGTTGGGCGCCAGCAACAAGGTGAAGTCGCCTGTACAGGCGATCATGCCGGCGAGGAACTGCTCGAACAGCTCGGACATGCCGTGCTGGCGATCCCCGGCGAAGACGGGTACGCCGTTGGCGTCGCGCAGCGAGAGGTGGATGTGGCAGGAGTTGCCTTCGCGCTGGTCGTACTTGGCCATGAAGGTGATGGCGACGCCCTCCTGGGAAGCGATCTCCTTGGCGCCGGTCTTGAAGAGGGCGTGCTCGTCCGCCTTCGGGATGAGGTCGTCGTAGCGGAAGGCGATCTCGTGCTGACCGAGGTTGCACTCGCCCTTCACCGACTCCACCCACATGCCGGCGTCGCTCATCTCACGGCGGATTCGCCCGAGCAGCGGCTCGATCCGCGACGTCCCAAGGATCGAGTAGTCGACGTTGTACCGGTTCGCCGGCGTGAGGCCCCGGTAACCCATGTCCCAGGCGTCCTCATAGGTGTTCTCGAACACCATGAACTCGAGCTCGGTCGCGACGAGGCCCGTCCAGCCGCGCTCTGCGAGCCGAGCGGCCTGCCCCTGCAGGATCTGCCTCGGGGCGGCCGCTACGGGCGCACCGTCTTCCCAGAGGAGATCGGCCTGGCAGACGACGGTCTTCGGGTGCCAGGGCATCATTCGCATCGTCTTCAGGTCAGGTTGCATGACGAAGTCGCCGTAGCCAGTATCCCAGGACGACATCCGGTAACCGCCCACCGTGTTCATGTCGACGTCGACGGCGAGCAGGTAGGCGCAACCTTCCGTGGCGTTCTCCACGACCTCGGCGAGGAAGTGACGGGCATCGAAGCGTTTGCCCTGCAAACGGCCTTGCATGTCGGTGAACACGACGAGAACCGTGTCGACCTCGTCTTCGGCCACGAGGCCCTCGAGGTTGTGAATGCTGAGACGAGCAGGTCCCTTTCTCAATCGATCTCCTCCGATCGGCGCTTCCCGGGACCGATCATGCCGCGTGTCGCACCACTTGCGGGGGAATCATGCTCGGGGACGGCCGGCGGCGACCAGCAGCGGGAGGCCGCCACCGCTTCCGGCTCCCCGGCGGCGAGGCGATTCCCGCCGTCGGCTGCTCTCGTCGGAGGGCACCCAGGGGGTCAGAGGGCGGCGGCGTCGGGCGCGGCGGGACGCGCCGGGGCGGCCGTGATGAGGAGGCCGGCAACGTCGGCCTCCTCGCCGGGGACGTGGACGGCACCACCGAGGTGGAAGGCCAGGGAAAACGGCCGCCCCGACGTGCGGTTGTACTCCAGCGCTTGCACGACGATCCGGTCGATAACGAGGCGAGCGGCATTGGCGTCGGCCCCGATGAGGAGGATCCCGAATTCATCGGATCCGATCCGACCGAGCAGGTCGGAGCCACGAACGGAGTGCTCGAGCAGCTGGGCGGCCTCCACGAGGGCGCGATCTCCCATGTCGGAGCCGTTCACTTGATTGATGTGGCCGAGGCCGACGACATCGGCCCGCAGCATGACCGAGGGCCGCCCCCGCCGGTCGCCGAACTCCAGCATGGCGGTGCCCACCCGCTCGAAGCTGCGCGGGTTCATCGCACCGGTGAGGGCGTCGGTCGTGACGTAGGGCAGCGGCGAGAGCTCGGTCTCGATGAGCTTCGCGAGGTCGGCGAGATCGGCGACCTCCGAGTCCGGGAACTCCCGCACCACGGTGTCGAAGACGGCGAGAGCACCGATGATCTCGCCGCCGGGAGCCCGCACGGGCACGCCGACGTAGGCGACGAGACCTGGTCGCGTCGTCACCGTGGCGAGGTCGCGGAAGCGCTCGTCCTCGCGGGCGTTGGCCACCACGAGCGGCCGCCCGGAGGCGACGACGTGGGCGCAGAACCAGTAGTCGCGCAGGGGCTGGCCGAGCTGGATGCCGATCTGCTTGGCTCCGTACGCCGACTTGAAGTACACGCGCCGCTCGGCGACGACGCTCATGATGCCGATGGGGGCGTCTCCGAGACGGGCGGCCAGCTGAACGACCCGGTCGAAGCGCGGCTCGGGGGGCGTGTCGAGCAGTCGCAGCTCCTGCAGGGCAAAGAGGCGCCCGGTCTCGTCAGGCGCGAACGGAGCCGCCTCCACGCAGCGAGGTTATCGCCGGCTCGCTGGCAGGCTTCCTCCGATCCGGCCCGACCGTGTCGGAGGTCTCGCGCCCCGGGGGGGTGCCGGCGGCGGCGCCAGAATGCGGCAGAGCCCGCGGCCCGTTACCGTTGCGGGGCACTCGCCCTCGGGTGTGCAGGTGGAAGGTGACAGGGAGATGAGAAAGCTGGAGCGGACGGAGCAGGGCGGCGGGTCTCGGCACCCGAGGTGGACGGTGCTCACAATTTCGGTTGTCGCTGCCGTCCAGTTCGCCCTCCTCCCGCAGCTGGCGACGGGTGCGGCGTCGGCGTCGCCGCGGGCGGGAACCGCCGTGATCGTCGGTGCCGACGCTGACGAGTCGGGCACGAACTGGTATCCGCACGCCGGCATCTCGCCGTCAGAGGTCAACAGCAAGGACTTCGGGCAGCTCTACGACATCACCCTTCCCCCGGTCGACGCCGTCTCCGCCGGCGAGATCTACGCCCAGCCGATCATCGCCGACGGCGTGCTCCTCGTCGTGACGGAGAACGACAACGCCTACGGCCTCGACCCCAGCACCGGAGCCGTCGAGTGGTCCCGCAATTTCGGTACGGCCTTCCCTGCCAGCACCATCAATTGCGGGGACATCGTCCCCTCCTTCGGCATCACGGGGACACCCGTCGTGGACGCCACCACCGGTATCGCCTACTTCACGACCGACATCGTGCCCGCCACGGCGCCGGCGATGTGGGAGATGCAGGCCGTCCACATCACGACGGGAACAGAGGTGCCAGCGTTCCCCGTGGCCATCGCGGGCCAGGCGACGAACCTGAAGGGCGACAGCTTCGACCCGACGTTCACCGCCGAGTACCAGGGCCAGCGGCCCGGGCTCGTCTACGTGAACGGAGAGATCTACGCCGCCTTCGGCTCCCACTGCGACGACTCGACCTGGTACGGCTGGATCGCCGGAGTGAGCTCGACGGGGGTCCTGGAGAACCTCTGGGTCGACGAGACGAGCAGCCTTTCCGATGGCGCCGGCATCTGGGGCCCCGGAGGCATCGTCGTCGACGGGTCCGGCAACCTCTACTTCGCCACCGGCAACGGCGGCACGGCACCGCCGGGGCCGGGTCTCGGAGCCCCGCAACCGAGCGGCCTCGGAGAGTGCGTCGTGAAGCTCTCCACCTCCCAGCCACAGCTGAGCGTGGCTGATTACTTCTGCCCGTCGGATGCCAAGACGCTCAACACCTACGACGGTGATCTCGGTTCGGGCTCCCCTCTGGCGCTGCCGCCGTCGTTCGGCACGTCAAAAGACCCTGACCTCCTCGTCGAGGCCGGCAAGTCGGGTGAGGTGTACCTGCTCGACCGGGACAACCTCGGCGGCGTCGACCAAGGCCTCGCTGGCACGGACGACGTCGTGAGCGAGACCGGCCCGCGAGGCGGTGTGTGGTCCCACCCGGCGGTGTGGCCAGGTGACGGCGGCTACGTCTACATCACGACCGCCAGCGCAGGCGCCACGAGTGCGGGGACATCGGGCGAGCTCGACGTCTACGAGCGGGTCGTGAGCGATGGCGAGGTCTCTCTCAACTGGGTCGGCGACGTGCCAAGCATGCACTACGGCAGCAGCGCGCCCATCGTGACCTCGACGGGTACGACAGCGGGCAGCGGTGTCGTGTGGGAGATCCAGCGCACAGGCGGAAGCAACGCCGCAAACATCGTCGCCTATGGAGCGGCGCCCGTCGCCGGCAGCAGCACGCACCCGAACGGCAGCCTGCCGGTCCTGTGGGAGGCAACTGTCGGCAACTCCACGAAGTTCAACCCTCCCCTGGCGGCCGGTGGACGGCTCTACGTAGGCAACTTCGACGGCCAGATCCTCGCCTTCGGTCCAGAAAAGGGGGTGCCTCCGCTGAGCGGCGCCGCCGTCGCCGCCCCCGACACGGTGCTCGGATCCTCCTCTCTCGTGACGGCGACCTTCACCGCCTCCGGCGCCGTGACGGTGAGGGGTGAGTCGATCAGCGTGTCGACGCCGGGCGCCGCCGGGGCCTTCTCTAGCCGGCTCCCGGCGCCCGTGAAGCTCACGGCGGGCAAGCAGCTCAGTCTCCCGGTGAGCTTCGACCCCAAGGTCGTCGGCGGCCAGCAGGGCAGCCTGACGCTGACGACGAATCTCGGCACGGTGACGGTGCCGCTCAGCGGGCGCGGTGTGCCCGAGGGCGTCCCGATCGCGGCGACGCCCACCTCGCTCAATTTCGGCATCCGGCCGATCGGGAGCGGTGTCGTGTGGGAGAGCGTGTCCTTCGAGAACACGACGAAGTCGCCCCTGACGGTCGGCTCGGTCGGCATTGAGTCCGGGGCGCCGGCGCCCTTCTCCGTCGGGACGGTCCCGAACCCACTGCCTACCCTTGCCCCGCGGGCATCGCTCAGTGTGCCGGTGGACTTCACGCCACCGACCACGTCGGGCGACTTCGTCCAGATGTTCAATGACCACCTCGTCATCACGACAGCAGCCGGCGAGGCTGTCGTTCCCCTGGCGGGAGGGGCGGCACCGCCACCGCAGATCGCCATCAGCTCGCTGTCGCCGAGCGTCGGTACGGTGGCGCTCGGGCAAAGCGGCATCGTGAGCTTCACGGTCGGGAACCGGGGAGGCACGCCCCTCACGATCACGAAGTCGAAGCCGCCCACGGCCGCCGGCTTCTCGGCCGTTACCTCCCTGGCGGAGAGCACGGTCATCCCCGCCCACGAGATGCTCGTCGAGACGGTGCGCTTCAGCCCGAGGCGAGCCGGCAAGGCCACGGCGACCTGGGTGATCAACGGCGACGACGGCTCGGGCGTGCAGACGGTGTCCGTCACCGGCACGGGCGCCAAGGAGCACCTCGTCCCATCCCCGCTGCAACCGGGCTGGCACCTGAGCGGCGCCGCCTCGCTCGCAACGCAGTACCTGAGCCTGACGCCGGCGGTGCCCGACAGCGCCGGGGCAGCCTTCTGGGGTGTGCCGGTCGCAACCGGCGGGCTGCGTGCGTCGTTCACCGCCGAGATGACCGGTGGCACCGGATGCAACGGCCTCACCTTCGCCCTCGTGGCGACGAGCACCGTGCCGACGCGGCCGGGGCGGGTGAGCTCCCGGCTCGGCCTCGCCGGCCTTCCCGCCGTGGGCGTCGGGCTTCAGACCTGCCCCAACGCCGTCAACCCGACGAATGACTCCGTTGGCGTCGTGACCTCGACGGCAGGCGCCAAGCTGCTCTCGTGGCGCAAGATCGTCGACGTTGGATCGTCGCTTCGCAACGTGCCGATCCAGCTCACCGTCATCGTCTCGGCAGGGGTCCTCACCGTCGAGATGGACGGCTTCACCGTCATCGACGTGACAATGAAGCTGCCGCAGCACGCCTATCTCGGCTTCACCGGGGCGACCGGCATCGCCACGGATCGTCATCTCGTCTCGGCCGTGCAGATCTCCTACTCGTGAGTTGCATCGACCGGGCGTCGAGACCCGGAGCGGATCCCCGCCGAGACCCGAGGACGGCCGTCGGCTCAGGTCGTCTCCTTGGCCAGCCCGATCGTGGCGGTAAGGGCCGTCACGGTGATCCGGAACGTCCCGTTTGAAGCCCGGAACCACGGAGCCGTGCTACCAACGAGCTCCAGCTCGAGGCTGTGGCCGGCGGCGACCGTGTAGAGGTTCGGTGCCAGCTCGAGCGTGACGGGCTGGCTTCCCTCACTCTTGGCGGAGCTCCCGGCACTCTCGTCGACGCTGAGGCGAAGGACACCGGCCTCGATGAGCTGCCGCTTGCCGTTGCGGTTGTCGAGGTCCCAGAGTCGGCCCACGAGCTCGGGATAGTCCCCTCTCACCTGCACCTCGGCGTGAACGAGCAACCCGCCGACGACCGTGGTGGCACGGGACAAGGCCAGTTGGTAGACGGCGGTCCCCCGCTCCCGTTTGCCTCGCAGCTCATGGCAGTAGGGCGAGCCAACGGCGGGATCCAGGGCGTTGGCGACGGCGTCCGATCCGCCCGACGACGTCACGGTCTGAGCCGCGGCTGATCCGAATGAGAGCGACCCGGCCTGCAGGGACGAGAACGTGGCGCCTTGCAAGGTCGGGCCGGAGGGGGCCGACGCCGGGCAGGTCGTCCCGATGGCGAGCACGCCCGAGGCCGGAGACGAATGGTGCAGCATGACGGCGTTCAAGAAGGCGATCGCCTTCGCCGTCTGCACGAGTACGTCGGCCGCCTTGTTCTGCGCCCACCCGTGACCGACGTCGTCGAAGATCATGAACAGCGGGCTGCGTGTCCCCGCTGCGACCAGCCGGTCGGCGTAGTGCAGGGCCTCCGAGACCGGGAACAACGTGTCCGTCCATCCGTTCTGGATCACCGTCGGCGGCGGGCCCCCGGCCGGAATCGGGATGCCGATGGGCGAGTGGTACTGCTGGATCTGCTCGAGGAAGGCGGTGTCCGAGGCGCCATACGGCTCCCCCTTCGAGATGTCGTCGAACCAGCCGGTGACGTCGGCCGACGGATCGCTGCCGACAGGCGCCAGGTGAAAGGCGGCGGAGCCGAAGTAGAGGAGGTCGTCCCAGGATTGCTTCTCCACCCCGACCGGCGCGATGTCATCAGCGGGCGGCGTGTACGTCGCCGTCAAGAGACGGCCGTTGGGTGCGAGGGCGTTCGCCAAGTCATCCCAGGGCCACTCGGCGTAGGCGGCCGCGACCTCCATCGGGATGTGCTTGCCCGGGCTCGTCCACGCTACGAGGGCCCCGCTGGGCTCTCGCACGCGATTCTACAGCATCGCCAGCTCCAACGACTCGGCTGCGCCGTAGGAGATGCCGGTGACGGCGATGTCGGGTAGCGCCAGACCCTCGTCGACGAGCAGGCCGGCGAGGTACTGGGTGTCGTGGATCTCGTACCGCTGGTCGGCGAAGCGGATGTAGCCGTCGGCGCAGGCCGGCGTCCCTCTTCGTGATGCGGCCGTGCCACAGGAGTCGCCGAAACCCCTCGCCGTGTACATGAGCACGGCGTATCCCATGCTTGCGAAGGTGACGTCGTCCATGAGGCCGTCGTAGCGCTTGACCTCCCAGTCGGTCTTCGAGCCGCCGAGTCCGTGCAGCATGACGATGAGTGGGAAGGGGCCCTTGCCCGTGGCGGGGAGCGCCACGTCCGCATCGAGCGGCACACCGTCGAAGCTCGGTATGCGAAGGTCGTGCCCGCCCACCTGGCCGCCCACGCAGAGGCGGATGCCGTAGCGAGGTTCGCAGGAGAGCTTCCCGAACGGGTGAGGGACCGCAGGCGGCGGTGACGTCGCGGCCGGAGACGCCGAGTGCGTGCAGCCGGCAAGGCCGCCGACGAGGAGCAGGATGGCGAGCGCAGGGGCAGTCCGCCACCAGCGGCGAACGTGCAGACCGCCGGGATATCGGAGGGCGTCCGACCTCATGCCTGAGACAACCACGGCGCGCATGCTAGGACGGGGTTCCCGGTACCGCCTACAGGAGAACGAGATGCCCACTCATGACCAGATCGTCGAGGCGCTTCGCGAGCGGATGCTCGAGGCGATCACCTCGCGGAACATGACGTCCGAGACGCTCCTCACCCTCGCCGAGGCGTACGCCTGGCTGGTTGCGCCAGATCAGGGGCACGGCCCCCGGAAGGCGGCCAGCTAAGGCGTCGGCACGAACGGGGGCGCCGCGCCGCTCGGTCGTAGCTCCGCTCCTCACGTCGGAGGGGCAGAAAAATCAGCGTCGACCTGGGTTCGGCAGTTTCTTCTCAAGTCCGGCGCCGAGG
>JBKQSP010000072.1:0-10936 GCA_052143575.1 Acidimicrobiales bacterium
CGCTCTCGACCTCGTCGCCCCGGTCTTGGCGCTTGTCTGGGTGATCGGTCGTCTGCTCGGACCCCAGCTCATGGTCTCGGGCGGCGGCTATCCCACGAAAGCCTGGTACGGCATGGAGTACGCCGGCCAGGTGGGCAAGCGGGTCCCGGTGCCGATCTTCCAGGGCCTCGAGTGCCTCGTCGTCTACATCCTGGCCCTGCAGGTGGAGAAGT
This sequence comes from Acidimicrobiales bacterium, assembly GCA_052143575.1. GTDB lineage: Bacteria > Actinomycetota > Acidimicrobiia > Acidimicrobiales > Bog-793 > JAKACA01. The sequence goes on from JBKQSP010000072.1 coordinate 213, forward strand.
ACGTTGCGCGGCGAGGCGGCCCCTTCGGAGTCGTGGTGACGGCGACGGTGACGTTGTACGGCATGTCGCGACTCTTCGACGAGTCCGTTCTCCTGCAGCACAACTCGGCCGGCTCGATCGCCGTCCAAGTCGGTTCCGGCGCCTTCATCGTGGTCGGGATCTTCTTCCTGACCTGGCTGTTGTTTCGGGACCGCCACCGCAGGCGCCAACCGGTCGCCGACGGCGAGCGACCGCCTGACCCGTGGGCCAATCCGGAGCCGCTCAAGACAGACGCCGCGGATGCCGATATAGACGACGCCGGCGAAGCAAGTGGCGCCGTCGCCGACGCGGGCGAGCAAGGACTTGCCGGCGACAGTGACGGCACGACGGGCGAGGCCGGTGACGGTGATCCGGATGGAGTCCGCGCAGGACGAGACGATCTCGCCTGAGTAGCGCCGAAGGGTCGCCTCGACCAAGCACACGCTGCGGCGTAGTGCGTGAGCAGGCCCTGCGGGGCGGAGTGGGAGGAGGAGTCGTGGTGGACGACACGCCGACCGACCCACCGCGCGACCTGCCTGCACCACCCGAGAGCACGCCCGCCGTGGGCGGTGATCCGCCGACAGCTGAGGCGACGTCCCCGCAGGACGAAACGATCGACAATCCAGTTCTTGCGGCCACCGATGCCAGCTCTGAGGCACCGGTAGGGCCGCCCCGGAAGCGCCGCAGCACGACGTCGGCCGCCGGCGGGCCAGCAAAGAGCGGCGCCCGAACCCCTCGCAACACCACCGGCAGCAACGCCCGGCGCGGCAGCGCCGCGGCCGACGGACCTGGGCAGGGCGACACGCCGGCGAGCGCCGCCGGAGGACGCGGGCAACGGAACGGCCGCGTGCCGTCAAAGAGCGCCAGCACTCAACGGAACGCCACCGCCGCCAAGAGCGGCGGCGCTGCGCCCAAGAGCCCGGGCGCGGCGGGCGGAGCGGCAAGAAAGACTCGCACGTCCGCCGCCAGGAAGGCGCCAGCCGACGCCGGCGCCGGGGCCGCTGATGGGAGCGTGCCGGCCGGTCGTGTCCTCGATGCGCCGGCGAGAGCCCTGACGCCGGACGACGGAATCGAGGCGTGGGCAGACAGCCTGTTCGGGCCCGCAGCAGCTCCCGTACAGGAGACCCCGTCACAGCAGGCCGACGCGGCGGACGGCGCAAGCATCGACGGCGGCAACGGCAACGGCGCCGGCAACGGGAGCGACAGCGCCGGCAACGGGAGCGACAGCGACCCTATCGAGGCCTGGGCGGACAGCCTCTTCGGGCCGCCCTACAACCCGTCTGGATTCGAGAGCGCGGCGGCAGTCGACGCGGCCGTCCCCGCCATCCCTGCTCCCCCGCCGTTCGCCGCCGAGTTTCGGGCGTGGTCGACCCCTCCCTTCGCCGACGACGTCGTGACGTGGGCGGATCCACCGCGCGGTGCCCACCTGGCAGGCGCCCGGCGCCCCGACGACTCCGTAGACGTCCCGCCGCACGGCGCCCACTTGGCGGGCACCTCGCCCCCTTCCGACATCACGGATGCACCCGTGCCCGGCGGCTCCGCACGCGACTGGCTCGCCGCCTATCTCGCCGGCGACCCGCTGCCCGCCGACAGCGCGGACGTGCCCGTATCGACCGGCCTGGCGGCTGACCGGCTGGCCGCCTACCTGGCCGGCGACCCGCTCCCCGCCGACTTCGTGACGTGGGCGAGCACGAGCGCCGAGAGCACGGCGCCGGGCACGCGTGCCCAACACACGGCGGCGAGCACGCAGGCTGAAAGCACGTCGGCGAGCACGATCGGCGAAGCCGCCCGCCGCTCTGCTGAGGCTTGGAGCTCCGGGAGTACCGGCCGGGGCGGTTCCGCCCGCGCCACCGACACCTTCGAGTGGGCGAAGGCACCGAGCTCAGGTGACACGGTCCACTGGGCGGGCAACCGGAGCCAAGCCGTCCGCCCGCCGGCAAGCAACGGAGCCCTCCCACACCACGATCAGGGGCCGGCTCCGCTCGAGCTCGAGCTCTCGAACCTCTCCAGTCGCCTCGGAGCCCGACGTCACGCCAGGAAGCGCCGAATCCGGATCGGCGTGCCCATCCTCATCCTGTGCGTGGGTGTCCTCGCCTTCGTCGCCGTGGCCGCCGCCGGCAACCGGGTCGGTAGTGCCGTCACGACCACTACGGTTGGCGCGCCGGCCACTTCGACCACTCGAGCCTCGACCACGACGGCGGCAAGAACGGTTGCGACGACTCGGCCGGCGGTCACGACGACGACCCGTCCCGTAAAGTCTAAGAAGCACCACGCCGGCACCAAACCGGCGAAAGCGACGACGACCACCACGACGAGACCCGTGACCACGACAACTCGGCCGGTGACGACCACGACGCGTCCGAGGCCGACCACGACGACCACCACGACGACCACCCAACCCGTGACGACGACGTCATGTCCGGTGCCCAACCATTGCGGCTGAACCCGCCGGAGACCGACGCCGGGTCGCCGCACGGGCGCGAGAGGACACGGTTGTGCCCACTGTGACGACACCAGGCCGGCGAGCCCTCGCCCGGCGCCGGTGCACGACGGTGGCAGCCGCCTCCCTGGCCCTCACACTCTCGGCCCTCGCCGGCTCACCGGCCGCTCGAGCCGCCGAGTCGAGCCACGCCACGGCCAGCCCAGCAGGGGCCCAATCACAGGTCACCGTGTACCCGCCCCAGACACTTGGGGTGCGTGGCTTCGCGTGGGCCCTCGACCCGGCCGCATCGACCGTCACGCCCATCTCCCTCGACGGCGACGCCCTCGCCGGAACGACGCCGACGCGCGCTCCCTACGCCGTGGCCCTCGACGCCGCAACCGACACCGCTTATGTCGCCAACTACTCCGCCGACACGGTGACCCCGATCAGTCTGAAGAGCATGAGGGCTGGCAAGCCCATCGCTGTCGGCAAGAACCCCGACGGCATTGCCATCTCCCCGAATCACGCCACCGCGTACGTGGCGTGCTACGGATCGGGGTCGGTGGTGCCGATCACGCTCGCCACCGGCAAGACCCGCAAGCCCATCCGGGGGGGAGACGGCCCCTCCGCCATCGCATTGTCGCCAAGCGGGACGGTGGCCTATGTGACGGACCTCATCAGCAACAAGCTGGCGGCCATCTCGCTCAGCAACGGCCACGCCCTCTTCGAGGTGCACGTCGGCTCGAAGCCCGACGCCGTCGCCGTCACCCCCAACGGCGAGCTGGCCTACGTGGCGAACTTCGGCTCCTCCAGCCTGACGCCGGTGAAGCTCACGACCCACAGTGCTGCTCCGGCGTTGAACGTCGGCAGCGCCCCCGATGGTGTCACCGTGACGCCCGACGGCACGACGGCTCTCGTCGTCGACTACGGCTCGGGGCAGATCGTTCCGATCACCATCAGTAGCGAGCACGTCGGGCGGGCCGTGTGGATCGGGCGAGACCCGAGCAGCGTGGCCGTCTCGCCGGACGGAAAGACCGCCTACGTGACCGACCTCCGTGCCGGCACGGTGGTCCCCGTGACGCTTGCCCCGCCCGCGGTCGGACCGGTCGGGCAGGCCGTGCTGGTGGGGGCCGGTGCAATCGCCGTCGCCGTCAGCCCAGACGAGGGCTCGCTCGTCGTGGCCGATTACTCCGGCAATGCGCTCTCGCTCGTCGATCTCGGCGTCGTCGCCGCTCGTCCGGCCATACACCTGGCGGGTGAGCCGCAGGCGGCGGCCCTCACGCCCGACGGCACGACGCTGTGGGTGACGCTGTGGGTGCCGCGGACGTCGAAAGGCGAGATCCTGCCGATCACGGTTGCCACGGGCGTCGTCGGCATGGCCATCCCCGTCGGAGACGAGCCGGACGCCATCGCCATCGATGCCGCCGGCACGGAGGCGGTCGTGGCCAACGACCTCTCGGGCACGGCGAGTCTCGTGGACCTCTCGAATCGAACGGTGACGACGGTGTCCGTCGGATCGCATCCCGATGCGGTTGCGATCACGCCCTCGGACCTCGCCTTCGTCGCCAATTACTCCTCCGACGACGTGACCCCGATCGACCTGTCCAGCGGGGAGCCCGACACGCCGGTGACGGTGGCGGCGGGTCCCGATTCCCTCCTGGTCTCCCCGAGCGGCCACTTCGTGCTCGTGGCGAGCCGCGGCGGCAGCCTCGTCAGCAAGCTCGAGGTCGACAGCCTGACGGTGCGGCAACCGGCCGGCGTCCCGTCGCCCATGGCCGAGGCGCTCGGTGTCGATGACCTCGCCTATGTGGTCTCGCAGTCGGGTACGTTGTCGTCCGTGGCGCTGCACGACATGACCGTGACGACGATCTGTCCCAGCGGCACAGCGCCTCTCGGCCTTGCCGTCAGCACGACGGGACCGGAACCGGTGGTCTTCGTCGCCGACTCGGGCAGCTCCACAACGGTCGGCGCCATTGCGGAGATCAACGTCACGAGCGGCAAGACGGTGCTCAGCGTCCCGATCGGATCGGGCGTGGACGCCGTGCTCCTCACCACCGTGGGTCCCGCCTGAGCATCGGCCACAGCCCCTCAGCTCCGAGCGACGACGCCCCATGCTCGGAGCACGACGCTCCGACGGCGGGCGTCGGGCCGGTTGTCGAGACGGACCGTGTCACCTTCCGCTACCTCGACGGGGCCGACGAGGCCGACGCCCTCACCGTGCTGCAGGAGGTGGCCGAACCACGCTCAGGCCCGGCTCTGCAACCGATCGGGGACGGGCTCTGGGAAGCCGCCCTGTCACGACCCCGCGTCGATCGCCTCGAGTACCGATTCGACCTCGCCCGGCGTGGCGGCGGGCATGAGACGATCCTCGACCCCGCCAACCCGCTCCGGGCACCGGGCGCCTTCGGCGAGCGCTCAGTCATCGAGTTCCCCGAGTACGAGCCGCCCGACTGGCTGACGGTGGAGGCGCCAGCTGGTCGGGTGGAGGAGTTCGACGTGGCCTCCGCCATCCTTGGCGACGTTCAGCCCACGATCGTCTGGTCGGCGGCCGGCACCGACCCCGAGACGCCGCTCCCCCTCCTCGTCGCACTCGACGGTGCCGAGTTCGACCGCTTCTCGGGTTTGTTGAAGATGCTCGACGTCGAGGTGGCGACGGGCGCCCTCCCGCCCATGCGGGCGGCCCTCTGCCATCCCACTCGCCGTGACGAGCACTACACCGCCAGCCCCGAGTTCGCCGAGTACCTCGCCCGCGAGCTCATCCCGGCGGTCGCAGGCGTCGGCGCCGTCGTGGAGGCGGGTCGGTGGCGAGCCGGGCTCGGGGCCAGCCTCGGTGGCCTTGCCCTCCTGCATGCCCATCGGCATTGCCCCGGCCTCTTCGGGGCCCTGTTCCTGCAGTCGAGCAGCTTCTTCCAGCAGGGAAGCCAGCCCGGCTCGGCGCACATCGAGCGGATCGAGCGCTTCGTGAGCGGCCTCATCGCCACCGAGTCCTGGGCCGACCCCATCCCCGTGAGATTGACGTGTGGGGCGGTGGAGCGGAATCTCGAGAACAACCGCCAGTGCGCCGCAGCCCTCGCCGCCCAGGGCTACCCTGCGGACTTGCACGTCGTGCGGGACGCCCACAACTGGATCGCCTGGCGGGACGCCTGGACGCCCCACCTCGTCGGCCTCTTGGCGCAGGCTTGGTCATGAGGCGCCAGGCGGTCGTCCTCCACTCCGTCCCCATCGGCGACGCACGCCTCATCGCCTACGGCCACTGGGGGCGTCCCGTCCTCGCCTTCGCCTCCGACAGCGGCCGTGCGGAGGACTTCGAGGACAACGGCCTCCTCGGAGCCGTCGCCGGGCTGATCGACGAGGGCCGCGTGAAGATCTACTGCATCGACAGCTTCGAGGCCGGCAGCTGGCGGCGGGCGGATCTACCGCTCGAGCTGCGGGCGCAGGAGCACGGGCGCTTCGAGGACTTCGTCGTCAATGACGTCGTCCCCTTCATTTACGCCGACTGTGGCGGGCTGCAGGACATCCTCGTGACGGGCTGCAGTTTCGGTGCCTTTCACGCCGCCAACTTCGCCCTCCGTCGCGCCGAGCTGTTTCCACGGGCAATCTGCATGTCCGGTGCCTACGACATGTCGAAGCTGGGCTGGGGAGAGCGGGGGGACTCGTTCTACTTCAACAACCCGATCGACTACGTCGCCAATCTGGAGGGCGACCACCTCGACTGGCTGCGCAGCCGGGTGCACCTCACCCTCGTCGTCGGCCAGGGCCCGTGGGAGGACGAGAGCGCCAGTGGCGCCCTGCCGAGCACGCTGCACCTGGCATCTCTGCTGGCGGCCAAGGCGATCCCCCACGAGCTCGACGTCTGGGGCCACGACGCCGCCCACGACTGGCCATGGTGGCAGCGCCAGCTCGCCCTCCACCTGCCACGGCACTGCTGAGCGGCGCCTCAGCTCAACCCGAGGCCCTCGACAGTCTCCGCAGCGATGGAGTCCACGACGGCGTGGTAGGAGCTCGTCGCCTCGAAGACGGCGAGCTGGCGGTCTGCGCTCGTGCCCTCGCGAGCGATCGTGGCGGCGTAGGCGACCTCCTCCCGGCATCCCAGCTCGTCGACGACGTCGTCCAGGAACTCGAGGAGCTCGTCGACGAGCTCCACCATGGGCACCTCCGCCTGACGGCCGAAGTCGATCAGCTGGCCGCTCACGCCGTGTCGCATCGCCCGCCATTTGTTCTCGGCGATGAGGTGAGGTGAATACCGCCGGAAACCTAAGTTGTCCCGTCGCAGCTTCAGCAACTTCGCGCAGATCGCCTGCGTGATGGCGGCCAGACAGAGCGCCTCGTCGATCTTGGTGACGGCATCGCAGACACGGAACTCGAGCGTGGGGTAGATGTGGTGCGGGCGCAGGTCCCACCAGACCTTCTTCCCGTCGTCGATGCAGTTCGTCTTGACAAGGAGCTCGATGAGGCCGTTCAGCTCACCGTAGGAGTTGAGCTCAGGTGGGATGCCGCTGCGAGGGAACCTCGACCAGACGACGCTGCGGTAGGACTTGAGGCCCGTCTTGCGGCCGAGCCAGAACGGCGACGAGGTCGAGAGCGCCAGCATGTGAGGCAGGAAGTAACGGGCCTCGTTCATGACGTCGATGCGCAGCTCCGGGTCGGGTATGCCGACGTGGACGTGGGTGCCGAAGATGAGCAGCTCCCGTACGAGGTCCTGCATCTCGTCCTCGAGCATCTTGTAGCGGTCCGCCTCGGTGACCCGTTGGTCCGCCCAGTGGGAGAAAGGGTGTGTGCCGGCGGAGGCGAGCCGGAGCCCGTCTCGAGCCAGGATCTCCACGAGCCCGCCTCGCAGGCGGATCAGCTCAGAACGCGCTTCTCCGATGTTGGCGCAGATCTGTGTGCCGATCTCGACGACAGACTGCAGCATCTCGGCCTTCACGTCCTCGCCGAACTGCTCTCGCGTCGATTGCAGCAGCGTGTCGATGTGGTGGGTGAGCTCTCCTTTCCCATCGATGATCTGGAACTCCTGCTCGATGCCGATCGTGAGATCGCGACCCAAGTCGAGTGTCATGACACGCTCTCCCCCGTTTCCCCTTCGACGACGAATGTCGGGACGACGCTGCCGGTTCCCGCTGTCACGTTCAACAGAGCGGACGAAGCCAGGCGGATGAGGACGCCGCCCACCTGACCCCCGAAGAGATACGGGTCCATGTCGACGGCCATGTCCACCATCTCGACGGCGCCGCCGAGGGCGAGTGGCCAGAGCTCACGCGGAACCGGCACGGCCTCCTGCACGACGTAGGTCTCGTGAAGCGCCATGCGCACCACCTGCTCCCACTCGTGGTCGTCGACCGTCCAGCCGAGCACGACGCCCTTGCCCCCGTACTCGTCGTTCGGCTTCAGCACGAGCGTCTCGCGATGCTCTCCGACATAGGCAGGAAGGTCGGCGATGTCCTCCCCTTGGCGTGTCGAGCGGCCCTCCCGCAGCCGTCGGGTCCAGGGGATGTGGCGGGCGATCGCCTGACGTTGCTGGCGACTGAACAACGAGGCGTAGCGGTCGTCGGACAGCAGTGCCAGGCTCATCTTCTTGTGGAGGAGCTTGGCTCGAAACGTGTTGACGACCACGACGTTGCCGTCGAGGTAAGCCCGGCAGATGGCGTCCGACCCGCCCCCGTGGGCGAGAAGCTCGCTCGTAAGCACGCGCCGGTAGACGAGGGTGATCTCGCTGCCGTCCTCAGCGCGCAGGGACGTGCCGTCGTAGCTGAGCGAGTCGGGGTCGGCGATCAGGCACGGGACACCCTTTGAGACGAAGTACTCCCGGAACATCTCGAACTCGGCCACCGTCGGCACCCCCTTCCAGTCGACGATGGCGATCGAGGGGCTGGCGGCCCCGCCCCACTCACGGTAGGCCTGCAGCATGCAGTCGAGTTGTGACTGACGCGTGGGCAGGGTGCGCACCTGCCAACGGCGGCGGAAGCGCTTCATGACCGGCAGGCTGTCCATCACCTCGGCGAGGGCGTCACCGTAGGCCATCCCGGCGGGAGACTCGGCGTTGTACTCGACGTAACGCACCTCGTCGGCGAAGAAGCTGTCGAGCCGAGCCGAGGGCGACGAGAGGCGACAACCGGGATGGGCGAGCGCCAGGCGCTCCTCGAGTGGATCGAGCTCCAGCTCGCTTCGCAGGTCGGCGTCGGCCAGCAGGGCCGCTTCGAGGGTGGCGAGGGCGCCGCCGATGGACTCGGCGGCCGAGACGGCACGCGCCCACTCGGCGGCCGAGATCAGGCGGGGCCGCAGGGAGATCGAGAGCGGGTGCTCACCGAAGTACAGGTTGGCGGCGTGCTGGGCGGCCTGCAGCTGCTCGACGCTGGCGCCCGCCAGCTCTTCGTCGGCGAGGAGTTCGTGATAGGACTCGACGGCTTCTTGCACGCCCAGGACCCGTCAGCCGTCTTGATCGACGTAGCGCCACCAGCGATGCTCGCCCCGCCAGGGAGGCGTTTTCTCGCCGCGGGCGTAGGCGAGGACGAGGTCGCTCATCTTGTCGATGACCCAGGCGAAACCCTCCTCCTTGATCGAGAAGTTGTCGAAATCCGGCGCAGGGTTGAGCCAGTCGATGGCGTAGAGGACCCCGTCCCGCACGGCGAACTCGACGGTGTCCATGTCATAACCGAGGGCGTCGGTCAGCGTCCGGGCATCTGCCGTGGCGCGCTCCACGAGCCAGGGCGGTGGCGGGTCGTCGGTGACGTAGCGCTCGAAGAAGCTCCGCCGCGGGTCGTAGCGGAAAACGAGAACCTCGCCGCCGATGACGACGCAGCGGACGTAGTCCTCCCAGTCGATGAACTCCTGCAGGATCATCGTCTTCGTGTCTGTCTGGTCGTAGTCGCGCAGCAGATCCTCGATCGAGTGCACGATGTAGACGTCACGCCAGCCACCGCCCGTGTTGGGCTTCATGACGGCAGGCAGGCCCGTGTAGGCGAGGATGTCCTCCCAGTTGAGCGGGTACTCGAGGTTGCGGAGCGACTTCTCGGGCACGATGCCCGTTTCGTAGTGCTTGTTCGGGAGCACGACGGTCTTCGGCACGGCGACTCCGAGATGGCGTGCCAGGGTGCACTCGAAGAACTTCTCGTCTGCCTCCCACCAGAACGGGTCGTTGATGACGACGGTGCCGTTCAAGGCGGCGCTCTTGAGAAACGCCCGGTAGAAGCCCACCTCGTGCGATATCCGGTCGACGATGACGGCATACGGCGGCGGGACGTCGAACTCGGTCACCTTGCCGAGGACGACCAGCTCGGCTTCGATGCCATCGGCCGCCCCCTTGGCGTTCACCGCCTCGAGGATCGGCTGGGCCGGTCAAGGAGCGGCGGCTGGGCTGATCAAGGAGCGCCGGCTGGGCCGGTCAAGGTGCGCCTGGGCTGCTCAAGGGCCGTTGTACCGGTCAATCACAGCAGAGCGCCGCCCGGTTGACGAGCCGTCAGCCTGCTGTCGATAGGCTGTGTCGAGCCGAGCAGCGGAGGGCACAAGTCAGGTGACAGAGTCGAGCCATGCGAGCGGTCACGGTGCGGAAAGCCACGGTCATGCCCATCACGGTCATGAGCACAGCCATGAGGCCGTGACCCACGAGCACGGGCATTACCACGTGACGCACAACTTTTTCGAGAACACGGGCAGCTTCGAGCACCTCGGCTACCAGCACGCTCATGTGCACAGCCATGATGCCGAGCAGCACTCCCACTACCCGCACGTCGACTTCGAGGCCGAGCACACGGCCGAGGCGCACGAGCACGGGCACCCGGCCGGCAAACGGACGGCCTCGCCCGCCGCTCGCAGCACAGCCGGCCGGAAGAAGACGGCGGCGTCCGCCGCCCCCGCCGCCAAGAAGGCGACCCGCTCGAGCGCGGCGGCCCCCAAGCCGCCTGGTGCTGGGGCGTGAGACGCGTCGCCATCGCGGTCGTCGCCTACGAACTGCCACAAGCAGCCACACCAGGGCGACCGGCTGGCCACGTCGCCATCTCGGAGCGTTACGTGCAGAGCCTGCACCGTGCCGGAGCCCGCGTGATCATGCTGCCGGCGATCACGGGTGCGCCGGCCTGCCCCCCCGAGGAGGTCCTCGTCGGCGCCGACGGCCTCATGCTGATCGGTGGCGGTGACCTCGACCCCTCACGATACGGGCAGGACGCCCACCCGAGAAGCTACGGGTTCAACGACTTTCGCGACGACATGGAGCTCGAGCTCGCCCGCTACGCCTTGAGCAACGGGCTCCCGCTCCTCGCCATCTGCAGGGGCTGCCAGGTCGTCAACGTCG
>JBKQSP010000073.1:0-3169 GCA_052143575.1 Acidimicrobiales bacterium
CCGCACGACGATGCGGTTGTGGACGATCTCGTGGTAGCAGTAGACGGGCGGCTCGAAGACGCGGACCATCCAGTCGAGGGCTTTGATCGCCATCTCGACACCGGCACAGAAACCCCGCGGCTCTGCCAAGAGCACCTTCTCCACCCGCACACCCCTCAGGCTAGGGCAGCGGCAGCAACGTGGTGGCCGCAGCCGCGGCGCCGTCGCCGGAGCCCGAAGATGGATCAACGGCGATGGCACCGAATCGATGATCCGGCGCGACAATGGGGAGGTGAAGCGCCTGTGTCGGGCTCTCGTGCTCATGGGTGTCCCGGCCGTGCTCGGCCTGGCGGGCTACTACGTCGGCGTCGCTGTGGCGAACTACCCCGTCCGGCAGGTTCGCTCCTGCATCGAAGCCTCGGTGTGCAACGTCAAGGTGGCGGTTCCGGGCGTCGACCGGCCGGCAGCGTGGGTCGTTGTCGGCCTCCTCCTCGGATTGTCCCTCGTGTGGAACGCCGGCGCCGGCGGCGGCGTAGCCTCTCGTCGCGAAGCTCGGCGGCTCGCCTACTGCGCCGCCTTGAAGCAGGGTTGCTATCGGAGGACCTGGTAGGAGCCCCGGGCCGGTAACCTGCCTGCATGCCACTACCCCGAGTGGTGGCCGTGGCCGATCGTTCCCCGGCGTCGCGCGCCGGGCTGCTGCCGGGTGACGAGATCCGCTCGATGAACGGCCAGGTGCCACGCGACGTCATCGAATACCAGCTGATCGCAGACGAGGCCGTCGTCGACCTCGACGTCTCGCGGGGTGGCCTCGACCTGGCGCTCTCAATCGACAAGACCGCCGGGGAACCCCTCGGGGCCGAGATCGCCTCTGCGTTGTTCGACCAGGTGCGCACGTGCGACAACCATTGCGAGTTCTGCTTCATCTACCAGTTGCCGAAGGGGATGCGGAAGAGCCTCTACCTGAAGGACGACGACTACCGCCTGTCGTTCCTGTACGGGAACTTCACGACCTTGACGCGATTCACCGAGGCTGACCTCGAGCGCGTGGTCGACCAGCACCTCTCGCCCCTCTACGTCTCGATCCACGCCACCGATCCCGACGTGCGTGCCCGCATGCTGCGCAACCGTCGGGGGGCGCTCTCGCTGCGATGGCTGGGTTTGCTGCTGGAGCGAGGGATCGAGGTGCACGGCCAGGTCGTCGTGTGCCCGGGTGTCAACGACGGCGCCGTGCTGGAGGACACCTTGTGCGGGGTGCTCGACCGTTTCCCTGATCTGGCGACGGTCGCCCTCGTGCCGCTCGGTATCAGCCGCTACACGACGGAGGCGGCCATGCGGGCCCACACCCGCAAGGAGGCAGTCGCCGTCGTCGAGACCGTGTCCGAGTGGCAGCCGATCTTTCAGTGCCTCCTCGGGCGGCGGCTCGTGTATGCCGCAGACGAGTACTACTTGTTGGCCGGTATGCCCTTTCCTCCGGCGACGGACTACGAAGGGTTCGTGCAGCACGAGAACGGCATCGGCATGGCGCGTGCCTTCGAGCTCGACCTTGTCGGAGCGGGCGCTCCTGCCGGACCCCCCGCTCTCGTCGGCGGCGCCGGCCACACGACCGGGTTCTTCCAGTGGGTGGAAGGGGCCCCGGCGGAGGGCTACCGCGCACCGCGGAGCTCGCCGAGCGCCCAGCCCGTCGGCGTCAGCATCGGCGCCCGCGCCAGCGCTGGCGCCCGCGCCGGCGGCCGGCCGCCCATGGTGCTCACCGGCGAGTACGGCGCCCAGGTGCTCGGGCCGTTGCTCGCCGGCATCGGCCGGCACGACGTCGAGCTCGTCGCCGTCCGCAACGACTTCGTCGGCGGCAACATCGCCGTCACCGGCCTCATGGCCGGAAGCGACGTGGCATCGGTGCTCGCCCGCCTGCCGGAGAAGGGGCGTTATCTCCTGCCGGACGTCTGCTTGTCGAACGGGCTGTTTCTCGACGGCGTCCGGGTGTCCGATCTGCCGCGAGCCGTCGAGGTCGTGGCGACCGACGGCCGTTCCCTCCTGCAGGCGCTCGCGTCGCCATGAAGTCCACCCTGCCCGTCGTCGTCGTCGCCGGCCGGGCGAACGTCGGCACGTCGACGCTCGTGAACCGCATCATCGGGCGGCAGGTCGCCATCGTCGAGCGGCACCCCGGCGTCACGCGCGATCGCCTCGAGGTGACGTGTGATTGGGCGGGCAAGGAGTTTCGCCTCATCGACACCGGCGGCCTCGTGGAAGGTGGCGACAGCCTGGACGACAAGGTGACCGAGCAAGCGGTGCGGGCGATGAAAGCGGCAGACCTCGTCCTTTTCGTGCTCGACGTCACGACGGGCGTCACGGGCGAGGATGCCGCTGTCGCCTCCGTGCTGCGGCGCCTCGGCGACCGAATCGTCGTCGTGGCGAACAAGGTCGACTCGGAGCGGCGAGAGGCCGATGCCTGGGAGCTCTCCTCCCTCGGGGTCGGCACGCCCCTGTTGATCAGCGCCCTGCACGGCCGCGGCGTCGGTGACCTCCTCGACATCGTCGTCGCCCGCCTGCCGGACGTCGCTGGCGGTGAGCTGCACGGCAGCGCCTCGCCGCCCCCGGCCCCCACCCGATCCTCCAGCCGGACGCGCAGCGGCCCTGAACCCCTCGCGGACGACGGGGTCGCCACGGAGACCTCGGTCGCCGTCGCCTCCGTCGCCATCATGGGCCGCCCGAACGTCGGCAAGTCGACGTTGTTCAACCGCCTCGTCGGAGAGGACCGTTCCGTCGTGCACGACCTGCCGGGAACGACACGGGACGCCATCGATACCGTCATCGAGACTGACATGGGGTCCCTGCGCCTCGTCGACACTGCCGGCATGCGCCGGCGAGCCCGCGAAGGAGACCCGCAGGAGTACTTCTCGCTCGTGCGCTCGCTGCGGGCCCTCGACCGCTCCGATGTCGCCCTCCTCGTGCTCGATGCCACCGAAGGCGTCACCCACCAGGATCAGCGGCTGGCGGAGCGCATCGACGCCAGCGGCAGCCCGGCCGTGCTGCTGCTCAACAAGTGGGATCTCCTCGGCACCGACGAGCGCCTGAACGTCGGCGAGGTGATCGGCGAGAAGCTCGCCTTCCTCGGCTACGCGCCGGTTCTCCGCATCTCGGCCAAGACCGGCCTCGGCGTGCACCGCATGCTGCCGGTCATCGACCAGGCCAT
>JBKQSP010000074.1:0-35574 GCA_052143575.1 Acidimicrobiales bacterium
CGCCTCGAGCTCGGTGACCGTGCCAGAGCTCGGCAACAGCTCAGGGTCGATGTCGAAGCCCTCCTGGGTGAACGTGACGCTGCCGCCGATCGACAAGTCGATCTCGACGGCGCCCGGGAACCAGTGGGCGAGCTCGGCAGGTTCGGTGATGGCTTGCCAGACGCGTTGCGGCGAATGCCGGAGGTGTCGCTCGAAACACAAGACGTAGCGGTTTCCATCTCGCAGCAATGATCCGTTCACTGCTCAATCCTTTCTGTCGAGGTGCGCCTCGAGGGCGTCGAGCCGGGTCGACCAGAACCGCCGGTAGGGCTCGATCCAGGCATCGATCTCGGCGAGCGGCTCGGGCCGCAGCTGGTACCACCGGCGCTGGGCGTCGACCCGCACGTCGACGAGACCGGCCTCCCGCAGCACTCGCAGGTGCTTGGAAACACCCGGCTGGCTGAGACGCAGATCCTCCACGAGCTCGCCGACGGATCGCTCCCGCACTCTCAACAAGTCGAGGATCCGGCGCCGGGACGGCTCGGCCAGCACGGCGAACGTCATCGAACCAGCATGCTGCATCAGTTATATGTCTGTCAAGCAATATATCTCGCGTGGGCATGGGAAGGGCTCCGAGATGGCCTCTCTTGGGTGCCGCTGCAGAGCCGGTCGAGCACCCCGCCGAACGGGCCCGAATCATGACGTTTGGCCCTAGCTGCCAGCAACGACTTGGGGTTAGCTGCTGTTGGACAACAGGAGGTGTGCCGCGATGAATTGTCCAAACTGTGGCACCAACGATCCGCCGCCCGTGTCGACAGACAACGGCACGACTACCTGCCCTCAGTGCGGTCATCGGTTCCCCATCGACGAGCTGCCGGAGGCTTTCGGCGCCCGTGGCGTCGAGACGGCCGTCGCTCAGGGAGCCGCCGCGGGACGGCACTTCAGCCCGATACGACGAGAGAGCTGACGCCGTGCCATCGGTCCTCGCCTCGACGGCCGGCGCCTCAGCCACCGAGTGGGATGCTGAAAACGGCGAGTGGGTGACGAGGGCCCGCGGTCGCGCTGTGCTCGCCGATCGACGCATGAACAAGGGCACGGCCTTCAGCCGGGCGGAGCGGCACGAGCTCGACCTCGTCGGTCTGCTGCCGCCTCGCGTCCTTACCCTGGCCGAGCAGGCCGAGCGTGCCTACAGCCTGTACCAGGGCCAGCCGACCGATTTGGCACAGCACATCTTCCTCACCGAGTTGCACGATCGAAACGAGGTCCTCTTCTACCGGCTCTTGATCGAGCACCTGTCCGAGATGCTGCCCATCGTCTACACCCCGACTGTCGGCGAGGCGATCGAGCGCTACAGCCATGAATACCGTCGGCCGCACGGCGTCTACCTGTCCGTCGACGCCGCAGACGACGTGGAGCGGGCCTTGCGGGAAGGCGGTGGCGAGCCCGACGACATCGACCTCATCGTCGCCACGGACGCCGAGGCCATCCTCGGCATTGGTGACTGGGGCGTCGGCGGTATCGAGATCGCCGTGGGCAAGCTCGCCGTCTACACGGCGGCGGCCGGCATCGATCCGGCCCGCACGCTCGCCGTCATGTTGGACGTCGGGACCAATCGGCAGCTGCTCCTCGAGGATCCCCTCTACCTCGGCAACTGCCACCGCCGCGTCGACACGAAACCCTATGACGAGTTCGTCGAGCTCTACGTGCGCACGGCGCGCCGCTTGTACCCGAACGCCCTGCTGCACTGGGAGGACTTCGGGGCCAGCAACGCCCGGCGCATCGTCGACCGCTACCGCGACGAGATGCTGACGTTCAACGACGACATGCAAGGCACTGGCGCCGTCACGCTCGCCTGCGTGCTGTCGGCTCTTCGCGTCACCGGCTCGCCCCCGCGCGAGCAGCGTGTCGTCATCTTCGGGTCTGGCACCGCCGGCATCGGGATCGCCGACCAGCTGCGGGACGCCATGGTCAGAGACGGTCTCTCCCTCGACGAGGCGACCCATCGCCTCTGGTGCCTCGGGCACCGTGGCCTGCTCACCGACGACCGGCAGGACATGCGTGATTTTCAAGGTCCCTACGCCCGGCCCGCAGCCGAGGTGACGGGTTGGGAGCGCGACGAGAAGCTCGGCGGCATCCCGCTGTCAGAGGTCGTCCATCGATCGCGGCCGACGATCCTGATCGGGACTTCCGGCTGCCCTCGTGCCTTTACGGAGTCGATCGTTCGCGAGATGGCCGAGCACTGCGCTCGCCCGATCATCTTGCCGATGTCCAACCCGACGGTTCTCGCCGAGGCGCTTCCAGCCGACCTGATCGCCTGGACCGGGGGCAAGGCGCTTGTCGCCAGCGGCAGTCCCTTCCCGCCGGTCGTGCACGACGGTGCTGAGTACGCCATCGCGCAGGCCAACAACGCGCTCGTGTTTCCCGGCCTGACGCTCGGCGCCCTCGTTGCCCGTGCGCGGCTCATGACCGATGGCATGTTCCGGGCCGCCGCCGAGGCAATCGCCCGCCTTGTCGACCCCACACAAGCCGGGGGTGCGCTCCTTCCCCGCGTCGACGATCTGCGGGCTGCCTCCCTCGATGTCGCCGTCGCCGTCGCCCGGGCGGCCAAAGAGGACGGTGTCGCCCAGGTCGACATCGGCGACTCGATCACCGACCAGGTGCGCGCTGCGATGTGGCAGCCGCGCTACCACCCGGTACGGGCCGTCTGACGTCTCGGGCGTCGTCTGCCGGGACGCCCCCCAAACGAGATCGCGCGCCGATACGATGGCGACGTGCACCACCTCTGACTCCGCCTGTCTCTCGAACTGACCTCGCACCGCCGAAGGGCGGCGGTTGCCTGCTGCGCGGTTGCCCGCCTTTTGGGCCGGGCTCGTTACGGTTGGTCGGCTCATGCTTGATCTGCCGGTTGTCCGTCCCGGTGTGCCGGACCTTAGATCCGCCCGGCGCTTCCTGATCTGGATCGCCCGGCGGCAGCTGGGCGTCGTCACGAGCGGAGCTCTCTTCGGCGTCGCCTGGATGACCAGCCAGGCGGCCATCCCGCTCGTGCTTGGCGCCGCCCTCGGCGCCACCGTGCGCCGCGACCGCTCCCAGATCCTCCTGTGGTCGCTCGTTCTCCTCGGGCTGGGAATCACCCAGGCCGTCGCCGGCATCCTCCGGCACCGCCGTGCCGTTGCCAACTTCCTGAACGCTGTCAGCCGGGTCGAGCAGCTCGTCGCCCGGCACGCCTGCCACCTCGGTGGCGACCTTGCCCGGCGCGTGGCCGCCGGCGAGGTGGCGAGCCTCGGCTCCTCGGACATGGAGCGCATCGGTGAGGCCCTCGACGTGACGGCTCGCGCCGCTGGTGCCCTCGCCTCGTTTCTCGCCGTCAGCATCGTGCTCCTCGTCCTCTCGCCTGCACTCGGCGCCGTCGTCGTCCTCGGTGTGCCGCTCGCCATGGCGCTCGTCGTCCCGCTCGTACGACCGCTCGAGCGTCGTCAGACGGCGGAACGGGAAACCCGGGCGGAAGCGAGCTCGCTCGCCTCCGACACGGTCACGGGTCTTCGCGTACTGCGCGGTCTCGGCGGCGAGAACGTCTTCGCCTCGCGCTTCGAGCGGGCCTCCGAGGTCGTCGCCGGTGCCTCCATCAGGACCGCCACCGTGCAGTCGTACCTGGACGGCGCCCAGGTGCTCTTGCCCGGCGTGCTCGTCGTCGCCGTCACCTGGCTCGGGGCGCGCTACGCCATCCACCGCTCCATCTCGCCCGGCGAGCTGGTGGCTTTCTACGCCTCGGCAGCTTTCCTGCTCATCCCGATGCAGACGTTCGTCGAGGCCTTCTCGAAGTGGACGGCCGCGCTCGTCGCCTCCCGTCGGATCATCGGGGTGCTGTCGATGCAGCGCGCTCTCCTTGACGTCGGGACGGCAGCTGGCGCCTCCGTCGTCGCCACGCCTGACTTCCTCCGCGAGACGCTCACCGACGAGTTGACGAACACGGTCATCGCGCCCGGACTCCTCACGGCGGTCGTGCCGGCGACACCCGAGGAAGGGTCGGCCCTGCTGGACCGCCTGGGACGTTTCGACGACCCGCCCGACGGCAAGGCAGTCGTCATCGGATCCCGCACGCTCGATCAGATCCCGCTGCGGATGCTGCGCCGCCACGTCGTGATGCTCGAGCGATCGCCCGTCGAGCTGGCGACGACGCCCGCCGAGGTCGTGGCGCCGGCCGGAGACCGCACCGCCGAGGTCATCGAGGCTGCCGCAGCCGGCGAGCTCATCGACGGCCTGCCGGACGGTCTCGCCACGCCGCTGCCGGAACGCTGGCGGTCGCTCTCCGGCGGTCAGCGACAGCGCCTCGCCCTCGCCCAAGCCCTTGCGGGTGACCCCGACGTGTTGCTGCTGGACGACCCGACGAGCGCCGTCGATGCCCATACGGAATCCGCCATCGCCGATCGCCTGCGCCGTATCCGCGCCGGGCGCACCACCGTGATCACCACGACGAGTCCGTTGCTGCTCGACCGAGCCGACCGCGTCGTCCTCCTCGACGGCGAGGCCGTCGCGTGCGGCACCCACGCCGAAATGCTGCAGGGGGAGGAGCGCTACCGCGCCATCGTGCTGCGCGGGGCGGAGGCCGACATGAAGCCTGCAGCTCTTTCGCACAGCGGTCCTCCGCCAGCGACGCAGGCCGATCGCCGGCGGGACGGCGAGGGCGGCTCATGAACAAGGACCTCGCCTTGCCGGTCGCCTCGCGGCGCGTCGTGCGGGCGTACGTCGCGGGCTTGCTGCGGACCGACTGGCGCTATGGCGCCGTCGTGGCGTTGTACGCGGCCGCCAGCGTGGCCGGCCTTGTCGGGCCGCACGTCCTCGGTGACGTCGTGGCGGCGGCCGCTTCCG
The DNA here is from genome assembly GCA_052143575.1 of Acidimicrobiales bacterium. Classification (GTDB taxonomy): domain Bacteria; phylum Actinomycetota; class Acidimicrobiia; order Acidimicrobiales; family Bog-793; genus JAKACA01. The sequence goes on from JBKQSP010000074.1 coordinate 4,846, forward strand.
GCGGCACCGGCCATGCCCTTGCCCGGGTCGACGACGCCGTCCTCGTCTTCGCGGGCGCCCTCGTGCTGCAGTCCTTCTTCATCCGCGGCGCCAGCCGGTTGGCGGGCACGATCACGTCGCGGCTCTTGTCGGCTATCCGGGTGGGTTTCGTGCGGGCGATCCTCAAACTGCCCGTCGGCCTCGTCGAGGCGGCCGGCACCGGCGAGCTGCAGACGCGGGCGTCGTCGGACGTCGAGCAGCTGACGTGGTCGGTGCGTCAGGCGGCGCCCCGCATGGCCGTCGCGGGTGCCCAGACCGTCTTCACCGTCGCAGCCCTCGTCTGGACGGCCCCCGTCATGGCGCTCGTCCTCGTCCCGGTCATTCCGGCACTGCTCGGCGGCACGCGCTGGTACCTCAGGCGGGCGCGGCCGGCATACGAGGAGGTGATCGCCGCCTTTGACGCCATGAACGCCCGCGTGCAGGAGACGGCTGCCGCCGGGCGCACCATCGAAACCTTAGGTCTCGGCGAGCAGCGCACGACGGTAGTGGATTCCGACATCCGGCACTGGATCGGGTGGGAGCGTCACACCCTGCGCCTCCGCACCATCTACTTCCCCCTCACGGAGGCCTGCTACATCGTTCCGCTCGTCCTTGCCGTCGCCCTCGGTGGTGTCCTGCACGCCGACGGCCACCTCTCGATTGCGGCCGCAACGGCGGCGGCCCTCTACACCCAGCAGCTCATCGACCCGGTCGACACGGTGCTGTCCAACCTCGACGAGCTACAGATCGGATCGGCCGCCCTCAGCCGCCTGCTCGGCGTCGGCGAGCTCGAGGTGCCGGAGCCGACGGCGGAGCGGCCGAGAGACGATCGGCTCGTCGCCCGCGACGTGCACTATGCCTACCGGGAAGGTCACGACGTCCTCCACGGGGTCGACCTCTCACCCACGCCCGGTGGCCGCCTCGCCCTCGTCGGTCCGAGCGGTGCGGGCAAGAGCACGCTCGCCCTGCTGCTCGCTGGTGTGCACCCGCCCCGCAGCGGGAGCGTGCGCATCGGTGGCGTCGACGCTCACCGCCTTCCCACCGAGCAGCTCCGAGAGGAGGTGGCCCTCGTCACCCAGGAGTACCACATCTTCAACGGCACGCTGCGGGACAACCTCGAGCTCGTCGCCCCCGGCGCCAGCGACGCCGAGCTCGTGCGCGCACTGGCCGTCGTGGACGCCGCCGAGCTCGTCGAGCGCCTGAGCGACGGGCTCGACACGCTGCTCGGCGCCGGCGCCGTGCAGCTCTCACCAGGGGAGTCGCAGCAGGTCGCCCTTGCCCGCCTCGTGCTGGCGGATCCCCACACGCTTGTCCTCGACGAAGCGACGGCGCTCCTCGATCCCCGGGCGGCTCGACATCTCGAGCGCAGCCTCTCGCGGGTCCTGGAGGGCCGCACCGTCGTCGCCGTGGCTCACCGGCTGCAGAGCGCCGCCGACGCCGACGTCGTCGCCGTCGTCGAGGACGGCCGCATCGTCGAGCAGGGCTCGCACGCCGAGCTGCTCGCCCAGGACGGCAGCTATGCGGCCCTCTGGAAGTCGTGGCGAGGCGCCGAAGAGACACCGGGCGCCTGAGGGTGGCCACCCTTGGGGGTGGGTTTCTTGCCGCTTTCGACCGGAGCAACGGCACGGCTGCCGGCAGCGGCTCAGCGAGGCGAGTCGGCTGCCTTGTTGAGCGATCGGAACCCGCCCCAGGCGAACTCCGCCAGTCGCCCGGCGAGGAGCTGCGCTTCGGTGAGCGGCTCGATGCTCGGATCCCCCCGTAGCGTGCTCGCCCGCAGCCAGTCGCGGGTGACGCCTTCGGTCATCCCGACGACAGCCGATGCCAGCGTCCGGCGGTGATCCTCGTCGATGTCGGCATCGAAGAGCGGTGCGAGGAACTCGGCGATCGAGTCCTCGATGGTCCGCAGTCCACGTGCGAGCTCTTCGTCGTGCGGGGCGTCGAAGAGCATGCGCACGGCCGACTGGTTGTCGATCGTGAAGCGGAAGTACGCCTCGAATCCCGCCTCGACCCGCTGGCGCGTCGAGCCGGCCGTGGCAGCCGCCGCGAGGGCGGCGATCAGGCGGCTGGCGACGTCGTCGATGAGCTCGAGGTAGAGCGCCCGCTTGGAGGCGAAGTGCTGGTAGAGGAGAGGCTTGGTGACGCCGGCGGCCGTGGCGATGTCCTCCATCGTCGTCTCGTTGAAGCCGTTGCTGGCGAAGGTCTCGAGCGCCACGTCGATGAGCTGGCGGCGACGGCGCACAGCCGTGAGGCGTCGGCGCGGCCCTGGCTGGGCAGCGGGTCGGGCGCTCACGAGCGCCTGTCGGTCGGCCGTCATGTCGGGCAGAGCCTACCCACCGGTAACCAGGGCCTTCAGCCGCTCGGGGAGATCCCGTGTGGAGAAGCGCTCCTTCGCCACGAGCTCGTTGCGGTCGAGCAGGCGGGGATCGGGGTCAGCCAGCCAGCGGCTCACCTTGCCGGCGGCCGCCACCGGGTCGCTCGCATCGAACCAGGAGAAGCCGAAGCGGCGTAGCTCGGTGGCCACGGGGTAGGCGCCGATGGCAAGAGGTCGTCGGTGCAGGGCGGACTCGACGCTGGGATTGCCGAAGCCCTCGAAGGTGGAGGGCAGCACGACGACATCGCAGGCCGCATAGGCGTCGGCCATGGAGCCGTCGCCCGGGTGACCGCGCAGCACGCGCACCTCGGCGCGCGCCAGGATCCGCTCGAGCTCGGGCCCGTATCCGTCCTCGGCCGGCCCGAGCAGCCAGTACGTGGCAGAGAGGGCGCGTGCGAAGAGGACCCCGCCGGGGACGTTCTTACGGGGGATGGCCCGGGTGGGTTGCAGCACGAGCAGTTCGTCGTCGCCAACGCCGAGGGCACGGCGAGTGGCGGCGCGGTCGCCGAGAGCGACGTCTGGATCGAAGCAGTTGTAGAACGTCACGGCCATGATTCCACGGGCGGCCAGCTCGAGACGGGATCGCTCGTTGATCGTGACGTGCCACCAGGCGGCGTCGTCGCGTGGCGGCGGGAAGCCGCCGTACTGCGGGCGCTGCCAGGGCAGGTCGTGGTGGCGCACGATGGTCGGCCGCCCGGCCAGAAGTTCGGCGAGGGCGTGCCCAGCACGCACGTTGAGGGGGAGCGAGCAGCAGTTCTCGACGACGACGAGGTCGGCGCCGTCGAGAGCTCGCGCCAAGGCTTCCCGGTCGACTGGCACGGTGGCGTCCGCAGCCAGCCCGCTGACGACTCGGTCGGCCGTGCCCGAGCCGGCGACGGTCGTCACGGCGGCGCCGAGCCTCGAGAAGGCCCTTTCCCATTTCGCCGCCTCGACCGACACGCCGTCGGTGCCGCCGAGGCGGTAGGAGACGATGGCGACGCGCCGGGGGGAGCTGATGCTCGGGGGCATGCCGGGAAGGTAGCCTCCGCGCCGTGCCAGACGATGTCGTTCTCGAGCGCCGCGGCCCCGTTGCCCGGCTCACCATCAACCGTCCCGAGCGCCGCAACGCCCTCAATGCCTCGGTGCTGTCCGGGCTGCGCACCGCCCTGGCCGAGATCAAGGGGGACGACTCGCTGCGCGTCGTCGTCCTGAGCGGAGCGGGGGAGAAGGCGTTCTCGGCTGGCGCCGATCTCGTGGCTCCGAACTCGCCGGCCGCGGGCGCTGCGGTACCCGGCGGGACCGTCAGCGCTGCCGATCTGCACGAGTCGAGGGGTGAGCTGGCCGCTCTCTTTCGAGACCTCTGGGACCTTGGCAAGCCGTCGATCGCCCGCGTGCGCGGATATGCCCTTGCCGGCGGCATGGGCCTGGCGCTCGCCTGCGATCTCGTCGTGGCGGCCGAGGACGCCGTCTTCGGCACGCCCGAGATCGACATCGGCATCTGGCCTTACATGGTGACGGTGGCACTTCTGCAGTCGATGTCGCCGCGCCACGCCCTCGAGCTCATGATGACGGGCCGCAGGGTAGCGGCCTTCGAGGCGGAGCGGTTGGGGTTCGTGAACCGGGTGGTTCCCGTGGACGAGCTGGATCGCTCCGTCGACGACCTCGCCGACGTCCTCGCCGCGAAACCGCCCCGAGCCCTCGCCGCCGGCCGCGCCTCGTTCTACCGCGTGCTGCACCTGGCGCCCGAAGACGCCCTCGCCTACCTGCACCCGCTGTTGACCGTGGCGACGGCGACGGAGGAGGCGGACGAGGGGAGAGCGGCCTTCGCCGAGCGGAGACCGCCACGCTGGGCAGTCGGCGGCGGTGGTAGTAGAACGGGCGGATGACGCGACGTGCCCTGATCACGGGTATCACTGGCCAGGACGGCTCCTACCTCGCTGAGCTGCTCCTCTCGGAGGGCTACGAAGTGATCGGAATGGTGCGGCGGTCGAGCACCGTCACCTTCGAGCGCATCGCCCACATCCAGGACAACCTCACCCTCGTCGCCGGCGACGTCCTCGACGAGGTCTCGATGATCGAGATACTCCGCCAGCACCGCCCGACGGAGGTCTACAACCTCGCCGCCCAGTCCTTCGTGCCCACGTCGTGGAGCCAGCCCGTCCTCACGGGCGAGATCACCGCCCTCGGCGTCACCCGTATCCTCGACGCCATCCGCCTGACGGACCAGGACATCCGCTTCTACCAGGCGAGCTCCTCGGAGATGTTCGGCAAGGTCCGCGAGGTTCCTCAGACCGAGCTCACCCCCTTCTACCCGCGCAGCCCGTACGGCGTGGCGAAGGTCTACGGCCACTGGATCACGGTCAACTACCGCGAGAGCTACGGGATGCACGCCTCCTCCGGCATCCTGTTCAACCATGAGAGCCCCCGTCGCGGGATGGAGTTCCTCCCCCGCAAGGTGAGTCACGGCGTCGCCCGCATCAAGCTCGGTCTCGATCGGTCCCTGCAGCTCGGGAACCTGGAGGGCAAGCGGGACTGGGGCTTCGCCGGTGACTACGTGCGAGCCATGTGGCAGATGGTCTCCCAGGACGCCCCCGACGACTACGTCATCGCCACCGGGCAGACCCATTCGGTTCGCCAGCTCTGCGAGGTGGCCTTCGAGCGGGCGGGCCTCAATTGGGAGGACCACGTTGTCGTCGACGAGAGGTACCTGCGCCCCGCCGAGGTGGACCTTCTCGTCGGCGATGCCTCAAAGGCGCGGGAGAAGATCGGCTGGAAGACCGAGGTCGGCTTCCCGGAGCTCGTGTCCATGATGGTGGACGCGGACATCGACTGGCTACGGTCGCAGAACGGCTGAGTCGGCCGCTTGGAAAGCGGGGGTGCTTCGCCCGTAGCATGGGCGATCCACATGGCGCTCGCCGTAAGTCTTCGTGACGCAGTCGCCCTCGCCGGCCGGTTCCCACTCCTTGCCGGAGTAACCCTCGATGTCGGCGAAGGCGAGATCGTGCACCTCTCCGGCCCCAACGGCGCCGGAAAGAGCAGCCTGCTCCGTCTCTGCTGCGGGCTCGTGCCATTGCGCTCGGGCTCGGCCGTCGTTCTCGGTCACGACCTGGCGGCCGATCGACGCGCTGTGCGCCTCCTCGCCGGGTACCTCGGGCACGAGACGTTCCTGTACGAGGAGCTGACGGTCGAGGAGAACCTGCGCTTTGCCTTGCGTGCCTCCGGCTCGAGCGCCGGCGAGGCCGGCGTTCAGGCGGCGTCGGCCATGTCCCGGCTCGCCCTGGCCGGCCGGCTGCCGGCCACGCCCGTCGGCAAGCTCTCGGCCGGCCAGCGGCGCCGGACGGCCCTTGCCGTCGTGGTGGGACGCAGGCCGCGCCTCTGGCTGCTCGACGAGCCGCACGCCGGTTTGGACCTCGAGGGGCGCCAGCTCCTCGACGAGATCATCCTCGAGGCACGTGGGGGAGGGGCCACCGTCATCCTCTCCTCCCACGAGCTGGGCGAATCCGGCGCCCACCCGATCGCCGACCGCGTCGTGCAACTGGCGGGGGGTCGTGTCGTCGACGACGCGACCGGTACGACCTCGGCCGAGCCTCGCCCCGTGCTGCCGCCGGCGGCCGAGCCTCCTGCGGCGCAGCCGCCGCTGGCAGAACCTCGAGAGGTGCCGGCGCCGACGGCCCAACCAGCGTCGCAGCCGGAGGCCGCCCATGTTGCGTGACGCCCTCCTCGTCTGCGGCAAGGACCTGCGGATCGAGCTGCGCTCCAAGGTCGGGCTCAACCAGGTGGCGCCGTTCGCCGCCGCCGTCCTGCTGCTCTTCGGCCTGGCGCTCGGACCGACGACGGCGGCGCTGAAGCCTGCTGCCGCCGGCCTCTTCTGGGTCGCCGTGCTCCTCTCGGTCGTGCTCGCCGTGCAGCGGAGCTTCGCCATCGAGTCGGCTGACTCGGCCCGCGACGGCTTGCGGCTCTCCGGGCTCGACCCGGCCGGGATCTTCCTCGGCAAGGGGGCGGCCATCGTCAGCCAGCTCCTCGTGCTGGAGGCGCTCCTCGCCGCCGGCGTGGCACTGCTGTTCGGTGCCCGCCTCGACGGTGCGCTCGTCCTCTTGGCGGCCTGCGTGACGGCCTCGGTCGGCCTTGGCGCCGTCGGCGTCATCTACGGGGCGCTCTCGTCCGGGGCGCGGGTGAAAGAGACCTTGCTCCCGCTGCTCCTGCTGCCCGTGGCGGCGCCGGTGCTGCTGGGGGCCACCAAAGCGTGGAATGACGCCCTCAGCGGCAGGCCGGGTCAAGCCGACGTCTGGCTGTCGCTGCTGGCGGTCTTCGCCGTCCTCTACGTGGCTGTCGGGACCGTCGCCTTCGGCCCTCTCCTGGAGGACGCGTGAGGGCGGACCGCGCGCTGCGCATCCTCGGTCTCGCCGCTCTTGCCGGCATGGTCGCCACCGTGTGGCTCGGGCTGTTCGTCACCCCGAACGCCGTCGGCTACCCCGACGGCACGGTCCGCTTGCTCTACATCCACCCACCCCTGGCGTGGGTCATGTTCATCGCCTACGGCATGGCGACGCTCTCGAGCCTGCTGTATTTGTGGCCCCGGACGCGACACGTGCGTTTCGACCGGCTGGCGGGCGCCTCGGCCGAGGTGGGCGTCGTCTTCACGGGGCTGACGCTCGTGTCCGGGTCGATCTGGGGTCGACCGACCTGGGGCGTCTGGTGGACGTGGGATCCGCTCTTGACGACGACCGCCCTGCTCTTCGTGCTCTATCTCGGATACCTCGCCCTGCGCAACGTCCCGGGCGAGCCCGAGACGGTCGCTCGTCGCGCCGCCATCGCCGGCCTCGTCGCCTTCCTCGACGTGCCGATCGTCTTCTTCGCCGTCTCCTGGTGGCGCAGCCTCCACCAGGGGCCCACGATCGACCTCGCCACGCGGCACAGCTACGTGCACGGCTCGATGGCCTGGACGCTCCTGCTCGGCTTCGTGTCCTTCACGCTCACCTACGTCTGGCTGATGGCGCACCGCTATCGGTTGGCCGCCCTGCGCGATCGCGAGAACGACGAAGGCCTCGGGGCGGCCATCGCCGACCGCTGGGCGGAGGCGGTCCGATGAGCGGCTACATCGAGGCGGGGTACGTCATCGTGTTCGGCTCCCTCGGCACCTACGCCCTCAGCCTCGTCACGCGCGAGCGGGCTGCTCGACGCCGCCAGGCGCCTCCGCCACCGGATGCCACGAGCGGGGTCCCGTCGGGGCAGGCGTCATCGGGGGGAGAGCGATCGTGAGCATCGACACGACCCGCAACGTGCCCACGCCCGACTTCGACGACGAGTCGAGTGACGCCGGCCCCATCGGGGCCGGTGCCGGCGGGGTCATCTCGGGTGGCGTGACGCCTGCACCGCCGCGCCGCCGTCCCCAGACGAGCCGATCGAAGCGGCGCCGCATGTGGGTGGTCGGCGCCGTGATCCTCGGGGCGATCGGGTTTCTCGTCTTCAAGGGACTGACGTCTGCCATCGTCTTCTTCAAGACCGCCAACGAGGCGGTGGCGCAACGGGCGCAGCTTGGCAACACCGATTTCCAGATGGAAGGCACGGTCGTGGACGGCAGCGTCCGTCATCTCGGCGGCGATCTCTACCGCTTCGCCGTCGAGTCGTCGGGCGTCACGGTCACGGTCGACAACAGCGGTGACCCCCCACAGATGTTCAGACCGGGCCTCCCGGTCGTGGTGGTCGGCCACTTCGTCGGCTCGAGCAACCTCTTCTCGTCCAGCGAGATCATGGTGAAGCACTCGGCCGCCTACATCGCCGCCCACCCGAACCGCGTGAAACCAGCCTCCGGGTCGAGCCCGTGAACGCAGTTCTCGGCCAGATCGGGGTTGCTCTCGGCCTCGTCTCGGCGGTGTGTGGCGTCGGCCTCATCGGTGCAGGGCTCTTGAAGCACCGCCCTTCCTGGCTCGCCGTCGCCCCGCGGGCTGCCTGGGGTGTGCTGGCCGGTGCCCTCCTCGCCACCGCCGCCATGGAGCACGCCCTCATCACCCACGACTTCACGCTTGCCTACGTGGCCGACAACAACGCCCGTGTCACCCCTCTGCTCTACTCCATCACCGGGATGTGGGCAGCCCTGCAGGGCTCGATCCTGCTCTGGGCGCTCGTCCTCGCCGGTTACGTGGCCGTCATCGCCCGGCGCTTCCGGCACCGCGCCACGGATCCCCTCGTCGCTTGGGCGCTGCTCGTCGCCCTCGTCGTCGCCGTCTTCTTCTTCGGGCTCATGGCCGGGCCGGCCAACCCCTTCGTGACGATCTCGGGCCAGGTTCCCGCCGAGGGGCTCGGACCGAACGCCCTGCTGCAGGACAACGTCCTCATCGCCTTCCACCCTGTCTTCCTCTATCTCGGGCTCGTCGGTTTCACCGTGCCGTTCGCCTTCGCCGTTGCCGCCCTCGTCACGGGGCGACTCGGTGAGGGCTGGCTCGTCGCCACCCGCCGCTACACGCTGTTCGCCTGGGCCTTTCTCACGGTCGGCATCGTGCTCGGGGCCTGGTGGTCCTACCAGGTCCTCGGCTGGGGCGGCTTTTGGGCCTGGGACCCGGTCGAGAACGCCGCCCTGCTGCCGTGGCTGTGCGCCACCGCCTACTTGCACTCGGTGATGGTGCAGGAGCGACGCGGCCTGCTGCGGGTGTGGAACCTCTCCCTCCTCATCGCCGCCTACTCGCTCACCATCCTCGGGACGTTCCTCACCCGCTCCGGCGTGCTCGTGTCCGTGCACGCCTTCTCGGACTCCTCTTCCATCGGGCCGGCGTTGCTGGCCTTCTTCGGGGCCGTCGTGGCGACGGGCGTCGGGTTGATCTTCTGGCGGGGCGACAAGCTGCGATCGCCCGGGTCGATCGACTCGCCCGTCTCGCGGGAGGGGGCGTTCCTCGTCAACAACCTTCTCTTTGCCGCCTTCGCCCTCGTCGTGCTCATCGGGACGGTCTTCCCGTTGTTCGTGCAGGCGCTCAACAACCAGCAGATCACCGTCGGCACGCCGTACTTCGACTCCATGACGGTGCCGATCGGTTTCGCCCTGCTCTTCTTCATGGCGGTGGCCCCCGTGCTGCCCTGGCGCAAGGCGGGTGCCGGCGTACTGCGCTCGCGCCTGGCCCTTCCGGCGTGGGCGGGCGTCATCGTGGTCGGCATCTGTGTCGCCTTCGGAATCCGCGGCCTCACGCCCTTGGCGGCTTTCGGGATGGCCTCGGTGGCTGGCGCCTCGGCGCTGCGCCAGCTCGTGCTGGCTTCGCTCGCCGCTCACCGAGGGGGCGCTTCCTGGTGGCGGGCGTTCGTCGGACGCTCCAACGGCGGCATGATCGTGCACCTCGGCGTCGTCATCGTCGCCGTCGCCTTGGCGGCGGCGACGACGTTCGGACACCGGGCGACGTTCCAGCTGGCCGTCGGGCAGTCCGTCACCTACGAGGGCGCCCGTATCGCCTACGGCGGCTCGTCTCCGTTCTCACAGCCGAACCGCAGTGGCATCGTCGGCCTCGTCTACGTCGACGGAGCAGCCTTCCACCCGGCGATCAGCAACTACACCGGCTATCAGGGCATCGCCACGCCGGCAGTCGACTCGTCGTGGCGGCGCGACATCTACCTCACCATCAGCGCGGTGTCGGGCTCCGGGAGAGGCCCGGCGTCTATCGGCGTCGTCGAGCAGCCCATGGTGCTGTGGCTCTGGATCGGTGGAGTGCTGACGGCGTTCGGGGCGCTGCTGGCGGCCGTGCCGTCGGGGCGCCGGCGCAGGACCGAGGGCGCAGGCACGGCGGCTGCCGGCCGCGCTGCGGAGGGGGGCGAGGACGACGCGGCCCCCCGTGCAAGCGCCGGCTCCGGGGGCGAGGGCCGAACAGCGGAGGCAGCCGAGCCGGCGCGGCCACCGCGCCTGCCGGTCAGGGTGGGCGAGTGAGCAGGCGCTTCCGAACGGCCCGTTACTCGGCGCTCGGCGTCGCCGTCGTCGCCGTCGCCCTTGTGGCCGTGCTGGCGACGCGCCCGCCTGCCACCATGGTCATGGCGGACAGCCCGCTCGTCGGAAAGTCCGCCCCACCCATCGTGGCCAAGAGCTTCGCCGGCCCGACGGTCTCGCTCTCCTCCATGCGGGGTCGCTGGGTCCTCGTCAACTTCTTTGCCTCGTGGTGCGACGCCTGCCGGCAGGAGGAGCCCCAGCTCGAGCAGTTCCTCTATGCCCGCCCAGGGGGAGTTCGCACCGACGTGCTCGGAGTCTTGTACGGCGACACAGAAGGTGACGGCAAGTCGTTCCAGGCCTCCGAGGGCGCCACGTGGCCGTCGGTCGTCGACAACGGCGGTCTCATCGCCTCCGACTACGGTGTCGGCTCGCTGCCACGTTCCTATCTCGTGAGCCCCACCGGCCAGATTGTGGCGTCGATCGACGGTGCCGTGACGTCGACGGACCTCGTGCACTGGATCGACCAGGAGGAGGCGAGCGGGCTGTGATGAAGGCCCTCAGCTCTCGGATCGCCTGGGCCTTGCTCCTCGTGATCGCCATCGTGCTCCTCCTGATCGGCAGCATCACCACCCCAGTCAGCTCGGCGACGGCTCGCATCTCCCACCTCGACAGCATCATCAAGTGCCCTGCCTGTGAGGACCTCTCGATCACCCAGTCCGACGCCCCCACGTCGGTGACGCTGCGAAACGAGGTTGCCGGCTGGGTGCACAGCGGTTGGAGCGATCAACGGATCGAGCAGGAAGTCGTCGCCCGTTACGGGCCGAGCGGCCTCCTCCTGCCGTCTGGCAGTGGCATCGACGCCGCTCTTTACGCCATCCCGCTCGGCGCCATCGCCGTGGCAGCCCTGTCGCTCGGCTGGTTCTTCTGGCGACGACAGCTCCGGCGGCGGAGCCCGGTCGTCGCCCACGCCGGGACGAGCCCGTGAGGCGCGCCACGAGGCTGCCGCAGGCGAGCAGCGAGGCCGAGCTGCTCGATGAAGCTGACTACCTGCGAGTCTCCCTTGCCGATCTCGACCGTGAGCACGCCAGCGGCGAGCTCGACGGAGCGGATTACGAGGCGCTCCGGGCGCGTTATTCCGAACGAGTGGCGAGCGTCGAGGATGCCCTCGAGCGCCTCTCCGCCGCACCTGCTCAGCCAACTGCGGCTCGTCACGTCGTCCGCCGCCCCGGGGCCGACCTGTCGGGGGCCGTCGAGGTCGGGGCCCCGCCGGCGGGCGTCGAGCAGGCGGCGATGTCGTCTCGCGGCGGGGCGAAGCGCTGGTTGGCGACACGCAGGCACCGCATGGTGTTCGGTTGGTCCGCGGCCGGTTGTTTCGCTGTGGCGGCGACCCTCGTCGGACTCTCGCTTGCCGGAGTCGCCCCCTTCGCGAGCTCGCCGCCGGCGACACTGTCGGTCTCGAGCGAGATTCGGATCGAGCTGGCGGAGGCAGGCGTGCTCGCCTCCAACAAGGAGCTCGTCCAAGCGGTGGCTGTGTACGACCGCGTGCTGGAGCTCGACCCCGAGCAGCCGGAGGCATTGGCCGACGGGGGATGGCTCGTCCGCCTCGCAGGGCTGTCGTCCAAGAGCAGCCAGGTCATCTCGGGCGGCGACGCCGAGATCGCCGCTGCGGTGAAGGTGGCGCCCGGCTATGCGCTCGCCCGCGCCTACGACGGTGTGGCGCTCTTCGAGGACGATCACTCCGCCACGGCCGCCGTTGGGCAATTCGGGGCGATGCTCGCCGACAAGCCGACCTCGACACTTGTCGAGTCGGTCCGCTCCGTCGCCCTCGAGGCCTATGGTGCCGCCGGTGTCGCTGTCCCGGCGACGCTCGGGGCCTCCCCGTCGGCAGCGACCGGCTGAGGCGCTCCCCTCCTCGTCGGTCCGAGTCGGCCTGACGCACCATCTGCAGGGCGGACATCCGGGCCGAGGTCCTCGCCACGGCCCGCCCGCCATGACTGGCAGACTTCGGGCACGACAAGAGGGGGTACTGATGCGCGTGCTCGTAACGGGTGCGGGCGGGGCGATCGGCGCCGCCACCGTAAGGGAGCTGTCCGAGAGGGGCCACGAGGTGGTGGCGACGGCCCGCCACCCGGCCGTCCTGGCGGGATCGGCCGCGACGCTCACCCTCGCTCTCGACGTCACCGACGTTGACTCCGTGACGGCCGCCGTGGCGGCGGCCGGTGAGCTGGACGCTGTCGTCAACAACGCCGCCATCTCCAACGAAGGCCCTCTCGAGTCGTTCCCGATCGACATGATGCGGGCGATGCTCGAGACGAACACGCTCGGCGCCCTGCGGGTCGTGCAGGCTGTCCTGCCGTCGTGGCGCCCTCGCCGCAGCGGCGTCATCGTCAACGTCAGCTCGGTGCAGGGCAAGGTCGGCACGCCGCTCGAGGGCCCCTACGCAGCCTCCAAGCATGCCCTCGAGGCTCTCTCCGAGGCCCTCCATGTCGAGGTCGGGCACTTCGGCATCCGCATCGTCATCGTCGAGCCGGGATACGTCGCCCCCGGGATGCGGGCGGGAGCGAGCTTCGACGGACCCGATGTCTACGACGAGCTGCGCCGTCAGTGGTCGAACAACGACTCGGCACTCAACCCGCGGGGGCGACCCGGTCCCGAGACCGTCGGGAGGGCGATCGCCGACGCCATCGAGCGGCCCGAAACGCCGCTGCGAGTCGAGGTCGGCGATGACGCCGCTCTCGTGCTCGGTGCCCGGCGTTCGATGGACGATGCCGCCTTCGAGGCCGCCATGCGCGGCGTCATCGGGCTCACCTGGTAGGGCGCTGCCCGCGCCTTGACGTCGAAGTCGGTGAGCAGCAAAGCTCTTGCTCGCCGCGATGTGCACGATGACCAGCACTCGTTGTGGCATCTCTGCCAAGCAAGACGCGCGCCAGCCGGGCGCCACCTACAAGACGGCGTGGAGGATGTTCAGATGAGCGAAGCCCACGCGATCGAGATCGTGGAGAGGCGCCGGCGGTGGCGGCGGTCGTTGTGGGAATGGCGCTGCATTTGCGGTGCTGCCTCGTTCGGGGGTCGGCGCTATCGGTCGGAGCAAGAGGCGAGAGAGGCTGCGGACGTCCACCTCTCCATCGACCTTCTGTAAAGGCAGAGGGGCCTCCGCCGCGCCCGTCCTCGCCCGATCGCTCTTGAGCGGCTCGGCGGAGCTCGTCGCAGGCGGCATGCGCCGGCGCCACCGCTAGGAGGCGTTGACGGCGAGCCCACCCCAGGCTTCGGGGGCGATGTCGGCGAGTGTTTCCGAGAAGGTCCAGTGGTGCCCCGCAGGGTCCTCGGCGGTGTACTGCCGCTCGCCGTACTCGAAGTCCCTCGGCTCCTCGAGGATGCGAGCACCATGTGCTCGGGCGTGCTCGCAGTGGGCGGCGGCGTCGGCGACGCGCACCATGACCGAATGGGTGACCTCGCCCGGCCGAGGTGGCCGCCGATCATGGCGCACGTCGCCGACGATGATCGCCCCGTCTCCGACGCTGAGCTGCGAGCGGTGGTTCTCGCCGATCTGCAGACGCTCGGAGAACCCGAAGGCCGCTGTCAGCCAGCTGACCGCCTCGCGCACATCGGGGTAGATGAGGACCGGGATGACGGTGGCCCTCGGGATGGATCGGTTGGGCTTCACGTCGTGTCAGCATATTTTGACCGGGCGTCCGCCGACCCGCTCGAGCCTCCGGCGGCGCAGCGAGCCCCTCTCCTCAGGTTGCGGCCGGTGCCGGCCGGGCCGAGTCGCTCATGAGGGATCGGAGCCCGTCGAGGACGCCCGGGAAGGACGCACGGAAGGCGGCGATGTCCTCGTCGGTGGTGGACCAGCCGACGGACAGCCGTAGGGAGCGATCAGGGTCGGCTCCCATGGCGGCGAGCACGGGGGACGGTTCGAGCACCTCGGAGGAGCAGGCAGAGCCGGAGTGGGCGGCGATCCCGGCGCGGTCGAGCGAGAGGAGGATCGCTTCGCCGAGGACATCGGCGACGTTCATGCACACGATGTGAGGGAGGCGATGGTCGGCCGCGCCGAGCGTCGTGACGTCACCCACGGAGGTGGCGGCGGCCGACAGCCGTCGTGTCTGCTCTGATGCCGCCGCCGCTTCGCCGGCCAGCCGCTCGGCGCTCAGCTCCTCGCAGGCGGCGGCGAACCCGACGATGCCGAGGACGTTCTCAGCGCCGGCCCGCCGGGCGCGCTCCTCCGATCCACCCACGAGCAGCGGCGTGAGGCGCATCCCGCGCCGCACGACGAGGGCACCGATGCCGGGAGGCCCGCCGAACTTGTGTGCGCTCACCGACATGAAGTCCACCTCCAGCTCGCGAAACGAGACGGGCAGGTGACCGACCGCTGCGGCGGCGTCGCAGTGCACGGCGACGCCTGCCTGGCGGCAGAGGCCCGCCACCTCGGCCACCGGTTGCAGGGTTCCGACCTCGTGGTTGGCGAACTGGCAGTTCACGAGGGCCGGCCGCTCCGCCGCCATCAGTTCGGCGAGCGCCTCCACGAGCAGCCGGCCGGAGGCGTCCACCGCTATCTCCAACACGTGCCCGGCGCGGCGGCAGGCTTCCCGCACGCAGGAGTGCTCGACCCCAGCACATGCGAGGGGTGCGCCCGGACGGAGGGCTGCCGAGCTGAACACGGCCGTGTTGGCAGCTTCGGTGGCGCCACTCGTGAAGATCACCCGGGACGGCTCCGTGCCGAGAAACCCGGCGACGGTCTCGCGTGCGGACTCGACGACGCCGCGCGCCCGGTGGCCTTCCTCGTGCACACGGCCGGGATCACCGACGCCCCCGCCGCCGCCTGCTTCTTCCAGCCACTGCGCCATGGCCCGGCGCACCGACGGCCGTAGCGGCGTCGTCGAGGCGTGGTCGAGATAGTGGCGCCGGCCCGTCACCTCAGCCGGCGACGGTGACGCAGCCGTCGTCACCTCTCGCCCGTGACGACAGCTGGACGGCGACGGTGCTGCCGCAGAGGACGGAGAGCAGCCCTTCCACCAAGCCGCGGTCGGCGGCGCACAGCACCGGGTTCTCGAGGGCGGCGGCGCCGAAGGGACAGTGCCCGCGCTCGACCGTGTTGCCGTCGGCTTTCGTGGAGGCGTGGGCGGCAAAGCCGTGTGCCGTCAGCGCGTCGGCGACGGCCTGCATGGCCGAGCGCACCGAGCGTGACGCGTCCCCAGGGGCCATCTGCATCCCGAGGGTTCGCCCGTACTCGGCGCCCACCTCGTGGGCGGCTCGCTCGGCCGCTACGGGGTCGACGAGGGGCAGCAGGCGGGCGAGCAGCAACACGAGGAGATCGTCCCGGTGTGACGGCAACGTGGAGCGGTCGTCGATGCGAGCCTTGTACCGCTTCGACGGCCGGCCGACTCCGGTGCCGCCGTGATCGACGAACACGTGCAGGTGACCGCCGCCGGCGAGCTTGTCGAGGTGGTGCCGGGCGACATTGGGGTGCAGCGCGAAATGCTCGGCCACTTCTCCCGCCGTCACGCCGGGATTGTCGCGGACGAACAAGTAGATGCCTCGACGCGTCGCGTCTCCGAAGGCGGACGTGATGGCTTCGACGGCCGCCGAGAAACCCTCCTCATCCACCACGCCGGCACGTCCACCCACACCGATATCGTACCGGTGCGCCCTGCTCCTCACTCGGAGCGGCTCGGGCGCACCCAGATGATCGGATGGTGAGACGGCAAGTGGCAGGCAAGGAGCCCACCGAGGCAAGCGCCCTCGGCGCCGCCGTGGCGGGCGTTGAAGACCCGCGTTTGTTCCACACGATCGGCGCTCTCGGCCTGTTGCGGGCCCTCGAGCCAGGAAGCGGCGTCACGGGCGTGACGGTGGCGATCCCCCGGTCAGGCCATTCGGGTCAACAGGAGCTGGTCGTCCGCATCGCCGAGGCTGTCGCCGGCGCCGGCGCCCCGCCGGCGGACGTCCGCTTCGTCGAGATGACGGCAGAGGAGGAGT
This sequence comes from Acidimicrobiales bacterium, assembly GCA_052143575.1. Taxonomy (GTDB): domain Bacteria; phylum Actinomycetota; class Acidimicrobiia; order Acidimicrobiales; family Bog-793; genus JAKACA01. The sequence goes on from JBKQSP010000074.1 coordinate 21,087, forward strand.
CGGAGCTGGCGGCCCGTATCCAGGAGCTCGGCCTTGGCGGGCGCCCTCCTCAGGGTGCCCTTGCCGGCGCCGGGCAGCGCCCTGACGGCCAGCACGGCAGCGCCGGGCCGACGCCGCGGCCCAACCCGTTTGCGGACAAGGCCTCCCCGACGCGTGTGCTGGCGATCGGCTCGGGCAAGGGCGGTGTCGGCAAGTCGAGCGTGACGGTGAACCTCGCCGTGTCCCTCGCGAAGGCGGGTCATTCCGTCGGCTTGCTCGATGCCGACGTCTACGGCTTCTCCGTGCCGTCCATGCTGGGCGTCGTCGACGCCCCGACCATGCTGGGACCGCTGCTGGTGCCGCCGGTGGCCTTCGGCGTGCGTGTCATGTCGATGGGCTTCTTCGTGCCGGAGGAGCAAGCCGTCATCTGGCGGGGGCCGATGCTGCACAAGGCGCTCGAGCAGTTCCTCGTCGACGTCCACTGGGGGGCTCCCGACTTTCTCCTGATCGACCTCCCGCCCGGGACCGGTGACGTCTCGCTGTCCATCTCGCAGTTCCTGCCGCGGGCGGAGTTGATCGTCGTCACGACCCCGCAAGCCGCTGCCGGGCGGGTGGCGCAACGGGCGGCCGTCATGGCCCGGCAGCTGAGGCTGCCGGTACGAGGCGTCGTCGAGAACATGTCCGGCTTCGTCGCCGACGACGGCACTCGCTACGACCTGTTCGGCGCCGGCGGCGGCCAGCAGCTCGCAGACGAGCTCGGTGTCGGTTTGCTCGCCCAGATCCCGCTCGTGGCGGCGCTGCGGAGCGGGGGCGACATCGGCGTTCCGATCGTGGTGTCGGAGCCCGAAGGTGCGGCGGCGTTGATCTTCCAGGCACTTGCCAAGAAGGTCGTGGAGCTCGGGCCCTCGCGGGTGTACCGCTCGGAGCTGTCGGTCCACTGAGGCGCCGGCCCGCTGCGGCGATACCATCGACGCGACGGCCGCCCGACCCCGAGCTGACACAGCCGCCACGTATCCTCCCAGCATGGCCGGCACCGAGCGGGGAGACGTGCTCAGCGCTCGCGCCCTCGAGTGGGCCTCGACGATGGAGGGGGCCCGGGTGCGCTCGAGCGGGGTGCGAGCGGCCCACGAGCTCGCAGCCGCAGCCGGCGCCTTCGACGTCTTCGACCGGCAAGCCCGCGAGGAGACGGAGGAGGCCTGGCTGGCGCCGGGAGGCACACGGGCAAGGGGTGCTGGTCGCCGCCTCGTCGAGGAGGAGCCGGACGACTTCCGGACCTGTTTCGAGCGCGATCGGGACCGCATTTTGCATTCGGCCGCCTTCCGCCGGCTGGCGGGAAAGACCCAGGTGTTCATTTTCCCGGCCGATCATCAGCGCACGCGGCTCACCCATGCACTCGAGGTCGCCCAGGTGGCGACGGCGCTGGCGCGGGCGAGCCGCCTGAATGTGGCGCTCTGCGAGGCGATCGCCCTTGGGCACGACTGTGGCCACGGTCCCGGTGGCCACGCCAGCGAGGACGCCCTCTCGCCGTTTCTCGAAGGGGGTTTCGACCACGCCGTGTGGGGTGCCGAGGTGACGGCCCTGGCGCTCAATCTGTGCGTCGAGACCCTGGACGGGATCCGCAATCACTCATGGTCGAGGCCGGCCCCCGCCACGCCCGAAGGTGAGGTCGTGGCGCTGGCTGACCGCATCGCCTACACAGCCCACGACCTCGAAGACGCCGCTCACGCCGGCATCGTCGACATCGAGCGCCTGCCGAGGGAAGTCGTGGACCGCTGCGGGGCGACCCGGAGCGCCCAGCTGCGTGCCTTTGTGCACGATGTCGTGCAGGTGAGCTCCGCCACGGGCCGGGTGGCACTGAGCGAGCCCATGGGGGAGGCCTTGGCGGCGTTGCGCCGCTTCAACTACGAGCAGATCTACCTGCGCCCGGCATCGGCCGAGCAGTCGCAACGCGTCATCGACATGCTCCGCAGCCTCGTCGATCACTACGCCTCGCATCCCGCCGAGATGCCCCCTGACCACCGGTTCTCGGTCGCCCAGGCGGCGCCCGACTCGGCCGCTGCCCTCACGCAGGCAGTCGGCTATGTCGCTGGCATGACCGACCGCTTCGCCTGTGTGCAGGCGGTCGCCCGCCTCGGTTGGACGGCCGACCGCTTGCCGCGGGGCTTCGATTCCGGTTGAGGTGGACTGTCCCGCCCAGCTCCGCCCTACGATGGCGCCGACAGCGACCGGTCGATCCGGTCGCAACGAGAAGTCACTGAGCATCGGTTCCACCACCTGCGGCGGTGGAGCTCCGACGGTCAGATCCGCTGACCGAGGGCGACATTCAAAGGAGCACGGCGTGGACGTTCGCATCGGGATCATCCAGTCCCCACGAGAGATCGACGTCGACCTACCCGAGGGAACGGATCGTGAGCAGCTCCTGGCCGACGTCGGGCGAGTGTTGGAAGATCCGGCAGCCGTGCTCTGGCTCTCGGACAAGCGGGGCCGGCGCGTCGCCGTGCCCTCCAGCCGCATCGCCTACGTCGAGGTCGGGGCTTCAAGTGACGACCGCCGGGTCGGCTTTGGAGCGCCCAGGGAGTGAGCTTGCAGCGCCGGGCTGACCACCCCGTGAGCCGATTCGGATGGCCGCTGGCGAGCCGGACGTGAACGACCTGCTGGGGCGACGCCTGCTCTTCGTCACGGGTAAAGGAGGCGTCGGGAAGACGACGGTGGCGGCGGCGCTCGGCCTGCTGGCGAGCGAGCAAGGCCTTCGCACGCTCGTCTGCGAGGTCGAGCCGAAGGGGGACCTCAGCTTCGCCTACGAGTGCGGCCCGACGCCGTTCCAGGGGCGCGAGGTGGCGAAGAACCTCACGGCCATGTCGATGGACACCGAAGCCTCCCTGCGCGAGTACCTCCACCACGTCGCCAAAGTGCCCGTGATCGGCCGGATCGGACCCGTGGCGAGGGCCTTTGACTTCGTCGCCATGGCGGCTCCCGGGATCCGCGAGATCCTCACGATCGGCAAGCTCTGCTACGAGGTGCGCGAGAACCACTACGACCTCGTCGTCGTCGACGCGGCCGCCACAGGCCACGTCGTCGGGCAGCTGGCGGCGCCGACCGGCATCAACGAGCTCGTGCGCGTCGGCATCGTACGCAGCCAGACGGACTGGATGCTGGAGATCCTGCGCAACCCGCAGCAGACCGGCGTCGTGCTCGTCACGACGCCCGAGGAGATGCCCGTCAGCGAGGCAATGGACCTCGCCGGCCGCCTCGCGGACGAGACGCCCGTCCACCTCGCCTGTGTCATCGCCAACCGGGTGCTGCCGGAGTTGTTCGGGCGGGCGGAGGAACACGTCTTCGATCGTCTCGCCGAGCCGAAGGGCATTGACTGGCTCGCCGGGCGCCTCGAGGCTCGGCCGAGGGATGTCGCCTCGGTGATCGGCGCCGCCCGACTGGCCGTCACGATCCGCCGGGATGGCTCCGCTCACCTCGACCGGCTCCGCGGCGCCATCGGGGCCGACGCCCCGCTGCTCTACCTGCCCTATCTCTTCGCGCGGGCCTACGGCATGAGAGCCATCCGCCGGGTCGCGCAGTCGCTCGGGGAGGAGCTGTGATGGCGGCGACTGCGCGTATGCAGCCGAGCTCGGGTCGACAGCAGCTAGTGGAGCAGCTCATCGCCGCCAAGGAGGTCGTCGTCGCCTGCGGCCCCGGCGGCGTCGGCAAGACCACGGCCGCCGCCGCCCTGGCTGCCACCGCAGCTGCCCGTGTGGGTGGCCGCGTCCTCGTCGTGACGGTCGATCCGGCCCGCCGCCTGGCAGACGCCCTCGGCCTTGCCGGGCTGGGCAACGCGGCGACTCGCGTGCCGGAATCGGCCTTTCGCGAGGCCGGCGTCATCCCGAAGGGCGAGTTGTACGCCGCCATGGTCGACATGTCCGAGTCGTGGGACGCCCTCGTGAACCGGCATGCCCCGGACGCCAGAACGGCCCGGCAGATCCTCGCCAACCCGCTGTATCAGAACATCACGGGCCGCTTTGCGCAGGGACACGACTACATCGCCATGGAGCGGTTGTACGAGCTGCACGAAGAGGGCAACTACGACCTCATCGTGGTCGACACGCCGCCCTCGAGGAACGCGTTCGACCTTCTCGATGCGCCCTCCCGCATGACTGACTTCTTCTCCTCACGTCTCCTGCGCTGGCTCACGGTCCCCTACCGCTCCCGGCTCGTGAATTTCGCCTCCCGGCCCTTCTATCAAGTGGCCGACCGGATTCTCGGCAGCCAGCTGCTGCAGGACCTGGCGGACTTCTTCATCCTGTTCCAGACGATGCGAGACGGCTTCGTGGCACGCGCCGAAGCCGTCAACCGGCTGTTGAGCGACGTCCGCACGACGTTCCTGCTCGTCACGACGTTGGAGGCCGTCCCGGCGCGGGAGGCTCAGGAGATGGCGCAAGCGCTCGCCGACCGCCGCCTGCACCTCGGCCTCCTCGTCTGCAACAAGGTCTTGCCGTCGGCGCTCTCCGATCCGGCCGTGGCAACGGTTGCCGACCGGCTCGGCTCCCGGGCCCGCCCGCTCTCGGAGGCGCTCGCACCCGATCTGCGCAACGGTGAGCCGGACGAGGTGGTCGCCTCGGTGATGACCGAGGTTGCACAGAGCTTCTCCAACTTCCGCCTCGTGGCGAACCGGGAAGCGGAGCTGCTGAGCGAGCTGGCAGCGGCGCACGACGTCACGGCGACCGTCGGCTACCAGCCGGGGAACATCACCGATCTGGCCGGCCTGCTGCGAATCGGAGCCCACATCTGGGGTGATTCCGACGTCAGCGACCTCTTGGCACCGGAGCGGTCGGGCGATCGGTCTCGCTCCGGCGCCGCCGGCAACGCCGGTTCGTCGCGGCGCAGAACGCCTGCCAAGGCGACGACGGCGAGCGCTCCCTCGTCTGGGAAAGCCGTCGGGGCGACCACGGGCGCCCGTCGCGCCGGAGGTGACAGAGCCGCGGCCAGCGCCAGGGTCACGGGCGCCCCCAAGGCGAGGGGCGCCGGAAAGGCGCCCGGCGCGAAAAAGGCGGCCGGCACGGGCAAACCAACGGGCAGCGGGAACGAAACGGACGACAAGGAGGCCTCATGAACATCGTCAATCCAGGCATCGAGGAGTACGCCACCGCCCACTCGTCGGCCGTCTCAGCCAATCTCGAGCACGTGGCGACCCGGACGCGAGCCGAGCACGAGGACGCCCAGATGATGGTGGGACGCCTCGAGGGCGCCCTTCTCGAGATGCTCGTGCACGCCGTGCGTGCCCGCCTCGTGCTCGAGATCGGGACGTTCACGGGATACTCGGCCATCTCGATGGCCGCCGCCCTCGAGCCGGGCGGGCGCATCATCACCTGCGAGGTCGACCCCGAGCATGCGGCGCACGCCCGCCAGCACATCGAGGCGAGCGGCTTCGGCGATCGCATCGAGTTGCACGAGGGCCCCGCCCTCGAGAGCATCGCCCGCCTCGAGGGGCCGTTCGACTTCGTCTTCATCGACGCCGACAAGGCCGGGTACAGCGACTACTACGAGGCCGTCCTGCCGAAGCTGTCCGCCCATGGCCTCATCGCCGCCGACAACACCTTGCGCGACGGAAGCGTCCTCGAGGACGCCCCGGCGTCGCCCGACACGCGGGCGATCCAGTCGTTCAACGACCGGCTCGTCGCCGACCCGAGGGTTCGCTGTGCCCAGCTGACCGTCCGGGACGGCGTCACCCTCATCCGCCGCCTGCCGTCCGCCTGAGCTGCCCAGCTACCCGGGCGCCTCCCCGACGATCTGAGACTGACACCCGTGCTCGACTATCACGTCCACCTCTGGCCGCACCCCGAGGTCGCTGACGAGACGGACCTCGTCGTCGAGCGATTGGCCGAGTACTGCGACGCCGCCCTCGCCGCCGGCGTGACCGAGATCGCCCTCACCGAGCACGTCAACCGTTTCAGGAAGGGCAGGGAGCTGGTCGAGGGCTGGTGGTCGAGCGAGCCGAACGAGGATTTACGGGCGTACATCAGCCATTACTTCGACCACCATGCGACAGCCGACCTCGACCGCTACGTCGAGACCATCGTCGCCGCCAAGCAAGCCGGCCTGCCCATCGTCGCAGGCCTCGAGGTCGACTACTACCCGGGCCTCATGGATGGCGTGGGCCGCTTCCTCGACGGTTACCCCTTCGACGTGCTCCTCGGCTCCGTCCACTGGCTCGGCACGTGGATGTTCGACATCGTCAACTCGCCCGTGCAGATGGCGGAATGGGACAGACGGGGCATCGAGGCGGCGTGGAGGTCGTACGGGGAGGCGATCGAGGAGCTCGCCGGGACAGCGACCTGCGACGTGCTCGCCCACCCCGACCTCGTAAAAGTGACCGGCCGTATCGCCGACGCCGGCGTGGTGGAAGAGGTCGAGGAGCGCATCTGCGAGGCGGCCGTCTCGAGCGGCATGGCGGCCGAGCTCTCCTCGGCGGGGTTCCGCAAGCCGGTGGGGGAGGCGTACCCGTCGGCGAGCCTCTTGAGTCGGCTCTTCAGCCGGGGCGTGCCGATCACGACGGCCTCGGACACCCATGGGTTGAGCCACGTCGCCGACCGGGCGCCCGCCCTGCGCGCTCTGGCCGCCGCCGCCGGTTACTCGAGCCTGCGCGGCTTTCGCGGCCGTCAGGGCTACGACGTCGATCTCGGCGAGGTGCCGAGCCCGTCGGCGGCGCCGGATGGCGCAGGCCCGGATGTCACCGACTCAAAGAGCGTCCCATGACCTCGCCGCTCGATCTCGCCTATCGAAACGCCGGCCTGGAGCCGGCGGCTCGCCGACACCTCGAGCGCCTCATGGCGACCTGGAGCCTCCTCGCAGATCTCTGCTTTTCCGATCTGCTCCTCTACGTGCCAGCCGACCGTCTCGCCGGCGGCGAGAGCGGCCAGGGCAACACGCATTTCGTGGCCATCGGCCAGGTGCGCCCGACGACGAACCCCACGCTGTTCGAGATCGACCTCGTCGGCCAGGTCGTGACGGCCCGCCAGTTGCCGCTCGTGCTGGAGGCGCTTCGCACCGGCGCCATCGCCATCGGCGAGCAGCGCAGCGACATCGGCGAAGGCCATCAGCGCCTCGAGTGCATCCCCGTGCGTTACTCGGGCGCCGTCGTGGCCGTCATCTGTCGTGTCTGGTCACCGCAGGTGGCTCGCCGCCGTGGCGCTCTCGAGCGCGTGTACCTCGACCTGTTCGAACGGCTGTCGCTCATGGTGGCAGAAGGGATCTTCCCCTTTGCCGACGAAGTGCCGGTGGAGACCGCCCCCCGCGTCGGCGATGGCGTCATCGTCGTCGACGACCGGGCGAGGATCAGCTTCGCCTCGCCGAACGCGGTGAGCGCCCTTCACCGCATCGGGATCGTGAGTGCCATCCACGGGATGACGCTGTCTGCCCTCGGGCTCGAGACCTCCGTCGTGCACGACTCGTTCGCCACGCGGTTGCCCGTCGTGGAGGAGATCGAGCGGAGGTCTGACACCACCCTGTTGCTGCGGAGCATCCCGCTCGTCGCCCGCGGCGAGCTGACCGGTGCCCTCGTCCTCATCCGCGACGTCACCGATGTCCGCCGCCGCGACCGCCTGCTCCTCACCAAAGACGCCACCATCCGCGAGGTGCACCACCGCGTGAAGAACAACCTGCAGACGATCTCGTCTCTGTTGCGCCTGCAGGCTCGCCGCATCGACGCTCCGGCCGGCAGGACGGCGCTGGCGGAGGCGGAGCGCCGCATCCGTGCCATCGCCGTCGTGCACGAGATCCTCTCGCGCGACGCCAGCGATCAGGTGCCCTTCGACGAGATCATCCACGCCCTCGTGCGCATGGCTCAGGAGACGAGCGACGGGTCACGCTCCGTTGCGGTGCGGGTGGACGGGCATCTCGGTGACATCCCGGCGGACATGGCCACGCCGCTCGCCGTGGCGCTCGCCGAGCTGATCCAGAACGCCATTGAGCACGGATTTGTGGAGGGCGCCCACCAAGACGGCGTGTCGGCGGGCGGCTCGCCCCGCATCGACCTCGTCTTCGAGCAGCGGGGCGACCACTACGGCGTCTCCGTGCGCGACAACGGCATCGGGCTGCCGGAGGGCTTCGACATCGACGAGACGCGCAGCCTCGGCCTTGCCATCGTGCGTGATCTCGTGCGCACGCAGCTCGGCGGAACCATCACGATGGCGAATGACGGCGGTACTGTCGCGAGAGTCGAGGTCCCCGTGCGTCGCAGTGAGCCTCGCAATCCCGAGGCGACGCACCCCTAGGACCGGGCGGCGGCAAAATTAGGCCGCAAGACGACGACGTCGCCGAGCGTCTCTTGTGGTGATGGAGGTAGTCGAGGCGCTGTCGGCGGAGGAGGTGCGTGGAGGGACCGGCGAGAGTCGGTCCTGGTTTCCACTCCCGGAGCATCCTGCCGGGACACGGAGCTACAGAGAGACGAAGGAGGTCGCCACGCCGGACCCGGAGCTCGACGGGGCAGCACGACCGGCTTCGTTCGAGGCCTTCTACCTGGCGTCCTACGACAGCCTCGTCCGCCTCGCCTACGTCCTCACGAGCTCTCGCGAGGTGGCGGAGGATCTCGTGCAGGACTCCTTCGTACGGCTGCACCGCCACTACGGCGAAGTCGAATCACCCGAGCGCTACATCAGACGAACCGTCGTGAACGCCTCCCACTCCTATTTCCGCCGCGCCGGTCTCGAGCGGGAGAAGCGGCCGCTGCTCTACGTCGTGCCGGACGGTGGCGACGCACCCGGCTCGAGCAGCGAATTGAACGACGTGCTCCTCACGTTGCCCTACCGCCAGCGGGCGGCTGTCGTGCTCCGCTACTACTCGGACCTGAGGGAGAGTGAGATCGCCGAGATCCTCGGCTGCCGCCCCGGAACCGTGGGCTCGCTCATTCATCGCGGCCTCGAGCGGATGAGAAAGGCGCTGCAGTCATGAGCCTCGAAGACGAGCTCACCCGGCAGCTGAACGCCAAGGCGACATCGGTGCGGCCCGCCCCGGACCTCGGTGACCTCTACGGCCGCATCGGCGCCCGGGAGCGACGAGTGCAGCGTCGCGAGAAGATGACCGTGGCGGCAGCCGTCATCCTGCTGGCGGCGTCACTCGGCGGCCTCGTGGGGGCGCTCGTGAGCACGCCGCAGGGTGGCCAGAGCAACTCCGTGCAGACCGGGTACAACCCGGAGGCGAGATCGAGCGCCACTCGCCCGGGCACGACGACGCCCACCGGGCGGCACACGGGCGCACCGGCTGCCAGCCCTCGTGTCGTGATCAATCGACAGCTCGCGAGCGGTCTCAGCGTTGTGGCGACCGTGCAACCGTTCTCAGCCCCGGTCGCCGTCATGAGCGAGTGGAGCGCCGCCTCGTCGTGTGTCAGCGGTGAGGTCGTGACGACAACCGTCGGCCAGGGTGGCTCCTTCGGCGGCGGTACCTCGGTCGCCCAGCTTCCCACCCTCCTGCCGAATGGCCTCGAGATCCTCTCGTCCGGCGTGCTGCAGGTCGCCGGAGGCGGCCAGGAGTGGTGGGTGACCACGGCCGTCGGCTCGGGCGTGGAGCGTGTGGCCGCAGAGAACGTCGGCGGAACGCCGGTCACCGTCGTGCCGTCGGCCGGCATCGCCGTCGTCGCCGGCGCTATGTCGGGATCGAGTTCCAGCAACATCCCCATGAGCGCGGTGGCCGAGGGCGCTGGAGGGGACTCGTCGTTGGGGTTCTTGCTGGGATCGGGGCCGAAGGCGGTCGGCGAGTCCTCGCTGGGAGGCGACGCCTCCGGATGCACCGTGTTGAGCCTGCCGGCCGAGCCGTCCTCGGCGTCCTCCAGTCAACCGGCCGACCCGGAACTGGCCGCCGGCTCGATCATCGCCGCATTCGACCAGGCTGACTCCGCCAATCCGCTGCTCGGGTTTGCCGCCAACTTGGCGGCGGTCAGCGGCGGGGACGCCCTCAGCGCCGCGGTGGTGCCCGGAACCCTCGTGAAGCAGCCTGCGGGCACGGGGGACGTCACTGGCGGCAGCGATGCGCCCGGTGGCGGCCTCGAGGTTCGGCAGGTCTCCTTCCTGTCAGCTTCGGTTGCCGACGTCATCTACCGCGTGAACGGCGTCCTCGTCACCGGTGAGGCCGACCTGGGACCGTCCGGCAGCTGGCGCGTCAGTCTCTCGACGTTCTGCGGGAACCTGCGCTCGGGCGCCGTCGCCGGAGACATCCCCTCTGAGGTGCTCGCCGCCTGCCAGGCGCAGGGCTAGGAGGCGCAGCGCAGCGGGCGGCTGGGTGAGGCGAGGTTGCTGGGTCAGGCGAGGTTGCTGGGTCAGACGAGGTTGCTGGGTCAGACGAGGCTGCTGGGACCCCAAGGCTCTCGAGCGCGAGGCAGCGCCGAGGGCCCGCTCAGGTGGAGCTGGCGGTTGTCCTCAGGCGCTGCGCCGGCGGCGGGCTGCCAGCCAGGCCTTGCGCAGCTTGCGGCGCTCCTCTTCGGACGTACCGCCCCAGACGCCCGACTCTTGGTTCGTTGCGAGGGCGAATTCCAGGCAGGCGTCCCTGACGTCACACTCGACGCAGACGGATCGCGCTGCCTCGATCTGGTCGATCGCCTGTCCCGTCGTGCCGATCGGAAAGAACAAGTCCGGGTCGGTGTCCCTGCACGCTGCGCCCTTACGCCAATCGTCGGTATCCCACTCGATGGAGCGGGTCCAGGTGAGAGCCAAAGTCGCCTCCTCTGTTCCAAGCCCGGTGTCCACTGCCGGCTGACTCGTGAAAACAGTCACAAACCCTCCCGCTCACCACCGGCTGAGATAACAAGCGGGAGAAAGGCTGCGGGCAAGTGGAACTGCGCAAGCAAGAATAGGCTGAAATGGCGGGCGCTGCAAGCATGTGTTCACGAGCACACGGAGAATTCCTCTCGTGCCAGCGGTACGAAACCCAATGACCTCGGTATACGCCCATCGTGGCTCGAGCAGCTCGTCCGTGCGCGAAAACACGCTCGAGGCCTTCCGGCGTGCAGCCTCCCTCGGGGCTGACGGCGTCGAGCTGGACGTTCGCCGCACGGCGGATGGGAGCCTCGTGATCCATCACGACATCGAGCTCGAGGGCCTCGGACCGATCTCGGGGTGTGCTCGCCGTGAGATGCCGGATTGGATGCCGACGCTCGAAGAGGCCCTCGACGTCTGTGCAGACGTCGGCCTCGAGGTCAACGTCGAGGTGAAGAGCGAACTGACCGGGACATCGCACGACCCCCTTGAGCGTTGCGCCCGCCAGACCGCCGCTCTCTGCGAAGACGCCTCCACCGCCAGGCGTCTCGTCATCTCGTCCTTCGCGCCCGCTGCGCTCGCGGCGGTGCGGGAGGTGTCCTCCGGGCTGGCGATCGCTTGGCTGGTGGGCAAAGCGGCGGCTCAGCCGGGCCCGCTCTGGCGGGAGGGCGTCCTCGGCACGCTCGATCTCGAGGGCATCCACCCCTTCGACTGGATCGTCGATGCCGCCTTCGTCACCCGGGCACACGAGGACGGGTTGGCCGTTCGCGTGTGGACGGTAGACGAGCCGACACGCCTGGCCGAGCTCGCGAGCCTCGGGGTCGAGGCCGTCATCACGAACGACGTGGAGGTTGCGAGGCTGGCCTTGGGTGGCCTCTGAGCAGGCACGCCGCCCCGCCAGGACGCTCAGTTGGTCATACAGGGTGTTGTTCGGGAACAATCAGTGTCATGAACGTGGCTGTCTGTGTGAAGCAGATCCCCGACCCCGTCGAGCCGCAAGCTCTCGACCCGAGCACGAACACCCTCGTCCGCGAGGGCAAGCTGGTTTTGGACGACTCCGACTCCTACGGGGTCGAGATGGCTCTCCAGCTGGTCGAAGCGAGCGGCGGTGGTGACGTCGTGCTCGTCTCGATGGCTCCGAACGGCGAGACGAGCGGCTTGCGAACGGCCCTCGCCATGGGTGCGGCGAGCGCCGTGCTCGTGAGCGACCCCGTGCTCAAGGGCACCGATGCTCTCGGGACGGCAAAAGTGCTGGCAGCGGCCGTTCGCTCCATCGACCCGACGCCGGACCTCGTGCTCGCCGCGACGGAGTCGACCGACGGCTACACGGGCACGACGCCGGTGCAGCTCGCCGAGCTGCTCGGCTGGCCGTCGGTCACCTTCGCCAAGCACGTGGAGGTCGCCGACGGCGTCCTCAAGGTGCAGCGTCAGACCGAGGCTGGCTACGACGCCGTCACCTCACCGCTGCCGGCCGTCGTGACCGTCACGGCCGGCGTGGTCGAACCCCGCTACCCCTCCTTCAAGGGGATCATGGCGGCGCGCTCCAAGCCGGTGGCCGAGCACACGGTCTCGAGCCTTGGTGTGCCCGAGGCGTCGGTCGGTTCGAGCGGCTCCCGGCAGGAGGTCGTCTCCGTGCAGGCGGCAGAGGCCCGCAGCGCGGGCGAGATCATCGTCGACGAGGGCGAGGCGCACGAGCGGATCGTGGCCTTCCTCGAGCAGCTCAAAGTTCTCTAGGAGGAGACCGTGAACAGCATCTGGGTGCTTGCCGAGCAGAGCGAGGGAAGCCCGCTCGGCATCGTTCTCGAGCTCCTGACGGCCGCCCGCGGCCTCGCAGACGGCGGGGCCGTCGAGGCGTTCACATGGGGCGTCGGGGGTGCACAGGCCGCTTCGGTTCTCGGCGAGTACGGGGCGACCAGGGTTTATGACGCCGGTGACATCGGCGACTCGTTGCCGGGACCACGGGTGGCGGCGGCCCTTGCCGCCCAGATGGCGGCGGGGGCGCCGAACGCCCTCTTCGTGCCGGCGACCTACGACGGCCGCGACATCGCCGGCCGCCTCTCGGCCCGCCTCGACCGGCCCGTGCTCACCAACATCGTCGGCCTGGGCGCCGAAGGCGGGGCGCTCGTCACCGAGCACGCCATCTTCGGTGGTGGCCAGGTGCTGAAGGCGCGTTTCACGGGTGAGGGACCAGGCATCTACGTCATCCGGGCAAAATCCTTCGCCGCCGAGCCGGCCGCCGCTGGCGCCTCGCCCGAGGTGGTCGGCGTGGAGCTGCCCGAGACCGGGGCGACGGACGGCGCCAAGATCAGTGGCAGGCACGTCGAGACCCAGAGCGGGCCGAAGCTCGATGACGCCCCCGTGGTCGTGTCGGGGGGTCGCGGCCTCGGGTCCGCCGAGAACTACGCGTGGATCGAGGAGCTCGCGAGCTTGCTGCACGGTGCCCCCGGCGCCTCTCGGGCCATCGTGGACGCCGGCTGGGTGCCCTACTCCCACCAGGTGGGCCAGACCGGCAAGACGGTGAAGCCGACCGTCTACATCGCCGCCGGCATCTCGGGGGCGACCCAGCACATGGTCGGCATGAAGGCTTCCAAGAACATCATCGCCGTCAACAAGGACCAGGATGCGCCGATCTTCTCGATTGCCGACCTCGGCGTCGTCGGCGACGTGTCCAAGGTTCTCCCGAAGCTCATCGAAGCCATCAAGAGCCGCCAGGCCTAAACTCCGCCACTGGCCGAGCACCCGAGATCGGGCGCAAGGCCGTCGGTGGCTCGGTCGTCTTAGAACCGTGATGCCCGTGCCCTCGCGCGCCGTGCCCCTGCGCCCCACCCATGTGGCTAGGGTGCGGCGGTCGCCGCGTACGGGGCGCGGCTCCTAGGGGCTCGCAATGCTGTTTCCAACCATCGACTTCGCGATCTTCTTCGGGATCGTCTTTGTCCTCAACTGGTTGTTCGCGCCCTTTCCGCGGCGTTGGAAAGCCTTCATCATCGTCGCCAGCTACGTGTTCTACGCCTGGTGGGACTGGCGATTCATCTTCCTGCTGGCCTTCTCGACGGTGGCGACGGTGGCGGGCGGGCGGCTCATCCACCGCTCCGGCACGGAACGGGAGAGAAAGGTCTGGGTCACCCTCACCCTCGTCGTCGAGCTGGGCCTGCTCGGATGGTTCAAGTACTACGGGTTCCTCTACAACAGCGTCGACAACGCCTTGCACCGCCTCGGCCTGGCGTCGCTGTCGGCCCCCATGGAGGTCATGCTGCCGGTCGGCATCTCCTTCTTCACCTTCATGGGGTTGTCCTACGTCCTCGACATCTACCGGCGCGAGCTCGAGCCCGCCCCGTGGCTCGACGTGGCCACATTCGTGTGCTTCTTCCCCCACCTCGTCGCCGGGCCGATCGTGCGCGGTTCAGACCTGCTCCCGCAGATCATCCGCTCGGAACGGCGCGACCCCCGTCACATCGACCTGGCGCGAGCCTCCTACCTGATCTTCGGGGGCCTCTTCAAGAAGGTCGTGCTGTCGAGCTACATCTCCTCGGCGATCGTCGACCCCGTCTTCGCCAACCCGGGGCAGCACTCGGCGCCGGAGGTGCTGTTCGCCGTCTGGGGGTACGCCGTCCAGATCTACTGCGACTTCAGCGGTTACACCGACATCGCCATCGGCTGCGCCCTCCTGCTCGGCTTCCGCTTCCCGGAGAACTTCAACTCGCCCTACATGGCCCGCTCGTTGCAGGACTTCTGGCGGCGCTGGCACATCACCTTGTCGTTGTGGCTGCGCGACTACC
>JBKQSP010000075.1:0-3745 GCA_052143575.1 Acidimicrobiales bacterium
TCGTCGACGAACACGACGCCCCGTCGCTCGAACTCCCGCACGACGATGCGGTTGTGGACGATCTCGTGGTAGCAGTAGACGGGCGGCTCGAAGACGCGGACCATCCAGTCGAGGGCTTTGATCGCCATCTCGACACCGGCACAGAAACCCCGTGGCTCTGCCAAGAGAACCTTCTCCACCCGCATGGCCTTCACGCTAGGGCAGCGGCGGCGACCTGGTGGTCACGGCGGCGGGCCGCAGCACTCGGTGGCCGGCGAGCTAAGCGAGGAACCCGAGGCTCGGGAAGGTGCCGCCGAGGATGTCCTTCGCATCGATGCCGAGGATCTCGGGAATGAGGGTGGCGTAGACGCTTCGGTAGTCGGTCGTGGGGCGGAGGTTGCCGCTGTCGAGCGATGCGAGGCTCGGCAGGGCTCCGTAGAAGCCGCCCTTCACGTCCGGACCGATGACGAGGACGTTGTTCGCCGTGCCGTGGTCCGTGCCGGCACTGGCGTTGGCGGGCACGCGGCGCCCGAACTCGCTGTAGACCACCATGACAGGGCTCGGCCCCGACCCCGCTGCGGTCGCCGCAAAGAAATTCGTGACGGCGGCGTCGAGTTGGGCGAGCAGGAGGGCGTGCGTCGCCAGCTGGTCGGCGTGGGTGTCGTAGCTCGCCTGCAGGACTCCGTAGGCGAGCGTCGGCAGGCCGCCGTTCATGAGCTCGGCCACGAGGTCGAGCTGTGTCCCGATGTCGCCAGCGGGTCGAGCGGTCGCCGGCGGAGGGAGTCGAGTGGATTCGAGCACCGGTTCCACGACCGAGCCGAGGGTGACAAAGTTCGCCCCCCCGGTGGCGAGCTCGGCCGCCAACAGCGCCTCACCGGGCGTTGCCGTCTGCATCGCGGTGTACCCGGAAACGAACGGTCGATCGCCGCTCAAGCCCTGCCCGGTGGCCGAGAGGGTGTCGGCGAGGGTCCCTGCGGACTGCCGCGCACCGGAGAAGGCGGTCGGGCAACTGACACCGACCGAGAGCGCTCGCAGGATGTCGGACCCGGTGTCGAGCCAGCGGCCGAGCCAGCCGGACGAGACGTTCCCGCTCGGATCGCCTGTCTGCCAGATGTCCATGGACTGGAAGTGGCTGAAGCTGGGGTTGGGGTAGCCGACACCCATCACGATGGCGACCTGGCCGGCCTGGAAGAGCTCCTGGATGCCGACGAGTGCCGGATGGAGGCCAAGCTGCACACCGTCGGCCGCCCCGATCTCGAGGACGGCGTCGGGTTGGATGGCAAGGCCGCCCCGATTGGCGTAGTAGGCACTCTCCTCGTAGGGGACGACGACGTTGAGGCCGTCGCTGCCTCCGCTCAGGGTGCACAGCACGAGGGACCGGTCCGTCTTGGGCGACGGCGCCGTGCGCGAGGCGGCGACGCGGGCGAGGGAGCGACGCAACCGCGGGTTGCGGCCGAGCCGCAGCTGCAGGGCGGACGTCGTGCCGGCGGCCAGGCTGCCGATCAGGAAATCGCGTCTCGAGAAGGAGGCCGGCATCGTTCGTCCGTTCAGTTCAGGAGGTACTCGGGCGAAACGAGGCCGAGAACGACGAGATTGCGCGCCGCCTCGGCTCCTTTGGCATCGGCGACATCCCAGAGGGCCTTGTAGGTACCTGCGCTGAAGGAGTCGATCGCCAGCAGTCGCTGCACGGCGGCGACCTGCTGCGACGCACGCCCCGTCAGCGAGGCGATAGCCGACAGGTCGGCGGCCTGGGCGGCCTCGTAGGCGAACTCCAGCTGTTGCGCGCTGGCGGCGGTGGACACCCAGTAGGCGTTCTGCCCCCATCCGCCGACATTCGGCGGCGCGAAGAGCTCCTGGCCGAGATCGGCGAGCCAGCGCTGCAGGGTGCTTGCGCCGAAGGAGGCGGCCGACAGCCCGAGAAGGCGCATCGTTCCGACGACGAACTCGACGGGCTGCTTCACGAGGGCGTGAACGGACTGCGCCGAGACGAAGGAAGGGTGCCGGAGGATCGCCTCCAACAGCTCCGTCATGTCGAGGTGCTTGGCGTAGACGGGGCTGAGGTCGCCGACGACCGGCGCCGAGGCGGAGACGGGAAAAGCCAAGAGCGACCAGATTCTCGAAGTCACCCAGCGGGCGGATGCCTTGGTATGGGTGACGATCTCGACGACGTCGTCGCCGCTGAGATCGCCGCCATGACCGAGGACGTGCTTGACGCCGCCGTCGTGGTTGAGAGCGTCGAGGCGGGCTTCGCCCGTGGCGTAGTCGATCTCCCAGCCGGTGAAGGCGCGCGCCGCCTCGCTCACGTCCGTCTCGCTGTAGTTGCCGATCCCCATCGTGAAGCGTTCCATGAGCTCGCGGGCGAAGTTCTCGTTCGGGCTCTTCTTGATGCTGACGGCGGCGTCGAGCCACAGGAGCATGGCGGGATCCGCCGCCGCCGCCTTCGTCAGCACGTCGAAGGCCCCGGCGCCGAGGGAGCGGAAGAGCTGGTTCTGGCGGTACATGAATTCGATGTAGCGAACCTTGTCGTAGCCCGTCGGAAACTGCTCGTGCAGGAACAGCGTCAGCTTCTCGTGCAACGGGGTGTCGGTGACGATCATCCGACTCACCCACCAGCTCGTGAGGGCGAGGAGCTCGCCGTGTTCGCGTCCCTCGTAGGCGTCGGGATCCGCAGCAGCCACCGGCACGGCTGTCAGATGCGGAGGGGGGACGGCGTTGCCCGCCTTGTCAACCTCCCCCAAGCCGGCGATCAGCGACGTGACGAGACGATCGAAGCTCCAATGCTCCAGCTCGTCGAGCTCGTGAGGGAGCGCACCGAAGCCGGCCCGCCGGTGCAGGTGGGCAGCGATGAGCCGACCCGACGCCATGGCGGGCATGCTAACACTGAGAGCGGCTGAAATATCACTGTCAGTAGTATCAAGCCGGCCCGAAAGGACGCATCTGCTCCGCCCTCGGGGCAAATTGTGCGTGGGGCGGGCCGGCAGCTGGCACACCGCGTGAACGACGGGTTAATTTCCCGTGCACAACGGGTGATGTAGGGTCTGAGCAGCGGGTTCTCGGGGGAGGGCAAACCCACCTGGGCGGAGAGGGGTTTCGGTTGCGCGTGCTCATGGTGAGCCGGGGTGTGGTCGCAGTGGGGCGCAAGTCGGGCGGGGCTGAGTTCGTGGCCTTTCAGATGGCCCGCCACCTGGCCCAGCGCGGCGACGACGTCGTGTTCATCGGCGACGTCGACCTCGCCATGTTCGAAGGCGATTCCATCGCCATGACCGTGGAGCGGTTGCGAAGCGACCGGGGCATCGCCAAGCAGGTCCGCCGCATCCCCTTCGCCTTCCCGAGGTGGCTGTTGCAGCACCTCGTCGGCAACCTGAGGGCGGCCCGCCGCGTGCACCGGCTCTTGGGCGACGCCTCGCGGCCCGCCTTCGACGTCATCCACCTGCACGGCGCCCTTGCCACCGTGCTCGTGCTCCTGGCCCTGCGCCAGAAGGGCCATCGGATCCCGCTCATCTACTCCGAGCACGACGCCACGCCGTGGACCTGCCCGCATCGCCGGCTCGCCGAACGAGAGACGCGGCGTGCCGTCTACCGGATGATCAACCTGAGAGCCTGCAGGTCGGCCACGACCGTGGTCACGAACCACCATGCGCTCGCCGGCGAGCTGGCGCAGCGGTCAGGGCTCCCGCCGAGCCGCTTTGCCGTCGTTCCGAACGGCTTCGACGACTACCGCCCGAGCACACAGAAGGTGGCGACGAGTCCGAAGGAGGCGCACGGG